>LZME01000074.1 GCA_001673575.1 Mycolicibacter heraklionensis | reverse complement strand
GCCGAAAACGGGGCGCACGGTGTTTTCGAGGTGACGGGCTGAGCCCAGCTCAATAGAGCTCGCCGAGTGTGCGGTTTCGTACGAGACAAGCCGATTTCGACCACCAAACCGCACACTCGACGAATAGCCACGCCGCACCGGATCACCAGGGCTCTCGGTGTTCGCTGGCATAATGAGATCAGCGTCACAAGGAGGCTCTCATGGGCCAGCTGCCAGGCACTACCGGTCCGCAGGTCGCCCTGGAGCCTGTGCAGCTGATCGCGCCGGACGGGGCGCCCACCACCGAGAATCGCTACAGCCGAGACCTGCCCGAAGAAACTCTCTGTTGGCTCTATGAGCTCATGGTGCTCACTCGCGAACTAGACACCGAACTGGTCAACCTGCAACGCCAGGGCGAGCTAGGGCTGTACGCGTCATGCCGGGGCCAGGAGGCCGCCCAGGTCGGCGCAGCCGCGTGCCTGCGCAAAACCGACTGGCTGTTCCCGCAGTACCGCGAGCTGGGCGTCTTCGTCACCCGGGGCATCCCACCGGGGCACCTCGCCGCCGCTTGGCGTGGAACCTGGAACGGCGGGCTGGAGTTCACCGAGAAGAACTGCGCGCCGATCTCGATTCCGATCGGCACCCAGACGCTGCACGCGGTGGGGGCGGCGATGGCCGCCCAACGCCTGGCTGAGGATTCCGTCACCGTCGCGTTCACCGGCGACGGCGCCACCAGCGAGGGCGACGTACACGAGGCACTGAATTTCGCCGCGGTGTTCGCCGCCCCCTGCGTGTTTTATGTGCAGAACAACCAGTGGGCCATCTCGGTGCCGCTGCGCAAGCAGACCGCCGCTGTCTCGCTGGCGCACAAGGCGATCGGCTACGGCATGCCGGGCATCCGGGTGGACGGCAACGATCCGTTGGCCTGCTACGCGGTGATGGCCGAAGCCGCCGACCGCGCCCGCAACGGCGGCGGACCCACGCTGATCGAGGCCGTCACCTACCGGCTCGGCCCGCACACCACCTCCGACGATCCGACCCGCTACCGCAGCGACGCCGAAGTCGACCGGTGGGCAGCGCTCGACCCGATCCCGCGTTACCGCAGCTACCTGCGCAATATCGGCGTGTGGTCGCAGCGCTTAGAGGACCGGGTGGATTCTCGGGCCAAGCGTGTACGCAGCGAGCTGCGAGACGCGACCGTCGGGGCCGCCGATGCCGATATCGATGAGGTGTTCACCGCTGTCTTCACCGAGATCACCCCGGATCTGCAGCAACAGCGGGCCGCGCTGCGCGCCGAATTGGGCAGGGGGCGCTGATGACCCAGATCCTCGAACCACCCGCCCGCGCAGCGACTCCCACCGTGGCGACCGGCTCCAGCACCCGCACCGAAGAGCTGACCATGGTGGCGGCGCTCAACCGGGCGCTGCGCGACGCGATGGACGGCGATCCCAAGGTCCTGGTGTTCGGCACCGACGTCGGCGTGCAGGGCGGGGTGTTCCGGGTGACCGAAGGTTTGGCTGAAACCTTCGGTGAGCAACGCTGTTTCGACACACCGTTGGCGGAATCGGCGGTGATCGGCATCGCCATCGGTTTGGCGATTCGCGGGTTCGTACCGGTTCCGGAGATCCAGTTCGACGGATTCAGCTACCCGGCATTGGACCAAGTGGTCAGCCACCTAGCCAAGTACCGGACCCGGACCCGCGGCGCGGTATCGATGCCGGTCACCGTGCGCATCCCGTCGTTCGGCGGAATCGGTGCGGCCGAGCATCATTCGGAATCCACCGAAACCTATTGGGCGCACACCGCCGGACTGAAGGTCGTTGCGCCCGCCGACCCCTCGGACGCGTACTGGCTACTGCGCCACGCGATCGCCGCTCCCGACCCGGTCATGTTCCTCGAGCCCAAGCGGCGGTACTGGGCCCGCGGACCCGTCGACACCGAACACCCGGCGCCGGGCATCGGGTGTGCTGCCGTACGCCGGACCGGTACCGACGTCACAGTGCTCACCTACGGCGGTGGAGTGGCCACCGCGCTGTCCGCCGCCGATATCGCTGCGCAACACCATGGTTGGAGCCTGGAGGTGGTCGACCTGCGCTCGCTGGTCCCGCTCGACTTCGACACCGTCGCGGCGTCGGTGCGGCGCACCGGGCGATGCGTGGTTCTGCACGAGGGTCCCCGCAATCTCGGCTACGGCGCCGAACTGGCCGCGCGCATCTCCGAGGAATTGTTCTACGAGCTGGAGGCACCGGTGTTGCGCGCCAGCGGATTCGACACCCCGTATCCACCGGCCCGGCTGGAACGGCTGTGGCTGCCCGGCCCCGATCGGCTGCTGGACTGCGTGCAACGGGTGCTGGAGGCGCCGTGAGTACCGAGACGGTCCAGACCTTCACCGTCCCCGATCTCGGGGAGGGCCTCGAAGAGGTGACGGTGACCAGCTGGAACGTCGCCGTCGGTGATCAGATCGAACTCAACCAGGCGCTGTGCTCGGTGGAGACCGCCAAAGCCGAGGTGGAGATCCCCAGCCCGTTTGCCGGCCGGGTGGTCGAGTTGGGCGGCGCGGTGGGCGACGTGCTTGCGGTCGGGGCGCCCTTGGTGCGTATCGACACCGGTACACCGGCCGGGCGCGCCCCGGTGCTGGTCGGCTACGGCGCCGACGACACGTTCGACACCAGCCGCCGCGCCTGCACGTCCGCTACCGGGCGCCCCAAGGCCAAGCCGGGTGCCCGCAAGCTCGCCGCCGAGCTGGGCGTCGACTTGAGTCGCGTGCCGCCGGGACCGGGCGGCGTGATCACCCCCGACGGTGTGCGCGCAGCCGCCGGCCAGGCGGCTCCCGACGGTGAATTTCGTCCACCCAGCCCGGTGCAGGCGGCCATGGCCGAGCGGATGACATTGTCGCGCAGCAGGATCCCCGACGCGCACGCCCGCGTGCAAGTGGACGGCACCAACCTGCTGCGGCTGCGGGATCGGCTCGTCGAGACGGGCGGCGCGACGATCACCCCGTTCGTGCTGATTCTGCGGCTGTTGGTCATCGCCCTGACCCGCCACCCGGTGCTCAACGCCACCTGGGTCGAAGCGCCGCATGGCCCGATGATCCGCACCCATCGCGGCGTGCATCTGGGCTTCGGGGTGGCCGCGCCCCGCGGCCTGCTGGTGCCGGTGGTGTTCGACGCGCACCGCAAGACCACCCGCGAACTCGCCGACACCGTGACGCGGCTGATCGCCGAGGCTCGGGCCGGCACACTCAAACCGGCCGAGCTGCAGGGGTCGACGTTCACGGTCTCCAACTTCGGGGCACTCGGCCTCGACGACGGGGTGCCGGTGATCAATTACCCGGAGGCGGCCATCCTGGGGATCGGTTCGCTCAAACCACGGCCGGCGGCGGTGGGCGACACCGTCGTCGTGCGTCCTCAGCTGACCCTGACGTGCGCATTCGACCATCGCGTAGCCGACGGCGCGCAGATCGCCGAATTCCTGTGTGCGCTTCGCGATCTGATTGAACAACCCGAGATCGCACTGCTGGATCTGTAGTCGGGCGCGGTTATTTGCGCTGCGCTGCGGCCAGCCGTGCGGCGAATTCCGGCGACTCGACGGTGGCTGCCTGCGGACCCAGCTCGGTCTGCTTGGCGAACTCGTGTTGGTCGCCCTCGATCGCACCGGGACTGGCGGTGGCGCGCATCGTCGCCTTGGTCGCCAAAACCACCTGCCGAGGCGCCGACGCCGGCCCGGCGGCCAGGTTCATCGCCGCGGTGACCGGGTCGTCGTCGATCTGCAGCGCCAAGCCGTGCCGCACCGCTGCCTCGGCGTCGAAACGCATGCCGAACAACAGGGCGGCCCGGGCCACCTGAGGACCGACCGCCCGGTGCAGCATCCAGGTGGCACCGCCGCCGGGATGCAGACCCAACTGCTGGAAGCGGGCGTCGAACAGCGCCGCCGGACCGGCGATACGCACGTCGGCGGCCAGCGCCAGGTTCAGGCCCGCGCCCACCGCGGCACCGTTGACCGCGGCGATCGTGGGCAACGTGCACTGTGCGACCGCCATGAACCCGTCGTACAGGGCCAACAGTCCGTCCTCGGTCGCCGCACCGAGGGCCGACAGGTCGGCGCCGGCGCAGAACGCCCGGCCCGCGCCGGTGACCACCACCGCGTGCACCCCGGGGTCGGCTTCGGCCCGCTCCACGGCGGCCCGCAGCTGCACCGACATCGTGCCGGTGACGGCATTACGCCGGTCCGGATCGTTGACGGTGATCAGCGCCACACGGTCGGTGACGCTGTATAAGACGAGATCGGGACGTGTCATAGCGCGACGACGCTACCGCGGTGGGGATCGATCAGCCGATCCAGGTGACGACCCCTGCGGTCACCCCCACCATCGCGATCATGAACATGGTGAAGAAGATGAGCGCCCGTTCGTGGCTCATGGATCTGCCTTTCGCGATTTGCCCGGTCTCCTTGTCGTTCCGCGCGACGCGATGTCGCGCGAACCGGGCTTGTGGCGTTCCGCCGCGGCCGACGCGCCGCTGTTCGGCGGCGGTCGATGCGTTGACGGATCGTCCTTGGTTGATCGTTGACGCTCCAGACTAGTGGCTAGCCCGGCTACTTGCCGAATCCCCGGTGCTAATCGCTGTGCTGCAGGGCCCGCAAGATGGTCGCGTGGCGTAGCAGGAACGTGCGTTCGTCAAGCTTCTTGCGACGAAGCCACTCGGTGACCTCGCGGTTGTGTTTGCTTGCGTTGCAGGCGGCGCAGGCAGGGACCACGTTTTCGAGGGTGTAGCGGCCGCCACGCGAGATCGGAACAATGCAGTCGCGCTGCAACGCCGTGCTCGTCATCTGGCAGTATGCGCAGCTGCCCCACGCGTCGAGGATGGTGTCCCACTGGGTGGCGGTGAGGTCGTTGTCGACACGAGCGAGCCGTCGTCGCCGTCGCGTCGCGTAACGCGCGCGAGCCGCCCCCGAGGTTTTGGCAGACGGAAACCTGCGTCGAGGTGGCATCCGGTAACGGTAGCCGGGCCGATCGCCGCTACTTGAGCTCATCGCCCCCGGCTGCTGCGTCAAGGATCAACCGAAGCCGCTGTCAAGCATCACCCGAAGCCATACAACGCTGCTGCGCCCCCGGCAGGACTCGAACCTGCGACCACAAGATTAGAAGTCATGTGCTCTATCCACCTGAGCTACGGAGGCAATGCGGGTCCAGTTTATCCGCTGGTAGAGGTGGATCTGCGCCGACCGAGCAAAGCCGCAGGCCGGATACACGGGGCGGTTCTAGCTTCGGCGCTCCTTCGTCGAGCCTCGCTAAACCGCCGGGCTCATGCGGCGGTTCTAGCTTCGGCTCTCCTTCGTCGAGCCTCGCTAAACCGCGGGGCTTATGCGGCGGTTCTAGCTTCGGCTCTCCTTCGTCGAGCCTCGCTAAACCGCCGGTTTCCAATTCAACCGGCCAACACGGTATTTCGATTCGCCGGCAGGCATCCGATCTGCGCCAATCGACACCTGTCGCCGGGGGCAAACAACTAGCGTTGAATGGTGCTCGTGACGTCTGTGAATCAGGAGTGGTGTGTGGTGACAGCCTCGGTGCGCCGAGCAGGTCGGACTGCAGCGCGGGGAGCTCGGCGTGGGTGACCTCGTGGACGCCGACGGCTTGCCCACCGAGCTCGGTGCACTCGACTACCTGTTGCACCGCGGGGAGGCCAATCCGCGCACCCGCTCGGGGATCATGGGCCTGGAGCTGCTCGACACCACCCCGGACTGGGATCGGTTCCGGAGCCTGTTCGAGAACGTCTCGCGGAAGGTGCTGCGGCTGCGCCAGAAGGTTGTGGTGCCCACGCTGCCGACGGCTGCGCCGCGGTGGGTGGTAGACCCCGACTTCAACCTCGATTTCCATGTCCGGCGGGTCCGCGTGCCCGAGCCCGGGGGCTTGCGTGAGGTGCTCGATCTCGCCGAAGTGGCGCTGCAATCACCGATGGACATCCAGCGCCCGCTGTGGTCGGCGACCCTGGTGGAAGGGCTGGCCGAGGGCCGCGCCGCCACCTTGATGCATCTGAGTCACGCGGTCACCGACGGCGTCGGCGGTGCCGCGATGTTCGGCCGGATCTATGACCTCGAACGCGATCCGCCGGCGCGGTCAATGCCGCCGCAACCGGTACCGCAGGACTTGTCGTCAGGCGACCTGATGCGCGACGGCATCAACCATCTGCCGATCGCGATGCTCGGCGGCACCCGCGATGTGCTGTTGGGGGCGCTGTCGATGGCGACCCGCACCGTGCGCGACCCGCTGTCGGCGGTGACCGGCGCCATCACCTACGCCCGGTCGGGCGCGCGGGTGATGAGCCAAGCCGCCGAACCCTCGCCGCTGCTGCGCCGCCGCAGCCTGGCCAGCCGGACCCAGGCGATCGACGTGCGGCTGTCGGATCTGCATCGGGCCGCCAAGGCCGGCGGCGGATCCATCAACGACGCCTACCTGGCTGCCGTCTCCGGTGCACTGGGGCGTTACCACCGGGCCCTGGGGGTGCCGATCGCGACGCTGCCGATGGCGATCCCGGTAAACCTGCGCGCCGACGCCGATCCCGCCGGCGGCAACCGGTTCACCGGGGTGAACCTGGCGGCACCGGTCGGAGTCGCCGACCCGGTAGAGCGGATCAAGCGGATTCGCTCTCAGATGACCCAGCGCCGTGACGAGCCGGCGATGGACGTGCTCGGCTCCATCGCGCCGCTGCTGAGTGTCTTTCCGTCCCCGGTTCTGGAGAAGATGACCGAGTCGGTGGTCAGCGCCGACGTGCAGGCCAGCAACGTGGCGTTCTATCCCGGCGAAACCTACATCGCGGGCGCGAAGGTGCTGCGGCACTACGGAATCGGCCCGTTGCCGGGTGTCGCGATGATGGTGGTGCTGATCTCGCGGGGCGGTGAGTGCACCATCACGGTCCGCTATGACCGCGCAGCCGTCCGCGACGAGAGGCTGTTCACCACGTGTCTGGTGGAGGGCTTCGACGAAGTGCTGGCGCTCGCCGGAGATCCCGCGCCGCGCTGCGTGCCGGCCTCCTTCACCGCCGGTGGCGAGTCATGACAGACGACGAGAAGTCTCGGCCGCCACGCGACATGCGGCTGCCCGGATCGGTGGCCGAGATCGCGGCGAGCCCGCCCGGTCCCAAGATCGGTGCGTTCTTCGATCTCGACGGCACCCTGGTGGCCGGCTTCACCGCCGTGATTCTCACCCGGGAGCGATTCCGGAGCCGCGACATGGGGCTGGGGGAGCTATTCGGGATGATCCAGGCCGGGCTCAACCATCAGCTCGGCCGCATCGAGTTCGAGGAACTCATCAACACCGCGTCCTCGGCACTGCGGGGCCGCTCGATCAGCGACCTCGACGAGATCGGTGAGCGGCTGTTCGTCCAGAAGATCGCCAAACGCATCTACCCCGAAATGCGCGAAGTGGTGCGGGCCCACCAGGCGCGCGGGCACACCGTGGTGCTGAGCTCGTCGGCGCTGACCATCCAGGTCGAACCAGTGGCCCGTTTCCTGGGCATCACCAACACGCTCACCAACGCCTTCGTCACTGACGAGGACGGTGTGCTCACCGGAGAGGTGGTCGAACCGATCCTGTGGGGGCCGGGCAAGGCCGCCGCGGTGCAGAAATTCGCCGCCGAACACGACATCGACCTGCAAGACAGCTACTTCTACGCCGACGGGGATGAGGACGTCGCGCTGATGCATCTGGTCGGCAATCCGCGACCGACGAACCCCGAGGGCAAGATGGCCTCGGTCGCTCGCAAGCGCGGTTGGCCGATCCTGCAGTTCAGCAGCCGCGGCAGCGGGGTCGTCGGCCAATTGCGGAATCTGGCCGGCCTCAGCTCGATCGTTCCGGTGGGCGCTGGCGCGATCGGACTGGGCCTGCTCAGCGGCAGCCGGCGCCGAGGCGTCAACTTCTTCACCGCGCTGTTCCCGCAGGTGCTGTTGGGGCTCAATGGCGTGCGGCTCAACGTGATCGGCAAGGAGAACCTCACCGCAACCCGGCCGGCGGTGTTCATCTTCAACCACCGCAACCAGGTCGATCCGGTGATCACCGCCTCGCTGGTGCGTGACAACTGGATCAGCGTCGGCAAACGTGAGCTGGAGAGAGACCCGATCGCCGGTCCACTGGGGAAGCTGACCGAGATGGTGTTCATCGACCGGGACGACGCGGCAGCGGCCGTGGAGTCTCTACAACAGGTCGAAGAGCGTGCCAAGCGCGGTCTGTCGGTGGTGATCGCGCCCGAAGGGACCCGGGTGGACACCACCGGGGTGGGCCCGTTCAAGAAGGGGCCGTTCCGGCTCGCAATGGCGGCCGGGATACCGATCGTGCCGGTGATCATCCGCAACGCCGAGGTGGTCGCCGCCCGGGACTCGATGAGCGCTCACCCGGGCACCGTCGACGTCGCGGTGTTCCCGGCGATCTCGGTCGAGGACTGGACGATCGACACGCTGCCGGAGCGGATTGCGGAGGTCCGCCAGCTGTACCTGGACACCCTGGCCGACTGGCCGGTCGACGAGTTGCCGGCCTGGTCACCCAAGCCAGCGGCCAAGAAGTCAGCGGCCAAGAAGGCCCCGGCTAAGAAGACGCCGGCGAAAAAGGTTGCCGCCAAGAAAGCCCCCGCCAAGAAAGCTCCGGCCAAGAAGCCGCCGGCCCCGAAGGGGGAGCAGTGACGACATCACCGGCCACCGACCCCTCGGGGTCCACCGCAACCGCCGACACCCTGGTTTTGGCCTACGTGTCGTCGCCGGTGGAGGCCGACCTCGTTCACGAGTGGCTGGAACGGTACCGGGACGGCCGCCGCGGCGACCGCATCGAACTGCTGGAGCTCGACCCGTCGCAGCGCTCGCCCGGCGCGATGGCTCGGCTGGTCGGACACCTCGAACGCGACGAGCGGCGGTCGATCCTGCCGGTGCGAGTTTTCTGGATGCCCCGCGCCGAAGCCTCCGCCCTGAAGCGGGTGGCCGCCTTGCTGCCCGGCCGCAATCCGTATCGACCCAGTGAACGCCAACAGCGCCAGATTCTGCGGACCGAGTCGTCGCTGGCCCGCGTCGTGGTGGGTGAGCCGGCCAGCGTCGCCGACCTGCGCAGCCAGTGGAGTGAGAACACCGTCGGTGAAAACCCGCGGGACTTCGCGCATTTCGTCACGCGCCGCGCAGTGCTGGCGCTGGAGCGCGCCGAGAACCGGATCCTGGGCCCGCAGTACAAGTCTCCGCGGCTGGTGAAACCGGAGATCTTGGCCTCCACTCGTTTCCGCGAAGGACTGGAAGCCATTCCGGGCGCCACCGTCGACGAAGCCGGCAAGATGCTCGACGAGCTGTCCACCGGCTGGAGTCGGGTCTCGGTCGACATGGTCGCCGTCTTGACCCGGATGCTCAGCCGCGGCTTCGACCCCGAGATCGACTACGACGAGTATCAGGTCGCGGCACTGCGCACCGCGCTGGAGAACCACCCCGCGGTGCTGCTGTTCTCCCACCGGTCCTACATCGACGGCGCGGTTATGCCGGTGGCGATGCAGGAGAACCGGCTTCCTCCGGTCCACGTCTTCGCCGGTATCAATCTGTCGTTCGGATTGATGGGGCCGTTGCTGCGCCGCTCCGGCGTGATCTTCATCCGCCGCAGCATCGGCAACAACCCGCTCTACAAATACGTGCTCAAGGAGTACGTCGGCTACGTGATGGAAAAACGGTTCAACCTGAGCTGGTCCATTGAGGGCACCCGGTCGCGTACCGGCAAGATGCTGCCCCCCAAGCTCGGGCTGATGACCTACGTCGCCGACGCCTATCTGGACAACCGCACTGAAGATGTTCTCCTGCAAGGTGTTTCGATCAGTTTCGACCAACTGCACGAAACGGACGAGTACGCCGCCTACGCCCGCGGCGGGGAGAAGACCCCCGAGGGGATCCGCTGGCTCTACCGCTTCATCAAGGCGCAGGGCGAACGCAACTACGGCAAGATCTACGTGCGTTTCCCCGAGGCCGTATCGATGCGCCAGTACCTCGGTGACCCCGACAGCGCGGCCGCGACCGACCCGGACGCCAAACGGTTGGCCATGCAGAAGATGGCCATCGAGGTGGCTTGGCGGATCCAGCGCGTCACCCCGATCAGCGCGACCGGCCTGGTGTCGGCGTTGCTGCTGACCACGCACGGACTGGCGTTGACGCTGGACCAGATCCACCATTCGCTGCAGGCCGGCCTGGATTACCTGGAACGCAAGCAGACCCCGATCTCCACCAGTGGTTTGCGGCTGCGTAGCCGCGACGGCGTCCGCGCAGCGGTGGATGCGTTGTCCAACGGGCACCCGGTCACCCGGGTCGACGGCGGGCGCGAGTCGGTGTGGCGGATCGCCCCCGAAGACGAGCACGCCGCGTCGTTCTACCGCAACTCGGTGATCCACGCCTTCCTGGAGACCTCGATCGTCGAACTGGCCCTGGCGCACGCCGGCCGCGGCGAAGGCGACCGGCTGGACGCGTTCTGGACGCAGGCGATGCGGCTGCGCGACCTGCTCAAGTTCGACTTCTACTTCGCCGACTCCGCGTCGTTCCGCGACAACATCGCCGAGGAGATGTCCTGGTTCGGTGACTGGCAGGCCAGGGTCGGCGCCGGTGGCGCCGAGATCGACGGCATTCTCTCGGAGAAGACACCAGTGACCTCCGACGTCATGCTGCGGGTGTTCTTCGAGTCCTACGCGATCGTCGCCGATGTGCTCTGCGACGCACCGCCCGACATCGGCGAGAACGAACTGACACAGTTGGCCTTGGGAGTCGGCCGCCAGTACGTGGCGCAGGGACGCGTTCGCAGCAGCGAATCGGTGTCCACCCTGCTGTTTGCGACCGCATGTCAGGTGGTCGCCGATCAAGGCCTGCTGGAACCCGCGCCGGATCTGGCGGGACGCCGCAAAGCGTTCCGGTCTGAACTGCGAGGAATCCTGCAGGACTCCGACCACATTGCCCGCATCGCCCGGGAGGCGTTTGCCGCCCGGGACATGGAGGTGCGACGGCACTGGCGGGGAATGAGCAGGTAGCGGGGCGGGCCACAACGTCGCCCGCCTGGTATGCGGCGCGGCGGGCGCGCACCATACGCTGGGAGCCATGACGGCTACTTCGGCGACCCGCGGCCGCGCGGCGATCTTGGTGCCGATGCTGACCGGACTGGCGATCCTGGCCGGATGCATCGCCGCCGGGATCGGGGCGCTGTCGTTGGCCGATGCCCTGACCGCGACCGGCCTGCCCGACCCGGGCCCGGTGACCACGCTGGGACTGCCGTTTGTGCGGGCGGCCGGCGAGATGGCCGCCGTGCTGGCGGTGGGATCGTTTCTGCTGGCGGCGTTCCTGGTGCCGCCGCAGGAAAGCGGGGTCCTCGACGTCGCCGGCTACCGTGCGCTGCGGTGGGGCACGGCGGCGTCGGGAGCCTGGGCGGTGTGTGCCGCGCTACTGGTTCCGTTGACGATCTCCGATGTCTCCGGGCACCCGTTGTCGGAGTTCCTCGACCCGGCGACGGCCTGGTCGTTCGCCGGGCTGGTCGACACCGCGTCGGCCTGGCGGTGGACCGCGCTGCTGGCCGCGCTGGTGACACTGGCGAGCCTGCCCGTGCTGCGCTGGTCCTGGACACCGGTGCTGCTGGCGGGTTCGCTGCTGACCCTGATCCCGCTGGGGTTGACTGGGCATTCGGCCGCCGGCGGGTCACACGACCTGGCCACCAACAGCCTGCTCATCCACCTGATCGCCGCGGGCCTGTGGGCCGGCGGCCTGCTGGCGCTGCTGGTCCACGCGATCCGCGGCGGGGAGCACGCCGCCCTGGCCTCCCGGCGCTTCTCCACCGTGGCGCTGTGGTGCTTCGTGGCGATGGGCCTGTCCGGAGTGCTCAACGCGCTGGTTCGCCTGACCCTCGCCGATCTGCTGACCACGCCGTACGGCCAATTGGTGGTGGCCAAGTTCGTCGCCCTGTGTGTGCTCGGCGCCCTCGGAGCCTGGCAGCGGCGCCGCGGGGTGGCCGCACTGCAGGAAGACCCGAACAAGCGCGCCCCACTGATCCGCCTGGCGCTGACCGAGGCCGTCGTCTTCGCGCTCACCTTCGGCGTCGCGGTGGGGCTGGGCCGCACCCCGCCACCCCCGCCGACGGTGCTCAACCCGTCGGTCCCGATGGTCAAGATCGGCTACGACTTCGCCGGCCCGCCGACCGTGGCCCGAATCCTGTTCGACTGGCGATACGACGTCGTCTTCGGTACCGCCGCGATAGTTCTGGCCGGCGTGTATCTGGCCGGAGTGCTGCGGCTGCGCCGCCGCGGTGACGCCTGGCCCGCGGGCCGCACCACCGCCTGGATGCTGGGCTGCCTGACTCTGCTGTTCGCCACCTCGTCGGGCACCGGTCGCTACATGCCGGCGATGTTCAGCATGCACATGGCCGTGCACATGCTGCTGTCGATGCTGGTGCCGATCCTGCTGGTGCTGGGCGGGCCGACCACGCTGGCGCTACGGGCGCTGCCGGTCGCCGGTCGCGGCGAGCCGCCCGGAATGCGGGAATGGCTGCTGGCCGCGCTGCACAGTCGGGTTTCGCGGGTCCTCACCAATCCGATCATCGCGGCGGTGATCTTCGTCGTCGGTTTTTACGGGCTCTACTTCAGCAGCCTCTTCGACTCGATCGCCGGCAGTCACGCCGGGCACCTCGCGATGAACATCCACTTCATCCTCAGCGGCTACCTCTTCTATTGGGTCGTGATCGGCGTGGACCCCACCCCGCGGCCCATCTCACCGCTGGCCAAGCTGGCGGTGGTGTTCGCCTCGCTGCCGCTGCACGGCTTCTTCGGGGTCTTCCTGATGGGGATGCACAAGGTGCTCGGGGAGTGGTTCTACGGTGCGCTGGGCCTGCCCTGGCACACCGATTTGGCCGGCGACCAGCACCTGGGCGGCGGCATCACCTGGTCAGCAGGCGAATTGCCCCTGCTCATGGTGATGATCGCACTGCTGGTGCAGTGGCATCGCAGTGACCGGCGCATCGCCAAGCGTCTCGACCGCGCCGCCGAACGCGATGACGACGCCGACCTGGCCGCCTACAACGCGATGCTGGCGGAGATGGCCCGCCGCGACGGGTGAGCCCGGTGCGGCGACCCGCCGACGCGATCTGACCGTGACGAATCGAAGGAGAACCTGCAGTGACCTCACCCCGAACGATCGTGATCACCGGCGCCAGTGACGGCATCGGCGCTGTCGCAGCGCGTGCTTTGGCCGGACCGGAGGTCAATCTCGTAGTCGTCGGCCGCTCGGCTCAGAAATTGGCGCCGGTCGCCGCCGACGCCGGTGCCACCGCCCTGACCGCTGACTTCGCCGATCTCGACCAGGTTCGTGCGCTGGCCGAACAGATCCGCGAACAGGTCGGCACCATCGACGTTCTGCTGAACAACGCGGGCGGAACGTTCGCGCCGGGGCAACGTACCGCCCAGGGACATGAACCCAACTTCGGGATCAACCACCTCGCGCCGTTCCTGCTGACCAACCTGTTGCGCGACCGGCTGGCCGCCGCCGGCGGCGCGCTGGTGCTGAACACCTCCAGCATCGGCAACCGGTTCGGCCACGTCGACCTCGATGACCTGGACTATCGGCGCCGGCGTGCCATTGAGCCGCGGGCCTACGGGACCAGCAAGCTGATGAACATCCTGTTCACCCGCGGCATCGCCCAGCGCTGGGTTGACGACGCGATCATCTCGGCCGCAGTGCATCCCGGTCCGGTCGCGACGAGCTTCGGCCGGGACTGCTGGTTTGTCGGCCTGCTCTACCGCACCCCGCTGCGCCACCGCGCGGCCATCACCCCGGCCCAGGGCGCCGCGCCGTTGATCGAACTGGCCAACCGCGGCGCCGACCCCGCGATCAACGGTGTCTACTTCGACCGGCACCGCGCCAACGGCCGCGAGAACCGACAGGCCCGCGACCCCAAGCTCATCGACGGCCTGTGGCGCATCTCCGCGGATCTCGTCGGTCTGGACTGATCACCACGGCCGGTGCCCGAATCGATCGACTTGGTCTATTCGCGCAGCCCCGCTTCGGCGATGGCACTGGCCTCCTGCTCGGTGGCCACCGACGGTCCCGCCCCGGGCAGGCGCTTGCCGGCCGTCTCCGGGGTGAACCACACCGTGATCGCGCCGATGACGCCCGCGCCCATCAGGATGAAGGCGGGCACCATCACGTTGCCGGTTCCCGAGACCAGCGTCTCGGCGACCAGCGGGGTGGTACCTCCGAACAACGAGACCGAGATGTTGAATCCGATGGCCACCGCGAAAAAGCGCACCGCGGTGGGGAACAGCGCTGGCAGCGTCGACGGTGTGGTGCTGTTGAAGCACACCAGCATCAGCCCGATGAGCAGCACACCGAGCAACCGGATCGGATAGCTGCCGCCGTGGCGGATCAGCAGAAACGCCGGGACCGAGCCGAAGATCAGTAGGGCACTGCCGGTCCACAGCAGCGGCTTGCGGCCGATTCGGTCGGACAATCTGGCCAGTGGCATCACGACGACCAACATCATCACCAGCGCCACCACGATCATCGTCAGCCCGCGGCTGCCGCTGATACTGCCGACCTGCTTGAAGTACGTCGGTAGGTATCCGGTGAGCATGTAGTTGGTGACGTTCTCCGCCAGCACCAGGCCCATGCAGATCAGCAGACCGCTGCGGTGTCCCACGACGGTTTGCCGGAACTGCTGCCACCCGGTTTCGCTGGCCACCGAGTTGTCAGCACCGGCCTGTTCCAGCTCTTCGAAGGCCGGTGATTCATCGATGCGCAACCGCATGTACAGCGTGACGATGGCCAGCGGCACACCCAGCAGGAAGGGGACTCGCCAGCCCCAGTGCAACATGTCGGACACCGGCAGTTGGGATTGGATCAGGGTGACCACGCCGGCGCCGGTGATGTAGCCGCCCAAGGTGCCTAACGGCAGAAATCCGGTCAGCGCGCCGCGGGTGCGGTCCGGGGCGTGTTCGCTGACATAGGTCATCGCGCCGACGTACTCGCCGCCGGTGGAGAAGCCCTGCATCAGCTTGGTGATGATCAGCAGGACCGGAGCCCAGATCCCGATCGCCTCGTAGGACGGCAGCAGTCCCGTGATCGTGGTGCCTATCGCCATCAGCGAGACGGTCATGATCAGGACTTTTTTGCGGCCGATGCGGTCACCGAGTGCGCCGAAGAATATCCCGCCGAACGGCCGCACCGCGAAGGCCGCGGCCAGGGTGCCGAACGTGGCGATCAGGCCCACCGCACTGGAGCTGTCGCCGGGGTAGAAGACCTGCGCGAGAGTGGTGGCGAGGAAGCCGTAGATGCCGAAGTCGTACCACTCCATGAAGTTGCCGACAGCAGTGCCGGCAATCGAGCGTCGCATGGCTTTCGGGTTCGAAACCCGGATTTCGTCGCGTGCCCATGTGCTGCGGTCGGTGTGTGCACCGCTGCCGGACTGGCCTTTGGTATCCACCGCAAGCAACGTATACCAACGGTTCCATCGCCGCGCGGTTCCCCCTTGCCGGGTCCGCCGGTCCGAGGGCACCTAGCATGGCGGGCATGCGCAGGCTCCCCGCCGTACTGTCGATCGCGAGTGCCGCTGCTGCCCTGGTCGCCGGTTGCTCGTCCACCGCTCCAACCGCGCCGTCGGTTTCGTCGTCTGCCGTCACGCCGACAGTCCAATCGGCCACCGAATCGACCTCCGTGCCGGCGACGTCGTCGCCCGAACCATCGTCGGCTACCGAACCGGCCACCTCATCGAAGCCGTCGCCCCCGTCCTCGAAGAAGGCCAGTGAGCCACTGCCGAGCGCCGCGGCGATTCTCAAGGAGTCCAGCGCCACCACCGCAGGAGTCGACAGCGCGCACCTGAGTCTGTCGGCGAGCAGCGGCATCGAGAACATGGCGATCACCGCGCTCGACGGCGACGTGACCAGGCAGCCTGCCGAGGCCGCCAAGGGCTACGCCAAGATCAAATACCGGGGGGCTCCGGCCTACGTGGAGTTCGTGGTGTTCGGGGGAGACCTCTACGTGTCGCAAGATGATGGCCGGTGGATCGACTACGGGCCGGCCACGAACTTCTTCGACGTGGCCTCGATCCTGAGCCCGGATACCGGGCTCGCCGACATGCTGACCGATTTCTTCGACCCGGAGGTCGAGGGCCGCGAGACGATCGCGCTCGGCACAGACGAAGTGCACACCGTCCGGATCAGCGGCCAGGTGTCTGCGCGCGCGGCCAAGAAGATCGTGCCGCAGTTGACGGCCACCAAACGGACGTCGTGCACGGTCTGGATCGAGGAGACCGGTGATCATCACCTGGTTGCGCTCAAACTGGGGTCCGGAGACGACGAGTCGGTGGTGATCACATTCTCGAATTGGAACGCGCCGGTTAACGTCGGCAAGCCGCGGGTGTAGGACACCTGCCTCGGCTATCCCCAAATCACACTTCTTCCACAGTTGCCGCTGCACGCAACCGCCCGAGCCGTCGCGTTGTCGGGGCCGGCGGGCTCAATGGGTGCAGCATGAGCGGGCTGATCACGTCCGCCGCAACCAGGAAGGAAAACGTGCCATGTATGAAACCCCGTTGACCATCATCGGCAACGTCGTGACCGACCCGATCCGGCGCCGGGTGGGGGAGCACGAACTGATCAAATTCCGGGTCGCCAGCAACTCGCGCAAGCGCGGCGCCGACGGGAACTGGGAGCCCGGCAACTCGCTGTACCTGACCGTCACCTGCTGGGACCGGTTGGTCACCGGCGTCGGTGCGTCACTGAGCAAGGGATTGCCGGTGATCGTGGTCGGAGACGTATTCACCAGTGAATACGAGGACAAAGACGGCAATCGCCGATCGTCGGTGGAGCTGCGCGCGACGGCGGTCGGCCCGAACCTGGCGCGATGTGCGGCCCGGGTGGAGAAGATCATTGCCGCCGGACCGGAGTGTCCGACGGCGACTTCTCCGAGCGCCGAGGCCGACGGCCCGGACTGCGCCGACGGCGAATCCGGCGCCGGCGACGAGATGGCCGAGATGGCCGGGATAGCTCTGACGCCCTGACAGCAGCCGACGGCCCTGCCGGGCGACCCCCTAGGATGGTTGGCGAGCAAATTCGCGAGACCAGGAGGCGACACCCCGGCATGGCTGAGTTCATCTACACGATGAAGAAGGTGCGCAAAGCACACGGCGACAAAGTCATCCTCGACGACGTCACGCTGAACTTCCTGCCCGGCGCCAAGATCGGTGTCGTCGGCCCCAACGGTGCGGGTAAGTCCAGCGTCCTGCGGATCATGGCCGGGCTGGACAAGGCGAACAACGGCGACGCTTTCCTGGCGCCCGGAGCCACCGTCGGCATCCTGTTGCAGGAGCCGCCGCTGGACGAGACCAAGACGGTCCGGGAGAACGTCGAAGAGGGCGTGCCGATCAAGGCCAAGCTCAATCGGTACAACGAGGTCGCCGAGCTGATGGCCACCGACTACACCGACGAGCTGATGGAAGAGATGGGCAAGCTCCAGGAGGAGCTTGACGCCGCCGACGCCTGGGACATCGACTCGCAGCTCGAACAGGCCATGGACGCACTGCGCTGCCCGCCGCCCGACGAGCCCGTCACCCATCTCTCCGGTGGCGAGCGTCGGCGGGTGGCGCTGTGCAAGCTGCTGCTGAGCAAGCCCGACCTGCTGCTTCTGGACGAGCCCACCAACCACCTCGACGCCGAGAGCGTGCTGTGGCTCGAGCAGCACCTGGCCTCCTACCCGGGCGCCATCCTCGCGGTTACCCACGACCGTTACTTCCTCGACAACGTGGCCGAGTGGATCCTGGAGCTCGACCGCGGCCGGGCCTACCCCTACGAGGGCAACTACTCGACCTATCTGGAGAAGAAGGCCGAGCGTCTCGAGGTGCAGGGCAAGAAGGACCAGAAGCTGCAGAAGCGGCTCAAGGACGAACTCGCCTGGGTGCGTTCGGGTGCCAAGGCCCGCCAAGCCAAGAACAAGGCCCGCCTGCAGCGCTACGAGGAGATGGTTGTCGAGGCGGAGAAGACCCGCAAGCTTGACTTCGAGGAGATCCAGATCCCGGTCGGCCCGCGCCTGGGCAACACCGTCGTCGAGGTGGAGCACCTGGACAAGGGTTTCGAGTCGCGCCAGCTGATCAAGGACCTGTCGTTCACGCTGCCGCGCAACGGCATCGTCGGCGTGATCGGCCCCAACGGCGTCGGCAAGACGACCCTGTTCAAGACCATCGTCGGCCTGGAAGAGCCGGACAGCGGCACGGTCAAGGTCGGCGAAACGGTCAAGCTGAGCTATGTCGACCAGAACCGTGCCGGCATCGACCCGAAGAAGACGGTCTGGGAAGTGGTCTCCGACGGCCTGGACTACATCGAGGTCGGGCAGAACGAGATCCCGTCCCGGGCCTACGTCTCGGCGTTCGGCTTTAAGGGCCCAGACCAGCAGAAGCCTGCCGGCGTGCTCTCCGGCGGTGAGCGCAACCGGCTGAACCTGGCCCTGACTCTCAAGCAGGGCGGCAACCTGATCCTGCTGGACGAGCCGACCAACGACCTCGATGTCGAAACGCTCGGTTCACTGGAGAACGCCCTCGAACAGTTCCCCGGTTGCGCCGTCGTCATCAGCCACGACCGCTGGTTCCTCGACCGGACCTGCACGCACATCCTGGCGTGGGAGGGCGACGACGACAACGAGGCCAAGTGGTTCTGGTTCGAGGGCAACTTCGGCGCCTACGAGGAGAACAAGGTGGAACGTCTCGGTGCCGAAGCGGCGCGTCCGCATCGAGTGACCCACCGCAGGCTCACCCGCGACTAATGTTGTTCCGGTAGCCGTGCTGCCGGAGCTGACACATAGTCAGGAGGGGTGGGATGACAAAGTCCACCAAAGAATCGACCGCGTGGACAACATTTCCCGATCCCCCTGAGCCGCAAGGCATTCCTGCTTGGGTCTCGACGGCTTACGTCGAGACCTACCGCGGTTCGCACAGCGACTCGCTGATCAGCGACGAACCCACCGACGCCGATCCCGCCAGCCGGGCAGCCGCCATCGACCTGGTGACCCCGGCGCTGCTGGCCGCGCACGCCCGGCTGGCGCGGCATCGGCTCGCCGGTGAGACCCGGGTTGCGGTGTTGACCGCCGACGATCCGGCTGGTTGCGGGCCGGCGCTGCAGGTGGTCACCGAACACGGCGGCATGCTGATGGACTCGGTGGCGGTGCTCCTGCACCGGCTCGGGGTGGCCTACGTGGGGATCATGTCGCCGGTGTTCGCCGTGCAGCGAGATGAGGCCGGGGAACTGCGTTCGGTGGAGCCGAGAGGCTCAGACGTTGAGCCGAGATCCGTGGATGGCACGGTGGGGGCCGAGGCCTGGATTCATGTCCAGCTCTCACCGACCGTCAACCGGCACACCCTCGCCGAAACCGAACGCCTGCTGCCCGATGTGATGGCCGACGTCCGCCAGGTGGCGATCGATTCCGAGGCGATGCACAACGCGCTCACCGAGCTTGCCGCCGAGGTCGAGTCGGACGCGCACGGCCACTACGCCGCCCCGGACCGCCACGATGTCGCGGCCCTCCTGCACTGGCTGGCCGACGGGCATTTCGTTCTGCTGGGCTATCAGCGGGGGGTGGTGCGCGACGAACAGGTGCTGGTCGATGACGCCGCCCGGCTGGGCGTTTTGCAGCTGCGTAAGTCTTTGCGGCCCAGGCTCATCGGTGACAGTCTGTTGACTCTGGCGCAGGCTACCGTGCCCAGCTATATGCGATTCAGCTCGCACACCTACGTGGTGGTGATCCGGGAGGACACCGGCGACAGCATCGTCGCGCACCGGTTCGTCGGATTGTTCACCGCCGGCGCGATCAACGCTGACGTCTTCGAGATCCCGGTCATCTCCCACACCGTCCGCCATGCGCTCGCGCTCGCGGAGAAGGAACCCGGGCACCCCGGACAACTTCTGCTCGACATCATCCAAACCGTTCCGCGTTCAGAGCTTTTCGCGATCACCCCGGAACAGCTGCTGAACATGGCGATGGCGGTGTCCGACCTCGGTTCGCGGCGCGGGACCCTGCTGTTCCTGCGCGGCGACCGCACCGGGCGCTTCGTATCGTGTTTGGTGTATCTGCCACGCGACCGCTACACCACCCCGGTGCGGCTGCACATGGAGGACATCCTGGTTCGCGAGTTCGGCGGAGTGGGCCTGGAATACAGCGCGCGCGTCAGCGAAGCCCCTTGGGCGCTGCTGCATTTCATGGTCCGGATCTCCGACGACCCCGACGCCCGTGCGGTCGACACCGGCGAGGACAACCGAGCCCGGATCCAGGCGATGCTGTTCGAGGCCACCCGCACCTGGGGAGACCGGCTGCTCGAGACGGCGACGCAGGACTCCATCGCCGTCGAGGTGGCCGAACACTATGCCGCTGCCTTCGACGAGATCTACAAGCAGGCTGTCACTCCAGCCGAGGCCGTCGAAGACATCGCGATCATCGAGCGGCTGACCGCCGACTCGGTCAAGTTGGTGTTCACCCACTACGGCGAGGCCGACGGAAGTCAGTTGGCCTGGTTTCTCGGTGGACACGGTGCGTCGCTGAGCCAACTGCTGCCGATGCTGCAATGCATGGGGGTGGCGGTGCTCGAAGAGCGGCCGTTCACCGTCACCCGCGGCGACGGCCTGCAGGTGTGGATCTACAAGTTCAGGGTGTCAGCGCACCCCACCATCGACATCCCGGAGACCGGAGTCGAGCGCGACGATGCCGAACAGCGATTCGCCGACGGGGTCACCGCGATCTGGGAGGGCCGTGTCGAGCCCGACCGATTCAACGAGCTGGTGCTGCGCGCCGGTTTGAACTGGCAACAGGTCGTGGTGCTGCGCGGCTACGCCAAATACCTGCGCCAGGCCCGCTTCCCCTACAGCGAGAACCACATCGCCTCGGTGCTTAACGAGTATCCGGGCATCGCGCGCGGCCTGGTGGCACTGTTTGAGGCGCTGTTCGACCCGTCGCGCACGCATCGCAACCGTGACGCACAGGCGGCCGCCGCGGAGGTCGCGGCGGGCATCGACGCGGTGGTGAGCCTGGACACCGACCGGGTCCTGCGCGCGTTCGCCTCGCTGATTCAAGCCACCCTACGCACCAATTACTTTGTCACCCGCGCCGATTCGGCCCGCGCGCGTAACGTACTGGCGCTCAAGCTGGATGCCGGCTTGATCGACGAGTTGCCACTGCCCCGGCCGAAGTTCGAGATCTTCGTCTACTCACCCCGGGTCGAGGGGGTGCACCTGCGGTTCGGCTTCGTCTCGCGTGGCGGGCTGCGCTGGTCGGACCGCCGCGAGGACTATCGCACCGAGATCCTCGGACTGGTCAAGGCCCAAGAGGTCAAGAACGCCGTCATCGTCCCGACCGGAGCCAAAGGCGGCTTCGTGGTCAAGCGCCCACCGACGCCCACCGGCAATCCGGTAGCGGATCGCGAGGCGGCCCGCGACGAAGGGATCGCCTGCTACACGCTGTTCATCTCCGGACTGCTCGACCTCACCGACAACGTCGATCACGCCACCGGCGCGGTCAGCGCACCGTCGCAGGTCGTGCGCCGCGACGGCGACGACGCGTATCTGGTGGTGGCCGCCGACAAGGGCACCGCCAGCTTCTCCGACATCGCCAACGGGGTGGCCAAGTCCTACGGCTACTGGCTGGGCGACGCGTTCGCGTCCGGTGGGTCGGTCGGCTACGACCACAAGGAGATGGGCATCACCGCGAAAGGTGCCTGGGAGTCGGTCAAGCGGCATTTCCGGGAGATGGGAATCGACACCCAGACCCAGGATTTCACCGTTGTCGGCGTCGGAGATATGAGCGGCGACGTGTTCGGCAACGGCATGCTGCGCAGTGAACACATCCGACTGGTGGCCGCCTTCGACCATCGGCACATCTTCCTCGATCCCGACCCAGATCCCGCCCGGTCTTTCGCCGAGCGTCAGCGGATGTTCGACCTGCCCCGATCCAGTTGGGACGACTACGACAAGTCGCTGATCAGCGCCGGAGGCGGTGTCTACGCGCGCGACCTGAAATCCGTGCCGGTCAGCCCGCAGGTCGCCGCCGTGCTGGGTCTCGACGCGGACATCACCGAACTCACCCCGCCGGTGCTGATCCGGGCGATCCTGCGGGCGCCCGTGGACCTGTTGTTCAACGGCGGCATCGGCACCTACGTCAAAGCCGAGTCCGAATCCGACGTCGACGTCGGAGACCGTGCCAACGACCAGGTCCGGGTCAACGGAAACCAGGTGCGCGCCAAGGTGATCGGCGAAGGCGGAAACCTCGGCGTCACGCCGCTGGGCCGCGTCGAGTTCGACCTGGCCGGCGGCCGCATCAACACCGACGCCCTGGACAACTCGGCCGGCGTCGACTGCTCCGACCACGAGGTCAACATCAAGATCCTGATCGACGCCCTGGTCACCGTCGGCAAGGTCGACGCCGTCGACCGGCCCGCGTTGCTGGCATCGATGACCGACGAGGTCAGTGCGCTGGTCCTGGCGGACAACACCGCCCAGAACGATCTGATGGGCACCAGCCGGGCCAACGCCGCGAGCCTGCTGCCGGTGCACGCCGAGCAGATCCGCCACCTGGTGGCAGACCGCGGGCTCAACCGCGCCCTGGAGGCGCTGCCATCGGAGAAGGAGATCGCCCGACGCGCCGAGGCCGGGCTGGGCCTGGCCTCACCGGAGTTGGCCACTCTGATGGCGCACGTCAAGCTGACGCTGAAAGCGGCGGTACTGTCCACCGACCTACCCGAGCAGGACGTGTTCGCCGCCCGGCTGCCGCAGTATTTTCCGCAGGTACTGCAACAGCGCTTCGGCCCCGAGATCCGCCAGCACCAACTGCGCCGCGAGATCGTCACCACCATGCTGATCAACGACGTGGTGGACACCGCGGGCATCACCTATGCCTTCCGGATCACCGAGGACGCGGGCGTCGAGCTGATCGACGCGGTGCGCGCCTACGTCGCGACCGACGCCATCTTCGGGGTGAGCGACCTGTGGCGCCGCATCCGCGCCGCCGGTGAGCGCGACGGTCTGCCGGTCGCGGTGACCGACCGAATGACACTGGACCTGCGGCGGCTCATCGACCGAGCCGGCCGGTGGCTGCTCAACTACCGCCCCCAGCCGCTGGCGGTGGGCGCCGAGATCAATCGGTTCGCCGAGCAGGTCGCCGGGCTGTCACCGCGGATGTCGGAATGGCTGCGCGGCGACGACGCCGACATCGTCGCCAAACACATCGGCGAGTTCGAGGCGCAGGGCGTGCCCCGTGGTCTGGCTTCCGACGTCGCCCTGGGCCTGTACCGCTACAGCCTGCTCGACATCATCGACGTCGCCGACATCACCGAACGCGACGCCGACGAGGTCGCCGACACCTACTTCGCGCTGATGGATCGGCTCGGTACGGACGGGCTGCTGACCGCGGTCGCCCAGCTCCCGCGCGATGACCGCTGGCATGCCTTGGCGCGGTTGGCGATCCGTGACGACATCTACAATTCGGTGCGGTCGCTGTGCCTGGATGTGCTGGCGGTCGGAGAACCGGACGAGGACGGGATGCAGAAAATCATCGAATGGGAGTCGACCAACGCCTCACGCGTGGAGCGGGCGCGGCGCACGCTGGCCCAGATCTACGAATCCGACCAGCGGGATCTGGCGACCCTGTCGGTGGCGGCCCGGCAGATCCGCAGCATGACACGCGGCGCGGCGTCGTGAGTGCGGCAGGAGAGTCCACCGGGGCGCCGGTGGGCTTTGTGGCAGCGGTTCCGGTGCGCTGGTCGGACATCGACATGTACCAGCACGTGAACCACGCGACTATGGTGACGCTGCTCGAAGAGGCGCGGGTGCCCTTCTTGTCGCCGGCGTTCGCGGTCGACATCACCAGCGTCGGTCTGCTGATCGCCGAGGTCAAAGTCGCCTACAAGGGGCAGCTGCGGCTGACGGACTCACCGCTGCAGGTGACGATGTGGGTGTCTCGGCTGCGCACGGTGGACTTCACCATCGGCTACGAGGTGCGCTCGGTGCACGCGGCCCCGGATTCACGGCCCGCAGTGATCGCCGAGACGCAGTTGGCCACGTTCAGCATCGACGAGCAGAAGCTGGTGCGGCTGTCCGCGGACCATCGCGCCTACCTGGAGAAATTCATCCGCTGAGCGCGTTGACGCTCCAGCTCAGCCCTCGGTGAGCATGGCGTCGAGCAGTCGCTGAATGACGACGCTCACGTCGGCGCGCGTCTGCTCGGGGTCGTCAGCGGTCGCGATCATCATCGCTGCTTCGTCGAGCGCGCCGATCAGCACGTGGGCCAGCGCGCGGACCGGCTGGTGGGGGAGTTGTCCGGTCTGCATGGCTTCGCTGAGCAGCTGTTCGGTCATGCCCAGGCTGTAGCGCTGGGCCACGTCGCGAAAGCCGTCCCAACCCAGGACGTTGGGGGCATCGAGCAGGACGAGTTGGCGCACTTCCGGATCTTCGGCGACCACCAGCCAGTTCTCGGCGGCCGCCCGTAACGCGGTGGCAGGGGTGGTTGCTGCGGAGGCGGCCACCGCTTCGGCGAGGCGCACCATCACGTCGGCTTCCACGGACTCCACGACGGCCAGGAAAAGCGCTGCCTTGTCCGGGAATTGGTGGTACATCGCGCCCCGGGTCACCCCGGCGGCCTCCGCGATCTCCGGGGTTCCCACGGCGGCGTAGCCACGCGCGCCCCACAGTCTGCGGGCCGCGCTCATCAGGGCAGCACGGGTGGCGGCGGAGCGCTCGGCTTGCGTCCGACG
Organism: Mycolicibacter heraklionensis; assembly: GCA_001673575.1. Lineage (GTDB taxonomy): Bacteria > Actinomycetota > Actinomycetes > Mycobacteriales > Mycobacteriaceae > Mycobacterium > Mycobacterium heraklionense_A. The sequence goes on along the minus strand of LZME01000074.1, from coordinate 75,990 downwards.
CTTGATTTCCGTACAGGCTGTCGGTAAGTTATCGGCAGGTTGCACGTAACTATGTTAGGAGCTTCCAATGCCCACCGTTGACATTGACGCTGGAACAATCCACTACGACACCGCCGGCCCGCAGGATGGCCGCCCGGTGCTGTTCGTCCACGGCTATGCCATGGGCGCCTCGCTGTGGGGGCCGTTGAGCGCCCGCCTGGCAGCGCGAGGTCTCCGCTGCATCGCCCCGAATTGGCCGCTCGGCGCGCATCCGACGGCGTTGCGGTCCGGCGCTGACAGAACCCTGCCCGGGATCGCCGCCATGGTCGACGCATTCATGGGCGCACTCGGCCTCGAGGACGTGGTGTTGGTAGGCAACGACACCGGAGGCCTGATCAGCCAGCTGGTCGCGGTCAACCACCCGGACCGGCTGGGGGCGCTGGTGTTGACCAGCTGCGACGCCTTCGAGCATTTCCCGCCGCCCATCATCAATCCGTTCATTGTGGCTGCGAAGACCGCCATCACCTTCCGTGTTGCGCTACAACCGATGCGGATGCGCGCGGTTCGTCATTACGCCTACGGGAAGCTGGCGCACCGCGATATCCATGACCTGGTGCGTGAGTGGGTCAGGACCGCGCTGGGGGATGCCGGCGTCGCCGAGGACCTCCGCCTGCTCACCAAGTCGCTCAACCAGCAGACCTCCCTGGATGCGGGGGCGCGACTTCACGCGTTCACCAAGCCGGCTCTGGTCGCCTGGTCCGCCGACGATCTGTTCTTTCCCGTCGAGGACGGGAGGCGCCTCGCGAGTACGCTGACCAACTCCCGCTTCGAACTCATCGACGGCGCGCGCACCTACTCGATGATCGATCAGCCGGACCGGTTGGCGGATCTGGTCGCCGAATTCGCCGACGCCGCAACCGCTCGGCGGTGACCTGACTTCCCGATCAGACCAACCACGCGGCGGCGTTCGGCGGCAAGAGTCCCTCGGCGACTGGGGCGCTGGACAGAATCAACCGGCCCTCCGGCAGGTCCGTCGGGCTGTTCCCGGCGTTGAGCACACACACCAGTCCAGCGCGCCGAAAGACCAGCAGTCCCGGCGGTGCGTCCAGCCAATCGATCTGCGATCCCGCGAGTTCGTTTCGGCTCCTACGTATCTCGAGAGCCTGTCGGTACAGCGACAGCGTCGAGTTGCGGTCGCCGCGTTGTCTCTCGACAGTCAGGCGTGCCCAGTCCGGCGGCATCGGCAGCCAGGTGTCGGGATTGTCGGAAAATCCGAACGCCGGCGCATCGCCGGACCAGGGCACCGGCACCCGGCAGCCGTCGCGACCGCGTTCGGTGTGCCCCGAGCGTTCCCACACCGGGTCCTGCAGGGCCGAATCGGGCAGCTCCACGTTGGGCAGGCCCAGCTCCTGGCCGTTGTAGACGAACACCGCGCCGGGCAGGGCCAACAACACCAGGGCCATAGCCCTGGCTCGGTCCAGCCCGACGGCCCCGCCGCCGTAGCGGGTGACCGCCCGCTCGACGTCATGGTTCTCCAAAGCCCAGGTGGCGCTGGCGCCCACCGACCCCACCGCGGCCAGCGAATTGTCGATCGCGCCACGGATCTCTTGGGCATCGAAGTCGGCTTGCAGCAGCCGGAAGTTGAACGCCAGATGCAGTTCGTCGGGCCGTAGGTACTCGGCGAACTGATCGTTGTCGTGCACCCAGACTTCGCCGACGCTCACCGCGCCCGGATAGTCGTCCATGACCCGGCGAATAGCCCGGTGAATCGGGTGGACGCCGGGCCGGTTGAAGCGCGGGTCGTCGTCCTGGTGGGCCAGCAGCTTCACATCGGTGACCGGCATGTCCGGCAGACCGGCCGGCTTGGCCATGCCGTGCGAGACATCGATACGGAAGCCGTCCACGCCGCGGTCCAGCCAGAACCGCAGGGTTCGCTCGAAATCGGCGAACACCTCGGGGTTGTCCCAGTTCAGGTCCGGCTGGGACACATCGAACAGATGCAGGTACCACTGGCCCGGGCCGTCGGGTTCGGTGACCCGCGTCCAGGCCGGGCCGCCGAACACCGACACCCAGTTGTTGGGCGGCAGCTGGCCGTCGGGTCCGCGCCCGTCGCGGAAGATGTAGCGGTCGCGCGCGGAACCGTCGGGCTTGGCGGCCAGTGCCTCGACGAACCACGGGTGCGCCGAACTGGTGTGGTTGGGCACCAGGTCCATCGTCAGCTTGATTCCCCGCGCGTGGGCGGCGGCCACCAGCCGATCCAGTGCCGCGAGGTCGCCGAAGAGCGGATCGATATCACGTGGATTCGCCACGTCGTAGCCGTGGTCGGCCATCGGCGACACCGTCACCGGGTTGAGCCAGATCGCGTCGACGCCGATTTCGCGCAGGTAGTCCAGGTGTGCGGTCACTCCGTCCAGATCGCCGACCCCGTCGCCATTACTGTCGGCGAACGAGCGGGGATACACCTGGTAGAAGACGCTGTCGGCCCACCACGGGGTCTGGCCGGGGCGGTCAGGGTTCTCGCTGGCGCCCATCAGATCGGCGCGTTGACCAGGAAGTCGGCCGCCGAATGCAGGTATTGCAGCAGTTCGCCGCGGTGTGCATCGTCGAGAGTGTCGCTGTCGATCTCGTCGATGGCCGTCACCATGCAGCGCAGCCACGCATCGCGCTGCATCGGGCCGATCCGGTAGGGGATATGGCGCATCCGCAGGCGCGGGTGTCCACGAAGCTCGGTGTAGGTGCGCGGCCCGCCCCAGTACTGCTCGAGGAACATCCGCAATCGTTCCTCGGCGCCGGCCATGTCGTCGGCGGGGTACATCGGGCGCAGGATCGGGTCCTGAGCGACCAGTTGATAAAACCGCGACACGATGGCGTGGAAGGTCTCCGCACCGCCGATGGCGTCATAAAACGAGGGTTCTTCTATCGGCTGCATCGCCCCCATTGTGGGGCATCGCCGGTGACTGCCGGTGAACACACAGCAAATAGGCGTGCGACCAGCGCCGAATCATGGTGAACTGTTCGGCGGAGGTCAATGGTGCGACATCTAAACCGGCTACAAGACCGGATATGAAACGTCGGGGCCACCGCACCCCCGGTGCCCCACCGGCGAGCCTGAGCGGGCTTGCCACCGCCCCATGCCTGCATTCGGTCGCCACTTCCGGCGCTGGGACCAGCAATGACGCCGCATCGATCTGGACTCGTCGGCGGGTATTGCTGCTGAACTCCACCTTCGAGCCGTTGACGGCGCTGTCGCTGCGGCGTGCCGTGGTCATGCTGATCTGCGGTAAGGCCGACATCGTGCACGACGATCCGGCCGGCCCAGTCATCCACTCGGCGACCAGGTCGGTGCCGGTGCCGTCGGTGATCCGGCTGCGGAACTACGTGCGGGTTCCGTACCGGGCCCGAATCCCGTTGACCCGGGCTGCACTGATGCACCGCGACCAACACAGCTGCGCCTACTGCGGGGGCAAGGCCGACACCGTAGACCACGTCGTGCCGCGCAGCCGCGGCGGTGACCACTCCTGGGAGAACTGTGTGGCCGCCTGCTCGACCTGCAATCACCGCAAGGCGGACCGGCTGCTGGCCGAGATCGGCTGGACGCTGCGGTTGGTGCCCACCTCGCCCAAGGGCCAGCATTGGCGGCTGCTGGCGGTGATCCACGATCTCGATCCGGTGTGGATGCGCTACCTCGGCGAAGGCGCTGCCTGAGCGCTAGCCTCGGCCGAGCCAACCGGCGACGAACCCGGCGAGCAGCACGCCAAACCCGCCCATCTCACCGACGATCAGCAGCACCATCGACACGTGCAATCCCGCAGAGGGATGCTCGAACTGATTGGTGGTGTCTTGCAGGGCGCCGTGCACGATGTAGCTGGCGATGGCGGCCAGGAAGTAGAACACGACCACCAGGGCGGCGGTCAGATTCACCCAGGTCGGCCAGGCACTGAGCTCGACGAAAACCGCCAGCAGCAGGGTGGCGAAGGAATACAGCAGCGCGGCGCGGTGTGCGATGTCGACGTAGGGATGGGCGTGGCGCTCCGGCCGGGTGACCATCTGCCGGTACTTCCAGATGCCCAGCCCCAGGGCAAGCAGGAAGGTCAGGCCTGCCGCCAGCAGGGTGATCAGCGTGTCGGTGCCCAGTGCTCCGCCGGTCCAATTCACGATGGTGCCTCCTCAGACGTTCTGTGCGACGTTGTGCCGATAGACGTGGTGCCGATACCAGCGCCGCCCATGCCAGCGTTGGTAATGCCACACCGCGGTGGGCAGCGTCCCGCGGCGATGCAGCCAGAAGCCGGCCGGCGGCGCCAGTCGAGCCGGCTGCCGGCCGGGGGTGATCTCTGCGAGCACGATCCCTTCGCCTTGATCGGCGTGGCGCTCCGCGATGACGGTGCCGTCCGCGGTAGCGATCAGCGTGGCGCCTTCGAAACGGCCGCGGTACCGAAGCGGCAGCCAGGGCATCGCGCAGGTCAATGTGCCGGCATGGGCGGCGTGCACCACCGGGGCGCCGACATACTGGGCGAACGACGCCGCCGCCTGGCGCGCGGTGCCGGCGTTGTTGCGTTCGAGGCGGTCGAATAGGGCGTGGGGCGACCAACGCGGAATCGACCACCAGCCCGAGCCGGTCATCACCAGATCCACCCGGCCGCGCAGCCGGTGCACCGTCTGTGTGCGCATCAGCTCCCAGCACACCGCGGCGCCGACCGTGTGTTCGCCTGCCGTCAGCACCCCGTCGTCGTCGCCGGTGGTGTAGAACGCGTTCTCCCACATTGTGGGCAGATCCTTGTCGTGGCGCCCCACCACGCCGGCCCCTGAACCGCCGTCGGGACCTGCGAGCAGATAGGCATTGCGGACGTGGCCGTCGGGATCGCGGCACAGGAAGGACCCACCGACCAGCGCGCGGTGCCGACGAGCCAGCGCGGTAAGCAGTTCGGTGGCTGCACCGTCGGGCGGCAACGCCGCCGTGGCCAGCGCCGGTTCGAAACCGATACCGGTGGTGAAGAACTCTGGCAGGGCGATGATCCTGGCGCCGGCGCGGCCCGCCTCGTCCGCCAGCCGTTCACAGGCGGCAAGGTTGGCCGGAACGTCGCCGAGTACCGCCTCCAGTTGGACAGCTGCAGCAAGAACCATGGTCATCGCCTTTCCGGAACGACGGCGCAGCCCTGGACCTCGAGCAACGTCTGCGGCAGGGACAGCCGTGCGACTCCGATCGAGGTGAGTGCCGGGCGGTGTTCTCCCACCCATGGTGCATAAACACACGCCAGCGCGGCCGACAAGTCGTCGATCGCGGTGCTGTAGACGGTCATGCTCACGATCTGTGTCCGATCGGAGCCGACCGCGGCAAGCATGGCGTCCAGCTTGTCCAGAATGAAGGTCAGCTGACCGGAAACATCAGCCGCCGGAACGCTGATCCCGTCGGTATCAGCCTGCGCTGCAACGATTCCCGACCAGTGCACCAGTCCTCCGGCGATCACCAGTTGCGAGATCCCCAACGCGTCGAACATTGCCGGCGGCAGGTAGCCGACGTCGGGCGTGAGCCGCTGAATCATGGTTGTCCTCCTTGCCTAGTTGCTGCCCGACTCGAATCGCACCGGGTCGCCCACCCGAACCGGTCCCGTCGCCGTCACGGTGGCGTACACCCCGGCGCATGCCAGCCGCCCGAAATCCCCGACGGCCTTGCTGTTGTGTTTGGCGATGGTTCGCAGGGTCGCCCGGTCCAGGGGCACATCCTTGCCGTGCGCGAGCGTGGACATCACGCATCGCGGCGTGCATAGGTCGACGCTGGCTGAGACCGCCGCTCCGATGCTGAGCCGTCCGCCTACCCAGGCGTCTTCGACGAGGCCGGGCGCTGGGGTGTCGATGACCATCGTGGGCCGGTAACGGCGCGGGTTGAACCGCGCGGCGGGTTCCAGTCGTTGAAAGTGGTTGAGCGTCGAGGTCGTTATGAAATGCAGTGGTGTCAGGTCGAAGAACCGGTTGGCTTGCAGCGGGCCGTAGGTCAAGACCTCGTCGCCGTCGGAGTTCGTGGTGGTGTGGCTGTACACCCCTTCTTTGGGCAGGCCGGTCGCCGCGTCCCAGACCAGCTCGGTCTTCGCGTCGCTCGGAACGGCTTCGGCCAGGCGCACCGTGCGGCCGAGGTAGCGCGACATGGCGTCGTCGAGGTCGGTGCCGACGTTGCGGTGAACCCGTCCGTCGGGGAAGACGACTTCCAGGGTGGGCAATGGCCGTCCGGGTCGTGGTTCATCGAGGTAGTAGGCCCGACAGGCCAGCAGGCTGCCGTACTTGCGCGGATTCTTCGCGTTGCACAGATTGCCGGTCTCGACATCGATGAAGGCGTACCGGTGATCGCCCAGACCGCCATCCATATCGATGTGGGTCTGGGCGATGCTTCGGCCGCCGACCGATTTGATGGGGAAGCGGAAGATGGTCTTGATGCGGCCGACCACGTTGTCGGCGCGCAATTCGTCGTTCATGGGACTCCCACTGGCAGGACCGCTGCTGCCCGACGGCGCGCCTACCTCGCGACGGAAGAAGGCGTCGCCGCACGGCAGCAACGGGTGATCGTGCTATCTCCGAGGCCCGTGGGCCTCCCATGACTGCCGGGGGCAGCCCTTCCTCACGCTGACTGCCAGTGCGAAGGTATGGCGCCACCATAATCGATGCCCGTTCAGCAGGGGCGAGGCAGCCCTGTCGCGCCGATGCTCGGTCGCTTGCCCCGCGGTGGCGCCCCATCGGGCCGGGTTCCCGCACCGTTGGATCAGCGGTGGGATACCGTCTACGGCGTGAGCGTGTTGGAAACCCTCGGCATCTTCATTGGCATCCCGGCGGCAATGTTCGCGCTGCTGGCCGCCCGGACCCTGTCACAGAAGGGGCCGCGCGCGGCCACCTATCAGATGTCGGAGCGGTGGACACACCCGCCGATCCTCTGGTCGGCGACCGACGAAGCCATTGGCGGACACGGCCACGGCAATTCCGAGTTCAGCGTGGGGGGTGGAACCAGTGGCAACTGGTGAAGTCGTAACGATCGATCCGGCGGACCTGCCGTACGGTTTTGTGGTCACCAACAGCGGTCGGGTTTCCGGGGTCACCGAGCCCGGCGAGGCGTCGTTGCACTACCCGTTCCCCGTTAAGGAACTGGTGGCACTCGATGACGCACTGACCTACGCATCGCGTGCCACCCAGGCCCGGTTCGCCACCTACATTGGCGACCTGGGTGCTGACACCGCTGCGCGGGCCCGCGAGATTCTGGCGAAGGTGCCCACCCCCAACGACGCCGTGCTGATCGCGGTCTCGCCGGACCAGAAGGCCATCGAAGTGGTCTACGGCGCCGGCGTGGCCGGCCGCATTGCCCCGGCTGCCGCACCGCAGGGTGTGGCAGCGGCCGCTGCGGCGTTCCGCGACGGCAACCTGATCGACGGTCTGGTCAGCGCGGTGCAGGTGATCAGCGCCGGCGTCACCCCGGCCTAGCTGCTGGCTCGACTGCCGGACGATCCCTTGGTCGCGAGCGTGAACCTCCCCGGTCCACACGCAGGACCGGAGATCGCCTCCGCGCATGCTCTCGCTGCGCCCTCCCCGGCGCACCGGATCTGGCTGGCGAACCTCGACCGACGTGCGGTCGGACCGCGAGTGGTGACCGAAATCGTGCGCGGGCAGGGCATCACGCGGGACAGCTTCCGGGCTCTGGACGTGATGGAGCAGATCACCGACCCGGATGGCAAGAGCTTTTTCATCATCCCCCGAACAGCCGGCGGCGACGCCGTGCGGCGCGCGGTAATACTGACCTACCTCCTCAATGCCGGAACCGGTTACGGCCGACACCGCGCTCGCAGCGACTTTCCCGAGACGCCGTACGGTGCGGCCGAGATGCACCGGATCATCGAGCGTCAGCGCGCGAATCGCTGGAGCTATACCGTGGTCCGAAGCATCTGCAACACCGGCGGGTGCGTGGCCGCCACCCCGAACGGGGTGCTGATGGTGGTGGGCGGCAATCGAATTCACGGTTCGTTCAGCCACCGCGGCGGCACCATGTGGGGCGATCTGTTCCTGGTCAACACCACCGCCCGCGTCACGGACCCCGCCAGGCGGCTGCGCGAGATCATCGAATCAGGCCGGCTCGGCCCGGGCGGACCGGACCTGGACACGCTGCTGCATCACGAAGAGATCCACGCCCAGCAGTGGGCAGCCCTGGGGCCGGTGCGGATGCCCGCGCGCTACCTCGCCGAGGAGGCGAGGGCGCGAATCTTCGGCGGTGTCAACAGTTTCGAGAAGGACGCCGGACTGACCGACGGGGGATACCGCTGATCAGGCGGTATCGAAGGTGCGAGCCCGCAGCGACCGCTCCACCCCGGCCCGGCCCTCGGTGACCAACCTCCGCAGCGCCGGCGGCACCGAAGGGTCGGCCAGGAAGGCGTCGGCGGCGTCCAATCCGGCCTGGCTGACGTCCCACCCGGGGTACAGGCCCACCACCACGGTCTGCGCGACCTCGCTGGATCGCCGCTCCCACACACCGGAAATCGCCTCGAAGTAACGCGCGGTGAACGGTGCCAACAGCTCGCCCTGGCCGGGCTGCACGATCCCGCCGATAATCGCGCGACCAGTGATGTTGGCCAATGTGTCGTCCTCGATCACCTGCTGCCAGGCCGCTTCCTTGACCGCGGCCTGCGGTCGGGCTGCCGAAGCCTGGGCGCCCTGGCGTTGGCCGGCCGCGGTGGGATCACGCTGGATCTCGGCATCGATCGCCGCAGAGTCCAGCGCACCGCCGCGGGCCAGCGCCACCACGATCCGCCAGCGCAGGTCGGTGTCGACGGCCAGCCCGGCCAGCCCCTGGGCGGCCGGGTCGGCGTCCAACAGTGCAGCCAGCACCGTGGTGTGCCGCTCGGCGAGCACCGAGGTGCACAGCGCGTTGACATAGGCCAGCTGGTGATCCGAACCGGGCTCGGCCTCGCGGGCCAGCTCCAGCAGCCGGTCGGCGAACGCCGGCCACCCCTGCTCGGCGGCCCAGACCGGATCGGCGTAGAACCCCAGCGCGGTCTGTGCCTGCAGTAGCAGTCGCGAGGCGACGCCGACCTCGGTTTCGGCGCCGATGCCGCGCTGCACCAGCGCCAGGAAGTCCCGGGCGCGTAGTTCGGCTTCGCGGGTCATCTCCCAGGCCGCCGACCACACCAGCGTGCGCGGCAACGGCTCGGCGATGTCGGCGATGCGCTCCGTCGCGGCGGCCAGTGACTGCGGGTCCAGCCGCAGCGCGCAGTAGGTCAGGTCGTCGTCATTGACCAGGATCAGCTTTCCGCGCGAAACCCCCACCAGGCCGGGCACTTCCGTGCTAGGCCCGTCGATGTCGAGCTCCTCGCGGTGTACCCGCACCAACCGGCCGGAACCGGAGGGGTCGTCGTCGTAGATGCCAATGGCCAACCGATGCACCCGCGTCTCGCCGGCACCGGGGGCAGCGCCGCCCTGCGTCACCGCGAACCGGGTGAACCGGCCGTCGCCGCCATCATCTTCAGTATCGAAGTCCGCCCGCAGCGTGTTCAGGCCGGTGGTCTTCAGCCACTGCCGGCCCCAGTCGGACAGATCCCGGCCGGACGCCTTCTCCAGTGCCGCCAGCAGGTCGTCAAAGGTGGCGTTGTCAAAGGCGTGCGCGGCGAAGTAGTCGCGCAGGCCGGCCAGGAAGTGCTCCAGCCCGACGTAGGCCACCAACTGCTTGAGCACCGAAGCGCCCTTGGCGTAAGTGATCCCGTCGAAGTTGACCTCCACGGCGGCCAGGTCGGGGATGTCGGCGGCGATCGGGTGTGTCGACGGCAGCTGGTCCTGGCGGTAGGCCCACGACTTCTCCGCGTTCGCGAACGTGGTCCAGGCGCTGGTGTATTCGGTTGCCTCGCTTTGGCATAGCACCGAGGCGAACGTCGCGAACGACTCGTTGAGCCACAGGTCGTCCCACCACCGCATGGTGACCAGGTCGCCGAACCACATGTGCGCCATCTCGTGCAGCACGGTCTCGGCGCGTCGCTCATAGGACGCCCGGGTCACTTTACTGCGAAAGACGTAGTCCTCCAGGAACGTCACCGCTCCGGCGTTCTCCATGGCGCCGGCATTGAACTCCGGAACGAACAGCTGGTCGTACTTGCCGAACGCATACGGCACACCGAAGTTGCTGTGGTAGAAGCCGAATCCCTGCTTGGTCTCGGTGAACAGCCGCTCGGCGTCCATGTGCTCGGCCAGCGAAGCGCGGCAGAACAGGCCCAGCGGGATCTCACTGTGCTCGTCGCGGTAGACGTCGTCCCAACGGGCATACGGTCCGGCGATCAGCGCCACCAGATACGTGCTCATCTTCGGCGTGGTCTCGAAGGTGTGCACTCCGTCGCGCACGGAGGTCGTGGCGCCGTTGGAGATGACCTGCCAATGCGACGGCGCGGTCACGGTGACGTCGAAGGTGGCCTTGAGATCTGGCTGGTCGAAGCAGGCGAACATCCGCTTGGCGTCAGCGGTTTCGAACTGCGAGTACAGGTACACCTCGTCGTCGACCGGGTCGACGAAGCGGTGCAGACCTTCGCCGGTGTTGGAGTAATAGCACTGCGCGTCGATCTCGACGGTGTTGTGCTCGGCCAACCCGGTCAGTGCGACGCCAACCGACTCGTCGTAGGCCGAGACATCGAGGGCGCGGCCGTTGAGGGTGGCGCTGTGGATCGTCTCGGCGGCGATGTCAATGACGGTGTCGCTGCCGGCCAGCGCGTCGAAGGTGACGGTGGTGGTGGAGCGGAATGTGCGCTCGCCCGGGTTGCCGCTGCCATCGGTCAGGTCCAGGGCGATCCGGTAGTTGACGACGGTGACCGAGGCGGCCCGTTCGGCGGCCTGGTCGCGGGTGAGGTTAGGAAGTGCCACGCCCGCCTACAGTAGCCGCCGGACCGTGCGGGCGGGCGCCGGACCGAGTTTAATGAGGCCATGCTCATCGCCGGTCTGACCTTCGCCGCGCTGGCCGCGGTGTTGCACGTCTACATCTTCGCGCTCGAGTCGCTGAGTTGGACCTCACCGCGCACCCGGGCCGTCTTCGGCACCACCGCAGAGGAGGCCGAGACCACCAAGGCGCTGGCCTTCAACCAAGGTTTCTACAACCTGTTCCTGGCCATCGTCACCGTGGTGGGCATCGCCGCGGTTTCGTTGGACCACAACACCGTTGGGCTTGCGCTGATCTTCGCCGGCGTGGGGTCCATGCTGGCCGCGGCGCTGGTTCTGGTGACGTCGTCGCCCGACAAGGCCCGCGCCGCCGTCGTCCAGGGCGCTTTCCCGGCGGTCGCGGTCGCGCTGCTGGCCCTGGGCCTCTAACCGCGCGGTGGGCATAGATGTGTTCGGTGCCGCGTTAAACCTTGCAAACGTGTCCGCCGTTGGCTGAGAGGATCGCCCATGCCCGTGAAATCGCACGCCGAGTTCTGGTTCGACCCGCTGTGCCCGTGGTGCTGGATCACCTCCCGGTGGATTCTGGAGGTCGAGAAGGTCCGTGACATCGATGTCACCTTCCACGTGATGAGTTTGGCCGTCCTCAACGAGGGGCGTGACGACCTTCCCGAGCAGTACCGCGAGGGCCTCAAGCACGCGTGGGGCCCGGTGCGGGTGGCGATCGCCGCGGAGCAGTTGCGCGGCAACGAGATCCTGCGACCGCTGTACACCGCGATGGGGACCCGGATCCACAACCAGAACAACAAGGACTTCCCGGACGTCATCGCCGGTGCGCTGGCCGAGGTGGGCCTGCCGGCCGAATTGGCCGACGCCGCCACCAGCGACGCCTACGACGAGGCGCTGCGCGCCAGCCACCACGCCGGGATGGACGCCGTCGGCAAGGACGTCGGGACCCCGACCATCCACGTCAACGGGGTGGCGTTCTTCGGGCCGGTGCTGTCTCGCATTCCCCGCGGCGAGCAGGCGGGGGAGTTGTGGGACGCATCGGTCACCTTCGCGTCCTACCCGCACTTCTGGGAGCTCAAGCGCACCCGGGGCGAGGCGCCCGAGTTCGACTGACGGCTGGCGGGGGAGCAGAGAGGGTCTGAGACAATGACGCCATGCGCGTCTACCTCGGCTGCGACCATGCCGGCTACGAACTCAAAGAAACGATCGTCGAGCACCTGAAGAAGGCCGGCCATGAGCCGGTCGACTGCGGGGCCTTCAGCTACGACGCAGAGGACGACTACCCGGCGTTCTGCATCGCGGCGGCGGCCCGCACGGTGGCCGACCCCGACAGCCTCGGGATCGTGATCGGCGGGTCCGGCAACGGCGAGCAGATCGCGGCCAACAAGGTGCCCGGGGCGCGGTGTGCGCTGGCCTGGAGCACCGAAACCGCGCAGCTGGCCCGCGAACACAACAACGCCCAGCTGATCGGCATCGGCGGCCGGATGCACAGCACCGCCGAAGCGCTCGCGATCGTCGACGCGTTCCTGAGCACGCCGTGGTCGGAGGCCGAGCGGCACCAGCGGCGCATCGACATTCTGGCCGCCTACGAGCGCAACCACGAGGCACCTCCGGTGCCCGGCGCGCCCGCCTGACCCGAGCACAGACTGGCCTGACATGCCGGAGGGGCACATCCTGCACCGGCTGGCCCGGCTGCATCAGCGCCGCTTCGCGGGGGCGCCGGTCGCGGTGTCCAGTCCGCAGGGCCGCTTCGAATCCGGCGCCGCCCTAGTCGACGGACAGCCTCTGCTGCGCGCCGAGGCGTGGGGCAAGCACCTGTTCCACCACTATGCACGCGGGCCGATCGTGCACGTGCACCTGGGGATCTACGGTCACTTCACCGAGTTCGAGCTGGCTGACGGTGGCCTACCCGAACCGGTCGGCCAGGTCCGGATGCGGATGGTGGGCGCCGAATTCGGCACCGATCTGCGCGGTCCGGCCGCGTGCGAGGTGGTCGACGAGGCCCAAGTCGCCGACGTGATCGCGCGACTGGGGCCCGATCCACTGCGCGGTGACGCCGACCCTTCGCTGGCCTTCAAGCGAATTGCCAAGTCCCGCAAATCTATCGCTGCGCTACTGATGGACCAGTCGGTGTTGGCCGGGGTCGGCAACGTCTACCGCAGCGAGGTGTTGTTCCGGCACCGGATCGACCCCTACCGGCCCGGCGTGCAGATCGGCGAAGCGGACTTCGCCGAGATCTGGGCCGACTTGGTGGCGCTGATGAAGGTCGGGTTGCGACGCGGCAGCATCGTCGTCGTCCGACCCGAGGATGACCACGGCGCTCCGGCGTACGCGGCCGGCAAGCCGCGTACCTACGTCTACCGGCGAGCCGGCGACCCGTGCCGGGTGTGCGGAACTGTCGTGCGGACCGCTGAACTAGAGGGCCGCAATGTGTTCTGGTGTCCGTCCTGCCAGTCCTGATGTCCAGGTCGGCCAGCAAACTCCCAGTGAAAGCCCATGATTTCCAATCGGTTTGGGTGTTTCGACGGCAAGAGGTGCGGCTATAACCGACCGCATGGAATCGCTCAGCAGAATCTCCGCTGCCACCTTTACCGTTGCCGCCGGCACGGGGCTGATCGGTCTCGGGGTTGCCGCCCAAGCCCGCGCCCTGCCGGCGCCGATGCCGGCCTACCACTGGTGTCCCGGCCAGGCCTGGGACTCGGCGTGGGGCATGAACTGGGAGAAGAACGAATGTCACGACGATCACCACCGTGATCGGGACGGCAATGACCACAGTCGCGACTTCCGAGGCGATCTACACGGCCCCGGCGGAACCAACCAACACGGCCCGCAGGGACCGCACCCACAAGCACCCCATGGCCCTCAGGGGCCCGGTGGGCCCCAACACCCCGGTGACTATGGCCACCCGGGTAGTCCAGGTCAGCCCGGGACCGGCCCCCGCTGACCTGCGGGCGCGGGCCGCATCTCAGTCGTCGTACACCGTTTCGCGCCGGGGTCGAATCGCCACCCCGAGCGCCCGGTAGATCTCATTCGACAACACCACGCTGCGCGGGTCGGCATTGGCCTGGGTGTGGTCGAACCGGTTCATCACATAGCCGTAGCCGATCCGGTGCTCCAGATCGGCGAACGCGAACGATCCGCCGAGACCGCCGTGACCGAAGATCCGCCGGTTGGGCCCGTTGACCCCCTGGGCGTTGAGCATGTAGCCCATGCCCCAGCCGTGCTCGGCGACGCGGGGCCCGAGTACCAGGTCGGTTTCGGTGCCGCCCTGCAGTACGCGCAGACGGTCCATGGCGGCCCGGCTGAGCAGCTTCTCCTGCACGAGTGCGTTGTAGAACGTGGCCATGCCCAGGGCGGAGACCTGGGCGTTGGTGCCGGGGAACTCCAGTTGACGCCACAGCGTCAGGTCGTTGGTGGCGATCTCGTCGTCGGGGGCGAATCCCATCGCGACCGCCAGTCCCGCCTTGGGGTGGTCGTCCAACGAGGTCGGCCGCTTCGGCGCGCCGGCCGAGGCCAGCATCTCCCGGATCGTCGGCTTGCCCACCGGGTCGGCGCAGCGGTAGGGCTGCTGCTCGGCCGGCACCCCGATGTGCACCTCGGCGCCGAGCGGGCCGGCGACCTCGGTGCGCAGGTACTGGCTCACCGTCAATCCGGTCACCCGCCGGACGACCTCGCCGATGATGAAGCCGTAGGTGGTCATGTGGTAGCCCTGCGCGGTGCCGGGCCGCCACCACGGTTCGGCGGCGGCCAGCCGCTCGCAGACCAGATCCCAGTCGGTGACGTCGCGCCAGTGCATCGGTTCACGCGGTCCGATCGCCCCGGAACGGTGCGCCAGCACCATCGCCAGGGAGATGTCGCCCTTGCCGGCTTGGCCGAACTGCGGCCAGTAGTGGGCCACCGGTACGCGCAGGTCCAGTTCCCCGGCATCGGCGAGCCGGTGCACGCAGGTGCTGGTCAGGCCCTTGCTGCCCGACAGCACGGTGCTCAGCGTGTCTTCCTGCCAGGGCCGCTGGCCGTCGACGTCGGCGGAGCCGGCCCACAGATTGACGACGAGCTCGCCGTCGACATAGGCCGCTACGGCCGCGCCGAGTTCGTCGCGCTCGGTGAAGTTGCGCTCGAACTCGGACCGCACCTTCTCAAAGCGCGGGGAGCACGTCCCATGGATTTGGACGTGCCGTGTGCCGCCCATGGCGTGCCTTCCTGCTAGGGAGAATCCCCTTTCGCGGGGGCGACGGGGCGATCGGACCCGCGTAGCTTGCTTCGAAGGATAAGTCCGCGGTGACGCGTGAGTACAGCAGCCCCCGGCCCGGTTCGCATACGCCTCTGACCGGTTGCTGGTCACGAGGGAGAACCACCGCTGGAGTCCGTCGAATCGCAGGTCGGCGGACTCCAGGCGGGTCCTTTTGGAGCGGGCGACGGGAATCGAACCCGCGTAGCTAGTTTGGAAGACTAGGGCTCTACCATTGAGCTACGCCCGCATGAACAGCTAGAGCGAGACTGTACCGGCGTGGCGGACCCGAAATCCAATTGCCCCGCCGCGGTGGCTTCATGGGGCGTTGACAGCAGGTCATTGTGATCACCGATATGCCGGGCCGTAGGATCGCCTGGTCAGTGCGGGGTGTAGCGCAGCTTGGTAGCGCATCCGCTTTGGGAGCGGAAGGCCGCAGGTTCAAATCCTGTCACCCCGACCAGCAGCGCGCGCCGCACCGGCACGACCGACCACGTCAACGATATCGAGGAGTACACCCGTGAAGAGCACCGTCGAGCAGCTGACCCCGACCCGGGTTCGCATCAACGTTGAGGTGCCGTTCACCGAGCTTCAGCCGGACTTCGAGCGGACCTACAAGCAGTTGGCGCAGCAGGTGCGGGTGCCGGGCTTCCGGCCGGGCAAGGCTCCGGCCAAGCTCATCGAGGCCCGCTTCGGTCGTGCCGCGGTGTTGCAGCAGGTGGTCAACGAGGCGCTGCCGAGTCGCTACAGCGAGGCGGTGACGAGCTCGGACCTCAAGCCACTGGGTCAGCCCGACATCGAGGTCACCAAGCTCGACGACGGTGAGAACATCACCTTCACCGCCGAGGTCGACGTGCGACCCGAAATCAGCCTGCCCGATCTGGAGCAGCTCAAGATCACCGTGGACCCCATCGAGGTCAACGAGGACGAGGTCGACGCCGAGCTCGACTCGCTGCGCGCCCGGTTCGGCACCCTGACCGGTGTCGAGCGCCCGGCCGCCAAGGGCGACTTCGTCTCGATCGACCTGGACGCCACCATCGACGGCGAGCCGGTTGAAGGCGCTGCCACCGAGGGGTTGTCGCACGAGGTCGGATCGGGTCAGCTCATCGAGGGCCTCGACGACGCCATCGTGGGACTGTCGGCCGGTGAGAGCAAGTCCTTCACCACCAAGCTGGCGGCCGGCCCGCAGGCCGGCAAGGACGCTGAGGTCACCGTCACGGTTCAGTCGGTCAAAGAGCGCGAGCTGCCGGAGGCCGACGACGAGTTCGCGCAGCTGGCCAGTGAGTACGACACCATCGGCGAGCTGCGGGAGAACCTCACCGAGCAGGTGAGCCGGACCAAGCGCATCCAGCAGGCCGAGAAGGTCCGCGAGGCGACGCTGGAGACCCTGGTCGAGCAGGTCGAGATGCCGCTGCCCGAGGCTGTGGTGCAGGCGCACATCGACAATGCCCTGCACAACGCGCTGCACGGTCTGGACCACGACGAGAACAAGTTCGCCGAGTCGCTGGCCGAGAAGGGCTCCTCGCGCGCCGAGTTCGACGCCGAGACCCGTAGCGAGGCCGAGAAGTCGGTGAAGACCCAGCTGCTGCTCGACGCGCTCGGCGACAAGCTGGAGATCCAGGTCGGCCAGAACGACCTCACTCAGCACCTGGTGCTGATGGCACGTCAGTACGGCATCCCGCCGCAGCAGCTGGTGCAGTTCCTGCAGCAGAACAACCAGCTGCCGGCGGTCTTCGCCGACGTGCGTCGTGGCATGGCGCTGGCAGCGGCGGTGCGCGCGGCCGCCGTCAGCGACACCGCCGGCAACGAGATCGACACCGCCGAGTTCTTCGGCAGCGACGATTCAGCTGAGGCGGACGAAGCCGCCGCGGCGTTGGCGGCCGCCGAGGAAGCCGACGAGGCCGTTGAGGCCGAGGCTGCATCCGACGAGTGACGCTGTAAGCGAACGAAGCCGGTTCGGACCGCCCTGAGCCGTCCCGGTTGGTTAGGGTCGGTGCATATGAATCTCGAGAAAGCAGGTATCCCACTGTGAGCCAGCCCGGACTGAATCTCGTCGACTCGGTATACGAGCGCCTACTGCGAGAACGCATCATCTTCCTGGGGTCGCAGGTGGACGACGACATCGCCAACCGGCTGTGCGCTCAGATCCTGCTGTTGGCCGCCGAGGACCCGACCAAGGACATCTCGCTCTACATCAACTCCCCGGGCGGTTCGATCAGCGCGGGGATGGCGATCTACGACACCATGGTCCTGGCGCCGTGTGACGTCGCCACCTACGCGATGGGCATGGCCGCCTCGATGGGCGAGTTCCTGCTCGCGGCGGGCACCAAGGGCAAGCGCTACGCCCTTCCGCACGCCCGGATCCTGATGCACCAGCCGTTGGGCGGGGTGACCGGCAGCGCCGCCGACATCGCCATCCAGGCCGAGCAGTTCGCGGTCATCAAGAAGGAGATGTTCCGGCTCAACGCCGAGTTCACCGGGCAGTCCATCGAGCGCATCGAGGCCGACTCCGACCGCGACCGCTGGTTCACCGCCCAGGAAGCCCTGGAATACGGCTTCGTCGATCACATCATCACCAGCGCCCACGTCAACGGAGCCGCATCATGAACCCCGAAACCTTGCGAGCCATCGCACCGCAGGCGCGCTACATCCTGCCGTCGTTCGTCGAGCACTCCAGCTGGGGCGTCAAGGAATCGAACCCGTACAACAAGCTGTTCGAGGAGCGCATCATCTTCCTCGGCGTGCAGGTCGACGACGCCTCGGCCAACGACATCATGGCCCAGTTGCTGGTCCTGGAGTCGCTGGACCCCGACCGCGACATCACCATGTACATCAACTCCCCGGGTGGTTCGTTCACCTCGCTGATGGCGATCTACGACACCATGCAGTACGTACGGGCCGACATCCAGACCGTGTGCCTGGGTCAGGCCGCCTCGGCTGCAGCTGTGCTGCTGGCGGCGGGCACGCCGGGCAAGCGGATGGCGCTGCCCAACGCCCGGGTGCTGATCCACCAGCCGTCGCTGTCGGGAGTGATCCAGGGCCAGTTCTCGGACCTGGAGATCCAGGCCGCCGAGATCGAGCGGATGCGGACCCTCATGGAGTCCACCCTGGCCCGCCACACCGGCAAGGACCCGGAGGTGGTCCGCAAGGACACCGACCGCGACAAGATCCTCACCGCGGTCGAGGCCAAGGAGTACGGGATCATCGACACCGTGCTGGAGTACCGCAAGCTGTCGGCGCAAACCGCCTAGCTATCTCCCCGCGAGAAGACGCGAAAGCCCCCTGTGAGCACTTCTACAGGGGGCTTTCACGTCCTTTCGCGCAGTAGACGGATATCGGCGGGGCGCACCCGGCAGCAGCCGCCCACGATGCGTGCCCCGGCGGCCACCCACTGCGGCACCAGCGCGGGGGAGAACCGCGCCGGCCCGGCCCAACCCCCGGCGTCCCAGCGCTCACCGCTGTTGGGGTAGACGATCACCGGCTTGCCGGTGGCCTCGCGGGCGATCTCGATCGCCGCCAGGACGTCGCCCGGGGCGCAGCAGTTGACCCCCACCGCGACGATCTGTGGCACCCCGGCGGCCACCGCGAACGCCTCCGCGAGCGGCTGTCCGGCGCGGGTTTTCGCGCCATCGATCGTGTAGCTGAGCCAGGCCGGCACATTGGCGGCCTGGACCAGACCCACCAGGGCCGCCGCCTCATCGACGTCCGGCACCGTCTCCAACGCGAGCAGATCGGCGCCGGCGTCGGCCAGGACCTCCAACCGGGGCCGGTGCCACGCCGCCAGCTGTGCGACCGAAACTCCGTACCGGCCGCGGTATTCCGAGCCGTCGGCGCGAGCGGCACCGTACGGGCCGACCGAGGCCGCAACCCAGCGTTCGGGTGCGCCGCCACCGGCCTGGCGGGCTAGGTCCACGCTGCGGCGCAACAGCCCGGCGGCCGCCTGGCGGTCGATCCCGCGGGCGGCGAACCCCTCGAAGTTTGCCTGGTAGCTGGCGGTGGTCGCGATCTGCGCGCCGGCGGCGAAGAAGGCCGCGTGCACGGCCGCAATGTCTTGTGGTGCCTCGATGAGCAACCGGGCAGACCACAGCGGGTCGGACAGGTCGGCCCCGCGGGCCTCCAGTTCCGTCGCCAGCCCCCCATCGGCGACGAGCACGGTATCGTCGGGCACGGCGAACCCCACGTTTGCCACTCTAGAGCTGGAAAGGCTCCGCCCGTCCCACGGTCGGGTAACGCCCCCGAAACGCTCACGCCACGCCAGCGCGTCACACGCCGGCTGCGGCGTCTTGGGCTATATCTTCGTGGAGCAGGCAGACGGAGCCCGTGATGAATACCAACGACGCGATTCGGCCTTATCGGTCGCCTCGCACCGGAACGAACGGGTAGCGTCGGAGCAGACACCGGCACCCCGACGACAGACGGCGAACAGGAAGTAGGTCCTAACGCACTATGGCGCGCATTGGAGACGGCGGGGACCTGCTGAAGTGTTCGTTCTGTGGCAAGAGCCAGAAGCAGGTCAAGAAGCTCATCGCAGGTCCGGGCGTCTACATCTGCGATGAGTGCATCGACCTATGCAACGAGATCATCGAAGAAGAGTTGGCCGACGCCGACGACGTGAAGCTCGATGAACTGCCCAAGCCTGCTGAGATCCGGGAGTTCCTGGAGGGCTACGTCATCGGCCAGGACACGGCCAAGCGCACGCTCGCGGTGGCCGTCTACAACCACTACAAGCGCATCCAGGCCGGCGAGAAGAGCCGGGACTCGCGCTCCGGTGAGCCGGTTGAGCTGACCAAGTCCAACATCTTGATGCTCGGGCCCACCGGTTGCGGCAAGACTTACCTGGCCCAGACCTTGGCCAAGATGCTCAACGTGCCGTTCGCGATCGCCGACGCCACCGCGCTCACCGAAGCGGGCTACGTGGGTGAGGACGTCGAGAACATTCTGCTCAAGCTGATTCAAGCGGCCGACTATGACGTCAAGCGCGCCGAGACCGGCATCGTCTACATCGACGAGGTCGACAAGATCGCCCGCAAGAGCGAAAACCCGTCGATCACCCGCGACGTCTCCGGCGAGGGCGTGCAGCAGGCGCTGTTGAAGATCCTGGAGGGCACTCAGGCCTCGGTTCCGCCGCAGGGCGGCCGCAAGCACCCGCACCAGGAATTCATTCAGATCGACACCACCAACGTGCTGTTCATCGTTGCCGGTGCGTTCGCCGGGTTGGAGAAGATCGTCTCGGACCGGGTTGGCAAGCGGGGCTTGGGTTTTGGCGCCGAAGTCCGGTCGAAGGCCGAGATCGACACCACCGACCACTTCGCCGAGGTCATGCCCGAGGACCTGATCAAATTCGGTCTGATCCCCGAGTTCATCGGCCGGTTGCCGGTGGTGGCCTCGGTGACCAACCTCGACATGGAGTCGTTGGTCAAGATCCTCTCGGAGCCCAAGAACGCGCTCGTCAAGCAGTACACCCGACTGTTCGAGATGGACGGGGTCGAGCTGGAGTTCAGCCAGGACGCGCTGGAGGCCATCGCGGATCAGGCGATCCACCGTGGCACCGGTGCGCGCGGTCTGCGGGCGATCATGGAAGAAGTCCTGCTGCCGGTCATGTACGACATCCCGAGCCGCAACGACGTCGCCAAGGTCGTCGTGACCAAGGAAACGGTGCAGGACAACGTGTTGCCGACGATCGTGCCGCGCAAGGCATCCCGCGGCGAGCGTCGCGACAAGAGCGCCTGATCCGGGGGCGGCGCTTGTCGCCGCGCAAAGTTACTCGCCAGTACCGAACTTCTCTTAGAGTTGGCGCGCGGGTGAACGTGATGAAAACCACATTTCCGGCTCAAGTTGACCTCGAACCCCGGTGTGACATCGACATTTAACACTGAGTAACCCGAATTTCGACACGGTGTGGCGTCGTATGGTCTATAAGAGCGGTGCAATAATCGGTACTGCCAGTGACAGAAAAACTTGTGGGTGCGCCAGCCGTGCTGCGCGGGCCCGGGTGGACAGTGATGGAAGGCGGGGCCGTGGGGCCGAGTGGTAACGGAGTCGGGTCGGCACCCGGTCGCCAAAAACTCGAGAAGGTCGTCATCCGTTTCGCCGGTGACTCCGGCGACGGTATGCAGCTCACCGGCGATCGCTTCACCTCTGAGGCGGCCCTGTTCGGCAACGACCTGGCCACCCAGCCGAACTACCCGGCCGAGATCCGCGCACCTCAGGGCACCCTGCCGGGTGTGTCGTCGTTCCAGATCCAGATCGCCGACTTCGACATCCTCACCGCCGGTGACCGCCCCGACGTATTGGTGGCGATGAACCCTGCGGCGCTGAAGGCCAACATCGGCGACCTGCCGCGCGGCGGCATGGTGATCGTCAACTCCGACGAGTTCACCAAGCGCAACCTGGCCAAGATCGGCTACGAGACCAACCCGCTGGAGACCGAAGAACTCTCGGACTACGTCGTGGTCCCGGTCGCGATGACCTCCTTGACCCTGGGTGCGGTCGAGGCGATCGGCGCGACCAAGAAGGACGGCGCCCGGGCCAAGAACATGTTCGCCCTCGGCCTGCTGTCCTGGATGTACGGCCGGGAGCTGGAGAGCAGCGAGCGCTTCATCAAGGAGAAGTTCGCCAAGAAGCCCGACGTGGCCGACGCCAACGTGCTGGCGCTGAAGGCGGGCTGGAACTACGGCGAGACCACCGAGGCGTTCGGCACCACCTACGAGATCGCCCCGGCCAAGCTGCCGGCGGGCGAGTACCGCCAGATCTCCGGCAACACCGCGATGGCCTACGGCGTGATCGTCGCCGGCCAGCTGGCCGACACCCAGGTGGTGCTGGGGACCTACCCGATCACCCCGGCCTCGGACATCTTGCACGAGCTGTCGAAGTACAAGAACTTCAACGTGCTGACCTTCCAGGCCGAGGACGAGATCGCCGGCATCGGTGCCGCGATCGGCGCCTCCTACGGCGGTGCGCTGGGTGTCACCAGCACCTCCGGTCCCGGCTTGGCGCTCAAGGCCGAGGCGCTCGGCCTGGCCGTGATGACCGAGCTGCCGCTGCTGCTGATCAACGTCCAGCGCGGCGGCCCGTCCACCGGCCTGCCCACCAAGACCGAGCAGGCCGACCTGATGCAGGCCCTCTACGGACGCAACGGTGAGTCGCCGGTGGCGGTTGTGGCGCCGTGCACGCCGTCGGACTGCTTCGACGCGGCCATCGAGGCCGTCCGGATCGCGGTGACCTACCGGACTCCGGTGGTGCTGCTCTCCGACGGCGCGATCGCCAACGGTTCGGAGCCGTGGCGTATCCCGGATGTTTCCGCAATGGCGCCCATCGACCAGAACCTGGCCAAGGCCGGCGAGGACTTCGCGCCATACGCGCGCGACCCGGAGACCCTGGCCCGCCAGTTCGCCATCCCGGGCACCCCGGGCCTGGAGCACCGGATCGGTGGCCTGGAGAAGGCCAACGGCTCCGGGGCGATCTCCTATGAGCCGGCCAACCACGACCTGATGGTTCGGCTGCGTCAGGCCAAGATCGACGGCATCAAGGTTCCCGACCTGGTCGTCGACGACCCGTCCGGGGACGCCGAGCTGTTGATGCTGGGCTGGGGCAGTTCCTACGGCCCGATCGCCGAGGCCTGCCGGCGGGTCCGGCGTGGCGGCGTCAAGGTCGCGCAGGCGCACCTGCGCAACCTCAACCCGCTGCCGGCCAACCTAGGTGAGGTGCTGCGGCGCTACCCCAAGGTGGTGCTGCCGGAGATGAACCTGGGCCAGTTGGCGCTGCTGCTGCGCGGCCGCTACCTGGTCGACATCCAGTCGGTGACCAAGGTGACCGGCCAGGCGTTCCTGGCCGACGAGGTCGAGGGGATCATCGACGACGCACTGGCCGGCACGCTGGCCGACCGGGAGAACGAGAAGGCGTCGCTGGCCAGGGCCGCGGCGGTCACCATTGCGGGTACAGCAGGAGCGAATTCATGACCACCACCGAAGCTGTCGGCTCGCTCGTCGGAACCGATCTGGGACTGACCGCGCTGAGCGGTGTCCCCACCACCGACGAGCCGCAGAAGTCCAAGGACTTCACCTCCGACCAGGAGGTGCGCTGGTGCCCGGGCTGTGGTGACTACGCCATTCTCAACTCCGTCCGCAACTTCCTGCCCGAGCTGGGGGTGCGGCGGGAGAACGTGGTGTTCGTCAGCGGGATCGGCTGCTCGAGCCGCTTCCCGTACTACATGAACACCTACGGCGTGCACTCGATCCACGGTCGTGGTCCGACGTTCGCCACGGGGTTGGCGACCGCTCGCGAAGACCTGAAGGTGTTCCTGATCACCGGTGACGGCGACGCGCTGTCGATCGGCGGCAACCACCTGATCCACACGCTGCGACGCAACGTCAACATCACCATCCTGCTGTTCAACAACCGGATCTACGGCCTGACCAAGGGGCAGTACTCGCCGACGTCGGAGACCGGCAAGGTCACCAAGTCGACGCCCTACGGTTCATTGGACAACCCGTTCAACCCGATCTCGCTGGCCCTCGGCGCCGAGGCGACCTTCGTCGGGCGGGCCCTGGACTCCGACCGTAAGGGCCTCACCGAGGTCCTACAGGGTGCGATGGAGCACCGCGGCTCGGCGCTGGTCGAGATCCTGCAGGACTGCCCGGTGTTCAACGACGGCTCCTTCGACCTGCTGCGCAAGGAAGGTGCGGAAAGCCGCATCATCAATGTCCGGCACGGCGAGCGCATCGTGTTCGGCGCCGAGGGGGAGTACTGCGTCATCAAGTCCGGTTTCGGGCTCGAGGTTGCCAAGACCGCTGACGTCTCTGCGGAGCAGATCGTGGTGCACGACGCCACCCAGGCCGACTCCTCGTACGCCTTCGCGCTGTCGCGGCTCTCGGAGCAGGACCTGTCGCACTTCCCGATGGGCATTTTCCGCAAGGTAAGCAAGCCCACCTACGACGACCTGGCTCGCGCGCAGGTCGCCGAGGCTCGGCAGTCGACCGCCAACGACACCGCCGCACTCCAGGCGCTGCTGCGTGGTCGCGACACCTGGACCGTCGACTGACGCCATGACAACCGGTCGGTTGGCCGGTGTCGTGCTGGCCGGCGGCGCATCGCGCCGGATGGGCCGCGATAAGGCCACGCTCACCGTGCCGGGCCGCTTCGCCGGTCTGACCCTGGTGGAACACCAGGTCTCGCTGCTGGCGCAGCGCTGCGATCCCGTCTTCGTGGTGGCCGCCCAGGGCCAGGTGTTGCCGGAGCTCGCTGCGCAGGTGCTGCGCGACGAAGTGCCGGGGCTGGGGCCGTTGCCCGCTATCGCGCTGGGGCTGCATGCGGCGGCACAGGCCGGCGCCTCACGCGCCTTCGTCTGCGCGGTCGACATGCCTTTTCTGACAACGGATTTGATCGACGCGCTGGCTTCTCCCGTGGCCGATGTCGTGCTGCCGCACGCTGATCGCGACCACTATCTGGCCGGGATGTATCGCACCGCTCTCGCCGACACCGTCGATGCCTTGGTCGCCTCCGGGGAGCGCCGGGTGGGCGCGTTGACCGACGTGGTCGACGTCCGGCGGATCGTGCTGGCCGACGCGTCCCCCCTGGCCAATCTCAACTCCCCAGACGACGTCGCCGGCCTGCGCTGAGTCGTAAAGCAGCAAATTAGAATTTGAGCTCGGCAAAAACGCTATTCCGGGGGTTTATGAATAACGGAATAAACCATCGTATTATCTGCACGAGACGTAAATAATATTGGCGTGATGGCGAATCGGCGCCCCGCCTGGCCTGTCTTGAGTGGCCGGAAATGATTGTGGCGCAAGGCAATTGATTTGGGCCTCGATGCGTGTCGGACGTTGGGCCGAGCCGGATCGTAGCGTTGATTTCGCCTGGTCGAGTTACTTGCCGGTTCGATGGTCGCGGCTCTTTTGCCTGCTTGAGACGCTTCGGCCGGTTCACGGCCGATGACCTGCGACAAGTGAGGCGGATGGTGCTACTGATGCCCCTGTAACGGGCGATTTTCGAGCAGTGTCAGTGGTGGACCAGCCTCATACCCCTCATTTCCAGTGGTCCAGCCCACAAAAACCCCGTGATCTGACTCACGCTCGCCGACGCGCGCCGCTGGGTCGGTAAAACGCCTAAAGCCGGTGCTGACCTGCTACAACCATTCCCGGCGGCGGTGTGATGGTTTCGTTATCTGTCCGAAATATTCGCGACATGCGGTTGGACTTGTCGCATGAACGTTTCGTAAGTTTCCCTCGCCCTAATGCGAGGCAAACAAATTGAATCCACGGAACCGCGTGTGAGCGGGGCCGCGGGCGGCCCCTCGAACGCCTCCGCGGTGCCGGGCGTCATCCCGGCGGGCGCACCTGCCCCCGCTGTCGTGCCTGACCTAGACGGCACGTCTCGAAAACCACTTCCGCCTGGGGCTCAGGCATGCCAGCCCACTTGCACTTCGGCGCGCGCACTGCGAAAGGAATGATGTTGAAGAACGTCCGCAAGCCCCTCACCCTGGCCGCGATCGCCGGTGCCATGATCACCGGCGCGGTCGCCCTGTCTGACGCCACCGCGAAGGCGGACAGCGTCAACTGGGACGCCATCGCGGCCTGCGAGTCGGGCGGCAACTGGTCGATCAACACCGGCAACGGCTACTACGGGGGACTGCAGTTCAACCCCGGCACCTGGCGTGCCAACGGTGGCAGCGGCATGCCGCACAACGCCAGCCGGGCCGAGCAGATCCGGGTTGCCGAGAACGTTCTGCGCAGCCAGGGCATCGGTGCCTGGCCGGTGTGCGGCCGTCGCGGCTGACCATCCCGCTAGCACTATCGACGACGGCGCCGGGCGAGCAGCCCGGCGCCGTCGGCGTCGGAACGGACCCCAGCCGGCGAGTAGCGTCGGGCGCG
Organism: Mycolicibacter heraklionensis; assembly: GCA_001673575.1. Classification (GTDB taxonomy): domain Bacteria; phylum Actinomycetota; class Actinomycetes; order Mycobacteriales; family Mycobacteriaceae; genus Mycobacterium; species Mycobacterium heraklionense_A. The sequence goes on along the minus strand of LZME01000074.1, from coordinate 50,028 downwards.
TGCCTGACACGCCTCGTGAGCTCGACATCATCCTCTATGGAGCTACCGGTTTCGCCGGGAAGCTGACCGCCCAGTACCTGGCCCGCGCCGGCGGTGCCGCCCGGATTGGGTTGGCGGGCCGCTCGGCGGAACGGTTGCGCGAGGTCCGCGACCACCTCGGGTCGCCCGCCCACGCCTGGCCGATCGTGGTGGCCGATGCCGACAAACCGGCAACGCTGGAGGCGATGGCGGCCCGCGCTCGGGTGGTGATCACCACCGTGGGCCCCTACACCCGCTACGGAATGCCGTTGGTCGCGGCCTGTGCCGCAGCGGGCACCGATTACGTCGATCTGACCGGCGAGGCGCTGTTCGTACGGGAGAGCATCGATCGCCACCACGAGCAGGCCGCCGATAACGGCGCCCGCATCGTGCACGCCTGCGGCTTCGACTCTCTTCCGTCGGATATGAGCGTGTATGCCCTGTACCGGGCGGCCCGCGACGACGGCACCGGCGACCTGCTCGACACCGACTACGTGGTGCGCGGTTTCTCCGCCGGGATCTCCGGGGGCACGCTGGCCTCGATGGTCGAGGTCCTGAGCGCCGCGGCCAACGATCCGGCGGCCCGACGCCTGCTGAATGATCCCCACACGCTCAGCTCCGATCGGTCCGCTGAGCCCCGATTGGGCCCCGAGCCGGACCTGTTGTGGCGGCGGGGTCGGGACATCGCGCCGGAACTGGACGGAATCTGGACCGCCGGCTTCGCCATGGCGCCGGTCAACACCCGCATCGTTCGGCGCAGCAACGGACTGCTGGACTGGGCCTACGGGCGTCGTTTCCGCTACGCCGAGCACATGAGCGCCGGCTCGTCGGCCGCGGCACCGGTGCTGTCTGGATTGGCGACCGGGATCGGCAAGGTGACCTTCGGGATCGGCGGTCACCTCTTGGGGCTCGTGCCGGCCGGATTGCTCGAGCGGGTGTTGCCCAAGCCGGGCACCGGCCCCAGCCGCAGCCGCCGCGAGAACGGCTACTACCGCATCGAGACCTACACGACCACCAGCACCGGCGCCCGCTACCGGGCGGACATGGCGCAGCGAGGTGATCCCGGCTACCAGGCCACCTCGGTGTTGTTGGGCGAGTGCGCGCTGGCGCTGGCGCTGGACCGCGACGCATTGCCCGACCGCTTCGGTGTGCTCACCCCGGCGGCCGCGATGGGCGATGTGCTGCTGGCCAGACTGCCTGCGGCGGGAGTGACGCTGGAGGTTTCCCGGTTGCGCTGATCGGGGCCAATTGTTCGGTGCCGGTTGCTGAATCTTTCCGCTAGTGTCGGTTTCGACCGCTGCCCCTGGCAGCACCCCAGCGACGAAGGTGGAATCTCATGGCCGGCCTCGACGATCTTTTCGCTCAGATCCCCATCCAGGACATCGCCAACCAGCTCGGCGCTGACTCCGGTGAAGTGGACAGCACCATTCGTACCCTGGTGCCGGTGCTGGTCGGCGGCTTGAGCGAGAACGCCCAAGACCCGGGCCAGGCCAACAGCATCGTCAACACCGCGGCCACCTTCGCGGCCCAGGGACTGCTGGACAATGCGCTGGGCGCCAGCCAGTCCGAAGGTCAGCAGGTGATCTCCACCATCTTCGGCGGCAACGACACCAGCCAGGTCGCCTCGGCGCTGTCGGGTGCCGGCGCGGGCAACAATGACCTGTTGCAAAAGCTGCTGCCGATCATCGCGCCGATTGTGCTCGCCTACATCGGCAAGCAATTGAGCGGCCAGAAGGCCGAGCCGGCCCAGGAGCAGGCCTCCGGTGGCGGCGGTCTCGGTGATGTCCTGGGCAGCATCCTGGGCGGCATGGCCGGTGGCGGCGCCGCCAAGAACCAGTCGATGGGCAGCATCCTGGGCAATGCCCTCGGCGGCAAGACCGGCGAGGCGATCGGCGGCATCCTCGGCGGGTTGCTCGGCAAGAAGTAGCGCGTCAGCACAGAGCCCCCGAACCGATCAGGTTCGGGGGCTTTGTCGTCTTTCGGGAGCGCATTCCTAGAATTGAGCGGTGACTGACACTCCCAACGCCGCCAACGCCGATCACCTACCCAAGTCGTGGGAGCCGGGTGCGGTCGAGGACGCGATCTACCAGCGTTGGGTGGATGCCGGCTACTTCACCGCGGACCCCACCAGCGACAAGCCCGGCTACTCGATCGTGCTGCCCCCGCCCAACGTCACCGGCAGCCTGCACATGGGGCACGCGCTCGACCACACCCTGATGGACGTGTTGACCCGGCGTAAGCGGATGCAGGGCTACGAGGTGCTGTGGCTGCCGGGCATGGACCACGCCGGCATCGCCACCCAGAGTGTGGTCGAACGCCAGCTCGCCGCCGACGGCAAGAGCAAGGAAGACTTCGGCCGCGAACAGTTCATCGAGAAGGTGTGGGACTGGAAGCGGGAATCCGGCGGCACCATCGGCGGCCAGATGCGCCGGCTCGGCGACGGCGTGGACTGGAGTCGCGAACGGTTCACCATGGACGAGGGCCTGTCGCGGGCGGTCCGCACCATCTTCAAGCGGCTCTACGACGCCGGGCTGATCTACCAGGCCGAACGACTGGTCAACTGGTCGCCGGTGCTGGAGACCGCGATCAGCGATCTCGAGGTCAAATACGACGACATCGAGGGCGAGCTGGTGTCGTTCCGCTACGGCTCAATGGACGACACCCAGCCCCATATCGTGGTGGCCACCACCCGGCTCGAGACCATGCTCGGTGACACCGCGATCGCGGTGCATCCCGACGACGACCGGTACCGCGACCTGGTGGGCAGCTCACTGCCGCATCCGTTCTTGGACCGTCAGATCGCCGTGGTCGCCGACGCCCACGTCGATCCCGAATTCGGCACCGGCGCGGTCAAAGTCACCCCCGCCCACGACCCCAACGACTTCGAGATCGGTCTGCGCCACCAGCTGGACATGCCGACGATCCTGGATAAACGCGCCCGGATCACCGGCACCGGAACACAATTCGACGGCATGGACCGGTTCGAGGCGCGTGTCGCGGTGCGTGAAGCGCTGGCCGCGCAAGGCCGCATCGTGGCCGAGAAGCGGCCCTACCTGCACAGCGTCGGGCATTCCGAGCGCAGCGGCGAGGTCATCGAACCGCGACTGTCCATGCAGTGGTGGGTCGACGTCTCCTCGCTGGCCAAGGCCGCCGGTGACGCGGTCCGAGACGGCGACACCGTCATCCACCCGAAGAGCCTGGAGCCGCGCTGGTTCGGCTGGGTCGACGACATGCACGACTGGTGCATCTCCCGGCAGCTGTGGTGGGGACACCGCATCCCGATCTGGCATGGGCCCAACGGCGAAAAGGTCTGCGTCGGCCCGGACGAGACCCCGCCGGAGGGCTGGGAGCAGGACCCCGACGTGCTGGACACCTGGTTCTCCTCGGCGTTGTGGCCGTTCTCCACGATGGGCTGGCCGGATGCCACGCCGGAGCTGGAGAAGTTTTATCCGACAAGCGTTTTGGTGACCGGCTACGACATCCTGTTCTTCTGGGTCGCCCGGATGATGATGTTCGGGACCTTCGTCGGCGGCGACGCCGCGCTGCCCGAAGGCAAGGTGCCGTTCCGCAATGTGTTCCTGCACGGCCTGATTCGCGACGAACACGGCCGCAAGATGAGCAAGTCCCGTGGTAACGGGATCGACCCGCTGGACTGGGTGGAGATGTTCGGCGCCGACGCTCTGCGGTTCACCCTGGCCCGCGGAGCGAGCCCCGGCAGTGACCTGTCGATCGGTGAGGACCACGCCCGCGCGTCGCGCAACTTCGTCACCAAGCTGTTCAACGCGACCCGGTTCGCCCTGATGAACGGCGCATCGCCGGCGTCGCTGCCGCCGGTCGGGGAGCTGACCGACGCCGACCGCTGGATCCTGGGGCGCCTGGAAGAGGTTCGCGCCGAAGTGGATTCGGCGTTCGAGGGCTACGAGTTCGGGCGGGCCTGCGAGGCGCTGTACCACTTCGCCTGGGACGAGTTCTGCGACTGGTACGTCGAATTGGCCAAGACCCAGTTGGGGCAGGGGTTGACGCACACCACGGCCGTGCTCGCGGCGGTGCTGGACACCCTGTTGCGGCTGTTGCACCCGGTGATCCCGTTCGTCACCGAAACCCTGTGGCAGGAGCTCACCGGTGCAGAGTCGCTGGTGATCGCGGACTGGCCGGCCCCGTCGGGCATCGCCTTGGACCAGGTGGCTGCGCAACGGATCACCGACATGCAGAAGCTGGTGACCGAAGTGCGCCGGTTCCGCAGCGACCAGGGCCTGCGTGACCGGCAGAAAGTCTCGGCCCGGCTGACCGGCATCGACGACGCCGACCTGGCCACCCAGGTTGCCGCGGTGGCGTCCCAGGCCTGGCTGACCGAGCCGGGGGAGGACTTCGCGCCGTCGGCCACCGTCGAGGTGCGGCTTACTCGCGGAACGGTCGTCGTCGAACTGGACACCTCCGGCACCGTCGACGTCGTCGCGGAGCGTCGCCGCTTGGAAAAGGACCTGGCCACTGCGCGTAAGGACCTCGAGGCCACCTCGGCAAAGCTGGGCAACGACGAATTCCTGGGCAAGGCGCCTGAGGCGGTGGTCGAGAAGATCCGGGCCCGCCAACAGCTGGCCCGCGACGAAGTGGAGCGCATCACCGCGCGCCTGGCAGGCCTGACGTGACCGATCATCCGATCGGCGCAGGCGAGCCCAGCCCGGACGAGATCGCGGCCCTGCTCCAAGTCGAGCACCTACTTGATCAGCGTTGGGGCGAGACCAAGATCGAACCCAGCCTGACCCGCATCAACGCCCTGCTCGAGTTGCTCGGCTCGCCGCAGCGCGGTTACCCGTCCATTCACGTGGCCGGCACCAACGGCAAGACGTCGGTGGTGCGGATGATCGACGCGCTGCTGACGGCGTTCAGCCGTCGTACCGGGCGCACCACCAGCCCGCACCTGCAGTCGGCGGTCGAGCGCATTGCGATCGACGGCGAGCCGATCAGCCCGGCGCGCTATGTGGAGACTTACACCGAGATCGAGCCCTTCGTGCAGATGGTCGATGCGTCCTCGCAGGCAGACGGGGGACCGGCCATGAGCAAGTTCGAGGTGCTCACCGGGATGGCGTTCGCGGCATTCGCCGACGCCCCGGTCGACGTCGCCATCGTGGAAGTCGGCATGGGTGGTCGCTGGGACGCCACCAACGTCGTGGAAGCTCTGGTCGCCGTCATCACCCCCATCGGCATCGACCACGTCGACTACCTCGGTGAGGACATCGCCGGGATCGCCGAGGAGAAGGCCGGCATCATTCACCGCTCGTCGGATGAACTGACCGACACCGTGGCGGTGATCGCCCGTCAGGTGCCCGAGGTGATGGAGGTGCTGCTGGCGCAGTCGGTGCGTGCCGACGCCGCGGTGGCGCGGGAGACCTCGGAGTTCGCGGTGCTTAGCCGCCAACTCGCGGTCGGCGGGCAGGTCCTGGAACTGCAGGGTTTGGGCGGGGTGTACTCCGACATTTTTCTGCCGCTGCACGGCGAACACCAGGCCCACAACGCGGTGCTGGCGCTGGCGGCGGTGGAGGCGTTCTTCGGCGCCGGTGCCGAGCGTCAGCTCGACGTCGAGACCGTTCGGGCGGGATTCGCCGCGGTGCGCAGCCCCGGCCGGCTGGAGCGGATGCGCAGCTCGCCCACGGTGTTCATCGACGCCGCGCACAACCCGGCCGGCGCCGCCGTATTGGCCCAGGCCCTGGCCGAGGACTTCGACTTTCGGTATCTGGTCGGTGTGGTCAGCGTGCTTGGCGACAAGGACGTCGACGGCATCTTGGCCGCGCTGGAACCGGCGTTCGACCGAATTGTGGTGACCCATAACGGATCTCCGCGTGCGCTGGATGTGGAGGCGCTCACCGTGGCGGCGGCGCGATGGTTCGGCGACGACCGGGTGGTCACCACCGAGACGCTTGAAGATGCGATCGACACCGCTACCGCACTGGTCGACGAATTCGATTCCGAGGGCGAAGCTTCAGGGGCCGGCATCGTGATCACCGGCTCGGTGGTCACCGCCGGTGCGGCTCGCTCTCTGTTCGGGAAGGACCCCGCATGACCGGCCAGCCAGATGCTCCCGACCCGTGGCGGGGCTTTCGCGGCGTGATGGCCGCGACGCTGATCCTCGAAGCCATCACGGTGCTGCTGGCGCTGCCGGTGGTCAGCGTCGTCGGGGGCGGTCTGACACCGTTCTCGCTGGCGTATCTGCTCGGCCTGGCACTGGTGCTGCTGCTGTTCGCCGGCATCCAGGGCCGCAGCTGGGCGATCTGGGCCAACCTGGCGCTGCAGCTGGTGCTGGTGGCCGGCTTCGTGATTTACCCCGGGGTGGGCATCATGGGCCTGGTGTTCACCGCGGTGTGGGCACTGATCGCATATTTCCGTGCCGTGGTCTTGCGACGCTCGTGACGGAACCGGTGACCGGGGCCGGTACGCTGTCGCCGTGCCGCTGGCGACGAAGCAAGGCGGAGCGATGGATGAGGAGCGGCGCTGCATGACTGAGCGGACTTTGGTACTGATCAAGCCGGACGGCGTGAACCGTCGGCTGGTGGGCGAGATCATCAACCGGATCGAGAAGAAGGGCCTGACGTTGGCGGCCCTGGAACTGCGGCCGGTGCAGCAGGCTGTGGCCCGGCAGCACTACGCCGAGCACGACGGCAAGGCGTTCTTCGCTTCGCTGCTGGACTTCATCACCTCGGGTCCCGTGGTGGCCGCTGTGGTGGAAGGGCCGCGCGCCATCGAGGCGTTCCGGCAGCTCGCCGGTGGAACCGACCCGGTAGCCAAGGCCACCCCGGGAACCATCCGTGGCGATTTCGGCCTGGAGACCCAGTTCAACCTGGTGCACGGCTCGGACTCGCCGGAGTCGGCCGAGCGTGAGATCGCGCTGTGGTTCCCCGACCTGAAGCCGTCGGCGTCGACGGATCCCATGACGCTGGCCTGACCCCGGAGTTAGTGCCTTTCGTCCGGCTCCTGTGGATTGTGTGGGATACTGACTAACGGGTGAACGTCACCGGACCGGTTTCCGACACCCGAATGAAGACTTCGGCGAGTGCGACGGTCGCGATATGTGATGCGGCGCCGATCGCCGGTTTTCATTCAGCCAGGCACCGAGTCGGTTCAACCCGAGCCCCTCGGAGCGAGACCACCACAAGCCCGGGGAAGTGAGCCGGGCCCATAACGAGAAGTCCTCGCGTGGCCGCGTCGCAACGACGCGCCCGGGGGCTTGAGGAGACGTACGTGGCAGACCCCTCTCTTTTTAAAGGCCCTGATTCAGAGGTATCAGCAGCACCGAGCGAGCACGAGGAGTTGCCCGATCGACTGCGGGTGCACTCGCTGGCACGGGTTCTGGGCACCACCAGCCGGCGGGTCCTGGATGCGCTGACGGAGTTGGACGGCCGGGCGCGCAGCGCCCACTCCAGCGTGGATCGCGTCGAGGCGGTGCGGGTCCGCGACCTGCTGGACTCGGCCGCCGAACCCGCTGTCACCGGACTGTTCCAGGAGGCCGGCGAGGCCGAGGCAACCGGCGAGGTCCCCGACGAGCCGGAGTCCCGGCTGCTGCTGGAGACGGCACCGGAGCCGGCCGCCGTGCGGGCTGACTACATGCCGTTGTTCGTCGCACCGCAGCCGGTCGCCTTCGAGCGCCCGGTGCCGCGCGACGTCGAAGTCGATTCCGACGACGACTCCGACGACTATGGCGACGACGACCTCGGCGGTTCCGACGCCGACACCGATGACGAGAACGGCGATCGGCCCGCCAACCGGCGCCGTCGCCGTGGACGCCGTGGACGTGGCCGTGGCCGCGGGTCTGAGGGGGCGGCGGCCGAGGACGCCGACGACGAGTCCGAGGACGACGACTCCACCGCGGAATCGGAGGAGGCCGGAGACGCCGAGGACGCCGCCGACGAGGAAGGCGGTTCGGCCGAGGACGCGGGCAACCGTCGCCGTCGTCGCCGCCGTCGGCGCAAGGCCGGGTCCGGCGAGGAAGAGGACACCGGGTCGTCGGACGACCCGCCCAACACCGTCGTGCATGAGCGGGCCCCGCGCGCCAAGAGCAGCCGAGCCGCCAAGAGCGACCGCGGCACCGGCGACGACGAGATCCAGGGCATTACCGGTTCGACACGGCTGGAGGCCAAACGGCAGCGCCGGCGCGACGGGCGCGACGCCGGGCGCCGCCGCCCGCCGATCCTCAGCGAGGCCGAGTTCCTGGCCCGCCGCGAGGCCGTCGAACGCCGGATGGTGGTCCGTGACCGGGTCCGGACCGAGCCGCCCCACCAGGGCGCCCGCTACACCCAGATCGCCGTGCTGGAAGACGGCGTGATGGTCGAACACTTCGTGACGTCTGCCGCATCGACCTCGCTGGTGGGCAACGTCTACCTGGGCATTGTCCAGAACGTCCTGCCGTCGATGGAGGCCGCCTTCGTCGACATCGGCCGGGGCCGCAACGGCGTGCTCTACGCCGGTGAGGTGAACTGGGAAGCCGCCGGGCTCGGTGGCGCCAACCGCAAGATCGAACAGGCGCTCAAACCCGGCGACTATGTCGTCGTGCAGGTCAGCAAGGACCCCATCGGACACAAGGGCGCCCGGCTGACCACGCAGGTGTCGCTGGCCGGTCGCTACTTGGTCTACGTCCCGGGCGCGTCGTCGACCGGGATCAGCCGCAAGCTGCCCGACACCGAACGTCAGCGGCTCAAGGAGATCCTGCGCGAGGTGGTTCCCGCCGACGCCGGCGTGATCATCCGTACCGCGTCGGAGGGCGTCAAGGAATCCGACATCCGCGCCGACGTCGAACGCCTCCAGGAACGCTGGACCCAGATCGAGGCCACCGCGGCCGAGACCAAGGGGAAAGCCGCCGGAGCCGCAGTAGCGCTCTACGAAGAGCCTGACGTGCTGGTCAAAGTGATCCGAGACCTATTCAACGAGGACTTCTCCGAGTTGGTGGTCTCCGGCGACGACGCCTGGGCCACGATCAACGACTACGTGGGCTCGGTGGCCCCCGAGCTGGTGTCGAAGTTGACCCGCTACACCGCGCCGACGGGCCCGGACGGCCAGGCCGGTCCGGACGTATTCGCCGTGCACCGCATCGACGAGCAGCTGGCCAAGGCGCTGGACCGCAAAGTCTGGCTGCCTTCGGGCGGCACGCTGGTGATCGACCGCACCGAGGCAATGACGGTGGTCGACGTCAACACCGGCAAGTTCACCGGCTCCGGGGGCAACCTCGAGGAGACGGTGACCAAGAACAACTTGGAAGCCGCCGAAGAGATCGTGCGGCAGCTTCGCCTGCGGGACATCGGCGGCATCATCGTCATCGACTTCATCGACATGGTGCTGGAGTCCAACCGGGACCTGGTGCTGCGTCGGCTCACGGAGGCGCTGGGCCGCGACCGAACCCGCCATCAGGTTTCGGAGGTGACGTCGCTGGGGCTGGTGCAGCTGACCCGCAAACGCCTGGGCACCGGGCTGATCGAGGCGTTCTCGACGTCGTGTCAGCACTGTGCGGGGCGTGGCATTGTGCTGCATGCCGATCCGGTGGATTCGGCCGCGCCGGGACGTAAGACGGAGTCGGGCGGCAGCGGCAGCACCACCACCAGCAGCCGCCGCAGCAAGCGCTCGAAGAAGCCGAAGGTCGACGAACCGGCGGTCGTCAAGGTTCCGGTGCACACGCCCGGTGACCACCCGATGTTCAAGGCGATGGCTGCGGCCAGCGACCGACACGATGAGTCCGACGACGAGCACGAGACCGCGCCCGACGGCGACGAGCTGGTGGTGAACCTCGCCGAGCAGGACGCCGAAGGCGCCGAGGAGGCCGAGGGCGCCGACGGGGTGGCGAGAGAGTCCCTGGAGTCTGAGGCGGCCGATGAGGACCTCGCCGATGTCGACGACGAAGACGTCGATGAGGACGCCGACGACGAAGACACCGACGACGACGAAGACACCGACGACGACGAAGTCGATCTCGACGATGATGACGACGAAGACTTCGATGACGACCTGGATGTCATCGATGAGTCTGATGAGTCCGACGACGACTCCGACGACTCCGACGATGCAGAAGACTCCGAGGACTTTGACGAGCCCGTGGTGGAAGTTGCGGTGGTCGAGCGTCCTCGACGTCGGCGTGCGGCGGCCCGGCCGGCCGGGCCACCGATCTAACGTAGTGCCGGTTTGACCCCTTAGCCGCTGGTCACGTACCCTTGACCAGTTGTCGCCAGGCGGGAATAACCACAGCTCGGCGGACAGAACCCCAGACACCTGCGCAAGTCCCGATGGCGTGCGCGCCCGAGAAGCAGAGGTAGAAACCAACGATGGCGACGTACGCAATCGTCAAAACCGGCGGCAAGCAGTACAAGGTTGCCGTTGGTGACGTGCTCAAGGTTGAGAAGATCGAGTCCGAGCCGGGATCGTCGGTCTCGCTGCCGGTCGCGCTGGTTGTGGACGGTGCCACCGTCACCACCGACGCTGCCAAGCTGGCGAAGGTCGCGGTCACCGGCGAGGTCCTGGAGCACACCAAGGGCCCGAAGATCCGCATCCACAAGTTCAAGAACAAGACCGGCTACCACAAGCGGCAGGGTCACCGTCAGCAGCTGACCGTGCTCAAGGTCACCGGAATCAAGTAGCAGCAGGAGGCAGCGAGATGGCACACAAAAAGGGCGCTTCCAGCTCACGTAACGGGCGCGACTCAAACGCCCAGCGACTCGGCGTCAAGCGGTTCGGCGGCCAGGTCGTCAAGGCCGGCGAGATCCTGGTTCGCCAGCGCGGCACTCACTTCCACCCCGGCGTGAACGTCGGGCGCGGCGGCGACGACACCCTGTTCGCCACGGCACCCGGTGCGGTCGAGTTCGGTGTGAAGCGCGGCCGCAAACTGATCAACATCGTGCCTGTCGCCCGCGCGGAGAGCTAACCAACCGGCCCTGCGCAGCGAACGTGCACTGACTGCGAAAAAGAGCGACAGAACTCGCAGTGGTTACACGCTCGATGCGTGGGATTGGTGAGAGGAAGCCCGATGTCCCGGTTCGTCGACCGCGTTGTCATCCATGTGCGCGCCGGCGACGGGGGCAACGGCTGCGCCTCGATTCACCGAGAGAAGTTCAAACCGCTCGGTGGTCCCGACGGTGGCAATGGTGGCCGCGGCGGCAGCGTCGTGCTGGTCGTCGACCCCCAGGTGCACACCCTGCTGGACTTCCACTTTCGGCCGCACATCGCCGCGGCCTCCGGCAAGCAGGGCCAGGGCAACAACAAGGACGGCGCCACAGGCGCGGACCTGGAGATCAAGGTGCCCGACGGCACCGTTGTCCTCGACGAACACGGGCGGCTGTTGGCCGACCTGGTGGGGACGGGTGCCCGCTTCGAGGCGGCAGTCGGCGGACGCGGCGGTCTGGGCAATGCGGCGCTGGTGTCGCGTGCCCGAAAGGCGCCCGGCTTCGCACTGTTGGGGGAGAAGGGCGAAACCCGCGACCTCACCCTGGAACTCAAGACGGTCGCCGATGTCGGGCTGATCGGATTTCCGTCCGCGGGCAAATCCGCACTGGTGTCAGTGATCTCGGCGGCCAAGCCGAAGATCGCCGACTATCCGTTCACCACGTTGGCGCCCAACCTGGGCGTGGTCTCGGCCGGAGAGAACACCTTCACCGCGGCCGATGTTCCCGGCCTCATTCCCGGTGCCTCGACCGGTCGCGGGCTGGGCTTGGACTTTCTGCGGCACATCGAACGCTGCGCCGTGCTGGTGCACGTCGTCGACTGCGCGACCGCTGAGCCGGGCCGAGACCCGCTCTCTGACATCGAAGCGATCGAAGCGGAACTGGCCGCCTATACCCCGACCATGCAAGGGGATTCGACACTCGGCGACCTGGTCGACCGGCCGCGGGCGGTGGTGCTCAACAAGATCGATGTGCCCGAGGCGCTGGAGATGGCGGAATTCGTCCGCGACGACATCGCGGCCGAGCGTGGTTGGCCGGTGTTCATGGTCTCGACGGTGAGCCGTGCCGGCTTGCGGCCGTTGACGTTTGCCCTAGCCGAGATGGTGTCGGCGTATCGGGCCGCCCAACCGGAGCCGGTGGCGCGCCGCCCGGTGATCCGTCCTGTTCGCGCGGGGGAGACCGGGTTCACCGTGGAATCCGACGGTGACGGTGGCTTCCTGGTGCGCGGAACACAGCCCGAGCGCTGGGTGCACCAGACCAACTTCGACAACGACGAAGCGGTCGGCTACCTGGGCGACCGGCTGGCCCGTCTCGGGGTCGAGGACGAACTGCTGAAACGAGGCGCCACACCGGGCTGCGCGGTGACCATCGGAGACATGACCTTCGACTGGGAGCCGACTACTCCGGCCGGGGTGGACATGACGCTGTCTGGCCGCGGCACGGACAGCAGGCTGGAGCGCAGCGACCGAGTGGGTGCCGCCGAGCGCAAGGTGGCACGCAAGCAGCGCCGAGAGCATTCGGAGGACGAGTGACCGGCAGTGGCGCGCGCGAAGCGATTCGCACCGCGCGCACCGTCGTGGTCAAGATCGGCACCACCGCACTGACCACTGAGTCCGGCATGTTCGATGCGGCGCGGCTGGCCGGGCTGGCCGAGGCGATCGAGGCCCGAATGAAGGCCGGCTCGGACGTGACGATCGTGTCCTCGGGGGCTATCGCCGCCGGGCTGGAGCCGCTCGGATTGTCCAAGCGGCCAACCGATCTGGCCACCAAACAGGCCGCTGCCAGTGTGGGCCAGGTGGCGTTGGTCAATGCGTGGAGTGCGGCCTTCGGCCGGTTTGGACGCACCGTCGGGCAGGTGTTGCTGACCGCCCAGGACGTCTCGATGCGGGTGTCGCACACCAACGCCGCCCGCACCCTGGACCGGCTGCGCTCATTGCACGCGGTGGCGATCGTCAACGAGAACGACACGGTGGCCACCAGCGAGATTCGGTTCGGCGACAACGACCGCCTTTCGGCGTTGGTGGCGCATCTGGTGGGCGCCGACGCGCTGGTGCTGCTCTCCGACATCGACGGCCTCTACGACTCCGATCCGCGCAAGGGCCCGGCCCGCCTGGTCCCCGAGGTAGCCGGACCGGATGATCTCGCCGATGTGGTTGCCAGCGAGGGCAGCCACCTGGGCACCGGCGGCATGGTCTCGAAGCTGTCGTCGGCACTGCTGGCCGCCGACGCGGGAGTTCCGGTGTTGCTGGCCGCGGCCAGTGCGGCCGCTGACGCACTCTCGGACGCATCGGTAGGCACCGTCTTCGCGCCCCGTGCGCAACGGATGTCAGCACGCAAGTTCTGGGTGCGCCACGCCGCCGACGCGGCCGGGACGTTGACGCTGGATGCCGGGGCCGTCGAGGCGGTGTTGGCCCGCCGACGCTCGCTGCTGCCGGCCGGGATCACCGCGGTCGCGGGCAGGTTCTACGGCGGCGACGTCGTCGAACTGTGTGGCCCGGACGGGGCCGTGGTGGCCCGCGGCGTGGTCGGCTACGACGCCGCGGAGTTGGACGCCATGATCGGTCATTCCACCGCAGAGTTGGCCCCGGACGCGCGCCGACCGGTCGTGCACGCCGACGACCTGGTCGCGGTCTAGCAACCCGTCCGCATGAGCACCGTATTCACCATCGACGGGGCGGGCTGGAGCGGATTTCTGCGGTTCATGTGCCGTGGCGCTGTCACCAAGGGCAAGACCGTCAAGAACGTCAAGTACCCCAATACCTACTTCGACGGCCTGCGCTACGTCCCGGCGGTCACCGCCGTGCAGCGCGGCGCGCAATCCCTCGACGACATGCTGACCGCCCACTTTGCCGCCGCACCCGACGCCGAGGATGTGCTGGTCTACGGCGTGAGCATGGGGGCACAGGTCGCCTGCAAGTGGCTGCGCGAGCGGGGTCCGACGTCGTCGGTCCCCACCGACAAGGTCTCCTTTCTGCTACTGGCCAACCCCGAGCAGCCGTTCCACGGCATCTATCAGGCCGACCCGAAGCTGGTTAGGTTCATGAAGCTGCCCGACTACGGCGGCGTCGGCGTACCGGCGGACACCCGGTTCGCGGTGACGGACCTGTGTCGCCAATACGACGGCATGGCCGACTTTCCCAACCTGCCTGCCGCACAAGTCGACTCATTGGCCGTCCGAAACGCGCTGTTGGGCCTGGTGACCGTGCACAACAACTACTTTCGGGTCAACCTTGAGGGCCCCGACAACATCTGGGTTCGGCGCGGCAACCTCACCTACGTGTTCTGTCCCACCCGGCGTAAGAGGCGTCGGCGGATCGAGCGCAGTTATGACCGGTCGGCCTGGAGCTACTGATCGGTGGGCTTGAGATACAGAGCCCCCCACACGATTTCAGTCAGAGCAGTGGCCAGCTCGGAATCGTAGTCCGCGTCGCGGACCGGCAGGTTCTGCTGGCAGGCCCGCTCCACCATCCAGGTGAGCGCGCTTGCCGTCGCGGCCACGGGTAGATCGCGACGTATGGAGCCGTCGGCCTGACCGTCTTCGATGACTTGGGCCACCCGGCCCGAGATGCCGGTCAGCAAGTCCCGGTAGGTAGCGCCGACCAGCGGGTCGTAGCCGGCCATCTCGCTGAGCGCGATCAATAGCGGTTGATGCCGCCGATAGTTGGCGATGATCGAGGCCATCGCGGCGCGGACATCGTCGGGGTCGCGGCGCTGCGCCACGCCCCACCAACGCTCGGCCCCCGAGGCGAGATCGCCGAACACCTGGCCGGCGAGCCGGCGCAACAAATGACCCTTGTCCTCGAAGTAGATGTAGAAGCTGGCGCGCGAGATGCCGGCCTCGGTCGCGAGGCGGTCCACGCTCAGTTCGGTGAAGCTGGCGCCGGCGCTCATCAGTCGTTCGGTGGCGTCGAGGAGGTGTCGTTCGATCTCCTCGCGCCGTTCCTGGCGGCTGGTGGGGGGCTTGCGGGTCACAGAAGCCACAGCGGTCAGCGTAACGGCAAACCGGACGTCTTGACTAGACACTATGTCTAGACTTACTGTCGGTCGAGCCCGGTGTGACCGGGGCCATACATCGAGGAGGTCTCGTGACCGCACCATCCGCCGCGCTGCGCAGCTACGACGCGGTCGACCTGTCCTCCCGTGCGTTCTGGTCCAGCACCGCTGCCGAGCGCGAGCGCTCGTTCGCGGTGCTGCGTGCCGAACGTCCGGTGAGCTGGCATCCGCCCGTGGAAGACGCCATGCTCAACGACGCGAACGATCCCGGCTATTGGGCAGTCACCCGCCACGCCGACATCGTCGAGGTGAGCCGGAACAACGACGTCTTCCTGTCGGGAAAGGGCGTGCAGTTCGAGAACTTCCCCGAGGAGTTGCTGGAGACCACGCAGTCCTTCTTGGCGATGGACCCGCCCCGGCACACCAAACTGCGCAAACTGGCCACCGCGGCGTTCACTCCCCGCCAGATCAGGCGCATCGAGGACTCGATCAAGGCCAGCGCCACGGCCATCGTCGACGAACTCAAGGCCGCCGGCAGCGGAGCGGACTTCGTCGAGTACTGCGCCAAGGAACTGCCGCTGCGCACGCTGGCGGACATGGTCGGCGTGCCGGATTCCGAGCGCGTACAGGTAGCCCGTGCCGCCGACGCCTTGGTATCGACCAACGACCCGGTATTCCTTGACGGGCGAGACCCGTTGGCGGTGATGGGCGAAAACATCATGTACCTGCACCAGGTGGCGGGTGTGCTGGCAGCCGAGCGCCGTGAGCGCCCCGGCGACGACCTGTTCAGCAGCCTGGTGAACGCCGAGGTCGACGGCGACCGGCTCACCGACGCCGAGGTGAGCGCCTACTTCGTGCTGCTGTCGGTGGCCGGAAACGACACCACCCGCCAGACCACCAGCCATGCCCTTAAGGCGCTCACCGACTTCCCCGAGCAACGGGCCTGGCTGCTGGAGGATTTCGACCGTCGCATCGGGACAGCGGTGGAGGAGTTCGTCCGCTACGCGACACCGGTGATGACCTTCCGCCGCACCGCTGCAACCGATTACGAACTGGGCGGCCAGACGATTCGGGCCGGCGACAAGGTGGCCATGTTCTATGCGTCAGGCAATTGGGACGCGGCGGTGTTCGACCACCCCGATCGCCTGGATCTGAGCCGCGACCCCAATCCGCATCTGGGCTTCGGCGGCGGCGGGCAGCACTACTGTCTGGGGACCCATGTGGCGCGCGCCCAGCTACGCGCCCTCTTCGGTGAGTTGCTCCATCGACTTCCGCGCATCGAGGCCGGTGATCCGGAGTACCTAGCGGGCAGCTTCATTCACGGGATCCGTGCCATGACCTGTACGTTCTGACTCGGCTGGTCCAGGCTCGGCCAGTCCGAAGTGCCGGCCGGTGGCGTCCTTGCCGATCGCGGTCAGCACGATGACGGCGAGCAGTGTCGGCACCAGCGTGACAACCAGGGCGTACGGGTAGCCGTGCGCGGCTGCCAAGTGCTCCTGGATCGGCAGGTTGAACGCGGCGAAGAGATTGCCCAATTGGTAGGTCACGCCCGGATAGAAGCCGCGGATCGCATCCGGCGACATCTCGGTGAGGTGCGCCGGGATCACGCCCCAGGCGCCCTGCACGCAGACCTGGATCAAGAACGAGCCCAGGCACAGCATGCCCGCGGTGTGCGATAACGCGAACAGCGGCACGATCGGCAAACCCATCACCGCGGCCCAGATGATCGCGTAACGCCGGCCCAACCGCTGTGACAGCGAACCGAAGATCAGCCCGCCGATGATCCCGCCGATGTTGTAGATCACCGCGATCCACTTGGCCGTGACATGGGACAGACCTGCCCCGTCGGGCGAGGTCAGAAACGTCGGGTAGATGTCGTGGGTGCCGTGGCTCATCCAGTTGAACGCCGTCATCAGCAACACCAGGTAGCAGAACCGGCGGATCACCTTGGCATCGGTGAATACGTCGCGAATCCTCGTGCGAGTCAGTCGCATCCGATCGTGGGTGGCCTGCCATATCTCGGACTCCGTCACCCGATAGCGGATCAGCAGGCTGACCATGGCCGGCAGGATGGAAAGCCCGAACAGCCAGCGCCAGGACAGCCCCAGTACGTCGTTCACCAGCAGCGAGGCCACCGTGGCGGCCAGGTAGCCGAACAGATAACCCTCCTGCAGCAACCCGGAGAAGAACCCGCGACGCTCGGGTGGGATCTTCTCCATGGCCAGCGCGGCGCCCAGCCCCCATTCGCCGCCCATCCCGATCCCGTAGAGCAGGCGCAGAATCACCAGCACGGTGAAGGTGGGCGCGAACGCGCACAAGAACCCCACCGTCGAGTAGAAAATCACGTTGACCATCAGCGGTATTCGCCTGCCGACCCGATCTGCCCACAGGCCGAACAGCAGCGCCCCGAGCGGACGCATCACCAGGGTGGCGGTGGTCAGAAACGCGACCTCGGTCTTGGTGTGGCCGAAGGTCTTGGCGATGTCGGCGTAGACGAACACCACGATGAAGTAGTCGAACGCATCCATCGACCAGCCCAATACGGCAGCGAGAAATGAATTGCGCTGGTCCGGGGTGAGCCGCTGCTTTGTCACCCGAGCATCGTGCCGGATTTCGCAGTGATTTACTGACGATTACCGCGACGAAATTTCGTAGGGCAGCTCCGAAGCCAGCAACGCCAGCGTCGGCGAACACCCGCCGTCGATCTTGACGTCGGCCAACTCATCGCCGCGGGTGGGGCCGCGGTTGACGATCGCGACCGGAATACCGCGCGCGGCGGCGTGGCGGACAAACCGGTAGCCGGAGAACACCGTCAGCGACGAACCTGCCACCAGCAACGCCTCCGCTTCGTCGACCACCGAATAAGCCTGAGCGACGCGTTCTTTGGGGACACTTTCGCCGAAGTAGACGATGTCGGGCTTGAGTATCCCGCCGCAGGCCCGGCAGTCGACGAAGCGGAATGACGCGGTATCGGTGACGACGGCGTCCGCGTCGGGCGCCACGGCGATACCGCCGAGCCTGCCCACCCGGTCGATGAAGCCGGGGTTGAGCTGCTCGAGCTGCTCGTCCAGCGACGCTCGGCTCAGCGAGTGCCCGCAGCTCAAGCAGACCACCGTCGCGTAGCTGCCGTGTAGATCTACGACGTGACGGCTGCCGGCTTTGGTGTGCAGCAGATCGACATTCTGGGTGATCACCCCGGTCACCACGCCCGCCGCTTCCAGCGCGGCCACTCCCAAGTGGCCGATGTTGGGCGCGGTGTCGGCCATGTGACGCCAGCCGATGTGGTTGCGGGCCCAATAGCGCTGTCGAAACACCGGGTCGCCGGTGAACTGGGCGATGGTCATCGGATTGCTCGGCGGGGAGTCCGGGCCGCGGTAGTCCGGAATGCCCGAATCGGTGGAGATGCCGGCGCCGCTCAGCACCGCGACTCGCCGGCCCGCCAGTAGCGTCAGCAGGTCGCAGACCGTCGGCTCGGTTCCGCCCACGCCGCTAGCGTAGGCACTTCGCGGCGGTCGACCTCTCAGCAGCCATGTTGCGGCACATCATCTCCAGTGCGGCGGCGCCCAGTTCGGCGTCGATGTGGGCGACGGCGTCGACCGGTATCACCACCGGAAGGTGCCGTACATAGGCGTCCAGGGCGGTGTAGAGGATGCATTGCTCGGTGACCTGGCCGGCCAGAATCAACCGTCGGGTGCCGAGCCGGCCCAGCAGGTACTCCAGCGGGGTGGAGTAGAAGGCGCTGTGGCGCACCTTGGTCATCAACCGGTCACCGGCTACCGGGGCGACGGGCCGAACCAACTCGGGTCTGCTGCCGTTCAGCGCCGACGCGGCGATCTGGGCGAATCCCGCGGTGAAGTCGCCGTAGTTGTCGTTGACGTAGATCAGGTCGACATCCTCGGCGGCCCGGCTGCGTTCCACCAGGTCGGCCAGTGGTTCGACGATCTGCGCGACGTTGTCGGCCAGCAGTTCGGCGTCGGCGTGACGGTAGGCGTTGAGCATGTCGACGACGACCACTGCGGTATCGGTCATGCCCTGGAGATACCCGAAAGCTGCACGTTGACACAGTCCAGGCGACAATGGGGGCAATGGAGCATTCTGGGGACTTCTACAACGCCTACCGGCATGGGTTCGCGCGGGTCGCCGCCTGCACGCACCGCACCACGCTCGCCGACCCGGCCGCCAACGCCGAGTCGGTGCTACGGCTGGCGCGCGAGTGCCACAACGACGGCGTCGCGCTGGCCGTATTTCCCGAACTCACCCTGTCGGGATACTCCATCGACGACATCGTGCAGCAGGACAGCCTGCTCAGTGCCGTCGAGGCGGCCCTGCTCGACGTGGTCGCGGCGTCGACGGAGCTGCTGCCGGTCTTGGTGGTGGGGGCGCCGCTGCGCTATGCGCACCGCGTCTACAACACCGCGGTCGTCATCCACCGCGGGCGCATCCTCGGCGTCGCGCCGAAGTCCTATCTGCCCACCTACCGGGAGTTCTACGAAGGCCGCCAGCTGGCCGCCGGCGCCGACGAACGTGGACTCATTCGGCTGGGTGGGGTAGAGATCCCGTTCGGGCCGGACCTGCTGTTCGCCGCGACCGACCTACCCGGATTCGTGCTGCACGCCGAGGTGTGCGAGGACATGTTCGTGCCGGTGCCGCCCAGCGCCCAGGCCGCCCTGGCCGGCGCGACGGTATTGGCCAATTTGTCCGGCAGCCCGATCACCGTCGGGCGCGCCGAAGACCGCTGCCTGCTGGCCCGGTCGGCCTCGGCGCGATGCCTGGCCGCATACGTCTATGCCGCCGCGGGCGAGGGGGAGTCGACCACCGACCTCGCCTGGGACGGCCAGACCATGATCTGGGAGAACGGCACGCTGCTCGGCGAAAGCGAACGGTTCCCCAGCGGCCCGCGCCGATCGGTTGCCGACGTCGACCTTGGGCTGCTGCGCTCGGAGCGGCTGCGCATGGGCACATTCGACGACAACCGCCGCCACCACCGGGATGCGGTGCAGGCGTTTCGGCGGGTGGAGTTCGTTCTGGACCCGCCGGCCGGGGACATCGGCCTGCGGCGGGTGGTCGAACGATTCCCGTTCGTGCCGTCGAATCCGCAACGACTGCAACAGGACTGCTACGAGGCCTACAACATTCAGGTGTCTGGCCTGGAGCAGCGGCTGCGCGCCTTGAACTGTCCCAAGGTGGTCATCGGGGTGTCGGGCGGGCTGGATTCGACCCACGCCCTGATCGTCGCGGCTCGGGCAATGGACCGGGAAAACCGGCCGCGCAGTGACATTCTCGCGTTCACCATGCCCGGCTTCGCTACCGGTGAGCGCACCAAGGCCAACGCCGCCGCGCTGAGCAAGGCGCTGGGAGTGACGTTCGCGGAGATCGACATCCGCGAGACCGCGAAGCTGATGCTGTCCGAGCTCGGGCACCCGTTCGCCCGCGGTGAAGCCGTCTACGACGTCACGTTCGAGAACGTCCAGGCCGGGCTGCGCACCGACTATCTGTTCCGAATCGCCAACCAGAACGGCGGCATCGTGCTGGGCACCGGCGATCTGTCCGAGCTGGCGCTGGGCTGGTCCACCTACGGGGTGGGCGATCAGATGTCGCACTACAACGTCAACGGTGGTGTGCCCAAAACCCTGATCCAGCATCTGATCCGGTGGGTGATCAACTCCGGGGAGTTCGACACCGACGTGTGCGCGGTACTGGCCTCGGTGCTCAACACCGAGATCAGCCCGGAATTGGTGCCGGCGGCTGACGGCGAGGAGATTCAGCGCAGCGAGGACAAGGTGGGCCCGTACCCGCTGCAGGACTTCGCGCTGTTTCAGGCGCTGCGGTACGGATTCGCGCCCGCCAAGACTGCGTTCTTGGCCTGGCATGCCTGGCATGACGTGGAAGCGGGTTCCTGGCCGCCCGGATATCCGGCGGACAAGCGGCAGGCCTATTCACTGGCGGATATTCGGCATTGGCTGAAAGTCTTTGTGCAGCGGTTCTATTCGTTCAGTCAATTCAAGCGCTCGGCGCTGCCGAACGGGCCGAAGGTGTCCCACGGCGGTTCGCTGTCGCCCCGCGGAGAATGGCGGGCCCCCTCGGACATGTCGGCGCGGATCTGGCTCGACGAGATCGAACGGGAGATTCCGCAGGGGTAGGGTGGGCGTCGAGGGCAGTCTCAGTAGCGTGCGGGTCAAGAACCTCGGCACCATCCGGCGGGTGCGGGCCACACGGGACCGATCGTCTGGCAGGGTGTGAATCATGCCCACCGTCCTGATCGAGGTCCGTCGCCACTACGAGCCGGCCGAGGAAGTCGCGATCATCGATGCCGTCCATGGCGCGCTCGTGACCGCTTTCCAGATCCCGGCCAAGGACAAGAACGTGCGGCTGGTGGTGCACGAGCCGCACCGTTTTGCGGTTCCGGCGCAGCTCGAGAAGCCCGAATGCCGCACCCTGATCTCGATCGACTGCTTCTCCGGCCGGTCGCTGGAGGCCAAGCGCCTGCTTTATGCCGGTATCGTCGAAAATCTTGCCGCGCTGGGTATTCCCGCCGACCACGTGATGATCACCCTGCATGAGGTGGATCGGGAGAACTGGGGCATCCGGGGCGGGCAGGCCGCATCCGACGTCGACCTCGGATTCAACGTCGGAGTCTGAACGCATCCAGCGCTGCGGTGATCGCCTCGGCGCTCGGGGAGCAGTCCCCGGCACCGGCCGTCAGCGTGGCCAACGCCCCCGCCACGCAGGCGCGTTGCACTGCGCGTTCGACGCCGCCGGCCCATTCGGTCGCCAGCACACCGGCGAAGACGTCACCCGCGCCCGTGCTGTCTAGGGCCTGCACCACCGGAGCAGGCACGGTGCGGATGCCGCCGGGGCCGCAGTAGCGGGCGCCACGCGCGCCGAGGGTGACCACCCGGTGCGCCACTTGGTGGTGGAACCGCTCGGATTCGGATTCGTTGACCACCGCGACGTCAACGCGCTCGATGAGTCGCGCCACGTCGGTGGCCGGCGGGGACACGTTGAGTATCACGGTCGCCGCGCCCGCGTGGGCCACCTCGGCGGCCTCGGTGGCCACCGGGATCGGAATCTCCAGCTGCATCAGCAGCACGTCGCAGCCCGCGATCAGGTCCCGCTGGCCGGAATCCAGCGTGAGGGTGCCATTGGCGCCGGGGGCCACCACGATGGTGTTCTGCCCGGACGGGTCCACGGTGATGGCCGCCGAACCGCTGGGGCCGGGCGTCGTCGTCAGGCCGTCGGTTCCGACGCCGTTGCTCTGCAGGTGCCGGCGCAGCAGCAGCCCGGCATCGTCGTCGCCGACCGCGCCCACGAACTGCACCTGCGCCCCCGCCCGTGCCGCGGCCACCGCCTGGTTGGCGCCCTTCCCGCCGGGGTGGGTGCTTCGCGCCGTGGCCAGCACTGTCTCGCCCGGAGCCGGAAGTGCGGCGACGGTAAAAACGGTATCGAGGTTCACGCTGCCCACCACGCACACCCGCGTCGCCATGCAGTCCAGCTTTGCATTCACGACCGCGGAATGTCGTGCATCCCCTAGGGTGATGAACCATCCGGTAATCGGGGAAGGGGGCGGCCGGGTGGACTCGGCAGCGTCGACAGTGGCCACGGCGCGCGGTGAGCGCCGGCACTGGCGGTTGCTGTCTCGGCTCAGCATTCAGACCAAGCTGATGTTCATCCTGCTGATCACCAGCGTCGCCTCGGTTGCAGTGGTCGGGTTCGTCGAGTTCCAGTATGGCGCACAGGAATTGCAGCGTGCGGCCACCAGCAAGTTGGTGCAGGCCCGGGAGGCGCAGCGCCGTGCGGTCACCGGCTTGTTCGCCGAGATGACCAACTCCCTGGTCGTTTTCAGCGGGGGAGTGACCGCAGCTAGCGCACTCAAGTCATTTACTGCTGGATTCGACGAGCTCGCGAATGCTGCAATCACGCCCGACCAGCAGGGGGCGATAGAGGCTTATTACCAGGACCACTTCACCAAGGCGCTGGGTAACCGGACCGGCGAGCAGCCGGACATCGCCGCGTTGCTGCCCACGGCGAACGCGCAGCGTTACCTGCAGGCCCGGTACACCGCAGGCTTTGTCGCGGAGCCGAAAAAGTCCGACGACTCCGGTGAAGGCAGTACTTGGTCGGCGGCAAATGCCCAGTTCAACAACGTCTTCGCGGAGATCGTTCAGCTCAACGAGTACCTGGATGCGTTGCTGTTGGACACCCGAGGCAACGTGGTCTATTCGGTCAACAAGGGCGTGGACCTGGGGACCAACGTGCTCACCGGTCCCTACCGCGAATCCGGTCTGCGTGACGCCTACCGCAAGGCGTTGGCGGCCAACGCGGTCAATTTTGTGTGGATCACCGATTACCAGCCATACCAACCCAACTTGGACACACCCACCGCCTGGCTGGTATCTCCGGTCGGCACCAAGGGCACGGTCGAGGGCGTGTTGGCCTTGCCGCTGCCCAGTGCCAAAGTCAATCGGATCATGACCGCCGACCGTGAGTGGGAGGCCTCAGGGCTGGGCCACACTACCGAGACCTATCTGGCCGGTCCGGACCACCTGATGCGCTCCGATTCGCGACTGTTCCTGGAAGATCCGGAGCGGTATCGCCGAGAGGCGGTGGCGGCGGGGACCTCGGAGGCGACGGTGGAACGCGCGCTGCGGCTGGGAACCACCACCTTGGTGCAGCCGGTCGGCGGGCCGGGACTGGAGGCCGCGCAGCGTGGCCAGACCGGCACGCTGACCAACGGGTATGCCTATCTGGGCAACCGTGAGCTGACTGCGTACGCGCCGCTGACCGTGCCCAACTCGGACCTGCAGTGGTCGATCCTGGCGACCCGGGATTATTCCGATGCCTACGCCGCGGTCACGTCCTTCAGCAAGCGGGTGGTGCTGGCCACCACCGGTGTCATCTTCGCCATCTGCGTGCTGGCCATGCTGCTTGCGCGACTGTTCCTGCAGCCGATCCGCCGGCTGCAGGTCGCGGCCCAGCGGATCAGCGCCGGCGACTACAGCGCCGCGGTTCCGGCCCGGACGGATGACGAGATCGGCGATCTGACCAAGGCGTTCAACGACATGAGCTACAGCCTCCGCACGAAGGAGGAGCTGCTCGATCAGCAGCGCAAACAGAACGATGAGCTCCTGCTGTCGCTGATGCCGGAGTCGGTGGTACGGCGTTATCGCGGCGGCGAGCAGGCCATCGCAGAAGAGCATCACAACGTCAGCGTTGTCTACGCCGAACTGCATGGGATCGACCAGCTATCCACCGAGCTCTCCGCGAGCGAATTGGTGACGACCGTCGACGATCTGGTCAGGCAGTTCGACGCGGCGGCCGAAGCCGTTGGGGTCGAACGAATTCGCACCATGTACAACGGCTATCTCGCAGGTTGCGGCTTGACCACCCCGAGGCTGGATGGGGTGCACCGCATCGTCGAGTTCGCGTGCGAGATGCAGCGCATCGTTGATCGGTTCGACGTCAAAACCGGCTATCGGCTGAGCTTGTGGGCCGGCGTCAACACCGGCGAAGTCGTCAGTGGCCTGGTCGGCCGGTCCGGGGTCACGTACGACCTGTGGGGCTCTGCTGTCAACCTGGCCTATCAGTTGCGCAGGGTCACACCGGAATCCGGCATCTACGTCACCGCCAGAGTGCGCGACATGCTGGACGGCACCGCGGAGTTCGCACTGGCCGGCACCCTCACGACCGGCGACGCCGAGGAGCAGGCCTGGCGATTGACCGATGCGCCGTGAACATTTTCGGTGCGTGGCTGTACTGGGCGCTCGGTGTCGCGATCGGCCTCCCGGTGGGCCTGGTACTGCTCACCGAAGGGCATGTGGCGCTGGCGCGCAGAGGCAGCCACCTCGCCCGACCGGTAGCTCTGGCGCGCAATTACCTGTTGCCGCTGGGCGCATTGATGGTGTTACTGGCGCAGGTCGCCGGCGTACCGGGACACGATCCGACGCTGCGGATCATCTACACCGCGTTCGGCTTCGTGGTGCTGGTGGTGCTGCTGTCCGGGCTGAATGTCACCTTTTTCCAGAGCGCTCCAAAAGGCTCCTGGCGCAGCCGGATACCGACCATCTTCGTCGACGTCGCACGATTCATGCTGATCGGTGTGGGCCTGGCGCTGATCCTGTCCCACGTCTGGGGGGCCAGGATCGGCGGCCTGTTCACCGCGCTGGGTGTCACGTCGGTGGTCATCGGCTTGATGTTGCAGAATTCGGTGGGCCAGATCGTTTCCGGTCTGTTCATGCTGTTCGAGCAGCCATTCCGGATCGGTGACTGGCTTTCCACCCCCACCGCGCGCGGCCGGGTCGTCGAAGTGAACTGGCGAGCGGTGCACATCAGCACCGCCGACGGGCTGCAGGTCACGCCGAACTCGGTCCTAGCCGGAACCTCGTTCACCAACGTCAGTCGATCCGGCGGTGCCCACCGGGTATCGATCACGACCACCTTCGCCGTCGCGGATCCCCCAGACCAGGTGTGCGCGTTGTTGTCGCGGGTTGCGACGGCCCTGCCGATGCGCACCACCGGCGAGGCGCCGGATTCGGCGGCGCTCGGTGGTGGCCAGTACCGCACGACGGTTGCGTTGGGCTCGCCGGCCGACGATGGTGCGGCGCAGACCACCTTCCTGCGGTGGCTTTGGTACGCCGCCCGACGGGCAGGACTACACCTTGACGAAGCCGAGGACGTGTTCTCGACACCGGAGCGAGTGGCCGAGGCGCTGCGGTCAGTAGTGGCGCCCGCGCTTCGGTTGACCGAGGACGACCAGCGCGCTCTGGAGCCGTACGCCACGGTGGTCCGTTTCGGCAGGGACGAGGCCCTGCAACGGGCCGGCCAGGTGCCGACCGCGATGACATTTCTGACCGAGGGCAGCGTCCGGCTCACCAGTGCGGATCCGGCCTGGCCGGACGCCACGCTGCGGCACGGTGCGTTCCTCGGCGTCACCACGTTGACCCGGCAGCCCAGTCTGTTCGACGCGCACGCCGCGGAGGAAGTGACCGCGGTAGTGATCGACCGGGAGAACATCGAAGAACTGGTGATGACCAAGCCGTTGCTGCTGCAGGAACTGGGCCGCATCATCGATCAGCGGCGTCCGGCGGCATCTGCATAGCGGGGGACGGTACAGCGGGGCCGTTTTACCTGATCGGGCGTTCGCCGATACTCTGGCACGATGAGCGTCCCCGTGCTTCCCGACCTGCGCCAAGAGGTCCACGACGCCGCCCGCCGCGCGAGGGTCGCCTCGCGTTCCCTGACGGCGCTGTCCACCGCGGCCAAGAACAGTGCGCTGAATGCCGCAGCCGATGCGCTGCTGGCCCACGCCGACGACATCTTGGCCGCTAATGACCGTGATGTTGCCGCTGCCCGTGACGCCGGCACGCCCGAGGCCATCTTGGACCGGCTGGCGCTGACCAAGTCTCGGATTGACGGCATCGCCGCCGGACTGCGTCAGGTCGCCGGGCTGCCCGACCCGGTCGGTGAGGTACTGCGCGGCTACACCCTGCCCAACGGACTGCTGCTGCGTCAGCAGCGCGTCCCGCTGGGCGTGGTGGGCATGGTCTACGAGGGCCGGCCCAACGTCACCGTCGACGCATTCGGGCTGACGCTGAAGTCCGGCAACGCCGCGCTGCTGCGCGGCAGTTCGTCGGCGGCGCACTCCAACCAGGCCCTGGTCGACGTGCTGCGCGGCGCTCTGGAGGCTGAGGACCTGCCCGCCGACGCGGTGCAGCTGCTGTCGTCGGCCGATCGCGCCACCGTCACCCACCTGATCCAGGCCCGCGGACTCGTTGACGTGGTGATCCCGCGCGGCGGGGCCGGGCTGATCGAAGCCGTGGTGCGCGACGCGTTGGTGCCCACCATCGAGACCGGTGTCGGCAACTGCCACGTCTACGTCCATGAGGCCGCCGACCTCGACATCGCCGAGCAGGTGCTGTTGAACTCCAAGACCCGTCGGCCCAGTGTCTGCAATGCCGCTGAGACCCTGCTGATCGACAAGGCGATCGCCGCATCCGCAGTGCCTCGGCTGGTGGACGCGTTGACCGCGGCCGGAGTAGCGGTGCACGGTGACGCCGAGGACGCCGCTGCCGAGGACCACCTGCGTCGCGAATACCTGGCGATGGACATCGCGCTGTCGGTGGTCGACGGGCTCGAAGACGCGATCGACCACATCAACGAATACGGCACCGGCCACACCGAGGCCATCGTCACCACCAACATGGCGGCCGCCCAGCGATTCAGCGAGCAGGTCGACGCCGCGGCGGTGATGGTCAACGCTTCCACGGCGTTCACCGACGGCGAGCAGTTCGGCTTTGGTGCCGAGATCGGCATCTCCACCCAGAAACTGCACGCCCGGGGGCCGATGGGGCTGCCGGAGCTGACGTCGACCAAATGGATCGTGTGGGGTGACGGCCACACCCGTCCCGTCTAAGGAGCCCTAGCCCGTATGGAAAAGCCCGCCGTTCCCGCCACCCCGGCCCGCCAAGCGCCGCTGTTTTCCGATATCGACGACGTCGCCCGGCGGCTGGCCGAGACGGGGTACCTGGCCGACACCGCCACCACCACGGCGGTGTTCCTGGCCGACCGGCTGGGCAAACCGCTGCTGGTGGAGGGTCCGGCCGGGGTCGGCAAGACCGAACTGGCCCGCGCGGTGGCCGCGGCCACCGGTTCCGGGCTGGTGCGGTTGCAGTGCTACGAGGGTGTTGACGAGGCCCGGGCGTTGTATGAGTGGAACCACGCCAAGCAGATTCTGCGCATTCAGTCGGGAACCAACGGCGGCGACTGGGACGCCACCAAGATGGACGTGTTCTCCGAGGAGTTCCTGCTGTCGCGTCCGCTGCTGACCGCGATCCGGCGCACCGATCCGACGGTGCTGCTGATCGACGAGACCGACAAGGCCGACATCGAGATCGAGGGTCTGCTGTTGGAGGTGCTCTCCGACTTCGCGGTCACCGTCCCGGAACTGGGCACGATCACCGCAACGCGCACCCCGTTCACGGTGTTGACCTCCAACGCCACCCGGGAACTGTCCGAGGCACTCAAGCGCCGCTGCCTGTTCCTGCACATCGACTTCCCCGACCCGGACTTGGAGCGCCGCATTCTGCTGTCGCGGGTACCCGAGTTGCCGGAGCATCTGGCCGCCGAGCTGGTGCGCATCATCGCGGTGCTGCGCGGCATGCAGCTCAAGAAACTTCCGTCGGTGGCCGAGACCATCGACTGGGGCCGCACCATCTTGGCCCTGGGCATGGACACCATCGACGATGCCACCGTCGCTGCCACCCTGGGGGTCGTGCTCAAGCACCAATCCGATCAGGTGCGGGCATCCGGAGAGCTGCGACTGAATTAATGGACATCTGATGGTTCGCCGCACCCGCCCGCCGCAACCCCTCGCCCCGCACGGAATTCCGGGGCACCTGGTGGGTTTCGTGGAAGCGCTGCGCGGACAGGGCATTTCGGTGGGCCCCTCAGAGACCGTCGACGCCGGACGGGTGCTGACCGCGATCGGGCTCGACGACCGGGAAGTGCTGCGGGAAGGGCTGGCCTGCGCGGTGCTGCGCCGGCCCGATCACCGCGACACCTACGACGCCATGTTCGATCTGTGGTTCCCGGCCGCGCTGGGCGGGCGCACCGTGGTGGTCGAGGGCGAGGAGGCTGATCCGTCGGACGCTGTGCCGCTGCCGGAGGACGCCGAGGACATGCGGGCAATGCTGCTCGATCTGCTGACCGAGAATCCCGACCTCGCCGACACCGACCCCCGCTTGTCGGCGATGATCGCCGCGATCGTCGGTGCCTACGGGCAATACCGCTCCAGCCGGGGCCCGTCTTACTCGGCCTACCAAGCGCTCAAAGCGCTGGCGCTCGATGAGTTGGAAGGCAAACTGCTGGCCGGGCTGCTCGCGCCTTACGGCGACGAGCCCAGTCCCACCCAGGAACAGATCGCCAAGGCGATGGCGGCGCAGCGGATCGCCGCACTGCGCAAGCTCGTCGACGCTGAGACCAAGCGGCGCACCGCCGAGCAGTTGGGGCGCGAACACGTTCAGATGTACGGCATTCCGCAGCTGAGCGAGAACGTCGAGTTCCTGCGTGCGTCCGGCGAACAGCTGCGCCAGATGCGCCGGGTAGTGGCGCCGCTGGCCCGCACCCTGGCGACCCGGCTGGCCGCGCGCCGGCGACGCTCCCGTGCCGGCACCATCGACCTGCGCAAAACACTACGCAAGTCGATGTCCACCGGCGGGGTGCCGATCGACGTGGTGCTGCGCAAGCCTCGGCCCGCGCGGCCCGAGCTGGTGGTGCTGTGCGATGTCTCGGGCTCGGTCGCCGGGTTCAGTCATTTCACATTGCTTCTGGTCCATGCTCTGCGGCAGCAGTTTTCAAGAGTTCGCGTCTTCGCGTTCATCGACACCACCGACGAGGTGACGCACCTGTTCGGTCCGGAGGCCGACCTGGCTGTGGCGATCCAGCGGATCACCCGGGAGTCGGGGGTCTATACCCGCGACGGCCATTCCGACTACGGCAACGCGTTCGTCTCGTTCGCCGAGAACTATCCGAACGTGGTGTCGCCCCGCAGTGCGCTGCTGGTGCTCGGCGACGGTCGCACCAATTACCGAAACCCAGGGGTGGAGGTGCTCTCGCACCTGGTGACCGCCAGCCGGCATGCGCACTGGCTCAACCCCGAGCCCCAGCATCTGTGGGGCAGTGGCGATTCCGCGGTGCCGCGGTACAGCGACGTGATCCCCATGCACGAATGCCGCTCGGCCAAGCAACTGGCCGGCGTCATCGACGCCCTGCTGCCGGTCTAGCCCCGCGTCGAGGTCGCGCCCTGCCGGCGTACCCGGACAACGATCAGAAAGGGTGATTCATGACGACCATCGATCCCAGCGCACCGGTGTTGGTTACCGGCGGGAGCGGCTACATCGCCAGCTGGATCGTGCGCTACCTGCTCGAGGACGGTCACCTGGTGCGGGCTACGGTCCGCGATCCCGAGAAACCCCACGGCCTGGAACACCTGCACGCGCTTGCCGCACGGCACCCGGGGCAGCTGAGCCTGCACCGGGCCGATCTGCTCGAACCGGGCAGTTTCACCGAGGCGATGCAGGGCTGCCAGCTGGTCATCCACACCGCTTCGCCGTTCCTGCTCGGCACCATCGAAGACGCCGACCGGCAACTGGTACTGCCTGCGCTCGAAGGCACGCGCAACGTGTTGTCCGCCGTCGACGAAACTCCTTCGGTGGCCCGGGTAGTGCTGACCAGCAGTGTGGCGGCCATCTACGGCGACAATGCGGACATGAAGGGCAAGACGTGCTTCACCGAAGCGGACTGGAACACCACCAGCACACCCGAGCACCAGCCCTACCCCTACTCCAAGACGGTCGCCGAGCGGGCGGCCTGGGAGATCCAGCAGGCCCAAAAGCGCTGGGACCTGGTCACCATTCATCCCTCCCTGGTGCTGGGACCGTCGCTGACCACGGCCAGCGCGTCGGGAAGCATGGACACCATGCAGCACTTCATCGACATGTCGATGGCGTTGGGTGCACCCGCGCTGCAGATGGGCTGCGTCGATGTGCGTGACGTGGCCCGCGCACACATCACCGCCGGTTACACGCCCGGGGCGCAAGGCCGCTACGTGGTGAACTCCGAAGTCGTCAGCATGCTCCAACTCAGCCGAATGTTGCGGCGGCACTTCGGTGCCCGGCTGTCTTTCCCGACGCGCGAGCTGCCCAAGTTCCTGGTGAAGCTGGTTGCGCCGGTGGCGGGGCTGACTCGCCCGTTCGTCGAGCGCAATATCGGTTGGCCGCTATGCCTGGACGGTTCGCGCGCACGTACCGAACTTGCCATCGATTTCCGGCCGGTTGCCGACTCCGTCGTGGAGCACTTCCAGCAGATGATCGACGACGGCGTGACCCGGCGTTAGCCGCCTGCGAACTGTCAGCGCGTCCGCTGGTAGACCAGCCAGCGCAACTCCATCGGGCTTTCCTCGCGCGTGGTTCGGAACGCGTCCTGCCCGCTGACCCATTCGATGTACCAGCTGGTGGGCGGCCAGGCACCCTCGGGCAGGTGCGCCTTCTCGTAGTCATGGACCGACTCGTCGGAGAGCAGCTGCAGGGGTAGGCCCGCCGACGCCTCCGCCATTTCGCTGCGGGTGTACAGACCCGAGTACACCTGCTGGCAGAACTCCCGGGCGGCGCTGTCGGGCTCGTAGCCGTCGTGCGCCAGGAAGCTGTTGAACACCAGCCGCCCGCCGGGAGCCAGGCATCGAGCGGCGAGCTCGAACAGGCTGCGTAGCTCCTCTGTGGACCGGAAATCGGTCAAGACCTCAGAAAGCACCATCATCTGGTAGTCGTCGCGCAGGTCGTCGGCGTCTTCGAACACGTCCCGCACAATGACGCGCACGTCCAAGGACTCCGCCGCCGCGTCGGTCGTGAGCATCTCGGCGAACTTCGGGGTCATCTCCACGACGTCGACCGGGTGTCCACGCCGCGCCAGCGCCAGCGCGTTACGCCCGGTGCCCCCACCGATCTCGAGCACCCGATGGGCAGCCGGATTGTCGGCCTCGCAGGCAAGGTGCCACACCCGGGCGTCGGGTTCGGTACCGAACAACGGTGGTTTCCGCGTTGCCAGCCAGGCCTCGTACGCCTGTGCGACGCTGCTCCACTGGGCGCGGACCGTGTAGTCCAGGGTGGGGCCGATCGGGGCGTTGTAGGAGATGATGATGTGTGACCGCAGCGAGTGCGAATATGCCTCAGCCAGTTGGCCTCGCAGCACTTCTTTGAGACGGTCGAGTTCGGCGTCGCTGAAGGGTTTGCCCAAACCTGCAAAGACGGTCGCGCACATCTTCACGTATTCGTTGAGCATGCTCGGCACGGCCGGAAGCCTGATTTCGCCAGTGATCTGCGCCCGAGTGTGAAAACGCCTGAGCATGGCATCTTTGGTCGCCGCGGCGCGATCAATTGAACTCAACGGAAAATCTTCCACAGACATCTTCTACACGATCGGCATCGGCTTCGCGGCAACAACCGGGGGTTGCGCCTCCGATAAGAGTACGTCGAAGCGGAAAGCAGCTCGGCGCGTCGGCCGACTGCGCCGCACGCGAGCGGTGCCACCAGCACGATCACGCCGACGAGGACCCCAAGTAAGCTGGCCTATCGTGCGAAAACGGCGGCTTGGAGTCATGGGTGGGACGTTCGATCCCATCCATCATGGCCACCTGGTCGCGGCCAGCGAGGTGGCTGATCTGTTCGAGCTCGATGAAGTGGTTTTCGTGCCGACGGGCCAGCCGTGGCTCAAGGACCGTCGCGTCACGGCCGCCGAGGACCGGTACCTGATGACGGTCATCGCCACTGCGTCAAACCCACGGTTCTCGGTGAGCCGCGCCGACATCGATCGCGGCGGCCCCACCTACACCAAAGACACCCTGCGCGACCTGCAAGAACAGAACCCCGACGCCGAGCTCTACTTCATTACCGGTGCAGACGCGCTGGCCACCATTCTGTCCTGGCAGGATTGGCCGGAGATGTTCGAGATGGCGCGGTTTGTCGGGGTGAGCCGGCCCGGCTACGAGCTCAATGGCGACCATCTCGCTGATGCGCTCGGCTCCCTGCCGCCGCACGCCTTGACGCTGGTCGAAGTGCCGGCACTGGCGATCTCTTCCACCGATTGCCGCCGGCGCGCGGCAGAATCCCGCCCGATCTGGTACCTGGTACCAGACGGGGTGGTCCAGTACGTGTCCAAGCGCCGCCTCTATCAACCGACCCACGGAGACCAACAATGACCGCGACACCCGAGGCCGTGCGGATGGCCACCGTGGCGGCCGGCGCCGCCTCGAACAAGCTGGCCGACGACGTCGTCGTCATCGACGTCTCAGCGCAGCTGGTCATCACCGACTGCTTTGTCATCGCCTCGGCGTCCAACGAGCGCCAGGTCAACGCCATCGTCGACGAGGTCGAGGACAAGATGCGCCTGGCCGGCTACAAGCCGGCACGCCGCGAGGGCACGCGGGAGGGGCGCTGGACTCTGCTGGACTACGTCGACATCGTCGTGCACATCCAGCACCAGGACGAGCGGGACTTCTACGCGCTGGACCGGTTGTGGAAGGACTGCCCGCTGGTGCCGGTGGACTCAGAAGTCTCAGAAGACTCAGCGGAGGCAGCCGGTGAGTCGGCGCCCGAGGACGCCTCGTGAGGGTCCGCAGGTTGATCCTGCTGCGACACGGCCAGACCGAGTTCAACGCCGGCAGCCGGATGCAGGGCCAGTTGGACACCGTCCTCAGTGACCTGGGCCGGGCGCAGGCGGAGGCGGCGGCGGAGGTGCTGCGCAAACGGCATCCGCTGCTGATCGTGTCCTCGGATCTGTGGCGGGCCTACGACACCGCCACCGTGCTGGCTGAGCACAACGGATTGCAGGTCCGGGTCGACACCCGGCTGCGGGAGACTCATCTGGGTGACTGGCAGGGGCTGACCCACGAAGAGGTCGACGCCGCCGCACCAGGCGCGCGATTGGCTTGGCGTGACGACGCCCGGTGGGCACCGCACGGCGGGGAGAGCCGCATCGACGTGGCCGAGCGCAGCGTTCCGTTGGTCCGTGAGCTGGTGGCAGCGGAGCCGGACTGGGGCAGAGCCGATCACGCCGATCAGCCGGTGGTGCTGGTCGCCCACGGCGGGCTGATCGCCGCCCTGACCGCGGCCTTGCTACGGCTGCCGGTGGAGAACTGGCCGGTGTTGGGTGGGATGGCCAACGCCAGTTGGACCCAGCTCAGCGGATACTCTGACGGCCCGGATTCCAACGCGGATTCAGACCAGGACGACTTCGCCGGTGTGCGGTGGCGTCTCGACGTCTGGAACGCCTCAGCACAGGTGGCCAGCGATGTCCTCTGAAACGCGTCCCACCCTGCTGGTCTTCGCCGACTCGCTGTCCTACTACGGGCCCACCGGCGGGCTGCCTGCCGATGATCCGCGGATCTGGCCGAACATCGTTGCCAGTCAGCTGGACTGGGATGTCGAACTGATCGGTCGGATCGGCTGGACCAGCCGAGACGTCTGGTGGGCGTCCACCCAGGATCCCCGGGCGTGGGCGGCACTGCCGCGGGCCGGTGCGGTCATCTTCGCCACCAGCGGGATGGACTCACTGCCCTCGGTGTGGCCGACGGCCATGCGTGAATTGATCCGTTACGTGCGGCCGGCCTGGCTGCGGCGATGGGTCCGAGACGGCTACGGCTGGCTGCAGCCCCGGTTCTCGCCGGTGGCGCGGGCGGCCCTACCGCCGCATCTCACCGTGGAATATCTTGAGATGACCAGGGGTGCAATCGATTTCAACCGGCCGGGCATTCCCATCGTGGCTTCGCTGCCGTCGGTGCACATCGCCGACACCTACGGCCGCGCCCACCAGGGCCGGGAACCCACGGTGCGCGCCATCACGGCCTGGTCGCGGGAACACGATGTGCCGTTGGTGGACCTGAAGGCCGCGGTGGGCGATGAGGTCATGAGCGGGCGTGCAAATCCCGACGGCATCCATTGGAACTTCGAAGCGCACCGGGCGGTCGCCGACCTGATGCTCAAAGCCCTGAGTGAGGCCGGCGTCCCCGGCCCGTTGGGGTGACCGCCCGATGAGCGTTGTCGTTGTCACCGATTCGTCGGCCTGCCTGCCGCTCGAGGCGCGTGACCGCTGGGGGATTCGCACGGTACCGCTGCACATCCTGCTCGACGGAGCCGATCTGCGCGACGGCGTCGACGACGTGCCCGCAGACATTTATGCGCGAGAGCGCGTCACCACCTCCGGGGCGGGCCCGGAGGAACTGGCGGAGGTCTACCGGAATGCGCTTGACTACAGCGCGGGCTCTGGGGTGGTGGCGGTGCACATCTCCTCGGCGCTGTCGGGGACGTTCGGCACCGCCGAACAGGTAGCCGGTCAGATCGGGCCCGGCGTGCGGGTGATCGACTCGAGATCGGCGGCGATGGGCACCGGATTCGCGGTCTTGGCCGCGGCCCGAGCGGCCGCCGGTGGCGCAGACCTGCACGGCGTTGCGGCAGCGGCGGACGCCGCCGTGCAACGTGCTCACGCCTACATGGTGGTGCAGCGGCTCGACAATCTGCGGCGCAGCGGCCGGATCGGCAGTGCGGCGGCTTGGCTGGGCACCGCCTTGTCGCTCAAACCGCTGCTGGCGGTCGAGGAGGGAAAGCTCGTTCTGGCCCAACGCATCCGCACCGTCAGCAAGGCCGTCGCGTCGATGATCGACCGGGTCTGTGAGGTGGTCGAAGATCGCTCGGCGGCGCTGGCGGTGCATCACGTGGCCAATCCCCAGGGGGCCCAAGAGGTGGCCGGCGCTCTGGCGGAGCGGTTGCCGGTCTGTGAGCCAGCGGTGATCACGAGCCTGTGCCCGACGTTGGCCCTGCATGTGGGGGCCGGCGCGGTCGCGGTGTGCGTCGACGTCGACCCGGGTGGGAGCTGAGCGCGTCAACGCCGGCGTTGCCTACTGCGTAGGGGCAGCGAATCTGTCGGTATCGGTGGACTCTTCACGCGGGGTGTGTGCTGCGATCCCGCGAATGTTCTTGTTGGGACCCCACGGCCGGACCACCTGCGGCCACCAGAACCACTTGCCCAACAACGTCGCGATCGACGGCATGAAGAACGCTCGGACCACGAAGGTGTCCAGCAGCAGCCCGATTGCCACGGTGGTGCCATACATACCGATGGCCTTGAGATCGCTGAAGAACATGATGCCCATGGTGGCGGCGAACACCATGCCAGCCGAGGTCACCACGCCGCCGCTGCCCGCCATCGCCCGGATGTAGCCGGTCTTGAGCCCGGCGTGTATCTCCTCCTCGAAACGCGAGACCAGCAACAGGTTGTAGTCCGAGCCGACGGCCAGCAACACGATCACTGCCAGCACCAGTGTCACCCAATAGATGTGTTGGCCGAAAATGTGCTGCCAGATCAACACCGAGATGCCGAACGACGCGGCGATAGAGCTGGATGCGGTGCCGAGGATGACCGCGGCGGCCACCAGGCTTCGGGTGATCATCATCATGATCAAGAAGATCAACGTCAGCGACGCCACGATCGCGATCATCAGGTCGTACTTGGCGCCGTTCTGCATGTCTTCATAGAGGGCAGCCATGCCGCCGATGTAGACCTTGGCATCTGCCAATGACGACTGCTTCAGGGCCTCCTGCGCAGCGATCCGTTCCGGCTCAACCCGTTTGATGCCCTCCGCGGTCGCCGGATAGGTCTGGTGCGTGACGAAGAACCGCGCCGACTTTCCGTCCGGCGACATGAACAGCCGAAGGCCGGTTTGGAAGTCCTTGTTGTCGAACGCTTCCGCGGGCAGATAGAAGAAATCGTCGTTCTTGGAGTCGTCGAAGCTTTGGCCCATCATGATCTGGGTGTTGCTCAGGTCCTCCATCTGATCGATGAACGCCGAGAACGTCGAGTGCACCGTCAGCACCAGGCCGCGCATGATTCGCATGGTGTCGACCACGGCCGGCAGCAGTTCCACCGCCTGCGGCAGCAGGCGCGCTGTCTTGGTGATGTCGTCGGACAGGTAGTGCAGCTGCTCGGCGAGTTGGTCGATGCCGTCGGTGGCGTCGAAGGTGTTGCGCAGCGCGTTGCACATCGGGATGTCGAAGCAGTGCGGTTCCCAATAGAAGTAGCTGCGCAGCGGGCGGAACTGATCGTCGAATTCGGCGATGTGGTCGCGGATCCGGTCGGAGACGTCCACGGTGTTTCGGGTGACCTCGGCGGTGTCGTCGAACGTCCGGTCGACCTCCTGGAGGTATCCGTACATCTGGATCAGCAACTCGATGTCCTTGTCGAGTTGCTGCGAGATGGTGTCTATGTCCTTGATCCGGTCCTTGAGCGTCTTCATGTTCTGGATCATCAGCTGGTTGGAGACGCTGAGTTGGAACGGAATCGAACTGTGCTGCAGCGGAATTCCCAAGGGACGGGTGATGTCCTGGATCATCCCGATCCCGACCACCCGCATGATGTTCTTGGCGACTCGGTCCAGCACCAGCATGTCGGCGGGATTACGCATGTCGTGGTCGGATTCGACCATGGTGATGTCCGGCGCCATCCGGGCCGCCGAGAAATGCTTCTCCGCCGCGGCATAGGCCACGTTGACCGGGGTCTCCTGCGGCAGATACTTGCGGTCGTCGTAACCCGGTCTGAAACCCGGCAGGGCGACCAGACCGATCATGATGATGGCCAGGCTGGCCACGGCGATCGGCCCGGGCCAGCGCACCACCGACACGCCCGCCCGGCGCCAGAACCCGCCCGGCTTAGCCTTTTTGGGTTCGAGCAGACCGAAGCTGGTGACCACCACCAGCATCGCCGGTCCCAGGGTGAGCGCGGCGCCGACTACCACGAGCATGCCCACGGAGACCGGAATGCCCATGGTGTGGAAGTAGGGCAGTCGGGTGAAGTACAACATCGCCGACGCCCCGGCGATGGTCAGACCCGATCCCAGCACCACCGGGGTGACACTGCGCACGGTGGTGTAGTACGCATCGACCCGGTCCTCTCCGACCAGCCGGGCTTCCCGGTACCGGCCGATGAGAAAGATGCCGTAGTCGGTGCCCGCGGCGATCGCGAGCATCACCATGATGTTGACCGCGAACGTCGTCAGGCCCATGACATTGTTGAAGCCGAGGACGGCGACGACGCCGCGGGCGCAGATCAGCTCGAGCAGGGTCAGAAACAGCTGGGTCAACATCGCCGACACCGACCTGAAGACGATCAACAGCATGATCGCGATCGCGGCGATGGTGAACAGGGTGATCTTGACCAGACTGGAGTCGCCGATCTCACGCAGATCAGCGGTCAGCGCCGCCGGCCCGGCGACGTAGGCCTGGACCCCAGGCGGCGCAGGCGTGTCATCGATGGCCTGGCGGACCGCGACGACTGAGTCGTTGGCCTCGGTCATGCCCTGGTTGCCCACCAGGTTGAGCATGATGTAGGCCGCCTTGGCGTCGGAGCTCTGCACGCCTGCCGCGGTCAGCCGGTCACGCCAGAAATCCTGGGCATGCTCGACATGGTCTTTGTCGGCGACCAGTTTCGCGACAATCTCGTCGTAGTAATGGTGGGCGGCATCGCCGAGTTCGTCCTCGCCGACCACCACCATCATCACGGTGCTGTTGGACTTGTATTCCTGAAAGTTCTCGCCGACCAGCTTGCTGGCAACCATCGACGGCGCATCGACGGGGGCCAGCGGCGCGGAGTGCTCCTCGGAGATGACTTCCAACTGAGGCACAAGGACATTCACCAGCACCGTGAGCACGATCCAGGCAATGATGATCGGCACCGCGAAGATGCGCAGCATGTGCGCGAAGAACGGCCGCTTGACGTGCGGATCCTGGTGGCGGTCCAGCTGCTCTTTGATCCGTTTGATCATCCGGACTTCACCAGGCAGAAGGTCTGGGCGTTGAGGCCGGTGGCGCGGCGTTCGTCGAGCAGTCGGTCGTCGATCTTGATCCGGCAGCCGATCTCACCGGTGTTGCCCTGCACGATCATGTTCGCCATGACGGCGGGGAGCACCGTGACCACGGTGTAGGTCCACGGCAGCGGCACGCCTACCAGCTGATGGACGTTGGCCTCGGCGTCCCAGTAGTTGATGTCGGCGGTGGTGCCGGGCGGCCCGAAGGCCTCGTAAGCGACGGATTTCGGGTTGAACTGGACGATTTCGATACCGGCACCGGCGTGGGGATTGAGGTCTTCGGAGGCGAACACCTTGTGCAGCCGGCTGACGATCACACTCGAGATCGCGATGACCACAATGAAGACCAGCGGAATCCAATGCCGTTTGAGCACGCCGGCGACCGAGATTCTCCCCATCTCACCGCCTTCCGCCTGCTGATAATGCGGTTGAACGTCGGCGCTGGACGGACTGCTCTCCGGCTTCGTCGGAAGCATCGATGGTTCCGCGAATCGCGCCCTTCGGCAGCATAACCTTCGCCTGGCTAAGGAACACAAGATCCGCTGTCTCGGTGCGGGTTGGTGCGGGGGACTGGCTGCCTCGACTCGAGTTCAGCGCCAACGCCGCGACTTCAGTAGCATGGCCGCTGATGCACGCTCTGGGAAAAGTCGTCCGATTCGGTGCGGTGGTCATCGTGGCAGCGTTGGCGCTGGCCGGGTGCAGCGGCAAGGGCACGTCGGGCGCCTCATCGGAGGAGCCGTCGGCCCCCGGTGCGTCTTGGACTCGCCCCGATGCGCCGCCCGATCCGCTCACTCTGCTTCGCGCCGGTGACCTCGCGATCGCGCAGGTGCCCGACAGTGTGTTGATCTTCATCGAGAGTCAGACCAGCGACGCCGGTACTTGGAAAGCCAGGGTGGTCACGCGCGACGGCACCGAACACCAGGTCAAGATCGACTCTGACGGGGTGTCCGTGCTGGTCGGCCCCACCGCGACCGACGACAGCGACGCCGACAAGGCCAAGCGCCGCGCCAATGTGGACGGCACTCATCTGGACTACCGCAGCGCCGTGGAGCGCGTACTTCGCGCGGTGCCCAACAGTTCGATCACCGAGCTGAGTCTGCTCGACATGAACGGCACGGTCGTCTGGGAAGCCGACGTGTGGGACGACAAACTGGCCGAGCGTGACGTCACCGTCGACGCAGCAACGGGGGCGGTCACCGCCAACCGGCAGGCGTAACTCGGCGGTCCAGCTTCGGCTCTCCTTCGTCGAACCTTGCTAACCGCCGGCGCGGCCCGTGATCGGCGGCAGTTCGGCCAGCGTGACGATCCCCGGCTCTGCCGCGACCACCGCCGGCACCGCGTTGGTCACCGGCATCGCCGTGTAGATCGAGCCCAGACCGTTGAAGTTCGCCTCGTTCCAGTCCTTCGGCGGCAGGCAGTTGATGACGGTGCGCATATTCGGCAGCCCGAACACCTGGATGACGTGGCCGTGCGCCACCGGCTTGGGCGGGGTGACCTGGTCGCCCATGATCCAGTTGAAGCCGACGCTGACCACGTTGCGCGTCCCGACCCAGCCGCGGTGATAGCCGAAGACGCTGCCCACCGTGCCGGCCGGGATCTTCATGAAGCCCAGGTCGCTGTCACCGGTCGCGGCGGTGAACTGCACGTCGAAGGTGATGCGGTCCAACTGTGCGCCGATCGCATCGGCCATCATCGCCGCGGACTCGGCAAAGACCTCGCTCTCCCGCCGGACGCTTTCGGCCAGCCCGGGGGTGTCGGGGTCTTGGGCGAAGCCCATCGCTGCCATGGTGGCCGCCGACTCGTAGGTCGAGCAGTCCACCGATTCGGTGATCCGGATCTCGTCGACCCGCTCGCACGCCCCGGACAGCACCATGCCGACCATGTTGGTCAGCCCCGGGTGCGCGCCGCTGCCGAACATGGTGGAGTTCCCGGCCCGGCAGGCGTCCTCGATTCGCTTGCGGTCTTCGGCGCTCTGCTTGCCGCCGGTGATCCAGGCCGCCGTCGAGCACACATTCACCCCGGCCTCCAGCAGCCGCACCAACTCATCGATGCTGGGCCACAGCGGGTTGTAGCAGCAGGCGTCCGGCTTCAGCGCGATCAGGGCGTCGATGTCATTGGTGGCGGTGATTCCGGTCGGCTCCGGCCAGCCGGCCAACTCGGCGGCGTCCACCCCGACCTTGTCCTTGCCGTGGGCGTAGACCCCGACGAGCTCCATGTCGGGCCGGCCGATGATGGCGTGCAGCGAGCGCTGCCCGATGTTTCCGGTGGTCCATTGGATGACGCGAAGTGGGCGGGTGGAAACGGGCATCATGCTCCTCGGTGACGGGTGTATCCCACATTATTGGGGTGCGGTCCCAGCGCGTTTGTGGCAGCCTCGATCGGCGTGACCGGCACCCTAACCCAAACCCTGACCCTGCGAACCGCCACCGAGGACGATTGGGCCGCGATGGCGGTGCTGGGCGCCACCGGATTCGGCGAGGATTGGGACGCCGAATCGATGGCCGCCTGGCGAACCCTGACCACGCCCGACAGCGCCATCGTGGTCTGCGACGGTGATGCCGTGGTCGGAATGTCCGGCTACTTGGACCTGGAGTTGACCGTGCCCGGCGGGACGGTGCTGCCAGTCGCCGGGATCAGCTTCGTCGTGGTGGCTCCGACCCACCGCCGCCGCGGTGTGCTCCGGATGATGTACACCGAATTGCATCGGCGCATTGCTGATTCCGGCTATTCGATCGCGGCACTGACCGCCAGTGAGGGCGGAATCTACGGGCGGTTCGGTTACGGCCCGGCGACGGTGGACCACGAGCTGACCATCGACCGGCGGTTCGCCCAGCTACACCCCGACGCACCCGACCCCGGCGGAGTGCGGCTGGTCAAAGCGGCCGACAGTCGAGACGAGTTCGCGGCGATCTACCAGCGCTGGCGCCAGCGCGTCCCGGGCGGCTTGGCGCGCCCGTTGGCGCTCTGGGATGACCTGCTCGCCGACCGGGAGAACACCCGCGAGGGCGGCACCGAATGGCTCGCGATGCTGCATCCCGACGGCTATGTGCTCTACCGCGTGCACGCGGGCGA
This sequence comes from Mycolicibacter heraklionensis, assembly GCA_001673575.1. Taxonomy (GTDB): domain Bacteria; phylum Actinomycetota; class Actinomycetes; order Mycobacteriales; family Mycobacteriaceae; genus Mycobacterium; species Mycobacterium heraklionense_A. The sequence continues at coordinate 8,634 of LZME01000074.1, read as the reverse complement.
GCCAAAGACGGTGCGAGTCGAGGAGTTTCGGGCGGTGACCCCGGAGGCGCACGCCGCGTTGTGGCGGGCGCTGCTCGGGTTGGACCTGATGGGAAAGATCGTCGTCGAGACCCATCCGGACGATTCGATGCCTTACCTGCTGACCGATACCCGGCTGGCCACCACTACCGGGCGCTCGGACGGTCTGTGGCTGCGGATGATGGATATCCCCGCGGTGCTGATGGCCCGCCGCTACGCCGTGGACGTGGTCGAGCTGTCCGTCGTCGTGGCGGTTCGTGACGGATTCCGCAGCGACGGCGGGCGATTCGCGCTCACAATCCGCGACGGAGTCGCCGAGTGCGCCCCGACCGAGGCGGACGCCGAGGTGGAGCTGGACCTGGATGTGCTGGGCAGTCTGTACTTCGGTGCGCACCGGGCGTCGTCGCTCGCCAGAGCCGGCAGGCTGCGGTGTCGCGACGACGCCCTGGTGCACCGACTGGATGCGGCGTTCGCCAGTGACGTCGCCGCCCAGATCGGTTTCGGTTTCTAGCTGCTACAGCTTGGCCAGGTCGTAGCTGCTCAGGTTGTCGATCAGCACGTGCAGCTGATCCTGCGACGAACCCAGGGTGTGGTCGATCGCGGTGAGCCGGGCCGCAAGGTGTCCGACCGGGTACTCCCAGGTCACCCCGATCCCGCCGTGCAGCTGGATGGCCTCCTGAGCGATGTGGCGCCCGGACCGGCCGATCTGCAGCTTGGCGCGCGCCGCGATCACCGGGTCGTAGTTGCCGTCGGCGAGCGACATCGCCGCGTACATGCTCATGCTGCGGGCCAACTCCAGCGACACGTACATGTCGGCGGCGCGCTGGGTCAGGGTCTGGAAGGTGTTGAGCGTGACCCCGAATTGCTTGCGCGTCTTGAGGTAATCGGTGGTCAGGCGCAAAGCCTCTTCCATCGCGCCGACGGCCTCGGCGCACAGTGCCGAGGAGATACGGATGACGGCGCGCTCGATGGCGGCCGAGGCGTCGGTCGCCTCACCCAGCGCGGTGGCCGGGGCATCGGCGAAGTCGACCTGGGCCCCGCGCTGGCCGTCGAAGGTCCGGTAGGGCGCACGGGTGACGCCGTCGGCGCTTGCCTCGACCAGGAACAGCCCGGTCCCGCCGTCGGGCAACGCAGCGCTGACTACGAACGTGTCGGCGCGATCCCCGGTCAGGACCGGGTTCTTCCGTCCGCTCAGCTGCCACGAATCGCCTTGCTGCACAGCCGTGGTCGTCAACTTGCCTGCGGTTCCCCGCATGCCCGGCTCGGTGTGGGCGAACGCCAGAATCCGCTCGCCTTCGGCGACGGTGTCGAGCAGTGCCCGCTGCTCGGCGGTGCCGCGCTCGGCGATCAGCGCGCCCGGCCCGAGTGCCCCGTGCACGACGGGTTCCGGCGCCACCCGCCGGCCGATCTCGGTGAGTACCACCATGATCTCCAGCGGGCCGGATTCCTGCGGGTCGAAACCTAGACCGAGAATCCCGATGTCCGCCAGTTGCTTCCACACCTCGGGGTTGAATCCGGGGTCGTTCTCGATGATCTTGTTACGGGTCTCGGTGTCATAGCCCGACAACATTGAACGGGTGGTGTCGCGCAGCAGAACCTGCTCGTCGCTGAGTTGGAAGTCCATAGCTGTCATACCTCCTAAAGGCCGAGAATGGTCGACGCGATGATGGTCCGCTGTACCTCGTTGCTACCGCCGTAGATCGAGGTCTTGCGGTAGTTCAGATACGTCGGTGCCGCGTCCTGCGCCCAGGAGGGCGTTGCGATGCCGTCGCCTGCCTCGAAGGGCAGAACATCGGGACCGGCCAGCTCCACGAACAGCTCGGTGGCGGCCTGTTGCAGCTGGCTGCCCTGCAGCTTGAGTACCGAGGACGCCGGGTTCGGCTTGCCGTCGGCGGAGTCGCTCGACACCCGCATCTGGGTGAGCTCGAGCGCCAGCAGATCGTTCTCGAGTTCGGCGACCCGGGCGGCGAACAACGGATCGTCGAGGGCCCCCAACGCCTTGGCGCGTTGCTTGAGTTCGGCGACACGCACCTTGGTGCGGGTCACCCCGGCGATGCCGGTGCGCTCGTTGCCCAGCAGGAACTTCGCGTAGGTCCAGCCGTGGTTCTCCTCACCGACCAGTTGATCGGCGGGCACCCGCACGTCGGAGAAGAACACCTCGTTGACCTCGTAGCCGCCGTCGATCAGCTTGATCGGCCGCATGGTGACACCCGGGGTGTCGACCCGGAACAGCAGGAAGGAGATGCCGGCCTGCTTCTTGGGGGCCTGCGGGTCGGTGCGCACCAGGCAGAAGATCCAGTCCGCGTACTGGCCGAGGGTGGTCCAGGTCTTCTGTCCGTTGACGATGTAGCTGTCGCCGTCGCGCACCGCCGTGGTGCGCAGGCTTGCCAAATCGGAGCCGGCTTCCGGCTCGGAGAAGCCCTGGCACCACCAGATGTCCAGGTTGGCGGTGGCGGGCAGGAAGCGTTCCTTGATCGCCTGGGAACCGAATTCCGCGATCACCGGGCCCACCATCTTGGCGTTGAAGGTCAGCGGTTCGGGCACCGAGGCCAGCTGCATCTCGTCGTGCCAGATCTGGTGCTGGGTCAGCGTCCAGTCCTTGCCGCCCCACTCGACCGGCCAGTTCGGTACCGCCAGGCCGTTGGCGTTGAGGATGCGCTGGGTGGTGACGATGTCGTCGGGAAAGTTCGAATGACCCAACCGGCTGCGTTCGCGAATGTCAGCCGGGATCTCGGTGGTGAAGAAGGTCCGCATTTCGTCGCGGAACGCTGCCTCCTCCGCGCTCAGTGCCAGTCTCACGTCGACCTCCCGGTTGGTTGGGTGAACTCACGGTTGGTATGCACCCTAATCGTCACTTCTGCGGCCGTTCGGGGGAGGGCTTACCGTGCGCTTTTGTAGGCTGGACCTCATGAGACGGTGGGTCGTCGCGCTCTGTGTCCTGGTCTTGTCTCTCGTGTCGTGCTCGGCGGAGACCGCGGAGAACGCCCAGTCGGACTCATCGCCGGGGGCTCGGCAGACTCCGGCCCCGCGACCGGCCGCGCACATCGGCCAGACGCTGGACCTGATGCGCATCGGCGGGCAGAAGATCGCCGTGACGTTGACGGAGGTCATCGCACCGGCGACCGTCCCGAACGGCTGGGGTACGGCGGGCAAGACCTACCTTGCGACCAAGCTGCGGATCGAGAACGCCGGAACCACGACCATCGTCGGCAACACCAACAGCGACGTCACGGTGGTGGGTTCCGACGACCAGAACTACCCGGCCGATTTCGCCACCGTGAACGAGTGCAAAGACTTCGCCTACGGCTGGTTCCTGATCCCCGCCGGGTCGGCGAACACCGGCTGCGTCGTCTTCGCGCTGCCTACCGGGGTCACAGCGGCGAAGGTCCGCTATGCGCCGTCGTCGGGGATCTCGCAAGACGTCGGGGAGTGGCTGAACCCCTAGCGCCGCAGCAGGTTGCGCACAGTCCGTGGTTGATCCACAGATTAGCCCGGATCGTGCGCTGAGCGAACCGGACTGACGGTGTCGGCGCCTACCGTCGGCGCATGGCACCAGAACCACCCGGCGAGCGGCTGCAACGTCGGCTCGGCCTGCTCCCGGAATCCGACCGTGACGAGCACACCTCCAGCGCCGACGACGAGGATGACCCGAATTCGTTGCTGCCGCGTTGGCTGCCTGACGGTGCAGCCGACGCGGGCTGGCTTGCCAAAGTGCGGGCGGACCCGGGCAAAGCCGGCGCGATCGCCTTGGCGGTGATCGCCGCAGTGGCGGTGCTCGTCACGGTGTTCACCGTGCTGCGTGATCAGCCTGCTCCGGTGCGGAGCGCGAAATTGCCACCGGTGGAGATGGTTTCGACTGCCAGTCCGCGCGCCGATGAATCGGCCGCGGGCGCTGCGGCGCCACCGGCCGAGCAGGTCGTGGTCAGCGTGGTCGGCCTGGTGCACAAGCCGGGTCTGGCGACGTTGTCGCCCGGCTCCCGGATCGCCGATGCGCTGACCGCGGCCGGCGGGGCCCTCGACGGTGCGGATACGGTCGGGCTGAACCTGGCCCGGCCCTTAGTCGATGGTGAACAGATCGTGGTCGGTCTGGCGCCACCGGCGGGGCTGCCGGTGCTGGGCAGCTCGGTCGGTGCCGTCTCACCGGTGCCGGAGGCACCCCGCACCAGCACCGCGCCGACCGGTCCAGAGCCCAAACATGAACCGGGCGAGCCGGTGAACCTCAACACCGCGACAGTCGAGCAGCTCGACGCCCTGCCCGGGGTGGGGCCGGTGACCGCTGCGGCGATCGTGGCCTGGCGCGACAGCCACGGGAAGTTCACTCGCGTCGATCAGCTCGGCGATGTCGACGGAATCGGTCCGGCGCGCCTGGAGAAGCTGCGTGCCCTGGTTCGTGTCTGAGCGTGACGTCGCCAGCGGCCGAACCGGTGCCGGCGGCCCGCCTCGACGTCCGGCTCGTGCCGGCGGCGGTGATGGGCTGGCTGGTCACGGCGGCCGGTATTCAGTGGCAGATCGGCGGCGTGCTGGCGGTGCTGTGTGCCCTGCTGGCTGCGGCTGCCGGCGTGTTGTGCTGGTACGCCGGACGGCGGCGGCGCCCCGGTTGGCGGCTGCTGGGTGCGGCGGTTGCCGCGGCATCGATGGCGGGGGCGGGCTTCGGATGGGCTGTTGCGCTGCGTACCGCCTCCGTCGAGCACCACCCGATCGCAGCGCTGTGCGGCACGACCGCGGCGGTGACGGTCACCCCGAGTGAGAGCCCACTGCCCGCCGGCGCCCGGCGGGTGATGTTTCGGGCCACCTTGCAACGCCTCGACGACGTCGCCGCCTCGGGCCGGGTGCTGGTATTCGCCTCCGGCGTCGAATTCGGCGAGGTGATGGTGGGCCAGTCGATGGCGTTCCGCGCCAAGGTCGCCCGCCCGGCCCGGCGAGATCTGTCGGTGGCTGTGCTCACCGCGAACGACGCTCCGGTGCGCGGCCAGCCCGGACCCGTGGCGCGGGCAGCGCATCGGGTTCGGGCCCGGTTCGCGGCTGCCGCCACGCGAGTGCTGCCCGACGAGCAGGCCCGGATGCTGCCCGCATTGGTGCTCGGCGATACCTCGGCGATCACTGCTGCCACCGGCCGAGACTTTCGCGCCGCGGGGCTGACGCATCTGATGGCGGTCTCTGGGGCCAACGTGACGATCGTCTGCGGTGCGGTGCTGTTTTCGGCGCGGTTGGTGGGGCCGCGGGCTGCCGTGGTGCTGGCCGGGGGTGCCCTGGTCGCGTTCGTGATCGTCGTGCAGCCCACGGCCAGTGTGTTGCGGGCGGCGGTGATGGGGGCCATCGCCTTGTTGGGCGTGCTCTCGGCGCGCAGCCGGCAGGCGGTGCCGAGTCTGGCGGCCAGTGTGCTGATGCTGTTGGCGTTGGCGCCGCACCTGGCGGTCGACGTCGGGTTCGCGCTGTCGGTGGTGGCCACCGCGGCGCTGGTGCTCATCGCGCCGGTCTGGACGACCCGGCTGGAGGCGCATGGGTGGCCTCGACCGCTGGCCGCCGCAGTCTGCGTGGCGTGGGCGGCCAATCTGGTCACCGCGCCGTTGATCGCGGGCATCTCCGGGCGCCTCAGCCTGGTCAGTACGGTGGCCAACCTGGCGGTGGCGGCGCTGGTCGCGCCGATCACCGTGCTGGGCAGCGCGGCGGCGGTGCTGTGCGGGTGGTGGCCGGCAGGCGCCTATCTATTGATCCGGTTCACCGGACCGGAGTTGTGGTGGGTGTGCCGCGTCGCGCGCTGGGCCGGCGGGCTCCCGTCCGCCACCGTGCCGGTGCCGGACGGCCCCATAGGGGTCGTCGGGGTGGGCGCCGCCGCAGTCCTCGTGGTGATTTGTTGGCGATGGCGGTGGTGCCGCCGGGTGCTGGCCGCGTTGGGGCTATGCCTGCTGGCGTGGTCGGCCGCGCAGGTGTTGACCGGCTGGGCAGGTGTCGGAGCAGCGTGACACGATTGGCGGGTGAGCCAATCGGTTTCGCCACTGCATCTGATTCTCGGGGACGAGGAGCTGCTGGTCGAACGGGCTGTGGGTCAGGTGCTTGCCGGGGTCCGGGCGCAGGCTGGCAGCACCGACATCCCGGTGGACCGGTTGCGCGCCGGCGAGGTGGCGGCGGGTGAACTCGCGGAACTATTGAGCCCGTCGCTGTTCGCCGACGAACGGGTGGTGGTGCTCGAGGCTGCCGCCGAAGCCGGCAAGGACGCCGTAACGCTGATCGAAGCGACGGCCGCCGATATTCCGCTGGGCACCGTGCTGGTTGTGGTGCACTCCGGTGCGGGTCGGGCCAAGGCACTGGCGGGGAAGCTGCGGGAGCTCGGTGCCGAGGTGCACGCCTGCGCCCGCATCACCAAGGCCTCCGAACGCTCCGACTTTGTTCGCGCCGAGTTCCGCGGGCTCAAGGTCCGCGTCGACGACGACACTGTGACGGCGTTGCTCGACGCGGTGGGCTCCGATATCCGGGAACTGGCCTCGGCGTGTTCGCAGCTGGTCGCCGATACCGGCGGGCATGTTGACGCCATCGCGGTGCGCCGCTATCACAGCGGCAAGGCCGAGGTGAAAGGGTTCGACGTCGCCGATCGGGCGGTCGTCGGCGACGTCGCCGGTGCCACCGAGGCGCTGCGCTGGGCGATGATTCGTGGCGAACCGCACGTGGTGCTGGCCGATGCCCTGGCCGAGGCGATTCACACCATCGCCCGGGTGCGGTCCAAGTCCGGTGATCCCTACCGGCTGGCCGGTGAATTGGGCATGCCGCCCTGGCGGGTGCAGAAGGCGCAGAAGCAGGCCCGGTTTTGGTCGCCGGGGACGATGGCGGCCGCGGTGCGGTTGGTGGCCGCCCTCAACGCCGACGTCAAGGGCGCCGCTGCCGACGCCGACTACGCATTGGAGGCCGCGGTCCGCGGGGTCGCCGAGTTGGCCGACCGCTGATCCAGGCAACACGAAGGCCCCTGTTCACCAGTGGAAACAGGGGCCTGCGCTTGCGGGCAATCCGCTAGGTTCAGAGCTGGTTGAGCGCCTTCGCCAGCGCCGACTTCTTGTTGGCGGCCTGGTTCTTGTGGATGACGCCCTTGCTGGCGGCCTTGTCCAGCTTGCGGCTGGTCGAGACCAGCAGCACGCCGGCCTTGTCCTTGTCGCCGGCTGCGGCGGCCTCGCGGAAGGCGCGGATCGCGGTGCGCACCGCCGACTTCACCGACTGGTTGCGCAGCCGGGCTTGCTCGTTGGTCCGGTTGCGCTTCACCTGCGACTTGATGTTGGCCACGGAGTAATTCCTTCGCAAAAGCTTGAGTTGGGTTTGCCTCCCGAGGCGGGAGCAACAGCTGTTCAGGGTACCAGCTGGTTCGGTAACTCCCCAACTCGCCTCAGCTGCGGGCGGTCACCTCGACTCGATGCAGGTCATCGCCGAGTTCGATCGGCCCGTCGAACTCCGCGGCGGCCAGCGCCCGCCACTGGTCTTCCTGCCCGGGCGCGATGGCGGGGACATAGTGGGTCAGCACCAGGATGCCCACCCCGGCCCGTTTGGCGGTCGCGGCAGCCTGGGCCACCGAGGAGTGGTAGTCGCAGATATCGCGGATGCGCTGCTGGGGCAGCAACTCGATGAGGTCGCTGCGGATGACGGTGTGCACCAACGCACCGGCCCCGGTCGCCAGCTCGTCGAGGCTGTCGCAGGGCACGGTGTCGCCGGCCACCACCACCGAGGCGGTTCCGTCGTCGTCGGAGTGCTCGATCCGGAATCCGATGGTCGGTGTGACCGGCCGGTGGTCGGTGGGCGCCACGGTGATCCGCACCCGGTCGCGGTCCCAGACTTGGCCGGTGGTGTATTCCTGCACGTCGACTGGGGGAGGGGCGGTCAGATCGTCGTGGTGGGCAATGCGGTAGCCGATGTCGTGACCGAAGGCGCGCAAGGTCGCCTCCACCACCTCTGCGGTGCCCGGCGGGCCGATGATCGGCAGCGGCGGTGTGTCGGGGGTGAAGGTGGTGACCCATCGGGTGATCAGCAGATCCCCCAGGTCGGCGATGTGATCGCTGTGCAGGTGGGTGAGCAACAGTGCCGACAGGGTGTTGGCCGCGCCACCCGCCGCTGCCAAACGTTGCAGCACCCCGCGTCCGCAGTCGACCAGCAGTTGCTGGCCCCCGGCTCGGATCAGGGTCGACGGTCCGGCGCGGTTCGGGTCGGGGATCGGGCTTCCAGTGCCCAGTAGCGTGATCTCGATCGTCATGACGTCACATATGCCACAGATGTCGGGCGTGCGCTATGCGATCGGCTGAGTTTCGCTATCGCCACCCCCGACCGGGCGAAATAGCCTAGCCTGGTGTGAAGCAGATCACTGCGGCGGGAGGCTTCAATGCGGATCGCGGATGTATTGCGGAACAAGGGTGCGGCGGTGGTGACCATCCATCCGGATGCCACGGTCATGGAGTTGCTGGCGGGCTTGGCCGAGCACAACATCGGCGCCATGGTGGTGATCGGGCGTGAGGGTCTGGAGGGGGTGGCCTCCGAGCGTGACGTGGTACGCCAGTTGCACGTCCACGGCGCCAGTCTGCTGGCTCGGCCGGTCTCGGCCATCATGACCCGCCTGGTGGCGACCTGCGCCAAGTCCGACTCCGC
>LZME01000073.1 GCA_001673575.1 Mycolicibacter heraklionensis | reverse complement strand
CGTCGAGCTGCACTGCCGAGCCGTCCGCATGGTCCGACTCAGCGTCTCACCGTCGCGAGAGAAGTTGTCGGTGGCAGTTGGCATTCTGGTCGCGCCATGACCCAAGTACGAACTCTCCGATTCCACGTCAAGTACGGCCCCGCAACGCTGTTCGACAAGGCCAGGGAGGAGCTGAAGGGCCTGGACGGCCTGAACCTCGAGATATCGCACGCAAAAGCCCGTTTCGATGAGCGCGATGTTCCACGGCAGTACCTGACCGAATTCCAGCCCGCATGCTGGGAGGTGGTCATGGTCGAGACCGCCGTGCGCACCGGCCGCGTCACTTATATGTCGTTGCGCCGCAAACTCGAATCCAAGTGCTATCTCTGGATCGTTCTCGCCTTCGAGCACGTGATCACTGCGTGGGTCACGGAAAGCCCCAGCAACCGCGCAACAAACCCGATGATCGTAAAAGACGGGCCGGCTTGGGACGCCGCCGCGGCGGGGCGCACGGGCAGCTTCGGCGGGTGGGCGAACGCGCACGCTCACCGCGGCCGCGCGCGACGCGTCCTCGCCGCTCTCGCCGCCCTGCCCGTGCGCCCCGCCGCGGCGGCGTCCCAAGCCGGCCCGTCTTTTACGATCATCGGGTTTGTTGCGCGGTTGCT
>LZME01000072.1 GCA_001673575.1 Mycolicibacter heraklionensis | reverse complement strand
GTCAGCCCCACTTGGCGGCTTCGGCGGTGTCGCGCGCGTTCATCATCAAGGTGTTGGTCTCATGCGTGGAAGCCATCGCACGATAAGCAAGCACCAACTCCTCCATCGCCTGATTCCACTGCGCCTGCCACGCCTGATACGTCATACCCGTATCGCCCTGCCACGCCGCCGACAACGCCGCCTGCTCACTGGCAATGTCCGCACCCACCGCCTGCAACGTCCCCGCATACCCATTCATCTCAGCCGCATGGGCCAACATCGCCGGGTAGTTGTACATAATCTGCGACATCAGTCTGCTCCTTTTCCCCTGGCCCGCCAGCTAAACCCCGGTGTAACCGGACGCCGCAGCCGCATCAGCCGCCACATACGTCGAACCGGCATCCGCCAGATTCACCTGCGCCATATCCAGCAACGCATTCACCCGCGCCGCCATCGCCACAAACCGCGCATGCGACCCCTGAAACGCCGCAGCCGCCTCACCCACATGAAACGCCTGCGCCGACATCGCCGCCTGCTCCGCCTGCGCCATCGTCGACCGCATCAACGCCGCCTTGGCACCAAACGCCGACTC
>LZME01000071.1 GCA_001673575.1 Mycolicibacter heraklionensis | reverse complement strand
CGTTCATGGATCCGATCCTGGATGAACTGCGTGCCGAACTGGCCGACATCACCCCCCAAATGCCCCAGATCCCGTTCATTTCGACGGCGGTGGATCCCGCGGGTCCCACACCGCGATTGGACGCGGACTACTGGGTGGCCAATGTGCGCAAGCCCGCGCTGGTCAGCCAGGCCGTGACCGTGGCAACGGCGGACCACGACACCTTCATCGAGATCAGCCCCCACCCGTTGTTGACCCACTCGATCATCGAGACGGCCGAAGCCACCGCCACCGATCCGGTGACAGTGGCCTCAACCCTGCGCCGGGGCGACGACGAAACGCTGGGCTTCCACGTTCAGCTCACCGAACTCGGCGGGCAGCACGGCGGCACCGGAGTCGCTAGGGCCGGCGGCTTCGCCGAACTGCCCACCACCCCCTGGCAGCACAGCCGGCACTGGCTGCACGTGCCCGCACGGGCCGGCCAGGCACCTGACGTGCACCCGCTGCTCGGCGTCCACGTCGAGTTGCTCACCGGCGGCCACCTGTGGCAGAACGACCTTCTTACCGAGGCCATGCCATGGCTGGCCGAGCGACCTGCACACGGACAGGCCGTTGCGTCGGTCGCGGCACTGATCGAGATGGCGGTGGCGGCAGGCAGCCAAGCCCTGGGCAAACCCGCCGAGTCGATCGCGGTGACCGGCCTGCAGATCGAACAGCCGCTGGTCCTCGACAGCGGGATGCAGGTCACCACCCAGCTCAGCGGTGCTGATGGCCAGAGCCGGGTTGAGATCCACGCCCGCCCGGCCGGCGAAGCCTGGACCCGGTATGCGGTCGCCGACATCGCAGTGGCGCCGGCGGAGCGGTCGGCCTCGGAGTCTGACGAGGGCACCGGGCACAGTGTGCTCACCCTGCCCGACACTGTGGCCACCCACCCCGCCTACCGCCTACACCCGGCATTGCTCGATGCCGGGCTGCGGCAGCTCACGGCGGCTATCGCGGCCGATGACGCAGAACACGGCGGTTACGTGCCGACGGCGGTGGCCGCGGTGCGGGTCTTCGCACCGGCCGGACGCCAGGTGCGTTGCCACACCGAGGTGAGTAGTCCCGAAGACAAGGTGGCCGTTGGCCGGGTCGTCCTGACCGATGACACGGGCACCGCCGTCGCCGAACTCACCGGCGTCGAGTTGCGCCCGCTGGATCCCCGTGCCCTGCGGGTGCCGCTGGACCAAAAGCTCTTCGCCACCGAGTGGACTCCGGCGGAATCGGTCACGGCGTCAGAGGACACCGGTGCGGCCGCCGGCAGCTGGCTGCTGCTCTCCGAGACCGGCACCGATACCGAGGGTTTGACCGCGCAGTTCGCTGCACGGCTGGCCGCGCCGAACCGCAAGGTGCTCACCGGCCCATTCGCCGATGGCCCCGCGCTGATCGACGTGGTGGGACAGGCCGGCGCCGACCCGGCACATCCGCCGGCCGGCATCGTCGTCTTCCTGGACCGCGTCGGGTTCGACGGGTCCGACCCCGACGGCGCCCTGGCCCGCGCCCGCGACCTCATCTGGACTGCTTCGTCGGCGGCCCGGGTCGCAGTCGACGGTTGGTCCGAGGTATCCGGAACGACCAAGCCGCGGCTCTGGTTGGTCAGCCGGGGCGGGCTGGCCTTCGGCGATAGCGAACCCGGCGATCCCGCCATCGGTGCGCTCAAGGGCGTGGTTCGTACCTGGCGGTTCCCCGGCGAACTGGCCCGGGTGCTGGCCGACGAACCGGACCTGGGCGCCACCCTGGTGGACCTGGACGCCTCGGCGGACACCGCGGCCCTGGCCGACGCCCTGCTGGCCGAACTCGGCGCCCCGCTGCGCGACGACGTGATCGCCTGGCGCGGCGGGCAGCGCTACACCGAACGCCTCACCCGGGCCACCCTCGACGGTGTCGCTGACGCAGCCCCGGCTCCCCAAGCCGAGGTCCGCGCCGACGGTTCCTACCTGCTCACCGGAGGCCTGGGCGGACTGGGCATCGTGGTGGCCCGCTGGCTGGTGGCCCGCGGCGCCGGGAGGATCGTGCTCAACGGCCGCAGCGAGCCCGCCGAACAGCAGCGCGCCGTCCTCGATGAACTGGCCGCCGCCACCGAAGTGGTGTTTGTCGCCGGCGACATCAGCTCGCCGGGGGTGGCCGACCGACTGGTGGCCGCCGCCCAGGAGACCGGCAAGCCCCTGCGCGGTGTGGTGCACGCCGCCGGTGTGCTGGGCGACGGCCTGGTGACGGCGGTGACGAGGGAGAGCCTGGAGAGCGTCTGGTCGGCCAAGGCCGTCGGCGCCGCCCGGCTGCATGCCGCCACCGCGGCCGTTCAGCTCGACTGGTGGGTGGGCTTCTCCTCGATGGCCGCGCTGCTGGGCCTGCCCGGCCAGCTCGGATACGCCACCTCCAACGCCTGGCTGGATGCACTGATGGCGTGGCGGCATGCGTCGGGCCTGCCCGCTACCGCCATCAACTGGGGTCAGTGGTCGGACGTGGGTCTGGGCCGGTCGATGACGTTGAGCGTCCTCGACCCGATCAGTCCCGACGAAGGCGTCGAGGCGCTGGACGCCGTGCTTGGTGCGGACTCCGGTCTGATCGGCGCTCGGATCGGGGTGGGACGACTGCGCATCGACCGTGCGGTCGCCACCTCGCCGGAGTTCCGGGATCTCACCTTCTTCGAAGACCTCGTCGGTGAGGCCTCTGAAGCCGGAGGGGCCTCCGGGGCTGCTGTGACAGGTGAGCAGGCAAGCGCCGGCGCGTCGGCGGCGGGCGTGCCGGACTGGGCGACCATCCCCGCCGATCAGCGGCGCGAGGAATTGGTGGTCCGGCTGCAAGCTATCCTGGCCCGCGAACTTCGGACATCTGCGTCAGCGGTCGATGTGGATCAGCCCTTCCCGGAGATGGGGCTCGATTCCATGATCGCGATGACAGTTCTGAAAGAGACACAACAGTTGGTGGGGGTGGATTTGTCGGCGTCAATGCTGTGGAATCACCCCAGCATCTCAGCGTTGACGACGCACCTGGTGGGACTGCTGGCGTCGCGTTATGCCGAGCCGGACAGCACCGCGGGGCAAGACGACGATGATTTGGGGTTCGGCTCATCCGGCGGCGTGCTGGATGAGTTGTTCGATCAGGTCGAGTCGGCTTCGACCGGTAGCGAGAGCGGTATTTATTGATGACGGGAACCTCCACGACGTCGATCTTCAACAGGATGTCGGCCATGGGCGCCGACAAACGGGGGGCGCTGACCGAGCAGTTCGACAAGGCCTCGCGGATCGCCGCCGCCGAACCGATCGCGGTCGTCGGAATCGGCTGCCGCTTCCCGGGTGGCGCCTCGGGCCCGGACGCCTACTGGGAGCTGTTGGAGACCGGGCGCGACGCCATCACCGAGATCCCCTCGGATCGTTGGGACGCCGACGAGTACTACGACCCCGACCCGCTCGCCCCGGGCCGGATGTCGTCGAAGTGGGGCGGCTTCATCTCCGACGTCGCCGGATTCGACGCCGACTTCTTCGGGATCTCGCCGCGCGAAGCCGAGGCCATGGACCCGCAACAACGGCTGATGCTCGAGGTCGCCTGGGAGGCCCTCGAACACGCCGGACTGTCGCCGGAAACCCTGACGGGCATCCGCTCCGCGGTGATGATGGGTGTGTATTACACCGAATACCAAGGAATTTCGGCGGCCAACCCCGACGCTATCGACGGCTACTCGGCCACCGGTAACGCCCATGCCGTCGCCGTCGGCCGGATCGCCTACCTACTGGGTCTGCGCGGTCCCGCGGTCGCGATGGACTCGGCCTGCTCGTCATCGCTGGTCACCATCCACATGGCCTGCCAGAGCCTGCGCATGCGCGAAAGCGACCTGGCCCTGGCCGGCGGCGTAAGCCTCATCCTGCGGCCGGAAACCCAGATCGCCATGGCCAAGTGGGGAATGCTGTCGCCGCGCGGCCGGTGCCACACCTTCGACGCCGGAGCGGACGGATTCGTGCGCGGCGAGGGCGCCGGGGTCGTCGTACTCAAGCGCCTCGCCGACGCCATCCGCGACGGTGACCGGGTGCTGGCGGTGGTGCGCGGTTCGGCTATCAATCAGGACGGCAAGTCCAACGGGCTCACCGCCCCGAACACCATTGCCCAGATCGACGCGATCAGCCGGGCGCTGCGCAGTGCCGACGTTGCCGCGAACTCGGTAAATCTGATCGAAACTCACGGCACGGGAACAGCTTTGGGTGACCCGATCGAGTTCGAGGCGCTCGCCGACGTCTACGGGCACGGCGCTGACAAGTGCGCGCTGGGTGCGGTCAAAACCAATATCGGCCACCTTGAGGCGGCCGCCGGGATCGCCGGCTTCATCAAGGCTGCGTTGTCTGTGCAACGCGGCAAGATCCCGCCGAATCTGCACTTCTCCAAGTGGAACCCGGCGATCGACCCGTCCCCGACGCGGCTGTTCGTCCCCACCGAGATGACGCCGTGGCCGGCGGCCGAGGGACCGCGGCGTGCTGCGGTGTCATCGTTCGGGCTGGGCGGAACCAACGCCCACGTGGTGCTCGAACAGGGCCCCGACCCAGTCCCCGCGCCGGCTTCGGCCGAGCCGGTCGTCACCCTGGTGATCTCGGGAAAAACCGAGCAGCGAGTGGCGGATTGGGCTGCCACGCTGGCCGACTGGATCGCCGGGCCGGGGGCCGCTGTACCGCTGACCGACATCGCCCACACCCTCAATCACCACCGCAGCCGCTACGCCAAGTTCGCCACCGTCTGCGCACGCGACACCGAGCAGGCGTTGGCCGGGCTGCGGGCGGTCGCCGGCGGTTACCCGGCCCCCGGTGTGGTCGGCACACGCGCGTCGTTGCGTGGCAAAGGAACCGTCTTCCTGTACTCGGGTCAGGGGTCGCAGTGGGCCGGCATGGGTCGCCAACTGCTGGTCGATGAGCCGGCGTTCGCCGCCGCCGTCGACGAGCTGGAGCCCGATTTCGTTGCCCAAGTTGGGTTCTCGCTGCGTCAGGTCCTCGAATCCGGTGAGCCGGTTGTCGGCATCGACCGCATCCAGCCGGTGCTGGTGGGCATGCAGCTGGCGTTGACGGCGCTGTGGCGATCCCACGGAGTCGAACCGGACGCGGTGATCGGGCATTCGATGGGGGAGGTGGCCGCGGCCGTGGTGGCCGGCGCGCTGAGCCCCGCGGACGGCCTGAAGGTGATCGCCACCCGGTCCAAGCTGATGGCCCGACTGAGCGGCCAAGGCGCGATGGCACTGCTGGAACTGGATGCCGACGCCGCCGAGAAGCTGGTCGCCGAGCACCCCGACATCACCGTGGCGGTGTACGCCGCGCCGCAGCAGACCGTGATCGCCGGCCCGCCCGACCAGGTCGACGCCGTGGTCGCGATCGTCGACGCCCAGGGCAAGCTGGCCCGCCGCGTCGAGGTGGACGTGGCCTCGCATCACCCGACCGTCGACCCGATCCTGGGCGAACTGCGGACCGCGCTCGCCGACCTGAAGCCGTCGGCGCCGAAGATCCCGCTGATCAGCACGGTTGGCCAAACCGGCAGCGAAACACCAGCATTCGATGCGGACTATTGGGTGCACAACCTGCGTAACCCGGTGCGGTTCGCCCAAGCCGTGACCGCGGCCGCCGCCGGGCACGCGACCTTCATCGAGGTCAGCCCGCATCCGCTGCTCAGTCACGCCATCAACGGCAACCTGGAAACCGCGCGGCCCGCCGGTGACAGCGTGGTGACCGGCACCCTGCTGCGCGACCAGGCCGAAGCGCTGAGCTTCCACACCAATCTGGCTACCGTGGCGCCGCCGTCGGCGGAGGCGCCGCAACCCGACGGTGGGATCGGCCGCGCCGACCTGCCGCCACGGCCGTGGCAGCACGTCCGGTACTGGGCCGCCCCGGTCGCCGCGAACCGCCACAGCGCCGACGCGCATCCGCTGCTGGGTATCCACGTCGAGCTGCCGTCGGGTCACGGCCACGTCTGGCAGGCCGACGTGGGCACCGACCTCGTCGCGTGGATGGCCCACCACAAGGTGCACGGCCAGGTCGTGATGCCCGCCACCGGCTTCGCCGAGATGGCGTTGGCCGCGGCCGGCGAGGCGTTGGGGCTGCCGCCCTCGGCTGTTGCTGTGGACCGGGTCGAAGTCGAGCAGATGCTGCGCGTCGACGAACGCACCGAGGTCACCACCCGGCTGCTGCACGACGCGGACGGATCCGATGAACTGCGCATCGAGATCCATTCCCGCCCGGCCGGCGGCAGTTGGTCTCGGCACGCCGTGGCCCGCGCCGCGGCGGCACAGCCCGCAGCGGCCGCGCAACGCCCGGCTCCCACCGGCGGCGGCACCACGCTGTCACCGGCGGACCTGTACACCGCGCTGCGCCGCACCGGTCTGCAGCACGGCCCGGCGTTCGCGGCACTGACCCGGATCGTGCGCAAGCCCGGCGGCGCCTCGGAAGCCGAGATCGTGCTGCCCGATGAAGCGACCGCGCACCGCGGCTACCGCATCCACCCGGTGATGCTCGACGCTGCCCTGCAGTGCCTGGCCGCGGCGCTGCCCGACGAGTCGTTGATGGGTTCGGCCGGCATGGAAGAGGCCACCTACCTTCCGGTGGCGGTCGAGAACATCCGGATCTTCGGCGACGTCGGCCGCCGGGCCCGCGGCCACGCGGAACTGGTCAGCCACGACGACGGCGGAATCCTGGGTCGGGTCACCTTGACCGACGAGACCGGGGCGGTCACCGCCGAGCTGTCCGGGATCTATCTGCAGCGAGTGCAGCGCCGTACCGTGCCGCTGCCGTTGACGCAGAAGATCTTCGACACCGAGTGGGTCGACGCCGCCCCTCCCGCGCAGCCGGCGGCGGCCGCGGACGGCAGCTGGCTGGTGCTGACTGACGGCTCCGAAACCGAAGCGCTGGCAGCCGATTTCGCCGCGCGGTTCGGCTCGGACAGCCGCCGGGTGATCACCGCGGACCTGGCCAGCGAACCCGCGGTCCGGGAGGCGTTCGCACAGACCGCCGACGACCCGGACCGGCCTCCGGTCGGGGTGATCGTGTTGGCCGCCCGCAGTTCTTTTGACGGGACCGAGGCCGGCGATGCGCCGGCACGCGGTCGCGACCTGGCCTGGTCAGTTGCCTCCACGGTGCGCACCATCGTCGGCGGCTGGCACGGCACCGCGCCGCGGTTGTGGCTGGTGGGCCGCAACGGCCTGACCGTGGGTGCTGGCGAGTCCGGCGATCCGTCGATCTGTGCCGTCAAGGGGCTGGTGCGGGTGCTGGCCTACGAGCACCCGGACCTGCACACCGGCGTGGTGGACCTGGACGCCTCGGCGGACCCGGTGGCAGCCCTGATCACCGAGTTGGGGTTGGCGAGCACCGACGACGTGGTGGCCTGGCGCGGGGAGAACCGCTACGTCGAACGTCTCAAGCGCGCGACCTTGACACCCACCGGTGTTCCGACCGTGCGGTCCGACGGCGCCTACGTGCTGACCGGCGGCCTGGGCGGCATCGGACTGGTCGTCGCCCGGTGGCTGATCGACCACGGTGCCGCGCGGATCGTGCTCAACAGCCGGTCACAGCCGTCGGAGGAGCAGCGCGCCGTGCTGGCCGAGCTCGAGGCACGGGCCCAGATCGCGGTCGTCTCGGGCGATCTCGCCGCACCCGGTGTGGCCGAGAGCCTGGTCGCCGCCGCGGAAGAGACCGGGTGTGCGCTGCGCGGTGTCATCCACGGTGCCGCGGTCATCGATGACCAGATCGTGGTCGGCATCGACAAAGAGACGCTCGGTCGGGTGTGGGCACCCAAGGCGGCAGCGGCGCTGCGACTGCACGTCGCGACCGTCGGCAAAGAGCTGGACTGGTGGGTCGGGTTCTCCTCGACCTCGTCGCTGCTGGGCGCACCCGGTCAGGCGTCCTACGCCGCGGCAAGTGCCTGGCTGGACGGCCTGGTGGCGTGGCGGCGGGCGGCCGGGCTGCCGGCGATCACCATCAACTGGGGCCAATGGTCCGGTGTCGGTGTCGCCCAGGAGCTCAAGTTCAGTGCGCTGGACCCGATCAACCCCGACGAAGGCATGGAGGCCCTCGAGGCGATTCTCGGCGGCGACCTTTCCCGGATCGGTGTTGCGCGACTGCGCTTGGACCGGGTGGCCGCGGCCTTCCCGGAACTGCAGCAGCTCGGGTACTTCGCGACGCTGGCCGAAGAGCTCGACCTCGACGACGAGGACGACGACTGGCCCGGTCCGGAAGGACTGAAGCAGCTCAGCGCCGCTGAGGCCACCAAAGCCGTTGTCGCACGGTTGGGTTCGCGAATCATGGCCATCATGGGCTACCCCAAGGGCAGCGTCATCGACCCGACTCGGCCGTTGACCGAGCTGGGCATGGACTCGCTGATGGCGGTGCGCATCCGCAACACCGTTCGTGGCGACTTCGGCGCGGAACCCCCGGTGGCCCTGCTACTGCAGGGTGCCTCGCTGACCGACCTGGCCGCCGACCTGGCCCGCCAACTCGGCCTCGCCGAGCAGGAGGGGGCCGACGGCGCAGGCGACGCCGGCGGTGTTCGGAGCCGAGCCCAGCAGCGTGCCGCGGCACGTCAGCGGGCCGCGGCAAGGCGAAAAGTAGGAGATCGTTCGTGACCAACAACGAAGTGCCGCCCAACGCGATCGCGGTTGTCGGCATGGCGGGACGCTTTCCGGGCGCCCGCACGCTGACCGGATTCTGGAACAACCTGCGCAACGGCGTCGAATCCATCGTGACGCTGTCCGAGGACGAGCTGCGCGCCAGCGGCGTCAGCGACAAGGCACTGGCGAACCACAACTATGTGCGGCGGGCCGCGTTGCTGGAGGGCATCGACGAGTTCGATGCGGGCTTCTTCGGCTTCACCCCGCTGGCCGCCCGCACCATGGATCCGCAGCACCGGCTGTTCCTGCAGACCGCCTGGCACGCCCTGGAGGACGCCGGCTACCGGCCCGGCGAGGTCGAGGGATCCGTCGGCGTCTACGGCACCAGCACCACCAGTGGCTACCTGCTGCACAACCTGATGTCGCACTACGACCCGAACCTGATCATCGGGCAGGGCGTCAGCTTCGAGATGGTCAACCTCTCGTTGCAGAACGACAAGGACTATCTGGCCACCCGGGTGGCCCACCAGCTCAACCTGCACGGCCCGGCGCTGTCGGTGCAGACGGCCTGCTCGTCGGCGTTGGTCGCGCTGCACCTGGCCTGCCAGAGCATCCTCAACGGGGAATGCGACATGGCGCTGGCCGGTGGGGCGTCGCTGCGCGTCCCGCACCACGTCGGGTACTGGCACGAGCCGGGTTCGATGGTCTCGGCGAGCGGGCACTGCCGGCCGTTCGACGTGCGGGCCGACGGTACGATCTTCTCCAGCGGTGTCGGGGTGGTGGTGCTCAAGTCGCTGGATGCGGCCGTCGACGACGGCGACCAGATCCACGCGGTGATCCGGGGTTCGGCGCTGAACAACGACGGCGGCACCAAGATGACCTACGCCGCGCCCACCGCTGCCGGTCAGGCGGACGTGATCGCCGAGGCGCACGCGGTCGCCGAGGTCGACGCGTCCACCATCAGCTACATCGAGTCGCACGGCACCGCCACCCCGCTGGGCGACCCGATCGAGATCGAGGGCCTGCGACAGGCTTTCGCGGTCTCCGAGGAACAGCGTTCCGGCCCCTGCTATGTGGGCTCGGTCAAGTCCAACATCGGGCACCTGGAGTCGGCAGCCGGTATCGCCAGCCTGATCAAGACCATCCTGTGCCTTAAGCACCGGGCGATTCCCGGCACGCTGCACTACACCAGCCCGAACCCCGAACTACACCTCGAGGACGGGCCGTTCCGGATCCGCGGCGAGTACGGGCCCTGGGAATCCGACGGCATCCGGCGCGCCGGGGTGAGCTCGTTCGGCGTCGGCGGCACCAACGCCCACGTCATCGTCGAGGAATGGCCGCAGGAGGAGTCGGCGGCGGCGACGCCCAAGCCCGGCCCCGAGGTGCTGCTGCTGTCGGCACGCACCGCCGAGGCGCTGGCGCAGGGACGCTCGGACCTGGCGGCTGAGCTCTCCGGCGGCGACGACGCCCAGGCGCCCAACCTGCCCGACGTCGCCTACACGCTGGCTGGCCGGCACCCGCACAACCTGCGGTTGGCCGCGGTCGTCGCCGATCGCGCCGATGCGGCCACGGTGCTGGGCGCCGAGGAGAGCGAGAACGTCTTCATCGGCGAGGGCGTGGACCTCAAAGAGTTGGGCGACGACGCCGCCGACCGGGTGGTGTTCCTGTTCCCGGGGCAGGGTGCCCAGCACATCGGGATGGCCCGCGGACTCTACGACAACGAGCCGGTGTTCGCCGAGTACTTCGACCGCTGCGTCGCCGGCTTCGAGGCGGAGCTGGGCTACGACCTGCGCGCCATGATCTTCGAGGGCACCTCGCGCGACCTCGAGCGCACCGACCGCACCCAACCGGCCCTGTTCACCGTCGAATACGCACTGGCGAAGCTGGTCGAGAGCTACGGCGTGCGTCCGACCGCGCTGATCGGCCACAGCATCGGCGAATACGCCGCGGCCACCGTCGCCGGCGTCTTCGACCTCGACACCGCGATCAAGGTGGTGGCGATGCGGGCCCGGCTGATGCATGCCGCGCCGCGCGGCGTCATGGTGGCGGTCCCGATCAGTGCCGACGCGGTCGGTGCCTACCTGACCGGTGATGTGGACCTGGCCGCGGTCAACGACCCTGACGGCTGCGTGGTCGCCGGCACCGAAGCCGACATCCGTGAGTTCTCCGAGGCGCTCAAGCAGGCGGGGATCACTGCGCGCCGGGTGCGGACCTCGCACGCGTTCCACTCCCGTCTGATGGACTCGATGATCTCCGAGTTCACCGCATTCCTGTCTCGCCAGACGCTGAGCGAACCGCGGATCCCACTGCTGTCGAATCTGACCGGCACCTGGCTGGCGCCCAGCGAGGCGACCAACCCGGCGACGTGGGCGCGCAGCGTGCGGGCCACTGTGCGGTTCGCCGACGAGATCGACACCGTGCTGAACGACCCGCACCGCGTCCTGGTCGAGGTCGGCCCGGGCGCCACGCTGACCGCGTCGGCCGCCCGCAACCCCAAGTTCGCTAGTGGACATCGGGCCGTCCGGCTGATGCGTCACCATGCCCAGAACCGCGACGATCGCGACACTTTCCTGCTGGCGCTCGGCCAGCTGTGGGCTGCCGGTGTCGAGGTGGACTGGTCGCCGTTGCGCGGCGACTACCAGCCCAAGCGCGTTACGGTCCCCGGTTACCCCTTTGAGCGCCAACGGCATTGGCTTGAGCACAATGCCGGCGCCACCTGGGTGTCCGGCTCGGGCGCCGCGGGCGGTGGCGCGGACGGGCAGAGCGGCGGTAACGGCACCAGCGGCTCCAGCGGCACTTCTATCGAGGCGACGCTGCAACGGATCTGGGCGGTATGTCTGGGTGTCGGTTCGGTGGACCGCACCGCCAACTTCTTCGATGTCGGCGGCGACTCACTGGTGGCGATCAGCGTCGCCATGGCCGCCTCGCACGAGGGACTGGACCTCACCCCGCAGGACCTCTACGACAACCCGACGGTCGCGGCGCTGGCCAAGGCACTGACCGCCCGCTATGCCGCGGGCGGGCTGGGCCGCCAGTCGTTCGGCGAGGTGGAGCACCCGCCGGTGCCGCCGAACATCACCTACTTCCTGGAGAACGGTGTCCGCGAACACGGTCGCTGGCGTATCCCGCTGATCCTGCGGTTGCGG
This sequence comes from Mycolicibacter heraklionensis, assembly GCA_001673575.1. Classification (GTDB taxonomy): domain Bacteria; phylum Actinomycetota; class Actinomycetes; order Mycobacteriales; family Mycobacteriaceae; genus Mycobacterium; species Mycobacterium heraklionense_A. Next base: position 67,877 of record LZME01000071.1, on the reverse strand, counting down.
CCCGACGTCTCGGTCGACGACGTCCGGGCCGTGCTGACCGCGGTGGTCAACCACCACGACGCACTGCGATTGCGCATCACCGAGCGGGCCGGTACCTGGGAGCAGCGGATCGTCGAGCCGCATGAACACGGCGAGTTCGGGGAGATCAGCATTCATTCGCTGCCCGAGGGCCTGACCGCCGAGCACGACGCGGTGCGTACGCTGTTGGCCGAGCACATCCGCGATCAGGATCTGTCCAGCCCGCCGCTGACGGCGCTCTACGTCCGGGGCGCGTCGGGTGACCTGTGCTACCTGGCCCTGAGCCTGCACGCCAGCGTCGGCGACGAGGCCTCCCGCGACATCCTGGTCACCGACATATTCACCGGATTCGGTCAGAAGCTGGGCGGCAACGACATCGAACTGCAGCCGGTAGGCGTCGGATGGACCGAGTGGTCGCAGCGTTGCGCCGGGCTCGCGACCCACCCGGCGGTGCTGGAAAGCCGCGAATTCTGGCTGAAGACAACAAAGTCGGCGACCCTGCGACTGGCCGCGGATGTCGCCGAACCGCCGGCTGCGGCCGATCTGTCTAAGCTCACCACGACGCTGCCCGCCGCCGACATCAGCGAGATCGACGATGCGCGTCGGCGGCTGCGGCTGCCGATCAACGAGATCCTGCTGGCCGGGCTGAGCCGGGCGGTGGCATCGGTGGTCGGCGAGGGCACTCTTGCGGTCGATATGGGGGGAGCGGGCCGTTCGGTGCTCAAGCCCGAGGTCGATCTGCGCCGTACCGTGGGCTGGTTCACCACGCTCTACCCGGTCGCACTGCGCTGTTCCGCCGGCAGCCAGGAAAGCGCCCGGCAGTTGCTGGACTCGATCCACGAAACATTGGACGGCGTACCGCATTACGGGATCGGCTATGGTCTGCTCCGCTACCTGTACGCACCGACCGCGCGACTGTTCGGCTCGGTTGCCCCCGCCGATGTGCACTTCTCCTACTTGGGAGCGATTCCGGAGCCGCCGGCGCTCGGCGATGCCCCCGTGCAGTTCGATTCCGACACCGCGATGCCGGTGCGCGAGGCGATTCCGGGCCTGGGGCACGCGCTGGAGCTGCGGGTCTATCGCACCGGCGGTGTGCTGTACCTGGACTGGTGGCATGACAGCCGCCGGATCGAGGAGTCTGTGGTGCGCGCGATCGCCGACGGGTTCACCGCGGCGGTCATGGACCTGGTCCGCGCGGCCCTCGCCGAAGAGGACATGGCCACCGAAGGCGAAGACGAAATGACCCTGGTCGAGCTGTCGTAGGTTTAGGAGAGAACCGAAAGTGTTTGCCACGTCGGTCATTCGGAAGCTGGCGATCAGTGAGGAGATGCTGGCCGAGACCCACAATTTCGTGGGCCTGGCCGCGCACGTCACCGGTCCGGTCGACCTCGATCTGCTCTCGGAGGCCTACGAGGCGCTGCTGGAGGCGCATCCGATCCTTACCGGCCGGCTGGAGCGACTGCCCGACGGGCGCCACCAGTTCGTCACCGACGACCTGATGCCCGACGGCATCGAGGTGATCGAACTCGACGGGCCCGACGCGCAGCCTCCCGCTCCGCGCTTCGACCAGACGGAGTCGCTGGTGGCGATGCGGGTGATCATCCGTGACGGACAGGCTCAGCCGACCCTATACGTGCACCATGCCGTCGCCGACGGTCACCACATGTACGCGCTGATCGAGGAGATGCTGTCCTTCTACACCGACCTGGTGACCACCGGCCGGATCGGTGCGATCAACGTTGAACCCGCGCCGCTGTCCATCGAGGCGGTGCTGGCCGATCGGGGGATCGAGAAACAGCAGCGTTCCGGGATCGAGCGGTTCATGCCGGCGCTGTTCGCCTACGACCTGCCGCCGACCCGGCGGGCCGTCGGGCAGGAAACACCGTCATCGCCGATGCTCGTGCCGATGGCGTCGACCCGGTTGACCGAAAGCCAGACCGATAACGTGGTCGCGTTCGGCCGGGCACACGACTTGAGTCTGCACGCCGTGCTCTCGGCTGCGGTGTTGATCGCCGAATGGCAACTGCGGGGCAAGCTGAGTATCCCGGTGCCCTACGTCTACACCGTTGACTTGAGATACTTTCTGTCACCGCCGGTTTCGGCAACGGGATGCACCAACCCGATCGGACTGGCCACCTACCTCGCCGAAGTTGACGCCAAGACCGACCTGGTCGACATCGCTCGCGACATCGCCGCGAACTTCCAGAAGGACCTCGACGAAGGTGTCATCCAGCAGTCTCGGTTGCACTTCAGCCCCCAGTACGTCGGAAATCCGCCGGGGCTGCCCGATGTCGTCGTGCTGAGCAACAACGGTCTGGTTCCGCCGGTGCGGACGCCACCGGGCGTCGAGGTGACCACGACACATGGCGAGCTGTACTTCGCGGTGAGCGCGGGCATCGACATCTACTTCACCCAGATCTTCTCCGGGCAGCTCAACATCGAATACCATTCCCACGGACCGGCGCCGGAGCGCTCGGTAGAGGCGATTCGTGCGCTGCTGTGCGATATCGCCGATCAGCACGCCGCCGGCGTCAGCTGACCGGACCGAAGGCGTAGCGGTGGTACTGCAGCATTCCGCGCAGCGGCCGCACCGCCCGGGCCAGACGACTGCTTCGCCGGAACCCGGCCGGGACCCGGCTGAAAGTCTCCGCGTCGAAGAGATTGGCGGCCGCCAACAGTCGAATGCCGGTGACCTTGTCCAGAATGTCGCGGGGGCTGTTGACCGCCCAGTGCAGCGTGGAGCCGGACTGTCGCTGCAGCCGCTGGGCCTTTTGCGTTTTGACGCCGAGCCAGTTGTAGAAGTCGATCTGCAGTTCCCCGGACGGGAATCGGTCGACGAAGCTCTGCAGCAGCGCCACTCCGTCGGCCTCGGCAAGGTACATGCTGATGCCTTCGGCCAGCAGCAGCACCGGGCGATCGGTCGGAATCTCGTCCAGCCACGACGGGTCCGTCGCCAACGTCGCGATCAGGTGGTAACCCGGGCGGTCGGGATACACCTGTTTGCGCAACGCGATCACCGGCGGCTGATCGACGTCGTACCAGGCCACCTCGGGTCCGGGATCGATCCGGAAGACCCGAGCGTCCATACCGCAGCCGAGATGAATGACGGTCGCGTCCGGGTGGGCGGCCAGAAACTGGCGCGCCCAGATGTCGTACTGGGCGGTGCGCACCGTCACCAAGGGCGCCCAACGGCCGGGAGCCTTGAGTGCGTCCCAGTCGAAGTCGATACGCGCGACCGCCTCCCTGGCGTACCGATCGCCCAGCACCGGCTGGTCGAAATCAGCGTCGAGTGCCTTGAGGTAGAGCGTCGTCAGCATGGTTGCCGCGGCGCCGTGCAGGTCGACGGGGATCTTGTCTGCCACGTCGGCGAGCCTAATACCCTGGACCGGCAGTCGATGCACCGCACGGTCGGACCCGGCGGTTCAGCGAGGCTCGACGGAGGAGAGCCGAAGCTGGGACCGTCGCATGAACCCGGCGGTTCAGCGAGGCTCGACGGAGGAGAGTCGAAGCTGGGACCGTCGCATGAACCAGGAGGCACAGATGGCGGTTGAGGCCAGCGAGCGCAACGGACGAGCGCCGCGGATTCTGTTGTTGTACTACAGCTTCTCCGGGCAGTCACTCAAGGTGCTCGAGGCTGCCGGGGAGGTGTTCGAGCAGCGGGGCTGCGAGGTGGTCAAAGCCGGTATCGAATTCACCGACCCGCGCTACTCCCAGCGTTTTGCGCAGTTCCCGCTGCGCCGGGTCTGGCCGGACATGCTCAGTGTGCTCAAGGCGCAGCAGCGGGGCGAAACGGGGGAGATCCGCACTCCCGACGCGGTGCGCGATGGTGAGTACGACTTGATCTGCATCGGGTCGCCGACCTGGTGGAAGGCGCCCGCCATGCCGATCAGGTCGTTTCTGCAAACCGATGAGGCCCGAAAGCTTCTGGACGGCAAGCCGTTTGTGGTGTTCACCGTCTGCCGCGAGTTCTGGCAGGAGAACTATGCCGAGGTCTGTCGGCTCGCGGAGGGGTGCGGTGGTCGCTACCAGGACGAGATTCACCTCAGCTACCCCGGTGACCCGCTGCGCTCGATGCTGGCGTTGACCAGCTACCTGGGCAGCGGCCGCTACCGAGAGCGTTACCTGGGCCTACGACTGCCACCCACCAACGTTCAGCCCGAGCAGCTCGACCGGGTCCGCAAGTTCGCTGCGGGCCTGGTGAGTCGGCTATTCGGCAAATGAGAGGTCAGCAGTAATGCCGCGTTCCTTTGAGGTGACGTTCTCCTCACCTGCCTCGGTCGAGCAGGTACACCGCGCCTTCGGCGACCGGTCCTACTGGCAGGCCCGGCTGGAGGCCTTTGGCGGAAGCAAGACCCTCGACTCCCTGGATGTCGATGCGGATGGCCGCATTCGGGTCGTGGTGACCGAGGACCTCCGCCACGGTGCATTGCCCGGCATGTTGGCCAAGGTGTATCGCGGCGACCTCAACATCGTCACCACCGAGGTGTGGACGCCGGCGGGCGACGGCCGGGTCAACGGTGAGATCACGGTCGCGGTGACCGGCGCTCCGGGATCGGGGAGTGGCACCGCGGTGCTCGAGCGCGACGGCACCGGCTCGAAGCTGGCGCTGAATGGCACGATCCGGTTCAAGGTGCCGTTAGTGGGCGGCCCCATCGAGAGCTTCCTAGCCCGTGAATTCTCCCAAGGCATTCCGGAAATACAACGGTTCACCACGACCTGGCTGGGTGAAAATGCCTGAATCCGAGTTCACATACAGTCATGTGCCGACGACGGCCGAGGCGCTGGCTCGGCTGGAGATGCCGCTGGCTGAGGCCATGATGACGCAGCGCGCGATACGGCGCGTGTACTCCGATCCGGTCGATGATGCGGTGGTGCTCAAATGCATCGAGTTGGCGCTGCGTGCCCCGACTGGAAATGACGGGCAGAACTGGGAATTCATCGTTGTGAAGGACCGCCGCGTCAAAGAAGAATTGGCTAAGCGTTATCGGCAGGCGTGGAAAATTCAGCGCGGTGTGGTGCTGCGGAGAAAGATCAAGACCGACGAATCGATCGCCGGTATAGCCCGGGCGATGGAGTGGCAGATCGACCATTTCGCCGAGCTCCCAGTGCTTGTGGTGGCCTGCCTGCGACTGGGTGCACGGGAGGGCCGCCTGCCGGTGGTGCGCATGCCGCACATCGCCGAGTCTGCCTACTGGGGGTCGATCTACCCCAGTGTTCAGAATCTGCTGCTCGCAGCCCGTGCCATGGGCTTGGGCGCCTCGCTGATCACCCTTCCGCTGTGGAATCAGCGCGCCGTGCGACGCGTATTGCGTCTGCCGCACGCGGTCACGCCGTGTTGCATCGTGCCGCTCGGATGGCCCCGTGGGCGCTACGGCCCGACCACCCGCAAGCCGGTCGGGGAGGTGGCTCATCTCGACGGCTATGGCGACCTCGCATGGCGGGATAGCTGAATAAAAGCTAAAGATCAACCTTTGACGAAGTTTACGTGGAACTTAGCGGAAAACATTCCCCAAGTGATGTAAGTTAATCACTGCTCGCTTAGACACCCGGCGGTAACAGCTATATGCTGTCACGGTTCGTGGGGGACACAAGGGGGATTTGTGATTGGTGGGGGGACGCGTCAGCGTCGGTACACAACGGGCGGAGCGCACAGAGCGGTTCCGCAGCGGCGATTTGCGATTGCCGGGGGGCCGGTAGCCGTCCCCCAGGGCCGGTCGGCGACTGCCGGGGCGCACCGCGCAGCGGCACAGCGTCGATCCGCGGCTGCAGGTACGCGCCTTCCGGCGCCGCAGCGCCGCTACACCACAGCCGGCGCCGCCGTAGCGGCCGCGACAGCCGTAGCTGCGGTCACTCCGGTCTCGCCGGTCGCACCCTGGATCACGGATCCGGCCGCGGCCGAGCGCGCGGTACAGCTGGCGGCCGAGGCGTCGTTGCTGAATGTGCCGTTCAACCTGTTCCAGGACATCGTCAATATCCCGTTCAACGAGGTGTCGGCCACCAACGTGCTGGCCAACTCGTTCTTCTTCACCGGCAACTGGTTCACCCCCAGCGCCACCAATATCTGGGGTGAGGACCCGGGCGACCCGGGCCACTTCATGGCCGTCATGGACTTCATGCTGCCGTTCGCCCCGCAGCTCTCCGGTCTGTATGACCCGACGATCGACCCGGATGCGTTGGCCAACGGCACCGCGGGCTGGGGCCAGCAGTTCGCGATGTTCGCCGCGGCCATGCTGCCGATCAGTGCATCGTGTGACTCGATCCAGTGCTATCCGATGTCTCCGGTCGAGCCGATCACCGGGATCACCGGCTTGGACGCGACGCTGAACTTCTTCCTGAAGTTCACCAACTTCCCGAACGACGACAATCAGCTGGACCTGTTCAAGTACTGGCTCAAGGTGCCGATCCAGGACCTGTTGAACGGTTATAAGTTCCCCGACAGCCCGTGGAGTGACCCGGACAACCCGACCTCCGGCGGTATCGCCAACCCGGACGCCGGCGTCGGTCCGGGTGGGGCGGTGCCGGGCGGGCCCATGTACGGCGGGAGCCCATGGTCCGGTGAGGCTCAGCCCGGGTTCGGCTACCCGGGCACCCACCCGCTCCTCGACGAGAACGGCGACCCCGTCCTCGACGAGTACGGCAACCAGGTCAACCTGATGCCATGGGCGGGACTGACCTTCAAGCTGGACCCGTTCGGCCCCCTGCAGCGATGGTTCGACAGCCTGATGCAGCCGGTCGACTGGAGCGTCAACGGCGACGACCCGCTCACCGGCTTCCACTTCTCCGGCCCGGAGGAGGTCTTCCAGGCGATGAAAGCCCTGATCGCCGGGATGGTCGTCGACTTCAACCCATACGTCGCCGGCAGCCCGATGTGCCCGGGGCTGTGCAACATGCCGCCGGTCTCCCCGCCGTGGGGAGTGACCAGCCTTGACCTCGTCAAGTCGATCCAGGCCATCGGCGCCCCCAACCCAGTGATCCAGCAGTGGATCGACCTGACCGAGCAGGAAGCGGAGAACGCCGTCGGCAATGCCAACGGCGGGACCGACGAGCAGATCCTGGCCGGTATCTCTGCTCTGCAGACCGGGATGTTCACCTTCGACGCCGACACCCACAACCAGATCATCGACTTGCTCGGTGACATCAACCCGTATCTGCCGGCCCTGGCCGTCAACGGCGGTGTGTTGACCGACCCGGGCCTGCTGGGGCCGTGGCCGATCAACCCCGAAACCGGCTACTACATGCCGCCGACCTGGAACCCCGACCTGCCGCTGGACGAGCAGGAGATCGGCGACTACGGCGGCAAGAATTCGCTGCTGCTGTGGGATGATTTCCTGCGGTTCCTCGACCCCAGCGGCGGACTCGTCACCGATCTCGACGCGTTCTGGAGCGAGCTCGCGAGCTGGTTCCCCTTCTAGATCGACTCCGCGTCAGAGCGACTTCGCGGCAGCCCGGCCCGTTTGCGGCCGGGCTGCCGTGCGTTCGGGGCCCGTCGCGCTGCTGCATCCACGGTTCTCACAGCAAACACTGCGCATACGTCTCGATTGCCAACATGTGACTCTCGATTTGCGCTCAGGTAACACTTTGGTAGATTCATGAACCGCACGCGGCTGTGCCGCTTTCCGTAACTCACCTTAGCTTGTTGGAGGACCCCGGGATGGTTTCAGCCTTGCGTTCGTACTTCTCCGCGGGGCTGGTCGTCACCACCGCCGGACTCATCGCCGTCGCTCCGGCAACGCCCGCGATCCCGGAGCTGCCCACGGTTCACCTGGACACGCAGCTGACCGCCGGCGAGTCATGGTTGAACGTTCCGCTGAACCTGTTCCAGGCGTTGGTCAATATTCCGGCGAACGAGATTCACGGGCTGGACACGCTGGCAAAGTCGCTGTTCTACAGCGGCCCCTGGATGGCCGGAAGTCCCACCAACGCCTGGGGCGAGGACCCCGGCGACATGGGGCACTTCGAGGGCATCCTCCAAATGATGTTCCCGTTCCCGTTGATCTCCGGCGCCGGTCACGAGGGGGACCGATTGTTCCCCGGCCTCGGACAGCAACTGTCGATGCTGGCCAATGTTCAGATTCCGATCGACCTGAGCTGCGCGGGCTTGGACTGTCTGCCGGCGATGCCGACCAGCCCGATCACCGGCTTCACCTGGATCGACCAGACGCTGTGGAGCTTGCTGATTGCCACTGGCCTGCAGAAGTTCCCGCTGATCGAGAACTGGTTCCAGATCCCGTTCTCGGACATGACGAACGGCAACGAGTTCTACTTCGACCCCAATGGGCCAGGCATGGTCAACATCGGGTACGCCAACGACATGTACTACTGGCAGGGCACCCGCACCCTGGAAGAACTGGGGTTGAACCCCGAGGACTACCCCAATATCGACCCGGACGCGCCGTTGATGCCCTGGGCGGGCAGCTACTACGCGATGGACTTCAGCACTCCGTTCACCAACTTCTTCGACAGCCTGCTGCAGCCGTTCGACGTCGACAAGTTTGACCTCCCCGACCCGATCGAATTCGCGCGCGTGCTGCAATCGTTTATCGCCTCGTCCTTGCTGGCCTTCAACCCGTTCATCCCGGGCAGCCCGCTATGCCCCGGACCGTGCTTGCTTCCCGAGCCCGGCGGCAACATCTTCAACCCCGAGGACTGGAACACGCCCAGCTACTACTGGTTGGTCAAGATCATGGACGACCTGTGGCCGGGCAACCCCGTCATCGGTGAATGGATGGACGCCTACGAGGAGGGCACCGCTAACGTCTCCAACCCGGAGATGATCGAGACGCAGGCGTGGTTGTGGCGCTTGGGCACCGTGTTGCTCGACATCAAGAACCCGCTGCCGCCGGACCCGGTCATCGACACCACCGGCTTCTTGCCGACGCCCGAGCAGCTCCAGGCCTTCTTCGGCGACTACTGGTACAACATCTTCGACAACATCGGGATCATCGGGCCCTTCGACATCCAGGGCCTCTGGGACGCGATCTTCGACGTCACCCCGGCGGCGTAGCCGTCCTCAACAGCCTGACTTCGGCGTCCCACGCGCCGGCCGACCCGGCGCGTGGGATCGTAGGCCAGGCCAGCCTGCCACGACGAGCGCCGAAACCGTTGGGGCCCACGGCATCCGGGCGAAGGCACCGGCGTTCCGGCATAGCCCGGCGGCGCACCTGTGCTAGGCGTCCAGGGCGCCGATGAGGCCCGACAGATCCGGGAGATAGGGGTAGAGACTCGGCAGCTCGCTGTCGGGCAACATGCCCAGGTCGACCTGGGCGGCGATCCAACCTTGCTCGAAACCGAGTTGCAGATTCTGCGACACGACGTCCCAATCGATTGCCGGCATGCTCCACGACACCGGCGTAAGAACATCGGCCGGATCTGAGCGGTCGTAGCCCAGATCGATGAGGACTCGCAGGGCGGGCTGCACCAGATCCGCCATTGCCGGCCCGAACACCGGGAATGCGCGGATCCCATCGAGCAGCGGCAGATTCTGGGTGGGAATCAGGAAGTAGTCGGTGTTGACGTCGCCCGACGATGTCGGGAGCTTCACCGCGTCCTGGATCGCGCTCGGGTCGAAGGTCGTCGGCCAGCCGGGCAGCAGCGCCGGGTGCAGGTAGACGTAGCCGGCCATGGCATTGGCCAGCGCGAGGAAGTTGAGCGGATATTTCGGGAAGTCCGTCGCGCCGCTGTACTCGATGTTGTAGATGTCGGTGTGGTAGATGCCGTCCGCGGGCGCCACTGCCATGTCCGAATCGAAGCGGGTGAAGAAGCCGCCGTTGGGGCTGTTCAGGCTTTCCAACAGAACAAAGCGCAGGGTGTCCGGATCGGGCTGCTCGTCGGGCGGAAGACTTAAGAGGTTCACCAACTCCTGGGTGGCCACCGCAGCGCTCATCGAGTAGCCCCACACGGCGATGTTGTCGCCCTCGGCCAAGTGCGCCAGCAGTGCCTGGTGCAGATCGTCGACGCCCTGGGTCAGTCCTGGTCCGTAATCGGTCTCCGGCGTCGTCACGCCGACGGGGGTATACCCCGGAAACGTCGGCTGCCCGTCAAACGGGTGCTCGGGATCGAGGAAACCGGCAATGACCTGGTCGATGTAGGACTGCACCGGCGTCGGCTGAAAGGCCGATCCCATGATCAACGCGGTGTTCTCACCGAAGGCGAACCCTGCGCTGAGCACAGCGGTCATCCCCATCAGGCCGGCGCAGCCCCCCGCCACGAATCCGGCCGTCAACCATCGATTGCTTGTATGCGTCATCGATTCCCCCATTTATCCCCGACACATGCTCGTGTCAGCGTACACAGGAACCTGACCCAGCGCGCGCCGAGGCAGCGAATATTTTCTGGGCGCCGCCGCCGGCCGGATACGTTTGCTGGTTCCCGGCGCCGCCGGGGATAAGGTAAGCGCGTGGCTTTACCAGCTCCGGGCGCCGACCGTGCCGCGATTGTGACCGGCGCGTCGTCGGGTATCGGTACGGCCTTGGCATGCGAACTCGCCCGGCGCGGCCACCAGCTGATTCTGGTGGCGCGCAGCGCCGATCGGCTGAGCGCGCTGGCCACCCAGCTCAGCTCGTCGGGGCCGCTGCCGGCCCACGTGCTGCCCACCGACCTGTCCAACCCCGCCGAGCGTGCCGCGCTGCCCGATCGGGTTGCCGGCTTGGGCCTGGTGCCCGACGTGTTGGTCAACAATGCCGGCGTGGCGCTGGTGGCGTTGGCCGCTGCGGCGGAACCCGAACGGCAACTGGGGCTGATCGAGCTCGATGTGGCCGCGGTGGTCGACCTGTGCACGCGCTTCCTGCCGGGCATGGTGGCGCGGGGCCGCGGAGCCGTCCTGAACGTGTCATCGGTCGCCGGGTTCGGCCCGCTCCCGGGCCAGGCCAGTTACGGCGCCGCCAAAGCATTCGTGGCGTCCTATACCGAGAGTCTGCGTAGCGAACTGCGAGGCAGCGGCGTCGTCGTCACCGCGTTGTGCCCGGGGCCGGTGGACACCGGACTGGACCTCGTCGCCGGATTCCGACCGGGAGAGCGCAAGCGGGTGCTGCCGGCCGTGATGTGGAAGCCGGTGGACAAGGTTGCCCGAGCTGCCATCGACGGCTTGGCCGCAAACAAGGGCCGGGTGACGCCGGGCTGGGCTAACCAGCTGCTGGTGGATGCCTATCGGGTGCTACCGCACGGCCCGCTGCTACCGTTGCTGGCGCGGCGGACGCCGCTGTCGACGCGCAAAGCAGGTACGGGGAAAGGCGGGTTATCGTCGAAGGTAACGAAGAGCGGGTCGCCGGACAGGGGGAGCGGTGTCGTGCTTGAGGTGATCGACAAGGGCTGCGTCAGCGAGGCCCATCCGGTTCCCTTGCTGTTCGTCCACGGCGCGTGGCATGCCGCATGGTGTTGGGACGAGAATTTTCTCGGCTACTTCGCCGATCTGGGCTACCGGGCGCTGGCGCTCAGCTTCCGCGGCCATGGCGGCAGTCCCACCGACAAACCGTTGCGTACCTGCAGCGTCGAAGACTATGTCGAAGACGTTCGATCGGTCGCCGACGAATTGCCGGTGCCTCCGGTGGTGATTGGCCATTCGATGGGCGGGCTGATCGTGCAGAAGTACCTTGAGAGCCGGCGGGCGCCGGCCGGAGTCTTGATGGCGTCGATTCCCCCGCAGGGTAACTTCGGCTCCAGTCTGCGCTGGCTGCGCCACCGCCCGTGGCACGCAGTCAAGATGGCGGTCACCGGCAAGTCCCTGCCCTACATCAACACCCCCGAACTGGCCCGGGAGAAGTTCTTCTCCGAGGCCACTCCCGAAGACACGGTGCTGGAATGCGCGGCACGGCTGCAAGAGGACAGCGCCCGCGTCAGCGTTGACTGCCTGGTACTCAATCTGCCGCACCCCAAGCGGGTGACCACGCCACTGCTGGTGTTGGGTGCCGAACACGACGGCGCGCACACCTGCAAAGAGGTACGGTCCACCGCGCACGCTTACGGCAGCGAAGCCGAGTTCTTTCCGGGCATGGGCCACAACATGATGCTCGAGCCGGGCTGGGAGACCGTCGCCGAGCGCATCCACACCTGGCTCGGCTCCCGCGGCCTTTAGCTCCTACGCGTACGGGCCTGACCGGCCCGCCGCTCAGTCCTTGGCGAAGTGGTACAGGCGGTAGACGAACTCGCCGTTCTTCAACGCGCCGTTGAAGGTCCAGTCGGTTGCGGCGCTGGCGAAGCGGGCCAGACCGCCGTGGTGGGCGATCATGTCCTGCTTGCGGGCCAAGTTCTTCTCATTTCCGCGCAACACGTCCATGCTGATGTCCTCCTGCGACACCAGGCGCAATCCCGTGTCGGCCAGCTCGGCATCCCAGCGGGCCAGCTCGCTGCGGCGGCGGAAATCGGTGTAGAGGAAGTGCCCACCCGGGGCCAGCACCCGCGCCGCGCCGTTGAAGAACTTGGCCGGGTGCGGGTACAGGTGCGACGCCTCTACTTGGAAGACCACGTCGAACGAGCCGTCCTCGAAGGGCAGGTTCTCGGCGTCGCCCTGCACGAAGTCCATCCCGGGCAGCTGGTGGCGCTGCCGGCAGAACTCGATGGCGGTCTCATTGAGGTCCAAGCCGGTGTAGGAGGCGGGCTTGAAGGTGCGGGCCACGTAGGACGCACCGCCCCCGTGTCCACAGCTGACCTCGAGCACCTTCTTGCCGGCCAGATCAGCCTGGGCGGCGGTGCGGTGGTACTGCTGAATGAAGAACCGGTTGGGCTCGTCCGCGGCTTCCAGCGGCACCGCCATCGGCGGGTCCTCTTCGTAGCCGTAGTTGAGGAACAACCAGTCGTCACCGCTGAGCATCTTGGTCTGAGTCGAGAACCGCTTGGTCACAAACGAGGTGAACAGCAAGTGGTAGACGAACGGGTTCGTCATGACGCGGTGGGATACCGGATTGAAGATCAGGCGGTTCATCGTGACCATCGAAAAAGTATCTCACGATTCGCGCGAGCGCGCCGAGGCCGGGGCCTATGGCTGCGGCGCCCTCAGTCGCGTAATCCGCGCATCAGGATTCGGTCCCACATTCGGTCGGTCAGCAGGGAGCGGGCAAACACCGTGGCCTTGCCGGACAGTCCAACCACGTAGCGCGGCCGGGGATTCTTGGCCCGAACTACGCGCAGTACAGCGCGCGCGACCACGTCGGGTTCGATCATCACGCCGCGCTTGGCCGAGAGCTGACGGGTGTTGTCGGCGTAACGGATCTTGAAGCCGCCGTAGGGGTCATCGGCGGCATAGGACGGACGAGCTTCCTGCTGCGAGGTGACGAACGGCGTCCGCACAGCGGTCGGGTCGAGCAGCACCACACGCACCCCGAACGGCGCCACTTCGGCACGCAGGGAAAGGGATAGCGCCTCCATGCCGTACTTGATCACGTGATAGCCGCCGGCGCCCGGGCTGGCAAAACGCCCACCGGTGCTGCCGATGTTGACGATGACCCCGGACCCGCGCTGCCGCATTCCCGGCAGCACTGCCTGGGCTAAGTGAAGCGACGCAACCACATTCGTCTCGAAGAGGTTGCGCAGGTCGTCGAGAGCCAGTTGCTCGAGCGGACATGTGAGCGGAAATCCTGCGCTGTTGACCAGCACATCTACCGCGCCATGATCGGATTCGATCTCGGCGATGAGCCGATCCGCCGCAACCTCATCAGTGACGTCGAGCGCGCGGGCGTTCAGTCCACGCGCCGCAAGTCGTTGCAGCGCTTCGGGATTGCGTCCCACCGCGAAGACCCGGTAACCGGCGGCCTGCAACCGATCGGCGGTTGCCTCGCCAATCCCGCTCGTCGCCCCGGTGACCAGCGCTACGGGCTGGGCGCTCATCGGGTGCCGATGTTGCCGGACTGTGCGGGCGAGGGGTCCACACCGGTCTCGGCGGGCACCAACTCGACGGGCAGGTGCTCCAGGCCGCGCATGGTCGCATTAACCAGGTAGCGGTACTCCCCGTCGAGCCGGATCTCTTTGACATGGGGAATCAGTTGCGTCAGTACCCGGCTCACCTCGATGCGGGTCAGGTGGGTGCCCAGGCAGTAGTGAGCCCCGCCACCGAATGCGAGGTGGTCGGTCGGATTGCGGTCCAGGTCGAAAGTGTCGGGATCGGGGTAGTGCAGAGGGTCGCGGTTGCCGGCCGCATACAGCACCAATACCCGCGCACCGGCCGGGATGACGTGCTCGCCGACTCGATAGTCGCGGGTTGCCGTTCGGTAGAAGCCTTGAACGGGGGAGACCAGCCGCAGCTGTTCTTCGATCGCCGCGGGAATCAGTTCGGGGTGCTCGCGTAGCCGGGTGTAGACGTCCGGGCGCTGTGCCAGCGTCAGAAACAACCCGGAGATCAGATTTGTCGTGGTTTCGCTGCCGGCGCCGACGAGCATCGACGCGGTCCAGAACACCTCGTCATCGGAGAGGGTGTCGTCGCCGCTGGGCGCCGCCAGCATCGAGATCAGGTCGTCGCCGGGTGCCTCGCGGCGCGCCTTGATCATCGGGTCAAGGCTGCGGTGCATCGCGATGACCGCCTGACTCGAGCGCATGTTCATCGTCATCCCGCGCAACGACAGCGGCGCGAACGCGGCCTCATTGATGGTGTCGGCCCACTCCAGGAACTGGTGGCGGTCCTCCTGCGGTATCGCCAGCATCATGGTGATCAGCCGGTTCGGCAGGGGTTTGGCTAGGTCGGCCACGATCTCGACGCGTCCGCGTTTGATCATCTCGGCGACGAGTTCGTCGGCCGCGCGGTTGATGTTGATCTCCCACGATTTCATCGCGCGGGGGGTGAAGGCCCGAGATACTGACCGGCGCAGCCGAGTGTGCACCGGCGGGTCGGTGGCGTTCATGGTCTGCAGCCGGACCCGGAAGCGGGCCTGGCTCTCCGCCGAGGACAACGCCTCGTCGTCGCGCAACGCCTGGCGGACCTCGTCGTAACCCGGGATGATCCAGATGCCGCGCTTGCGGCTGTACCAGACCTTCGGGCCGGAGAGCAGCGTGCGATATCCCGGGTATGGGTCCCGCATCGTCTCGCGGGCGAACGGGTCGAAGTCAGTCAGCGGTGCCGTTTCGCGTCTGGTCACGGCGTACCGGTAGGCGGTCGCCCGGTCGCGGACCACGCCGATCAGCCCGTCGGTGCCGATCTTGAGCAGGCTGGCGCGGAAACGAAGCCGGCGCGTCAGTTCCTTCTGATCCATCTAGGCAAGCCCCTCGTCACGATCGTCGGGTTTGGAGCCCGATTGGGCCGCGATTGGCCGTAGGCGCCACCCTAACCCGGTTTCCTCCGTCGTCTGAAGGGACGTCGGTCAGCAAAGAAGCGCCGGAGCGCCGGACGTGTGTCCCGATCTGCTCCGGCGCTTCGACGCGGCGTCCTCAGTCTTTGACGAGGTCGAAAATGCGGTAGGTGATCTCCCCGCGATCCAGGTCGCGGTAGAACAGCGACCCTTCCACCACGGCGAACTCGCGGGCGAAGCGGCGCAGGAAGAACGGCATCCGCTCGTTGATCAGGTCGTTGGAGCGCGGCGAGTTGGCTGCCAGGCCACGAACGACCTCGCGGCTGATGTCGCGTTCGTTGATCAGCCGCAGCGGCGGGGTGGCCAGGGTCTGCTGCCAGGACTCGATGTCCTCTTTGGCGCGGAAGTCGGTGTGCAGGAAGTGCCCGCCAGGACGCAGCACCCGGCCCACCTCACGGACGAACTGCGCGAAGTCCGGGTAGATGTGTGAGGCCTCGACGTTGACCACCGCGTCGAACGTGTTGTCCGGGAACGGCAGATTCAGCGCGTCACCCTGCACGAAGTCCAAGCCAGGCACCTGGTGGCGTTTCTGGCAGAAGGCGACGCCGTCAGGGTTGAAGTCCAGGCCGGTGTAGGAGGCCGGCTTGAGGGTGCGTGCCAGGAAGGACGCGCCGCCACCGTGGCCGGAGCTGACTTCGAGCACCTTCTTGCCGGCCAGGTCGATCTGGGTGGCGGTCTGGTGATAGAGCTGGATCGAGTACCGGTTGGGTTCGTCGGCCTCATCGAGCTTCAGACCCAGCGGCGGGTCCTGCTCGTAGCCCCAGTTGAGGAAGACGACGTCGTCATGCCCCATCCGCTTGGTCATGAACGGGTACCAGTACTTGAAGGCCTTTTTGTACAGCGGCATCGCCGAGATGCGGTACACCAGATCGGCACCGACTTTTTCCAAGGTCTCAGATGGGGAACGCACCATACCGAAAGTATGGCACAGGTCAGTGTCCGCGCTATCCGACGGTGACCGGGGCGGGAGCCGGCGCGCGGCGCGGTTCACCGCGGTAGCGTGACGGCGCCCCGTCGATCTTGCAGACGCGCCACATCAGACGTCCCGCCGGAGACATCAAACCGATGTCCTCGCAGAGCATCCGGATGTCGGCGAAGGTGTCTTGCAGAGCCCGTCTCAACTCGGGTGAACCGGCCCGCAGCTGCCTACGCACCGATCGGGGGACGTCGAAATACCGGAAGAAGCGGCCGGGCAGCACCACCATCGGTTTTGCCAGCAGCCGCATCACGAATGGGACGTACAGCGACATCCAAAACCGGTTGATCCGCCACACGTGGGGAACGCGCTTGCGCAGGTAGGTGTGGGCGAACGAGATGTGACGCGCCTCTTCGGCGACGTGAATGGCCATGACCTTCTTCACTACCGGATGGCCTGCCTCTGCCTCCCGCAGCGCGTTGGTCTGGATCACGTCGACCGGTACCTCGCCGGCCAGGACGCCGAAAAAGAACACGTTGGGAAACGGACCGGCGTACAGCGGCATCAGCGGTGAGAGAAGGCGCATCCACCACTGCATGCCCGGAACATCGAAGCCGATCCGATTCACCAGCTCCTGAAACATCAGGACGTGGTTGCACTCTTCGACAGTCTCGTGCATGCAGTAGCGATGTTCAGGCGAGCCGTTGGGCACCCGTGAGGCGTACTGCACCAGACCCCGGATCAGCATGCTCTCGAACTGCAGGGTGACCTTGGCGATGTTGGCCTGTCGCCACATCCCGATGGCGATCTGCCTCTCCAACGGCTGGCTGCGGTACCAGTCGGTGCGTGCCAGCGGGTCGTCGGTCAACACCCACCGTGGGTCGTCGGCGACGATGGCATGCTCGGGCGCGTCCCAATCGATGTCGGTGAAGGGATCGAAGCGGCGTCGCACGGAGCTCGCCGACAAACTCTCCAGCGTCGCCGAATATTCGGCGTCATCGGCGACATCCATGTTGCGCCGGTAGCGACCCACTGCGCGAACGATGCCGATCAGCACCGAACCGGCAACCAACAGCGCGGTCGCCGTCCCCAAGATGTCCATCCATATCGCCATTGGCGAACACTCTCCCCGTCAGTGCGTCCGGGTGCCCGCAGGCGCCGCGGCTTGGCCAAATCGTAGCGTGGAGATTGGCAAATCATTAAGGCGAGACGCCGCACTTCGCTGTGATTGCCGCCATCTCGCGACCGAGCAGCGGCCATTAGTTTATATTCAGGCGAGGCTCAGTCTTTGTCCCGCTGACCTGCGCGCACAGCGCCACACTAGGGCATTGCGGTAGCGTGTTCACCTTATGGGGACCCAGCAATATGACGCCGTCATCGTGGGCGCGGGCTTCGGCGGCATCGGTGCGGCCATCCAGCTCAACAAGCTGGGCTACGACAACATCGTGATCGTCGACCGCCTGGACGGGTTGGGCGGAACATGGCGGGTCAACCACTACCCGGGGCTCTCCGTCGACCAGCCTTCTACTACTTATTCCTACTGGTTCGAACCCAACCCCTACTGGTCGCGGCTGTTTGCCCCCGGCAATGAGGTCCAGGCCTATGCCGAGCATGTGGCGGACAAGTACGACGTGAGGCGCTTCATGCGCTTCAACACCACGGTTGACGGCGCCCAGTGGGACGAGGACGCCAAACTGTGGCGGACGTCGCTGGCCGGCGGCGAGACGCTGACCTCGCAGTTCCTCATCGTCGCCACTGGCTTCCTGTGTCAGCCGAAGATTCCCGACATCCCCGGCATCGACACGTTCGCCGGCCATGTCGTGCACACCGCGGAGTGGGATCACGACTACTCGATGGCGGGCCGCCAGGCGGCGGTCATCGGAACCGGGTCCACCGGGATCCAGGTGATCCCCGAGCTGGCCAACGAGGTCGCCGATCTGACGGTGTATCAGCGCACCCCGATCCTGGTGACGCCCAAGTCCGACGTGGTGTTCCCGCCGGTGGTGCAACGGATGTTCGCCCGGGTGCCGTTCACCCAGCGCATTGTCCGGTGGCTCACCGACAACACCACGGACTTCATGATGGTGCTGACGATGTGGCGTTACCGGCGCTTCAAGTTCCTCAACAAGGCGATGGCGGCCCAGTCCGCACGGCATCGGCGGCGCTCGGTGCGGGATCCCGAGCTCGCCCGCAAGATGGCGCCCGACTTCGACTTCGGCTGCAAGCGTCCGTCGATCTCCAACAATTACTACCCGACATTCGCCAAGCCGAATGTGCACCTGGTGACCGAGGGAATCGAGCGGATCGAACCCGACGGCATCGTGGCGCGGGACGGCACAAAGCGCGAGATCGACACCCTGGTGCTGGCGACGGGATACGACGTCTGGGAGGGCAACCTGCCGGCGATCGAGGTGATCGGTCGCGGCGGTCGCAACCTGGGCAAGTGGTGGCGTGAGACGCGTTTCCAGGCATACCAGGGCATGACCGCCCCGCAGTTCCCGAACTTCATCAACATGGCCAGCCCGTTCTCCTGGGTCGGGTTGTCCTGGTTCAACACCGTGGAATATCAGACCCGGCACATGAACCGGCTGTTCGGTGAGGTGCAGCGGCGCCAAGCGCAGACGTTCGAAGTCACCGAGGAGGCCAACGCCCGGTTCTACGAGCGGATGATGGGCCTGCTGGACAGCTCGGTGTTCCACCTCGGCAACTGCGCGACATCGAATTCCTATTGGTTCAACCAGACCACCGGGGAGGCGCCGCTGTTCCGGCCCACCTCGGTGCGCAGCGCCGTGAAGGAGCAGGACCACTTCCCACTCTCGGACTATCTGATCGGATAGCTTCCGCTGCTACGGTCCTGAACAGGGGGTTACAGTGATCGTTTGGGCACATTGTCAGGTGAGGGGCCTGGGGCAGTGACGCGTACACACCACCCGAGCCACGAGCGGTCGGCCGCGGCCGCCTTCGTTCGCCGATTCGCGTGGCCGATCATCCTGGGCTGGGTGGCCCTCACCGCGTTGGTGAGCGTCGCGGTGCCGCCGCTGGAACAGGTCGCCAAAGAACACCCGGTGTCGTTGAGCGCCAAAGACTCACCGTCCATCCAGGCGATGGCCCGGCTCGGGCACGACTTCGCGGAGTCCAACACCGACAGCGCGGCGATGATCGTCATCGAAGGCGACGAGCCCCTCGGCGATGCCGCGCACCACTACTACAACGAGCTGATCGCCCAGCTCAACGCCGACACCACGCACGTTCAGCACATCCAGGACTTCTGGGGCGATCCGCTGACCGCGGGGGGCGCCCAAAGTTCCGACGGCAAGGCCGCCTTGGTACAGCTGAACCTCGCCGGAAACCAGGGTGAGGCGCTGGCCAACGACTCGGTCGAGGCAGTCCGCGACATCGTGGCCCGCACACCGGCGCCCGAGGGGGTCCGGGCCTACGTGACCGGCCCGGCGCCGATGGTCACCGACATGAACTCCAGCGGCGACCGAGCGGTGCTCAAGATCCTGGTGGCCACCGTCTCGGTGATCTCGCTGATGCTGCTGCTGCTCTACCGATCCTTCAGCACCGTCGCGTTGCTGCTGGCCGTGGTCGGGGTCGAATTGGCGGCGGCACGGGGAATCGTCGCCTTCCTGGGGCACTACGATCTGATCGGCCTGTCCACGTTCGCGATCAACATCCTGGTGACGTTGGCGATCGCCGCCGGCACCGACTACGGCATCTTCTTCATCGGCCGCTACCACGAGGCCCGCCATGCCGGCGAGGACCCGGAGACGGCCTACTTCACTACCTATCGCGGTGTCGCCCATGTCGTACTGGCCTCCGGCCTGACCATCGCCGGCGCGACCTTCTGCCTGAGCTTCACCCGGTTGCCGGTGTTTCAGACCATGGGCGTGCCCTGTGCGGTCGGCATGCTGGTCGCGGTGGCGATCGCGCTGACGCTGGTTCCGGCGGTCCTGGCGGTCGCCACGCGCCGCGGACTGCTCGAACCCCGGCGCAAGATGTCCGACCGCGGCTGGCGCAAAGTGGGCACGGCGATCGTGCGCTGGCCCGGCCCCATCTTCGTGGCCGCCTGCGCGATCGCACTCATCGGACTGCTCGCCCTGCCCGGCTACAAGGTGAGCTACAAGGATCCGTCGTTCATCCCGCAGGACACCCCGGCCAACCTCGGCTGGGCGGCCGCGGCGCGGCACTTCCCGGAATCGCGCCTGCTGCCGGAAGTGCTGCTGATCGAATCCGATCACGACATGCGCAATTCCGCGGACTTCCTGGTGCTCAACAAGCTGGCCAAGAGCGTCTTCGCGGTCGAGGGTGTTGCCATGGTGCAGGGAGTGACTCGGCCGGAGGGCACCCCGCTCGGTCACACCTCGATTCCGTTCCTGCTCAGCATGCAAAGTGCCGGGCAGATGCAGAACCTGGACTTCGTCAAGAGCCGGGTGGCCGACATGCGCCAGCAGGCCAACGATCTCGAGGGCACCATCGCCTCGCTGCAGCGGATGTACGGGCTGATGCAGCAGTTGGGCACCAGCACTCATCACGCGACCGGTGTCTCGCAGGAGGCGATGGACCTGGCCCAGCAGGTGCGCGGCGACATCACCGACTTGAACGAGAACTCCAAGTCGCTTCGTGAATCCATTGAGAAGCAACAGAATTGCGCCAGTGATTCGACCTGCTTGTCGCTGCGCGCGGCATATGCGTCGATGGACGGCACCATGCTGCTCACCGACAAGATCAACGAACTGGCGCCCGACATGAGCAACATCGATGTGGTGACGCCGCAGCTGTTGGAGATGATGCCGGCGCAGATCGCGGCGCTCCGCAGCCTGCAGACGATGATGCTGACGTTGCACAGCACCATGTCGGGGATCATGGCGCAGCTCGAGGAGGTCGGCGGCGACTCGGCCGCGATGGGTCAGGACTTCGACGCGGCGAAGAGCGACGACTCGTTCTACCTGCCTCGGGAGGCCTTCGATAACCCGGACTTCAAACGCGTGGTCCAGCTGTTCCTGTCGCCGGATGGGCACGCGGCGCGCTTTTTCATCACCCACGACGGCTACCCGGCGACTCCGGAGGGCATGGCACGGGTCAACCTGATCAAGAAGGCGGCCACCGAGTCCTTGAAGGGCACTCCGCTGTCGACCGCCAAGGTGTACGTGGCCGGCACCGCCGCGCTCTTCAACGACTTGCAGGGCAGCGCCGACTACGACCTACTGATTGCCGGAATCACCTCGCTAGCAATCATTTTCATCATCATGCTGCTCATCACGCGCAGCTTCATCGCCTCGGTGGTGATCGTCGGGACGGTGTTGGCGTCGCTGGGGGCATCGTTCGGGTTGTCGGTACTGCTGTGGCAGTACATCTTCGGCATCCACCTGCACTGGCTGGTGATGGTGATGTCGGTGATCATCCTGTTGGCGGTGGGCTGTGACTACAACCTGCTTCTGGTCGCGCGGTTCAAAGAGGAGATGGGTGCCGGGCTGAAGACCGGCATCATCCGCACCATGGGCGGCACCGGCAAGGTCGTCACGGCTGCCGGGCTGGTGTTCGCCTTCACCATGGCCTCGATGCTGGTCAGTGATCTGCGGGTGGTGGGCCAGGTGGGCACCACGATCGGACTCGGTCTGTTGTTCGACACGCTGGTGGTGCGCTCGTTCATGATGCCCTCGATGGCGGCGCTGCTGGGGCGGTGGTTCTGGTGGCCGCTGAATGTGCGGGAGCACCCCGCGCGGGCGCGGCCGGTGGCTGTGCCGCCCGCCGCGGCTGCCCCAGAAGGCAAGTCCGACGCGAATGACCGCACCTTCGAGGACATGGTTGCTACGGCGTTCCCGGAGCTGTCCGGTGGTCCGGCGAAGCCGTCGGCCGAAGACCGGGCCACCGAGGTGCTGGCCGCGATCCAGCCTCCGGAGGAAGAGGTCGACCACTGAGCTGGTGCTGAACCGGCTCTGGTCAGCGCGCTACCGCGTGGGCTAGATTTAAACGAGTCCTGATTGTAGAAATTCTTCGCGGGTCCGACGCGGCGGTCAACGGTGCCCGCCCGCGGGCCGGAGGGGAGAGGCCATACATGTCCGATCAAGCCCTTTCGGCCGCCTTGGAGCGTGAGCATCTGCAGATCGACGCCGGAATCAGGGCTTTCCTGGCGGGTATCGAGGGCGGGTGCGTCGACGCCGACGGCCTGCGCGCAACGCTGGCTGTGCTGCGACGCCACATCTACCTGGAGGAACAGCTGTTGTTCCCGCCGATCAGCAGGGGCGCGCACATGATGGCGGTCTTCGGGATGATCCGGGGTCACGGCGAGATCTGGCGCACCATGAACGCCCTCGACGATCTGGCCCGCGCCGGCGCCGACCAGGCCACCCTGCGCGGCGCTTGCTGCCGGCTGCTGGACCAGCTCGCCGACCACAACAAGGTGGAGGAGCCGGTGATCTACCCGGCCGCCGACACCGGGCTGGCGCCGGAAGTGGCTGCAGAGGTGGCCGAATTTCTGGCTGCCGGGCGGATGCCCGAAGGGTGGACCTGCGCACGGGGAGCGGCCTGAGCGGTTAGCCTTCGGCGGCGATGAGCGCCGAGAGGCCGGCGTGATAGCCGGCCAGGCTGTGCCGCCAGCCGATGTCGATCGCACCGCCGCTGTCCACGGCGATCTCGGCGCCCACGTGCACATACGGCGCAGGCGGAACCAGCGGGACGATGTCGAGGAAATTCACCACCCGATAACAGCATTCGATGGCTGCATCGAACGCCGCCTTGAAGTCAGGCACGCCGACGCGTGGGCCGCCGAAGGTGGTCAGCCGCGGCTCGATGGTGTTCGGGGGCATGCCTTGGTCGATGTCCGGCGCGGCCAGAACCGCTAGGGTGGCCCCCAGGCTGTGCCCGGTGATGAGGATCTGGCTGCACCCGCTGGTCGCGGCGGCCAGGTTGGCGGCGATCGAGGCTCGGACGCAGCCGTAGATGTCCTGAAAGCCGGCATGCACCTGGCCGAAACCCGCCACCGGCGCATACGGCGCCGGGATGAAGTCGAAATCGGCGATCCAGTCCGCCACATCGGAGCTGCCACGAAATGCGATGAACGCCGTGCCGCTGGTGGTGTCGCGGCCCATCAACCCAAAGATGTTGGTGTCCTTGGCCATCGCCGTCGCAGGATGCTGCTCGGGCAGCGCCGCCAAGTATGCCTGGTCGGCCTTGATCAGGGCGGTCTGGCTGAACCCGGGCGGCAGCGTGGGCGCGGCTCCGGACATCACGGTGTAGGCCGCCGACGCCAGCGGCAGCACCACATCGCGGGCGTAGGACGGGCTGAAAGCCACGTTGAACAGTGTAGAAGCCCCAGCCCTGCCAGAGCCGGTGTTGGTGGCAGGCTTTAGACTTGCGACCAACGGCATTGAACCGGCAATCACCGGGGAGCCTTCGGAAGAACAGCCGCACCGCCCAGGGATCGGCTCAGTAGAACCGAACGGGACGGCCCGTCACAGCCTTACATCGAGCGGTCGCGCCCCAGGACGGGAGTGCGGCAAGCGGGGTGGTACCGCGGCGCTCGCGCAACCGCGCGGCGTCGTCCCCGGGCCGGGCCCTTGGGAGACGACACACCGTGAGCGAACGCAGCTATCCGAAGCCGACCGCCGGCGCCCCCGACTTCCCGGCGGCTGAAGCCGCCGTCCTGGACTACTGGGCCGCCGACGACACCTTCCGGGCCAGCATCGCCCGCCGCGACGGCGCGCAAGAATACGTCTTCTACGACGGGCCACCGTTTGCCAACGGCCTGCCGCACTACGGGCATCTGCTGACCGGCTACGTCAAGGACATCGTGCCGCGCTACCGCACCATGCGTGGCTACAAGGTGGAGCGCCGGTTCGGCTGGGACACCCACGGGCTGCCGGCCGAGCTGGAGGTGGAGCGCCAGCTCGGCATCACCGACAAGTCGCAGATCGACGCCATGGGCATCGCCGCGTTCAACCAGGCATGCCGGGATTCGGTGCTGCGCTACACCTCCGAGTGGCAGGCCTATGTCACCCGCCAGGCCCGCTGGGTGGACTTCGACAACGACTACAAGACCCTCGACCTGCCGTTCATGGAGTCGGTGCTGTGGGCGTTCAAGCAGCTCTGGGACAAGGGCCTGGCTTACGAAGGCTACCGGGTGCTGCCGTACTGCTGGCGCGACGAGACCCCGCTGTCCAACCATGAGCTGCGGATGGACGACGACGTCTACAAGAGCCGCCAAGACCCGGCGCTGACCGTCG
The DNA here is from genome assembly GCA_001673575.1 of Mycolicibacter heraklionensis. Taxonomy (GTDB): domain Bacteria; phylum Actinomycetota; class Actinomycetes; order Mycobacteriales; family Mycobacteriaceae; genus Mycobacterium; species Mycobacterium heraklionense_A. Next base: position 43,449 of record LZME01000071.1, on the reverse strand, counting down.
GGTTCCGGATCGTTAGCGGGGGACCGGCCGGTGAACTCGAGGGTGCTCACCTGTTGGTGTGGACCACCACCCCGTGGACATTGCCATCCAACCAAGCGGTGGCGGTCAACCCCGATGTGACCTATGTGCTGGTCGCGGCGGGCGAGCGGCGCTACCTGCTCGCCGAGGCGCGGCTGGGTGCCTACGCACGCGAGCTGGGCCTGGGCGAGGGCGACCAGGCGCAGGTGCTGGGCAGCTACCGCGGCTCGGAGTTGCTCGACATGCGCTATGCGCCGCCGTTCCCGTATTTCATGGATTCGGCGAACGCCTTCCGAGTGCTGGCCGCCGATTTCGTGTCCACCGAGGACGGCACCGGCATCGTGCACCTGGCACCCGCCTACGGCGAGGACGACAAGAACACCACCGACCCGGCCGGCATCACCCCGGTCACTCCGGTGGACGCCAAGGGCCGCTTCGACGCCACCGTCCCGGATTACGTCGGCCAGCATGTCTTCGACGCGAACAAGGCGATCATCGCCGATCTGAAGAACGGCACCGGGCCGGCCGCTGCCAACGGCGCGGTGTTGGTGCGCCACGAGACCTACGAGCACCCGTACCCGCACTGCTGGCGCTGCCGTAACCCGCTGATCTACAAGGCGGTGTCGTCGTGGTTCGTCCGGGTCACCGAGTTCCGGGACCGAATGGTCGAACTCAATGAAGAGATCACCTGGTATCCCGAGCACATCAAGGATGGGATCTTCGGCAACTGGCTGCGCGGCGCGCGCGACTGGTCGATCTCCCGAAACCGCTACTGGGGCACGCCGATTCCGGTGTGGAAATCCGACGATCCGGCCTATCCGCGAATCGACGTCTACGGCAGCCTCGATGAGCTGGAGCGCGACTTCGGGGTGCGGCCAGACAATCTGCATCGGCCTTACATCGACGAGCTGACCCGGCCCAACCCCGACGACCCGACCGGCCAGTCGACGATGCGACGCATCCCCGACGTGCTCGATGTCTGGTTCGACTCCGGCTCGATGCCCTATGCCCAGGTGCATTATCCGTTCGAGAACTCTGAGTGGTTCGACGGCGGCGGAGGGCAGACTGCCCATTACCCGGGCGACTTCATCGTCGAATACATCGGCCAGACCCGCGGCTGGTTCTACATGATGCATGTGCTGGCGACCGCGCTGTTCGACCGTCCGGCATTCAAAACCTGTGTGGCGCATGGCATCGTGCTGGGCAGCGACGGGCAGAAGATGAGCAAGTCGTTGCGCAACTACCCGGATGTCAGCGAGGTGTTCGACCGCGACGGCTCCGACGCCATGCGCTGGTTCCTGATGGCCTCGCCCATCCTGCGCGGCGGAAACCTGATCGTCACCGAGGCGGGCATCCGCGAGGGCGTACGCCAGGTGATGCTGCCGCTGACCAACGCCTACACCTTCTTGACGCTGTACGCCCCGAAACCCGGTGTCTGGCGCACCGATTCGCAGCACGTCCTGGATCGCTACATCCTGGCCAAGCTGGCATCGCTGCGCGACGACCTGACCCAGGCCCTGGATGTCTGCGATATCTCCGGCGCCTGTGAGCAACTGCGCCAGTTCACCGAGGCGCTGACCAACTGGTATGTGCGGCGGTCCCGGCAGCGGTTCTGGGACGAGGACGCCGACGCGATCGACACGCTGCACACCGTGCTGGAGATCACCGCGCGACTGGCCGCGCCGCTGCTGCCACTGACCACCGAGGTGATCTGGCGCGGTGTCACCGGGGAACGCTCGGTGCACCTGACCGACTGGCCCGAGGCCGCCGATCTGCCCGCCGATGCCGCGCTGGTGGCGGCAATGGATCAGGTCCGCGAGGTCTGTTCGGCGGCGTCGTCGGTGCGCAAGGCGCACCAGCTGCGGGTCCGGTTGCCGCTGCCCAAACTCACCGTCGCCGTCGACGACCCGCAGCGGCTGGCACCGTTCACCGACCTGATCGCCGACGAGCTCAACGTCAAGGCCGTCGAGTTGACCGATGACATCGCGCGCTACGGGCGATTCGATCTGGCGGTCAACGCGAAGGTGGCCGGTCCCCGCGTGGGCAAGGATGTCCAGGCCGCTATCAAGGCGGTGAAGGCCGGCGAGGGCGTCGTGAACCCCGACGGGACCTTGAGCGCGGGTCCGGTGGTGTTGCTGGACAACGAGTACACCTCCAAACTGGTGGCCGCCGACCCGGAATACACCGTGGCGCTGCCTGAGGGCGCAGGCCTGGTGGTGCTCGACAGCGCCGTGACGCCCGAGCTGGAAGCCGAAGGCTGGGCCAAGGATCGGATCCGCGAACTGCAAGAGCTGCGCAAATCCAGCGGCCTTGAGGTCTCCGACCGGATCAGCGTGGTGATCGCGGTGCCCGAGCAGCGGCGGGAATGGGCGCAGAATCACGCCGAGTTGATCGCAGGAGAGATCTTGGCGACCAGTTTCGAATTCGGCGAGCCGGCCGACCCCGTGGAAATCGGGGACGGCGTGCGGGTGTCCATCGTCAAGGCCTAAGGGCTCAGCCGCAGAAATTTCCGATCTCGGCCAGGGCCGAGTTTCTCGCGCCGAGATTCTTATGGTCGACGGCGGCCCGTGGACGGTGACTGCGCCGTCAGCTGTTGACAGCTCGATTGGGGCATTTATGCAGTTTGCGGTGGTAAAAAACACCTCCGCCGGCGTGCGCAGGCGGTACCGGTGAGACCGGTGAAACGTCGCCGAAACGGCCCTGAACTGCCACGTCGCCGACTTCAGGGCCTGTTCGTCCCCGATTAACCTTCAGGCCATACGAACAGTTGTCTGCGGTTGGTTCTGACCCACCCGAATTGCCAGGAACCTGGCAAGCCGTTGCGTGACGCAACTCGGGTGGGTCCGTTCATTACTTGGCTAGAGGGGCAGGGCATTCATGGATTTCGGGGCACTCCCGCCAGAGGTCAACTCCGCGCGAATGTATGCCGGCCCCGGCTCGGCACCGTTGCTGGCCGCCGCCGCGAACTGGTCGGCGATGGCGACCGAGCTGCACTACACCGCCACGTCGTACGCCTCGGTGATAGCCGACCTCGCGGACTCGGCGTGGCAGGGGCCCTCCGCGGCATCGATGTCGGCAGCGGCCGCCCCGTACGCGGCGTGGCTGAAGGCCACCGCCGTGGGGGCCGAGGAGACGGCGCTGAAGGCCACGGCAGCGGCCGGCGCCTATGAGGCCGCGTACGCCGCGACCGTGCCACCGCCGGTGATCGCGGCCAACCGCGCCCTGCTTGCCTCGCTGGTGGCCACCAACTTCCTCGGACAGAACGCTCCGGCGATTGCGGCGACCGAAGCGCAGTACGGCGAAATGTGGGCGCAGGATGCGGCCGCGATGTACGCCTACGCCGGCTCGTCGGCGACCGCCAGCCAGCTGGAGCCGTTCAACGCCCCGCCGGAGACCACCAACAGCAGCGGCCAGGCCAGTCAGTCAGCGGCGGTCACCAACGCGGCGCAGTCCGCAGCGGCCTCGAATACGCAGTCGAGCCTGTCCGACTTCCTCACGCAGATCCCGAACGCGCTGCAGAACATGATTACGAATCCGCTGACGCCCACCCAGATCGTGGACGACTACCAGGCGATCATCAAGACCCTCACCGGCGTGATCAGCACCGCGAACGGCCCCTACGGTATCAACGCCCTGAGCTCTGCCCGGAGCGTCTACCAGATGGCCATCAGCATCCCGGCGGTGGCCAATGCACTCGGCAATCTGAGCAGCACGCTCAGCCCAAAACCGATCGTCGGTGCGTTGTCACCGTTGTTGTCCAGCCCGCTGTTGAGCGGCTCGCACGCCGTTCCGGCGGCGGTGTCGGGGGCCGTGGGCCGGGCCGGTCTGATTGGGTCGTTGTCGGTGCCTTCCAGTTGGGCCAGCGCCGTTCCGGCGGTCAAGACCGCCACAGTGGCGCTGCAGGCCAGCGTGCTCGAGGCCGCCCCGGCACTCGCGGTGAACGGCGAGGGCGTGCTGGCCGGCCAGATGGCGCTGTCAAGCCTGGCTGGGCGGGCGATCGGCACACCGATACGTCAGGCCGCGGGTGCCACCGCCACCCGCGCGATCAGCGCAATCAGTCACGTCACCAACAACCAGACGGGGCCCGATATCGCCACTACCGCCACCGTCATCGTCATCCCGCCGATCGCGAAATAACGAAAGCAGGACGCGTTCATGGTTTTTCAGAGTTTCGCAGCGCAGCCCCCAGAGGTCATCTCAGGCCAGCTGTATTCGGGACCGGGTGCTGACCCACTGTTCGCCGCGGCGGCGGCCTGGTCGGGGCTGGGCGCCGAGCTGCACGCTGCCGCATCCTCCTACCAAGCGGCACTGGCAAGCCTCAGTGGCGGCTGGCAGGGACCGGCGGCCGCGGCCATGGCGGCCGCAGCCGCACCGTATGTGACGTGGTTGTCGACCACGGCGGCACAGGCTGAGCAGACCGCCGCCCAGGCGTCGGCCGCAGCGGCGGCCTACGAATCGGCCTTCGCGGGAATCGTGCCGCCGCCGGCGATCGCCGCCAACCGCAGCCAGCTGGCCTCGCTGGTGGCCACCAACATTCTCGGGCAGAACAGCACCGCGATCGCCGCTGTCGAGGCGGAATACGGCCGGATGTGGGCGCAAGACGTGGCCGCCATGCTCGGGTACGCCGGCGCGTCGGCGGAGGCCACAAATCTGACCTCGTTCACCGCGGCGCCGCGGACCACCAACGGCGACCCGGGAAGCGCGGAGGCCTCCGCTGAACCCGACCTGATCCAGCTGATCACCAAAGAGATCAACTCGTGGACATCGGGCTATAACACCGGCTGGCAGAACATGATCGACGGCCTCACCGGGACCACCTACACGCATAACTTGTGGGAGAGCCACCTCTCGCTGGCCAACGGTGTCAGCGGCCAGACCGGGTGGGTCAACGCCGTCCATGCCAGTACCAACATGGGGATCACCCAGTTCCGGTCCGGGTACAAGGCGGTGGTCCCGGTGATTCCGAAGTCGGCGCTCGGCGGCCTGCACAGCTCCGGGTTGACCGCGGGCGCCGGTCTGAGCAGGGCAGCAGGGGCCGCTGCGGGCAGCGCGATGCGCGTGGGTGCGTTGTCGGTGCCGCCGAACTGGGCCAGCGCCACTTCGGCGATCCAGCTCGCCTCCACCTCGCTGCCGCAGACCGCGCTGGGCGCCGCCCCCGCAGCGGGAACCGTTCCGGGCATGCTCGCCCCGGCAGCCCTGGGCAGTGCGGCCGGTGGCGCGTTGGGCGCGCCGGCCACCCGCACGGTGGCCCCGGTCGCCCGTGTGGTGTCGACCAACATCAAGGACCGCGAGGCGCCGGTCCCACTCGACCAGGTGATCGCGCAATTGCAGCAGACGCCGGACGTGGTCCAGCATTGGAACGTCGACCAGGCCGGCCTCGACGAGCTTGTCGCGAAGCTGTCCCTGAAGCCGGGCATCCACGCGGTGCACGTCCTCGACGACGAGGACAGTGCGCTTGCCGGATCGCAGTCCGCGCTCGGCTGACGCGGTACTGATGCCTCACGACCTCGGCCGCCCCAGGAGGAACCCGATGAAGCTGTTGTTAGTCCCGATCGCCGCCGCCGCGCTCGCTCTCGCCGCGCCCGGGCACGCTGACCCCAATGCGGTGGAGGTCAGCGCCGTCGACAGTACAGAGTTCATCTCGTCGCTTCGGCAGGTCGGGATCATCTTCGACACCCCGGCTCAAGCCGTTGCCGCCGCCGAAGCGCTCTGCGGCTTGGCAGCCAACGGTGAGACAAGCCTGGAACTGCTCAACGACATCACCGAAGCCAACCCCGACCTGACCGTCGCCGACGCAGCGCGGTTTGCGGCGATCTCGGCGAAAACCTATTGCCCGCACCAGCTCAACAAGGGCGGCGGAGGGTCGAAGTAGCGCTGCGTCATCCTTTGACGGCCAGCCAGCGCCGTTGACCGCCCGCCGTGGTCACCTGTACGTCGCGGAAACCTATGCTGCGCAATCGGTCTGGCAGTGCATCGGGTGAGGCCGGGTTCGAGGTGTCGCGAAGGCGCACCAACCGGAACATCGTCGAGTGCACCCCGTCACTGCCGGCGAAGACCGCGCCGGGGCACAGCAGCCGGTGTACCGGATTCATCGCCATCGTCTCGACACCAGTCGGATGCGACCGCAAGACGGAGCGCCCAATAGGCTGAAGCCCGTGGACGCCCGATGGGTCCTGCACCTGGATATGGACGCGTTTTTCGCCTCCGTCGAGCAATTGACCCGCCCGACGTTGCGGGGGCGGCCGGTACTGGTCGGCGGGCTCGGGGGCCGCGGCGTGGTGGCCGGGGCCAGTTACGAGGCGCGGGTCTTCGGCGCCCGCTCGGCGATGCCGATGCATCAGGCGCGCCGGCTGGTGGGGGCCCCAGCCGTGGTGCTGCCGCCGCGGGGCGCCGTGTACGGCATGGCCAGCCGACGGGTCTTCGAGACCGTGCGTGCGGTGATTCCGGTCGTCGAGCAGCTCTCCTTCGACGAGGCGTTCGGGGAACCGGCCGAGCTGGCGGGCGCAACCGCCGCGGAGGTGCTGCGGTTCTGCGAACGCCTTCGTGGACGAGTACTCGACGAGACCGGTTTGGTGGCATCGGTCGGGGCGGGCTCGGGCAAACAGATCGCCAAGATCGCCTCCGATCTGGCAAAGCCGAACGGGGTGCGGGTCGTCAGCCGCTCCGAGGAACGGCTGCTGCTGGACGGGCTTCCGGTACGCCGACTGTGGGGGATCGGTCCGGTCGCCGAGGAGAAGCTGCACCGGTTGGGCATCGACACCATCGGGCAGCTGGCCGCACTGACCGACAGCGAGGTCGCCGACATTCTGGGCGCCACCATCGGCCCGGCGCTGCACCGCTTGGCTCGGGGAATCGACGACCGACGCGTCGCCGAACGTGCTGAGGCCAAACAGATCAGCGCCGAATCGACCTTCGCCGTCGACCTGACCACCTTGGAACAGCTGCGGGCTGAGATCGGTCCGATCGGTGAGCACGCCTACCGCAGGCTGCTGCGTGACGGGCGCGGCGCTCGCACCGTGACGGTGAAACTCAAGAAGGCCGATATGAGTGTGCTGACCCGCTCGGCCACGTTGCCCTATGCGACCACCGACGTCGCCGCGCTCACGGCGGCGGCCGGCCGGCTGCTGCTCGATCCGCAGGAGATCGGCCCGATCCGGCTGCTTGGCGTGGGGTTTTCCGGGCTGACCGATGTTCGCCAGGAGTCACTGTTCCCGGATTTGGAGTTTTCAGAAACGGGCGCTCCATCACCGGAAGTGACTGCGCGGGAACCGCTTCCCCCGGCGGCAGCGGCGTCGTGGCGAGTCGGGGATGACGTCAACCATCCTGATCTCGGCCACGGTTGGGTTCAGGGTGCCGGGCACGGGGTGATGACGATCCGCTTCGAGACGCGCGGCTCGGGCCCCGGCCCGGTACGCACGTTTCCCGACGACGAGCCGGGGATCAGCCGCGCCGACCCCGTGGCCAGCCTGGACTGGCCGGACTACATCGCTCGCCCGGAGGAGCCCAGCTAGCTCGGCAACGGGAGTGCCTGCACCACCGGATCGTGCAGCACCGGGAAGTTGACGGAGTTGGCGATAAAGCAGATCCGGTGGGCGTCGGAATGCAATGCCAGCGCCCGCTCCACCATCGCGGCGTCGGCGACCTCGATCCGTGGCTGCAGGACGACAGTGGTGAAGTGTCCCCCCTCGGTGTTCTCGATCATCGTGCCGACCGGCCTGTCCTGGTAAGAGACGACCACAACGCCGTTGGTCGAACACAGATACAGGTAGGACAGCATGTGGCATTGGGACAATGCGGCCAACAGCAACTGCTCGGGATTCCACCGTGTCGGATCACCGCGGAACGCCGGGTCGGCGGTGCCTGGAATAGCGGGACAGCCCTGCGCGGCCACCTCGTGCTCGCGCCCGTAGCTGCGATAGTCACTGGTCCCGCTGCCGTGATTGCCGGTCCAGCTGACATCCACGGTATAGGTGTGTTGGGTGGACACGCGGCCTCCACGGGTTAGGGGTGGTGCAGGGTCGTCACCACAGCACACCGTAGACGCTGGAGACGGTAAATCCGTGGTGGCCATAGCCTTTGCAGGTCACGGTGCCCTGGTAGCCCACGGCACAGCTGGAGCCCCAGTTCTCCAGTCGATGGCCCTCCGGCAGCACATCCACGTCCCGGGTGAACGAGGCGATGTCGCTGTGGCGGTAGGCCGCGGGCAGCCCGCCGGCTTCGAGCACGGTCTGATTGGCGCCGTCGGGCGCGTCTGTCGGCACCGCATCGCAGCCGATCGGCCCGCCGTTGGGCCCGATGCCGCACGAGCGGCCGTCCGGCGTTCTGAAGAACACCCAGTAGAAATCGGTCGGCGACGAGTACCTCCCGGTGGCGATGGGGTAGTCGTCGACGGCGTCCGTCCCGGCCGGCGGCGCGGCGTGGGCCGCCGCGGCGGACCCGAGCATGAGGACGGCGGCGCCGAGGAAGCCGAGAATTCTGGCCATCGGTCAGCCCCACCGGTCGATGACATCGCCGACCGGCTGCCCGGCCGCCAGCGCCGCCACCAGCAGGATCCGGGCCTGCGGCGGCCGCAGTCGCGGCACCACCACCGCGCCGGCCTCCACCAGGGCCCGCCCGGGGCCGTAGTCCGCACCGATGCGCCCCTCCGGCACCCGGCTGGACACCGCGACCACGACGCCGGCCGAACAATGCCGGCGGACCGCTTCGATGATCGCCGTCGTGGCGTTGCCCGACCCCAACGCGGCCAACACCACCCCGCGCGCACCCGCGTCGACGCAGGCATCCAGGGCGACCGCGTCGGCACCCGCGTACAGCGCCACGACATCCACCCGCGGCACAGTGGCCGGTGCACCGAGGTAGGGCCGGGTCTTGTCGCCGGACAGCGTGACCTGTCCCTCGGTGACGCTGCCCAACAGCGGCCCGGTGAATCCGGTCAGGCCGGTGATCGTCGCCTTCTGCAGCCCCAGCGGGGCCAGTACGCGGCCGGCGAAGCACACCAGCACCCCCATGCCCCGGGCCGCCGGATCCGCGGCCACGGCCAGGGCGTCGCGCAGGTTGCCCGGCCCGTCGGCGTCGGGGGCGTCCGCACCGCGCTGAGCCCCGGTCAGCACGACCGGTGCGTCTCCGCGGTACCCGAGTTCCAGCCAGAGCGCACCCTCTTCGCAGGTGTCGGTACCGTGGGTGACCACCACGCCGTCGGCGCCGCCGTCCACCGCGGCATTGATCGCGGCGAGGAGCGCAGCCCAGTCGGGCGGGCCCAGCTGCGAGCTGTCCCGCGCCATCAGGTCCACCACGGTGACGTCCGCGGCGCCGGTATCTGCGAGCAGGTCCGAGCCGCTGCGGGCGGGCCGCAGCGCCCCGTCGCCCTGGGTGCTGCAGGAGATGGTGCCGCCGGTGGTGATGACGGTGAGGCGCTTGGACAGCATGCCGCGATCATGCCGCACCTGGGTTAAGGAATGATGGGGAGCGTGACTGACGAGACAACCGACTCGACCGAGACGGAGGTGGACTCGGCCGCGGCACCTGAGACGGAGCCCGCCGCCCCGCCCCGCCGGCTGGGGCTACTGCTGTCAGTGGCCACGGTGGTGTTGCTGGCGGACGTCGTCACCAAGGTGCTCGCGGTGAAGATGCTCACCCCCGGCCAGCCGGTGCCGATCATCGGCGACACCGTGACCTGGACCCTGGTCCGCAACTCCGGCGCCGCGTTCTCGATGGCCACCAGCTACACCTGGGTGTTGACGCTGATCGCCAGCTCGGTGGTGCTCGGCATCATCTGGATGTCGCGCCGCCTGGTGTCGCCTTGGTGGGCGATCGGGCTGGGCATGATCCTCGGCGGCGCGCTGGGCAACCTGGTGGACCGGTTCTTCCGGGCGCCCGGGCATCTGCAGGGCCACGTGGTCGACTTCCTGTCGATCGGCTGGTGGCCGGTGTTCAATGTCGCCGACCCGGCCGTGGTGGGCGGTGCGATCCTGCTGGTGGCGCTGTCGGTGTTCGGCTTCGACTTCGATGCGGTGGGGCGCCGCCGCGCCGGCGACGATGCTGAGGAGCGGCCTCCAGTAAGTGCCGCCGACAGCGACGGCAACGGCGAGCAAGCCTGATGCGGCTGTGACCGAACGATCCATGCCGGTCCCCGAGGGGCTGGCCGGCATGCGCGTGGACGCCGGGCTGGCCCGCCTGTTGGGCCTGTCGCGCAATGTTGTGGCGACCCTGGCCGAAAACGGCGATGTGGAACTGGACGGCGTAGCCGCCGGCAAGTCCGACCGGCTCGTCGCCGGTGCGTGGCTGCAGGTACGGCTACCCGAGGCGCCGCCGCCGCTGGAGAACACCCCGGCCGAGGTCGAGGGCATGACGATTCTGTACTCCGACGCCGACATCGTCGCCGTCGACAAGCCTCCCGGGGTCGCCGCGCACGCGTCCGTGGGCTGGACCGGCCCTACCGTGCTGGGCGGCCTGGCCGCGGCCGGCTACCGCATCACCACCTCCGGGGTTCCGGAGCGCCAAGGCATCGTGCACCGCCTCGATGTCGGGACCTCCGGGGTGATGGTGGTGGCGATCTCCGAACGCGCCTACACCGCGCTCAAACGCGCGTTCAAGGCGCGCACCGTCGAGAAGCGCTATCACGCCCTGGTGCAGGGCCATCCGGATCCGTCCAGTGGCACCATCGACGCACCGATCGGGCGGCATCACGGACCGGACTGGAAATTCGCCGTGACCGCCGACGGACGGCACAGCATCACCCACTACGACACCGTGGAGGCGTTCGTCGCCGCGAGCCTGCTCGACGTCCATCTGGAAACCGGCCGCACCCACCAGATCCGGGTGCACTTCTCGGCCCTGCGCCATCCGTGCTGCGGCGACCTCACCTACGGCGCCGATCCGACGTTGGCACGCAAGCTCGGGCTGGAACGCCAGTGGCTGCACGCCCGCTCACTGGCTTTCGCCCACCCCGGCGACGGGCGGCGCATCGAGATCACCAGCGAATATCCCGCTGACCTGCAACACGCCTTGGACATCCTGAACCGCTGAGCGCACCCAAAGCGCAGCGTCAGGGCTTGCGGGCCTCGACGAGCACCCGGGTGGCGTGTGCGACGAAGCACCCCTGCGCCTCGATCTGCTCGTGCATCTCGCGCAGCCGCTCACGGTGATCCTCGACCGCAAAGTCAGGCACGGTCCAGATCACCTTGCGTAGGAAATAGATGACCGCACCCACGTCGAAGAACTCGGCCCGCAGCCGCTCGAGCCGCAGATCGAAAACCTCCATGCCGGCGGCGGCCGCCTCGGCCCGCACCGCTTCCGGCTCATACTGGGCACCTTTGCCCGGCATCGGCCCGAGAAAGAACTCGCTCAGCTCGCGCATCGTCGCCGGCCCGATCTGCTGGGCGAAATAGTGGCCGCCGGGCCGTAGCACGCGGGCGATCTCGTCCCACCACGTCGCCAATGGGTGCCGGCTGCTGACCAGATCGAATGCCTCGTCGCCGAAAGGCAGCGGCGGCCGGTCCGGCACCGTCACCACCACCACGCCACGCGGATGTAGCAGCGCGGTGGCGCGTGCGGCATTCGGCGGCCAGGATTCGGTGGCCGCCATAGTCGGGGGGAAGCTCGTGAACTCCGCCAACTTCTCCACGCCGGCCAGCACCTCGCCGCCACCGGTGTGCAGGTCGACCGCGGCCGAGACACCCGACAGCCGCCCCGCCAGCTGACGCTGATAGCCCCAGGACGGTCGCTGTTCGGTGGCGCGGCCGTCGAGCCAGGAGAATTCCCAGCCGTCAACGGGTGCGGCGGCGGCTTCGGCCACCAAATCGTCGAAGCTGCGCGACATCGAGCTCGTTAGCGCTATTCGTCGGCCGGCTTGGCCGACTTCGGCGGCCGGATCTTGAAGGAGATGCGCAGCTTGGTGCGGTAGATGATCCCGCCCTTGTCGTCGAGGGTGAGGTCCTGCTCGACGACCTGAGCAACGCGGATGTCGTCGATGGTCTGCTTGGCCCGGTGTACCGCTTCGGCCGCGGCGTTCTCCCAAGACGACGGGCTGGTCCCGATGATGTCGATCACCCGGTACACGCTCATGTGTGACTCTCCTCGCTTGCGCCGAACCTCAACGTAGTGCACGGCGGCGCCCGCTGTCCCGGGAAACGGCAGCGGGAAAGACACGGTTGACGACACGCCCGAGAAGCGTCGGTGCTCGGCCATAGACTGGCGGTCCTATGGACAGTTCATCCTCGCGGTCCTTCGTGCACCTGCATAACCACACCGAGTACTCGATGCTCGACGGCGCGGCGAAGATCGCCCCGATGCTGGCCGAGGCGCAGCGGTTGGAGATGCCCGCGATCGGGATGACCGACCACGGAAACATGTTCGGCGCCAGCGAGTTCTACAACGCGGCGACCAAGGCCGGCATCAAGCCGATCATCGGGGTGGAGGCCTACATCGCCCCAGCGTCTCGTTTCGACACCCGCCGGGTCCAGTGGGGTGATCCCAGCCAGAAGAGCGACGACGTTTCCGGCAGCGGCTCCTACACCCACATGACGATGGTGGCCGAGAATGCCACCGGATTGCGCAACCTGTTCAAGCTCTCCTCGCTGGCTTCCTTCGAGGGCCAACTCGGCAAATGGTCGCGGATGGACGCCGAGATCATCGCCGAGCACGCCGAGGGCATCATCGCCACCACCGGCTGCCCGTCCGGGGAGGTGCAGACCCGGCTGCGGCTGGGCCACGAACGAGAGGCGCTGGAGGCGGCCGCCAAATGGCGGGAGATCTTCGGAGCGGAGAACTATTTCCTGGAGGTGATGGACCACGGGCTGTCCATCGAGCGCCGGGTACGCGAAGGGCTGCTGGAGGTCGGGCGCAAGCTTGGCATCCCGACATTGGCCACCAACGACTGCCACTACGTCACCCGCGACGCCTCGCAGAATCACGAGGCGCTGCTGTGCATTCAGACCGGCAAGACGCTGTCGGACCCCACCCGCTTCAAGTTCGACGGGGACGGCTACTACCTGAAGTCGGCCGCCGAGATGCGTGCGCTCTGGGACGCCCAGCTGCCCGACGCCTGTGACTCGACCCTGCTCATCGCCGAGCGGGTGCAGTCCTATGCCGATGTCTGGGCGCCGCGCGACCGGATGCCGGTGTTTCCGGTGCCCGACGGTCATGACCAAGGATCCTGGTTGCGCCACGAGGTGCAGGCGGGTCTGGAACGACGCTTTCCGGCAGGTGTGCCGAGCGAGTACACCGACCGCGCGTCCTACGAGATCGACGTCATCTGCGGCAAGGGATTCCCGTCCTACTTCTTGATCGTCGCGGACCTGATCAGCTACGCCCGCTCGATCAACATCTGGGTGGGCCCGGGCCGAGGTTCGGCCGCCGGGTCGCTGGTGGCTTACGCGCTGGGGATCACCAACATCGACCCGATCCCGCACGGGCTGTTGTTCGAACGCTTCCTCAACCCGGAACGGCCGTCGGCCCCCGATATCGACATCGACTTCGACGACCGTCGCCGCGGCGAGATGGTGCGCTACGCCGCAGAGCGGTGGGGTAGTGACCGGGTCGCCCAGGTGATCACCTTCGGCACCATTAAAACCAAGGCGGCGCTGAAGGATTCAGCCCGTGTGCACTACGGCCAGCCTGGCTATGCGATCGCCGACCGGATTACCAAGGCGCTGCCGCCGCCGATCATGGCCAAGGACATTCCGCTGTCGGGTATCACCGACCCGAACCACGAGCGGTACAAGGAGGCCGCGGAGGTTCGCGGGCTGATCGACACAGATCCCGACGTGCGGACCATCTACGAGACGGCACGCGGCCTGGAGGGCCTGGTCCGCAACGCCGGCGTGCATGCCTGCGCGGTGATCATGAGCTCCGAGCCGTTGATCGACGCGATCCCGTTGTGGAAGCGCCCGCAGGACGGTGCGATCATCACCGGCTGGGACTACCCGTCGTGTGAAGAAATCGGCCTGCTGAAGATGGACTTCCTGGGCCTGCGCAACCTGACGATCATCGGCGACTGTCTGGAGAACATCAAGGCCAACCGGGGCATCGACCTGGACCTGGACACCGTGCCGTTCGATGATCCCGCCACGTACGAACTGCTGGGCCGCGGTGACACCCTGGGCGTGTTCCAGCTCGACGGCGGCCCGATGCGTGACCTGCTGCGCCGCATGCAGCCCACCGAGTTCAACGACATCGTCGCGGTGCTGGCGCTATACCGGCCCGGCCCGATGGGCATGAACGCCCACAACGACTACGCCGACCGTAAGAACAACCGTCAGGTCATCAAGCCGATCCACCCCGAGCTCGAAGAGCCGCTGCGCAGCATCCTGTCGGAGACCTATGGCCTGATCGTCTACCAAGAGCAGATCATGTTCATCGCGCAGAAGGTCGCCTCCTACACGATGGGCAAGGCCGATGCGCTGCGTAAAGCCATGGGCAAGAAGAAGCTCGAAGTGCTGGAAGCCGAATACAAGGGCTTCTATGAGGGGATGACGGCCAACGGTTTCTCCGAGAAGGCCGTGAAAGCGTTGTGGGACACCATCCTTCCGTTCGCCGGGTACGCGTTCAACAAGTCGCATGCGGCCGCCTACGGCCTGGTGTCGTACTGGACGGCCTACTTGAAGGCGAACTATCCGGCCGAATACATGGCGGGACTGTTGACATCGGTCGGTGACGACAAGGACAAGGCCGCGGTGTACCTGGCGGACTGCCGGCGGCTGGGGATCACCGTGCTGCCGCCGGACGTCAACGAGTCCGAGCTGAACTTCGCTTCGGTGGGCGAAGACATCCGCTACGGGCTGGGCGCGGTGCGCAACGTCGGCGCCAATGTCGTCGGCTCCTTGATCGCCACCCGGACACACAAGGGCCGGTTCACCGACTTCTCCGACTACCTAAACAAGATCGACATCGCAGCCTGCAACAAGAAGGTCACCGAATCCTTGATCAAGGCCGGTGCCTTCGACTCGCTGGGGCATCCGCGCAAGGGGCTGTTCCTGGTGCACACCGACGCCGTCGACTCGGTGTTGGGTACTAAGAAGGCCGAGGCGGTGGGGCAGTTCGACCTGTTCGGCGGGGGAGACGGCGAAAGCGCCGCAACCGACGCCGTTTTCGGCATCAAGGTCCCCGACGAGGAGTGGGCCGACAAGCACAAGCTGGCCCTGGAGCGAGAGATGCTCGGCCTGTACGTGTCCGGACATCCGCTCAACGGCATTGCGCATCTCTTGGCCGCCCAGGTCGACACCCAGATCCCGGCGATCCTGGAGGGCGACGTCGCCGCCGACACCCAGGTGCGGGTCGGCGGCATCCTGGCGTCGGTGAACCGTCGAGTCAACAAGAACGGATTGCCCTGGGCCTCGGCGCAATTGGAGGATCTCACCGGCGGCATCGAGGTGATGTTCTTTCCGCAGACCTACTCGGCGTACGGTGCCGACGTCGCCGATGACGCCGTGGTGCTGGTCAGCGCCAAGGTCAACATCCGCGACGACCGGATCTCGTTGATCGCCAATGAACTGGTCGTGCCTGATTTCTCCGCCAACGCCCCGGATCGTCCGCTGGCGGTGAGTCTTCCGACCCGGCAGTGCACCATGGATAAGGTCAGTGCGCTCAAGCAGGTGTTGACCCGCCATCCCGGCACCGCGCAGGTACAGCTGCGGCTGATCAGCGGGGAGCGCATCACCGTACTGGAGCTGGATCCCTCGCTGCGCGTGACGCCGTCGTCGGCGCTCATGGGGGATTTGAAGGCATTGCTCGGCCCCGGCTGCTTGGGCGGGTAACCGGCGAAGGCGCTCTGCGGCGGATGTGCGGTCTACCGCCCGAGCGGGACAACTCGGACGATCACGCTGTCCGGCCACAGATTACGAGTTCGGGTGCGCCGCAACTTGTCGCGCAGTGGCAGATGCCGGTGCACGTTGGTCACACCGGGCACCGGGACCATCGGCACGACGTTCCACTGCCAGCCGTAGTGCCGGTGCAGGGCGCGGTTGGCTGCTTCGGCCTCCTCACCGGACAGCACGCGCGCCCGGCCGGGTAGCGCCGTCGCGTGAGGTCGGCGCCGGCCGCGGTAGTCACAGGCGGTCAACTCGACCTCCGGGCGCGAGGTCAACCTTCGCGTCTTGGGGCCGATCTTGGTCCGAAACAACACGGTGCCGTGATCGATCACGAACCACACCGGGGTGTCCACGGGCGTGCCATCCCGGCGAAAGGTGCGCAGTAGCGCGTAGCGGGCGTCTCGCAACTCGTCGAATGATTCTGGGCGCATGCCACCAGGAAACGACTTAGAGTTGACTTCAAGTCAAGCCCTTCGGAGGTGCCGGTGTCTGGTCGATTGACCATCGGCGAGGTGGCCAACCGCAGCGGCGTCGCCGCCACCACCTTGCGCTATTACGAGCGGATCGGCTTGCTGGCGTCGCCGGATCGGGTAGGCGGCCAGCGCCGCTATGACCGTGCGGTGCTGGCCCGACTCGAGGTGATCGGGCTGTGCAAAGCGGCGGGATTCGCCCTCGAGGAGATTCAGCTGCTGTTCGCCGACGATGCGCCCGGGCGACCGGCGAGTTACGCGCTTGCCCAGGCGAAACTAGCCGAGATCGACGCCCAGCTGGAGTCGCTGTCGCGGGCTCGTGCGGTCATCGAATGGGGAATGCGGTGCACTTGCCCGTCCATTGATGCGTGCACCTGTGGAATACACCCCCCAAAAGCCTAAGCCTCAACATAACGGTGAGATTCGTTCCGGATTACAACACCGCATTACTGAGGTAACGTCTGAAACTTCTCGCGTAACACGTGTGGCCTCGGGGGGAGGTTGAGACTGTTGAGGGCTGTGTGGAGCCGGTTCCGGTGGGCGTACTGAAGCAAAAAATCGAACTTTACCCAAGAGTAGAATTAGCATAGGGTGTCAATGCTGTAACACAGGCGTAACGATTCGCGACCTTGTGATTCACAGCAATGTATGAGCTTGAACAACACGGAGGCAGTCATGTGGGTTTCGCGTCGTCTTCTCGACCTGGTGGGGATGGGCGCTGCCGCCGCGTTCGCCGCGCTGGTGATTCCGGTGTCCACCGCCAATGCGGCCGGGGATCCCTTCCTGGATGGCGGGCCGTATGAGACCTGCAACGGTGCGGTCTGCCTGGT
The DNA here is from genome assembly GCA_001673575.1 of Mycolicibacter heraklionensis. GTDB lineage: Bacteria > Actinomycetota > Actinomycetes > Mycobacteriales > Mycobacteriaceae > Mycobacterium > Mycobacterium heraklionense_A. The sequence goes on along the minus strand of LZME01000071.1, from coordinate 26,325 downwards.
GATGGGTGACATCCTGGATGGGAACTGGAAATACGAGGGCATCCGTCCGGTCATCACGGACTGGAAGGGCGACCAGCCTTACACCGTCCAGGTGACCGACGGCGACAACACAATCGACGCCGGAACGTACAACATCAAGATCGAGGACTACTGGAACTCGTTCTTCTCCACCAGGGCCTACCAATTCGGTGACTTCACCGCCAACTCCAGCCTGCCCGCCGACTTCGACATGAGCAGCCTGGGCAACTTCGGATATCTGTCCGGATCCTCGATCTACGAGGTCAACATCGGCGACTTCACCAACCTGACGATCAACGGCGTCGGGCCGCACGACCTGAACTACTGGGTCATGTCTCTCGGCGACATCAACTACTCCGTGGTGACCGATCCGATCAACTTCACGTCCGCGGGCGTGATCCAGTTCGGCGACGACGCCCCGATGCAGATATGGAACAGCCTGTTCCACTCGTGGACCCCTGAGGTTCCGGACTATCTCATTCCGAACGATCCTTTCGCCAACCTGGACTTCGACCCGTGTGACTTCCTCGGCGGTTGTGTCTAGCCAGGCACGTCAGAATTTGTAGCGCAGCACCCGGGCCTTGCCGGCCACCGACTTGAATCGGCCGGCAAGCCGGGTGATGGTGCGGGCCGGGCCGGGAAACGAATCCACCTCGGCGGCATGCGCCAGGCAGGCCTGTTCGACCAGGCGCAGCCGCGGCTCCCACCGCTGAGGCGTGCGAGGGTCGGTGAAGCCGGGATTGGCCCAGACGTGGCGCAGCACGGTGAACATTCCCCGGGGCGCCAGCTTCATGCCCAGCCAGCTGAATGGCCCGACCCGGCCGTAGTCGTTGAACGCCAACTCGCCGGTGCCGAAATGGTCGATGGCGTGCCCTATCAGCGCAATGACCTGCGGCTCGGTGAGAAAGGCGAACAGTCCGTCGGCGATCACCATGGTGGGTCGCCCGACCGGGATGCCGTCGGTCCAGTTCGTACCGGTGAGATCGGCGGCGATCACATGCTCGGCGCGCTGCGCCGGCACCACCTTCTGGCGCAGCGCGGTCACGTGCGGCAGATCGATGCTGTACCAATCGACGCCGGTCGGCGGCTTCACCCGCGCCAACGGCTCGTTGAGACCGGCACCGAGGTCGACCACCACCGCGTCGGGATGCGCAGCCGTGTAGGCGCGGACGCGATCGTCGAGCATCTTGGCGCGCAGGGCGGTTTGGCGCACCACACTCGCCGGGATCCGGAAGGCGGGGAAGTCGTAATCGATCTGGCCGACAACACGGTCGGAGAACTCGTCACCGAGGATGGGGACCGGAGCGCGACAGTCCAGTGCGCGGGCATATGCCGTGAGGAAGGCGGTCTGCTCGAGGCGGCTGAACTCGGTGACGGCAATCGGCATGAGCACCACCGTAAGCGATGTCGCCCGCAGCGGTCCGTAACGGCAATCCCGCGCCCTAGCGGGGGCGGCGCCACTAACGTCGACCCCATGGAAACCGCCACGGAGATTCTGCAGGCTTCCACCATCGCGGTGACAGCCGACGGTGCGCTCGGCTCCATCACGCTGAGTCGTCCGGACAAGCTCAACCCGCTGGGCACCGTGACGCTCGACGAGTTGGTGGCGGCGGCCCGTTGGTTCGACGATCGGCCCGCGGTCAAGGTGGTGGTCGTTGCCGGCAGCGGCCGGGCGTTCTCTGCCGGCGCCGACTTAGCCGCGTTCGTGGCCGCCGCCGACGGCGCGGGAGCCTTGCGGGAGGCCGCCGACGCCGGTCGCCGGATGGCAGAGGCGATCGAGGCCATGCGGGCGGTGACGGTGGCACGGCTGCACGGGCATTGTGTGGGCGGCGGTGTCGTGTTGGCCGCGGCGTGCGATCTGCGGGTGGCGGCCGAAGACACCCGGTTCTCGATTCCCGAGGTCGACCTCGGCATCCCGCTGGCCTGGGGCGGGATCCCGCGGCTGGTCCGCGAGATCGGTCCGGCGCTCACCAAGGAACTGGTGATGACCTGCCGCCCGTTCGGTGCCGCCGAGGCCAAGGCGATCGGTTTCCTCAACCGGGTGGTGCCCGAGGCCGACCTCGACGCGGCGGTCCACGAGCTGGTGGGCCAGCTGGTCAACAAGTCCACCCTCACCTTGGGCGGAACCAAACGGCAGGTCAATGCCGTGACCGACGGCATGGTGGGAACCACGCGTAGCTGGAACGACGCCGATGCACTGGTCACCGCGGTGCACGACCCCGAATCGCAGGCCTCGGCGATCGCATATCTGGAACGAGTCAGTCGCCGCTGAGGCGCCCGCGAGCAGGAGGAACAGATGACCCAGACACCGCCGGCGGCCACCCTATGCGAGGCCTTCCAGCGCACCGCCGCAATCGATCCGGACGCGGTCGCACTGCGCACCGTCGGCGATACGCAGACGCTGACCTGGCGCGACTACGCCCAGCAGGTACGCCAAGTCGCGGCCGGCCTGGCCGGGCTCGGGGTACGCCGCGGCGACACGGTGTCGCTGATGATGGCGAATCGGATCGAGTTCTACCCGCTGGAGGTCGGAGCGCAGCATCTGGGCGCGACGTCGTTCTCGGTGTACAACACCCTGCCGGCCGAGCAACTCGGCTACCTGTTCGCCAATGCCGGCACCAAAGTCGTGATGTGCGAGCAGGCGTATGTCGAGACCATCCGGGCCAGCGGAGCGGCGATCGAACACATCGTCTGCGTAGACGGGCATCCGGACGGCACCTCGTCGGTCGAGGAGCTATTGGCCGCCGCCGCTGACGACTTCGACTTCGAATCCTCTTGGCGGGCAGTGCAGCCCGACGATGTCGTGACGCTGATCTATACCTCCGGTACCACCGGCCTACCCAAGGGTGTGGAGATGACGCACACCAACCTGCTGTTCGAGGCGGCTGCCCTCGACGCGGTGCTCGGCGTGCGCTTCGGCGACCGGATCACCTCGTATCTGCCCTCGGCGCACATCGCCGACCGCGCGATGGGCCTCTACAACTCCGAGATCGCCGGAGTGCAGGTGACCGTGGTGCCCGACGCACGCCAGATCGGTGCGGCTCTGCCGGATGTGCGGCCGACGATCTGGGGCGCGGTGCCGCGAGTGTGGGAGAAGCTCAAGGCGGCAGTCGAATTCGCCGTCGCGGGGGAGCCCGACGACAATCGTCGTGCCGCGTTGCAGTGGGCGCTGGCAGTAGGTGCGAGACGGTCCGCGGCGCAACTGGCCGGTGACCCGGTCCCTGACGAGCTGGCCGCGGAGTGGGCGCAGGCCGACGAGCTGGTGCTGTCCAAGCTTCGAGCCAAGCTGGGCCTGGACGAGCTGCGCTGGGCGGTGTCGGGCGCGGCGCCCATTCCCAAGGAGACCATCGCGTTCTTCGCGGGTCTCGGGATCCCGATCTGCGAGGTCTGGGGCATGTCGGAACTCAGCTGCGTGGCGACGACCGTGCATCCACGGGACGCCCGGCTCGGAACGGTCGGAAAGTTGTTGCCCGGATTGGAAAGCCGCATCGCTGACGACGGCGAGTTCTTGGTGCGAGGACCCCTGGTGATGCGGGGCTACCGCAAGGATCCGGCCAAGACCGCCGAGGCGATCGACGCCGAGGGATGGCTGCACACCGGTGACATTCTCGAACAGGATGCCGAGGGTTATCTGCGGGTGGTCGACCGCAAGAAGGAACTGATCATCAATGCGGCGGGCAAGAACATGTCGCCGGCGAACATCGAGAACGCGATCCTGGCGGCCTGCCCGATGATCGGGGCAATGGTCACCATCGGCGATTCCCGGCCCTACAACACCGCGCTCATGGTGTTCGACGCCGACTCGGTGGCGCCCTATGCCGCTGCTCATGGCCTGTCGGCAGCGACACCGGCAGCGCTGGCAGATGACCCGGGTGTGATCGCGCGGATCGCGGCGGGCGTCGCCGAGGGCAATGCCAAGCTGTCCCGAGTCGAGCAGATCAAGCGTTTCCGGGTCCTGCCGGCGCTGTGGGAACCCGGCGGCGACGAGGTCACGTTGACGATGAAACTCAAACGACGGCCGATCGCGGAGAAATACGCCGAGGAGATCGAAAGCCTCTACGCCCACGACCCGGGTCCCCAAGTGCATCAGCCCCAAGCCGCCGAAGACGCGGCACCGGCCGCCGCAGTCTGACGGGAGAAGGCTACGTCGCCAACGGTTTTCACCTTCGGCCACGGCACCGCGGACCGGGCCGAGATCGCCGCGCTGCTCGCCGGTGCCGGCGTGCAAAGCCTGGTCGACGTACGCAGCGCCCCGGGAAGCCGGCGCAATCCCGACACCGCACGGGACGAAATGCAGCACTGGCTACCAGCAGCCGGCATCGGCTATCGGTGGGAACCGCGGCTCGGCGGCTGGCGACGGGTCAAGGGGCCAAGCGCCGACATCGGGTTGCGCAATGACTCGTTTCGGTCCTACGCCGGCTACATGCGCAGCGAGGACTTCCAGGCCGGGATCGACGAGCTGCTGGCGCAAGCGGCGGATCAACAGGTCGCGGTGATGTGCGCCGAGACCGTCTGGTGGAGATGTCATCGCAAGCTGATCGCCGACTACCTCGCATTGGTCCGCGGAACCGAGGTACGGCACCTGATGCACGATGGCAAGCTTCGCGACCATCGGCCGACCGCCGAAGCCAGGGTTGCCGGGGATGTGCTGATCTATGACGGCCCGGCGGTCGAGCCCGAATAGTTACCGCTCAGCGCCGCGAAGGACGCCGCGAAGGACGTTGCATGCCCAAGACGAGCCACACCGCGGTACAGGCACCCGCAGCGGTCAGAACCGCGGCCGCGGCGCTGGATGTCACGGCACCGACGATCAAGAGGGCGACCAGGCCGACGGCCAGCGCGACCAACTTGTAGGCCGGCCAGGGCACACCGGCGATGGGCACGTGCTGCCCGAAGCGCTCGGCGGTGGTCATGCATTTAACGGTACGCGATAACCAATTGTTAGGCCAGCCGAAATCTGCAGGTCGGATTGTTATGTCGTAGTACGGTACTACTCTGGCTGCATGCCTCTGAGCGGAGAATATGCACCCAGCCCGTTGGATTGGTCACGCGAGAACGCCGAGAAGTACATGGCGTCCGGTGGCACCGAGGGCATCGAGATGAAAGGCAAGCCGGTCGTGCTGTTGACCACGGTCGGCGCCAAGACCGGCAAGCTGCGCAAGATCCCGCTGATGCGGGTGGAGCACAACGGCGAGTACGCGATCGTCGCGTCACTGGGCGGCGCCCCGCAGAACCCGGTCTGGTACTACAACGTCGCCGCGAACCCGCGCGTCGAGCTGCAGGACGGACCCGTCACCGGCGACTACGACGCCCGCGAGGTATTCGGCGAGGAAAAGGCGCAGTGGTGGGAACGCGCGGTCGAAGCGTTCCCGTACTACGCCGAGTATCAGGAGAAGACCGATCGTCAGATCCCGGTGTTCGTGCTGACCCCGGTGGGCTGAACCCCCTGCTGGGTGACACCATATTGCGGTGTCCGCCGAACTGCGCCAGAACCGAAGTGGCTCCCATCCAGGCCCTGCACAGGGCCCGTTGAGGGGGCCGTTGACCGCGGCCGACATTGACGCGGCGGCCAAGCGAATCGCGGGCGTGGTCGCACCCACTCCGCTGCAGTACAGCGACCGGCTCTCAGCGCTGACCGGCGCCGACGTCTACCTCAAGCGCGAAGACCTGCAGTCGGTGCGCTCCTACAAGCTGCGTGGCGCCTACAACCTGCTGGTCCAGCTCAGTGAATCCGAGCTCGCGGCCGGCGTGGTGTGCTCGTCGGCCGGGAATCACGCGCAGGGATTCGCCTACGCGTGCCGGTCGCTCGGTGTCCACGGCCGGGTCTATGTGCCGGCCAAGACCCCGAAGCAGAAGCGGGACCGCATCCGCTACCACGGCGGCGAGTTCATTGAGCTGATCGTCGGCGGTGCGACCTACGATCTGGCGGCGGAGGCGGCCTTGGCCGATGTCGCCCGCACCGGTGCGACGCTGGTGCCGCCCTACGACGACCTGCGCACGATGGCGGGCCAGGGCACCATCGCGGTGGAACTACTCGACCAGCTCGATGCCGAACCGGACCTGGTGGTGGTGCCGGTGGGGGGCGGCGGGTGCATCTCGGGGATCACCACCTACCTGGCCGAGCGGACCACCAAGAGTGCTGTGCTCGGCGTCGAGCCGGCCGGCGCCGCATCGATGATGGCCGCGTTGGCCGCGGGGGAGCTGGTGAGCCTGGACCACGTCGACCAGTTCGTCGACGGTGCGGCCGTCCGGCGTGCCGGCGCTCTGCCGTTTGCGGTGCTGTCCGGGGCCGGCGACATGGTCTCGGTGACCACCGTCGACGAAGGTGCGGTCTGCACCGCGATGCTCGACCTCTATCAGAACGAGGGCATCATCGCCGAGCCGGCGGGCGCCCTCTCGGTGGCCGCCCTGCTGGAGGCTGAAATCGCCCCGGGTTCCACGGTGGTGTGCCTGATCTCCGGCGGTAACAATGACGTCTCCCGCTACGGCGAGATCCTGGAGCGCTCGCTGGTGCACCTGGGCCTCAAGCACTACTTCCTGGTCGACTTCCCCCAGGAACCGGGGGCTCTGCGGCGCTTTCTCGACGAGGTTCTCGGGCCCAGCGACGACGTCACGCTGTTCGAGTACGTCAAGCGCAATAACCGGGAGACCGGCGAAGCGTTGGTCGGTGTGCAACTGGGGTCGGCTGCCGATCTCGACGGACTGCTGGACCGGATGCGTACCTCGGAGATCCACGTGGAGCCGCTGGAGCCTGGCTCTCCGGCCTATCGCTACCTGCTGTAAAGGCGCGGAACCGCCGCGGCAGGTGAGCTCCGGGCGCCGAACGGGTAGCCGACCGTGATGGTGTCATCGGAGACAATGTCCATGGATGAAACCGACGTCCGCCGGGTGCTCGATATCGCCCTGCGATTCGGGCAGTTGCTGCTGGGTTCGCAGGCGGGAACCGCCGACGTCGCCTCGAGCATGTTGGCCATCGCCACCGCCTACGGGCTGCCGCAGACCCAGGTGGACATCATGGCCAACTCGATCCGGGTCTCGGTGCCGCGCGGCGTGCCGGGCTCCCCGGTTACCGCGATGTATCTGGTGCAGTCACGCTCACTGGACTACACCCGGCTGCAGCTGGCCACCGATCTGGCCGAGCGCGTAGTGAACACGACACCCGATCCCGAGTGGGTGCAACAGCAGCTGGACATCGTGAACCGGGCCGAGCACCCCTATCCCCGCTGGGTGGCCACCGCCGGCTGGGCGGTGATGGCCGGTGCCTTCGCCGTACTGATCGGCGCCGGGCCGCTGGTCGCCCTGATTTCGGCGGGCACCACCGCCTTGATCGACCGGATCGGCCGGATACTCAACGGCTGGCAACTGCCACTGCTGTTCCAGCAGGTCGTCGCCGCCGCGGTCGCCACCGGGGTCGCCATCGGCCTGCATACCGTCGGCTGGTTGCCCGCCGGCTCCCCGGTAGCACCGGTGGTGGCCGCCAATATCGTGGTGCTGTTGTCCGGGCTGGCCACCGTCGGCTCCGTGCAGGACGCCATCACCGGCTACCAGCTCACGGCCGTCTCGCGGGGCATGGACATCCTGCTCTTGTCGGTCGGGATCCTGGTCGGCGTCTCGATCGCGGTGCAGATCGGCGGCGCGTTCGGAGTGCAAGTCCGGGTGAGCCCCGAGTTGCCGGTTGCGGTGCTGAGCGTCCCGGTGTATCTGCTGGCGGGCGCCACCGGCGCGGCCGCCGCTGCGCTTGCGGGCTATGCGCAACTCAAGGCGGCACTGGCGGCTGGTCTGGCCGGAGCGACCGCCACGCTGCTGTTCTTCGGACTGCAACTGGTGCAGGCCAATGCGATAGTGAGCTCGTTCGCGGCCGCCGCGGCGACCGGGCTGGTCGGCACCCTGCTGGCTCCGCGGCTGCGGGTCACGCCACTGGTGATCATCATGGCGGGCATCATCCCGCTGGTTCCCGGGCTGACCCTGTTCCGGGGCTTCGTGCAGCTGGTCAACGGGCAACCCAACGCCGGAGGCACCCTCGGGCTGGCGGCCGGGCTGGCCCTGGCGCTCGGCGCCGGCGCAGTTTTGGGGCCGCTGCTGGCACCCTCGGTGCGACGCGAACTGAGCCGCTATCACCTACGTGGACGCGGCCAGGCGACGCGTCGGCTCCGCAGCCCGTATCGCATCCCACAGCTCGCCGGCATCCGGTACTTCGGGCGCCGGGCGGCCTAGTTCACCGGCTCTTGCACAGCACGGTCAGCGAGCGTCCCAACACCGTCACCGCCTGCCCGGCGTCAACCACCAGATCAGTGCTGCCGGCCGGATGCGCGGTGTCGATCACCGCGGTCCAGACCTGCGCGTAATCGGTATTGGGCGTCACGAAGTCCACCGGTGTCTCACCAGCGTTGAAGCACAACAGAAATGAGTCGTCGATGATCCGCTGCCCGCGTAGATCCGGTTCCGGCAAGGCCTCGCCGTTGAGGAAAACCATGACGCACCTGCCGAATTCGCTGCCCCAGTCCTGCTGAGTCATCTCGTCGCCGGCCGGCGTCAACCAGGCGATGTCACGCACCTCGTCGCCGCCGCAGATCGGCCGGCCCTCGAAGAACCGGCGTCGCCGGAACACCGGGTGTGCGGCGCGCAACGCGGTCATCGCCCGAGTGAAGGCGAGTTGGTCGGCGTTGCGTTCCGCCAGCGTCCAGTCCATCCAGGACAGTTCGGAGTCTTGGCAGTAGACATTGTTGTTGCCGCGCTGGGAACGGCCCATCTCGTCGCCGTGCAAGATCATCGGGGTGCCCTGGCTGATCAGCAGGGTCGCCATGATGTTGCGGGCTTGGTGGGCCCGCAAGGCCAGAATCGCGGGGTCGTCGGTCGGGCCCTCCACACCGCAGTTCCACGACCGGTTGTGGCTCTCGCCGTCGCGGTTGTCCTCGCCGTTGGCTTCGTTGTGTTTCTCGTTGTAAGACACCAAATCCGCCAGGGTGAAACCGTCGTGGCAGGTGACGAAGTTGATGCTTGCGCTGGGACGTCGCCCGGTCGCCTCGTAGAGGTCCGAAGAGCCGGTCAGGCGGGAGGCGAATTCGCCGAGGGTTTCCGGCTCGCCGCGCCAGTAGTCGCGGACCGTGTCACGGTACTTGCCGTTCCATTCCGTCCACAGCCCGGGGAAGTTGCCCACCTGGTAGCCGCCTTCACCGACGTCCCAGGGCTCGGCGATCAGCTTCACCTGGCTGACCACCGGGTCCTGTTGCACCAGGTCGAAGAACGCCGACAGCCGATCGACGTCGTGCAATTCCCGGGCCAGGGTGGAGGCCAGGTCGAAACGGAAACCGTCGACGTGCATCTCGGTTACCCAGTAGCGCAACGAGTCCATGATCAGCTGCAGGGTGTGTGGGTGACGGGCGTTGAGACTGTTCCCGGTACCGGTGTAGTCGGTGTAGTGCCGCAGGTCGTCCTCGTCGAGCCGGTAGTAGGCGGCGTTGTCGATTCCGCGGAAGTTCAGCGTCGGGCCCAGGTGGTTGCCTTCGGCGGTGTGGTTGTAGACCACGTCGAGGATCACCTCGATGCCGGCCTGGTGGAACGCGCGCACCATCGCCTTGAACTCGGCCACCGCACCGCCGGCTTGGCGGTTGGCCGCGTACTCGTTGTGCGGCGCGAAGAAGCCGAATGTGTTGTACCCCCAGTAGTTTCGCAGCCCCAGCTGCAGCAGTCGTTGATCGTGAAGAAACTGGTGAACCGGCATGAGCTCGATGGCCGTCACGTTCAGCGACTTGAGGTGGTCGATGATCACCGGATGCGCCAGCCCCGCGTAGGTGCCGCGTAGTTCGGCCGGAATGCCCGGGTGGGTCTGAGTCATGCCCTTGACGTGCGCCTCGTAGATGAGCGTCTGGTGATACGGGGTGCGCGGTGATCGGTCGGCCGCCCAGTCGAAGTAGGGGTTGATCACCACGCTGGTCATGGTGTGGCCCAGCGAGTCGAGTGCGGGGGGCGCGGCACCATTGTCGGGATCGGCCAGGTCGTAGGAGAACAGTTCCGGACCGAAGTCGAAGGCGCCGTGAAAGGCCTTGCCGTACGGGTCCAGCAGCAGCTTGCTGGGGTCGCAACGGTGGCCCGCGGCGGGGTTGAACGGTCCGTGGACCCGGAAGCCGTAGTGCTGCCCGGGGCCGACGCCAGGAAGATAGGCGTGCCAGACGTAGCCGTCCACTTCGTCGAGGGCGATCCGGGTCTCGGTGTGGTCGCGGTCGTCGATCAGGCAGAGTTCGACACGCTCGGCGACTTCGGAGAACACCGCGAAGTTGGTGCCGGCTCCGTCGTATACCGCGCCCAGCGGATAGCTGTTTCCGGGCCAGACCGTGGGCGCGGACGGCTCTGGTGGGGGTTCAGGGCCCGACTCCGCCGACGACACCGCTCGACCTTATCCGCTTTCCCGGCGTCCGCCGCCGAGCATGGCCGGGTTCACCACCAGCCGGTGGCCGCACCCATCTGACGACCGAGTTCTCCGGTCATGGTGCGCATGTAGGTCGCCGACAGGTGGTGAGAGTCGTGATAGACCAGCACATTCCCCTCGACCGCGCGGCAGATCTCTTTGTCGCAGACGGCGTCGGAGAGATCCAGCGGCTTGAGCAGCGGGAATCTTCCGACGAAATCCAGGGTGGGGTTGCGCTCGACCAGCACTTCAGAGCGTTTGATGCCGCAGGACTCCGCGTCACCGCCGGAGGCCAGGCAGTCCGCCGGCTGGAACGGGTCACCGTCGCGCACCAACCACGGGGTGTCGCGAACTCCCAGGATGGGAATGTGGTTGTCCGACAGCTGCTTCCAGATCCCGATATAGGTTCCCGGCATCACGTCGCCGGGTTTGATGTTCCACGGCCGGGTGGCGGTGGTGAACACGAAGTCCGGGTGGTCGGCGATCAACTTTTCCATCGTCTTGCCCACCCACTGGTAGCACTGCGGGTAGGGGGCGTTGTTGCCCATGATCAGCGGAACCTTCTCGGTGGACAGCGGGCAGCCCATCTTGAGGTAGGTGACCACCTTGAAGTGGTGCCGCTGGCCGAGGATGTCCAGCGCGGGCAGCCAGTGTTCGGCATGCGATCCGCCGGCCAGCGCGACGGTCCGGGTCGCCTCCTTGTCGCCGTAGGTGCAGTTGATCAGGTCCGGGTTGGTGAAGTTGCTGATGCAGCCTTCCCGCGTGGAGCGCGGCAGGTCCTTCTTGGCCTCGAGGATGGTGGGCCGCATCCGCAGCTTGGGGACTCGTTTGTGCTTGAGCAGCGCGCGGGCGCCGGGGTAGTCGTCCTTGCTGAGCTTGACCAGCTCGGTGCCGCTGGCGCGTTGCACCGTGACATGTTCGCGCCAGGAGAATGACGTCGCCGTCAGCGCCACCCCCAGCAGCACCACGGTCGAGCCCAGCACCGACGTCGGGCGCCGCCACCAGCCGGCCGCGGGCTTTCGCCACCGTGGGCGCACCACCGGCGCAGCGGCCTGGCCCGCGGGTTTGCGGGAGCGCAGCGGATCTTCGACGAACCGGGTGGTCAGATACGCCAAGACACCCGACACCAACAGGATCACTGCGCCGTCCAGCAGGCTTGCGTGCCGATGCCCGCTGTAGGACAGCCAGAAGATCAGCAGCGGCCAGTGCCACAGGTACAACGAGTAGGCCATCGAGCCAAGCGACACCAGCGGCGCTGACGCCAGCCACCGGTTGGGCCACGGCAGTTGGGCGCTGGTACTCGGCCGGGCCTGCCGGTTGGCCCCGGCCAGGATGAACGCCACCGTGGCGCCGACCGGCACCAGCGCCCACGGGCCGGGGAACTCCCGCACGCCCTCGATGAGGGCCCCGCAGCTCAGGATGGCCGCCAGCGCCACCGTGCTGACGACGGTCCGCAGCCACATCGGCCAACGGATGTAGGGGACCAGTGCGCCGACCAGCGCGCCGAGTAACAGCTCCCAGGCGCGGGCGAAGCTGTTGTAGTAGGCCAGTGACTGATTGGCCTGGTGCGCGACGATCGCATACCAGAACGAGGCCACCGTCAGCGCAGTGAGCAGCACGACGAACGCGGCACGCAGGTGCTTGCCGAGCACCCGCCGGAACAGGAAGGCGAAGCCGAATACCAGCAGCAGGAAGCTCAGGTAGAACTGGCCCTGAACCGACATCGACCAGATGTGCTGCAGGGGGCTGACGGCCTCACCGGCCTGCAGGTAGTCCGCGGCGCTGCGGGCCAACTCCCAGTTCTGGTAATAGCCGAGGCTCGCCAGGCTCTGGTCGGCGAACGTCTCCCAGCGAGTCTGCGGCTGGATCCAGATCGTCAGCAGCGCGCACGCGGCCAACACCACCACTAGGGCGGGCAGCAGCCGGCGGACCAGCCGGACCAGGTCGGGGACCGGTGACAGTGACGAGGTCGGGTTCAGCGCGACCCGCAGCAGCTTGCCGCCGAAGAAGAAACCCGACAGCGCCAGGAAGACATCGACCCCGCCGGAGACCCGCCCGAACCAGACGTGGAACACCGCCACCAACGCGATTGCCACGCCCCGCAGACCGTCCAGATCGTGGCGGTAGAAGCCCAGTTTGCGGGTGCCCATCACGGCGGCCGATCCACGGGTCGGAACCGACCCGGATGCGGGTTCCGCGACAGCTGTTACTGCCGGTCGAGGCGGGGACAGGGCAATCATGATCGCCCGACAATCTACCTAATCTGCCTGGAGAAACCGCATTCTGCGCGTTGTGACGTCGACCGAGTCGGTCAGGAGCCGAGCACCCGGGTCAGGTAGGGGACCATGTTGGACGTGCGCGCCGGCGACACCGTGACCGCGGGGCTGGTGCCCTCGATCATCTGGTTGTTGCCCAGGTACAGCGCGACGCTCTGGGTTCCGCCCGGGCCGTAGCACAGCAGGTCACCGGGGCGGGCCTGGGCGGGCGGGACCTTCTGGCCGACGCTGCACTGCTCGCCGGAGGTGCGCGGCATTCTGATGCCGGCACCGGCGAACGCGTACTGGATCAGGCCGGATGCGTCGAAACCGACGGTGGTGGTGTCGGGGATCTCCCCGCTGGGAGCCAGCGCCGTGCCCGGCAGACCCGGGGTGACGCTGCCCGGCAGCAGGGGATTGCTGGGGGCGCTCGGGAGGCTGGCGCGGCCGGTGAGGTCGGTCAGCGAGCTGCGGGTGGTCGCCGCGCGGGCCCGCGCGCTGTTGGTGGGGCCGTTGACGTCACCGCCGCCGTAGACGAAGGGCACGCCGCGCTGCGACAGCGCGCGCTGGATCACCCGCTCGACGAGTTGGTTCTGACCGGTCTGTGACAGCGGGTCGGCGTAGGCAGGCGCGGCAGTCAGCGTCGGGGCCAGGGCCGCCGCCACTGCGATCGCGGTCGTGCAGACGCGTTTCATAGGAGCAACCCCCTTCTCGGCCGATATTCACGGCAGTATCACTCGTCACTTCTGTCACAGAGACTACCGGCGTTTACGCCCCGTCAGCCGCCGCGGAGGAGAAATTGCGCAACCTGTGACCCAACGGTTACGCCGGCGACCACTACTGTCGTCAGGCATGCCCGCGTTGACTCCCGACCAGATCAGCGCCGTCGACGCCGCACACCTGTGGCATCCGTACAGCACCATCGGCGCCGAATCCCTGGCGCCGACGGTGGCGCTGGCCGCCCGGGGCGCCTACCTGACTTTGGTCGTCGACGATGCACCGGTCGACGTACTCGACGCGATGAGCTCGTGGTGGACCGCGATCCACGGCCACGGCCACCCCGAGCTGGATGCCGCGCTCACGGCGCAGGTGGGAACGATGAGCCACGTCATGTTCGGCGGGCTCACCCACGAACCCGCCGCTCGGCTGGCCCAGCTGCTGGTGGACATCACCCCGGCCGGGCTGGACACGGTGTTCTTCTCCGACTCGGGATCGGTCTCGGTGGAGGTCGCCGTCAAGATGGCGCTGCAGTACTGGCGTGCTCGCGGATGCGGCGCCAAACACCGGTTGATGACCTGGCGCGGCGGCTACCACGGCGACACGTTCACCCCGATGAGCGTCTGCGACCCCGATGGGGGCATGCACTCGCTGTGGCGCGATGTCCTGGTGGCGCAGCTGTTCGCCCCGCAGGTGCCCCGCGACTACGACCCGGCCTACAGCGCTGCGTTCGAGGCGCAACTGGAGCAGCACCGCGAAGAGGTGGCGGCCGTGATCGTGGAGCCGGTGGTGCAGGGCGCCGGCGGCATGCGCTTCCACGATCCGCGTTATCTGGCGGACCTACGCGAGGCCTGCACCCGTCACGGCGTGCTGCTGATATTCGACGAGATCGCCACCGGGTTCGGCCGCACCGGTGAGCTCTTCGCCGCCGACCACGTGGGCGTGAGCCCTGACATCATGTGTGTCGGCAAGGCCATGACCGGCGGCTACCTCAGCCTGGCCGCCACCTTGTGCAGCACCGAGATCGCCCACACCATCAGCGGCGGCGAGGCCGGCGCGCTGATGCACGGGCCGACGTTCATGGCCAACCCGCTGGCCTGTGCGGTCTCGGTTGCCAGCACCGAGCTGCTGCTGGGCCAGGACTGGCGCGCATCGGTCGCCGACATCGGCGCGGGGTTGACCGCCGCGTTGGAACCCGCGCGCGAGCTGCCCGGGGTCGCCGATGTTCGGGTCCGCGGTGCCATCGGTGTCATCGAATGCCGCGAGCCGGTGGACCTGGCCGTTGTCACGCGAGCGGCGCTGGCCGGCGGCGTATGGCTGCGCCCGTTCCGCAACCTGATCTACGCGATGCCGCCCTACGTCTGTACGCCCGAGGAGATCGCCCGGATCGGCGCCGCGATGGTCGGCGCGGTGCATGCCTTAGCCTGAACACTGTTCAAGTCGTCTCGAGACCGCACAGGGAGCGCCGCGTGACCCGCACCGATGTGTCGCCACTGGCCTGGCTGGCCGAGGTGGAACAGCGGCGTCGACAGGCCGGTCTGCGACGTTCGCTGCGGGTGCGGCCCGTCGTGGCCACCGAACTGGACCTGGCGTCCAACGACTATCTCGGCCTGGCGACCCACCCGGCCGTTATCGCCGGGGGTATCGAGGCGCTGCAGACCTGGGGCGGTGGCGCCGGGGGATCGCGGCTGGTGACCGGCAATACCGAACTGCATCAGCAGTTCGAACAGCAATTGGCCGACTTCGTCGGTGCGCCAGCGGGTTTGGTGTTCTCCTCCGGTTACACCGCCAACCTCGGCGCAGTGGTCAGCCTGTCCGGGCCGGGGGCACTGCTGGTGTCGGACGCCTACTGTCACGCGTCGCTGGTGGACGCCTGCCGGCTGTCGAGGGCACGAGTCGCCGTCACCGAGCACCGGGACGTGGACGCGGTGGCCGCCGCACTGGCCGGCCGGACCGAGGAACGCGCCGTGGTACTCACCGAGTCGGTGTTCAGCACTGACGGCGCGCTGGCCCCGCTGCGCGGGCTGCACGAGGTGTGCCGCCGATACGGCGCGCTGTTGATCGTCGATGAGGCGCACGCGCTGGGCGTACGCGGCGACGGCGGCCGCGGGCTGGTGCACGAGGTCGGGCTGGCCGGCGCGCCCGACGTGGTGATCACCACGACGTTGTCCAAGGCCCTGGGCAGTCAGGGCGGTGCGGTGCTGGGGCCCGTGGAGGTGCGTGACCACCTCATCGACGCCGCCCGCACGTTCATCTTCGACACCGGTCTCGCCCCGGCGGCGCTGGGCGCCGCCTCGGCCGCCCTGGACGTGCTGGTCGCCGAACCATCCCGCGCCGCCGACGTACTGCGGCACGCCGGCGTGCTGGCGCAGATCTGCGGACTGCGGCACCAGCCGGAATCGGCGGTGGTCTCGGTCATTCTCGGGGACGCCGAGACGGCGGTGGCCGCCGCGACCGCCTGCCTGGACGCCGGAGTCCGGGTCGGCTGCTTTAGGCCGCCCACCGTGCCGGCGGGCACCTCGCGGCTGCGGTTGACCGCGCGGGCTTCGCTGACCGCCGACGATCTGGAGCTGGCGCGGCGGGTGCTGCACGACGTGCTGCGCGACCATCCCGCCTCCTTGTCATGACGGTCCTGGTCATCACCGGCACTGGCACCGGGGTGGGCAAGACGATCGCCACCGCCGCGCTGGCCGGCGCTGCCCGGCAGGCGGACCTGGACGTGGCGGTGTGCAAGCCGGTACAGACCGGCACCGCCGACGGCGACGACGACCTGGCCGAGGTTGGCCGGCTGTCGGGGGTGAGCGAACTGTTCGCTGCTGCCCGCTACCCGGCGCCGCTGGCCCCGGCGGCCGCGGCCGAGCAGGCCGGGATGGCGCTGCCGACCCGCGCAGACCTGCTGGCCGTGATCCGCGCCGCCGACCGGCCGGGACGACTGACCCTCGTGGAGGGAGCCGGTGGCCTGCTGGTGGAGCTGGCTGCCGACGGCGTCACCCTGCGCGATCTGGCCGTCGACCTCGGCGCTGCCGTGCTGGTGGTGGTCGACGCCGAACTGGGCACCCTTAATCACACCGCACTGACCCTGGAATCACTTGCTGGACAAGGGTTGTCGTGTGCCGGACTGGTGATCGGCAGCTGGCCGGCGCAGCCCGGACCGGCCGCCACCAGCAATCGCGGGGCGCTGGCCCGGCAGGCGCCGGTACGCGCCGTGCTGCCGGCCGGAGCCGGCGCGCTGGGCGGCGCGGAGTTCGCCGCGATGAGTACCGCAGCGTTCGACACCGACTGGGTGCGCAGCCTGGCGGGGTAGCGATGGTGCACTCGATCGAGCTGGTCTTCGACGCCGACACCGAGACCGCGGTCCGGCGGATCTGGACTGGCCTGGCCGCCGCCGACGTGCCCAGCCAGGCCCCGGCCGCTCGACCGCACGTCACCCTGGTGGTCGCCCAGCGCATCGATCCGCAGGTCGACGCCGCGCTGGCCACCGTTACCGACCGGCTGCCCATGGCCTGCACGCTTGGTGCGACGCTGATCTTCGGCCGCTCGCACGGGGTGCTGGCACGGCTGGTGGTGCCGACGGTGGCACTGCTGGAGTTGCACGAGCAGGTCTACCGGTTATGCGCACCCCACCTGATACCCGGCCCGTTGGCCAATGTGGCGCCCGGCCAGTGGACGGCGCACACCACGCTGGCCCGCCGGGTCGGTCCGGCCCAGTTGGGCCGGGCTCAGCGCATCGCCGGCCGCTCCGACATCAGCGGGCAATTTGTCGGGCTGCGCCGATGGGATGGCAACGCGCGCACCGAGTATCTACTCAGCTGAGCGTGGCCCCGGCCCGCATCGTCAGACCGTCGATCAGCAATCCCAGCCCGAACGCGAACGCGCTGCTCGGGTCGGCTTCGGGCGTGATCTCGGCAGCCCCGGCGGCGTCCCACTGCAGGCGGGACTGTTCGTCGGCGGTGAACCCCAAGACGTAGTAGACGACGGTGCGGGCGACCTGCCCGGCCTGATCCGGGTGCACGCCTGCCGCCGTCGCCGACTCCGCCAGCAGGGCCAGGATGTCGGTGGCCGCCTGGGACTGGCCCGCCGCCATGCTGGCCGACACCAGTTCGGCGCCGTCGGTGTGCGACAGCAGTGCATCGCGCAGGCGTTCACCGACGGTCTGGATGCGCCACTGCCAGCTGCCCGGCCCGGGGTCGGCACAGGCGGGAGCCAATACCCGGTCGGCGACCGCTCCCAGCAGCTGCTGCTTATTGGCGAAATGCCAGTACAGCGCGCTGGGGCTGACATTGAGCTCGCGCGCCAGCCGGCGCATCGACAGATCGGCGATGCCGTAGTCGTCCAGGATGGTGGTCGCCGCGGCGACCACGTCAGGTTTGTGCAGCTGCACACCGCTACCCTAACCTGAACACCGTTCAAGTCTTGAGGGGAGCACGCGTGACTGACGACATCCTGGCGCTGGCGCGGGAACAGGTACTCGAGCGCGGCGAGGCGTTGCGACGGGATCAGGTTCTCGAGGTGCTGCAGCTGCCCGACGACCGCCTCGATGAGCTGCTGGCGTTGGCCCACGAGGTGCGGATGCGCTGGTGCGGTCCGGAGATCGAGGTCGAGGGCATCATCAGCCTGAAAACCGGTGGCTGCCCGGAGGATTGCCACTTCTGCTCGCAGTCGGGACTGTTCTCCTCGCCCGTGCGCAGCGCGTGGCTGGACATTCCCAGCCTGGTCGAGGCGGCCAAGCAGACCGCCAAGACCGGAGCCACCGAGTTCTGCATCGTCGCCGCGGTACGCGGGCCCGACGAGCGGCTGCTGGCCCAGGTCGCCGCGGGTATCGAAGCGATCCGCAACGAGGTCGACATCCAGATCGCCTGTTCGCTGGGCATGCTGACCCAGGAACAGGTGGACAAGCTGGCCGCCATGGGCGTGCACCGCTACAACCACAACCTGGAGACCGCGCGATCGCATTTCCCCAACGTCGTCACCACCCACACCTGGGAAGAGCGGTGGGAGACCCTGCGCATGGTGGCCAAAGCCGGCATGGAGGTCTGCTCCGGCGGCATCCTCGGCATGGGCGAGACGTTGGAGCAGCGCGCGGAGTTCGCCGCCGATCTGGCTGAGCTGAACCCCGACGAGGTACCGCTGAACTTCCTCAACCCGCGCCCAGGCACCCCGTTCGGCGACTTGGAGGTGCTGCCGGCCGCCGACGCACTGCGGGCCGTCGCTGCGTTCCGGCTGGCCCTGCCGCGCACCATGCTGCGCTTCGCGGGCGGCCGGGAGATCACGCTGGGTGACCTCGGCGCCAAGCAGGGCATCCTCGGCGGGATCAACGCCATCATCGTCGGCAACTACCTGACGACCCTGGGCCGGCCGGCCGAGACCGATCTGGAACTGCTCGACGACCTGCAGATGCCGATCAAGGCACTCAACGCCACCCTGTGATGGTCCGCGACCTGCCCGTTCCGGTGGGAGCCGGTGTCTACAACGTCTATACCGGCGTACAGATCGACGATCCTGCCGGCGCATCACTGCCCACCGCGGCCCAGTTGGGCCTGGAGCCGCCGAGATTCTGCGCCTCCTGCGGACGTCGGATGATGGTGCAGGTCCGCCCGGACGGTTGGTGGGCCAAGTGCTCCCGACACGGCCTGGTCGATTCGACCGACCTGGACACCCAACGGTGACCACGCCGGGCGCCCCGCGGATCACGCGGGGACGCGCGTACCTGACCATCGCCGCCGGATTGGCCGTGGTAGGCCTGCCGATCGGCGCCTTGTGGGCGTGGATCGCCCCGCCGATCAACGGGGTAGTGGCACTGACCCGCAATGGCGAACGGGTGCAGGCCTACCTGGGCAACGAGGCCGAACACTTCTTCATCGCGCCGTTTCTGCTGCTCGGTCTGTTGAGCGTGGCGGCGGTGGTAGGGGCCACCCTGGCCTGGCAGTGGCGGGCGCATCGGGGGCCGGGAATGATCGCCGGCCTGCTGGTGGGTCTGAGTGCCGGGGCCACGCTGGCAGTACTGACCGGCACCGTCCTGGTACAGCGCCGTTACGGCACTATCGACGTGGATGCCGCACCGGTGAGCCCCGAACACCGGGTGCACTACGTCGCCGAGGGGCCACCGGTGTTCTTCGGACACACGCCGCTGCAGATCGCGGCCTCGCTGCTGTTGCCCGCCGCCACTGCGGCGCTGGCGTACGGCATGTGCGCCACCTGGAGCACGCGTGATGACCTCGGCGGCTATCCGCCGGAGCCCGTGCGGCGACCGCAGCCTGCCGTTACAGGGGAAGGCGTCGCACCGCCCCGCCGGTGATGACCCGGCCCGCGACCACGCCCAGGCGCAACAGCCCGAGGTAGGTCTTGGGGTTCAGCAACGCCGGCCACGCACTGCTCACCGGTGCCTGCGCCAACGGCCGGTTGGCGAATCGGTCCCGCAACCAGTCCAGCACCATCGGTGCCGACAGTGGATGCAGTGTCACGTGCTCGCTGAGCAGATCGCGGTGATAGGTGATCCGCACGCCGCCGGCGGCGTAGGTCTCGGCGAGGGTGTCGATGTCGTCGACGGAGATCACCTGGTCGTGGATCGCCTGCAGCATCAGCACCGGGACAGCCGGGATCTCGGCGCCCAGCCGGGTGTCGTCGAACACCTGCTGGACGACGGGGTGTTCGATCAGCTGCTCGAGGGGCCGGTCGATGAAGGTGTCCAGGGCGCGATGGTGCAGGCGCAGCACCGCGCTCGCGGTGGTGACCGACTCCAGTGAGTGCAGCAGCGCACGGCCTTCGACGGTGGCGTGCTCCTCGATGACTTTGTCGAGGTCGGGATAGACCCGGGCCAGCGCGGAGATCATGATGGCCGGCAGGCCGGACCAGAATGAGCCGTTGAGTCGCTGCAGGGTGTTGCCCAGATCGCCCACCGGTGAGCCCAGCGCAGCGCCGACGATGTTGAGGTCGGGCGCGTAGTCGCCGCAGACCTGGGCCGCCCACGCGGTGGACAGGCCGCCGCCGGAATAGCCCCACAGTCCCACCGGGGCGTCGGGGGACAGGCCCAGCTGTTCGAAGCCCAGCGCGGCCCGCAGCGCGTCGAGCACGTAGTAGCCGGGTTCATCCGGTGCCCCCCAGTGGCCAAAGCGGCCCTCATGGTCGGGAACCGACACCGCCCACCCCTGCGACAGGATGGCTGCGATCAGCACGAACTCGAGCTGGGTGAACGATCCGTGCGCCCGAGCGCGGCGGCGCAGCGCGAACGACGGGAAACACCGACCGTCCACCGCGTCGATCGCGCACTGGTACGACACGATCGGAGTCGGCCGGGTCCGGTCCCGGTCGGTGGGCACCACCACGGTGGTCACCGACACCTGCGGGACGTTGTTGCGGTCAACGGTGCGGTAGAGCAGCTGGGTGGCCTGCAGTTGCTGCGGGATCAGGCCCAAAAAGGCCAGCTCAACGTCGCGAGAGCGGAGCACGGTGCCGGCCGCCGCGTGCTGGAAGCCGGCGGGTGGCTCATAGAACGGATCTTCGGCGACCGGCAGGGGGCGTTCGCCCGATCGCAACGGTTGGTGCGGGGCCTGCCCGATCCACTCGACAGAAGTTTCGCGGGCCAGACTGTCGACGTCCATCCCGGCATTGTTACTTAAGAAGGCGTTAAGATTCCAGTCGACTCACCCGGGCGGGCGCAACGCGGCGAATTCGTCGGTGACGCGAAGTTCGGAGTCGGTGAACCGATATCGGGCGGCCGGACGGCCCCCGCTCCGACCCGAACGGGCGGTGGTACCGGTGCGGGTGATCACCCCACGGCGCACCAAGACCCGCTGCAGATTGGTCGCGTCGACCTGGTAACCCAACACGACACTGTAGATGTCGCGCAGCGTTGACAGGATGAATTCCGTTGGCGCCAAGCCGAATCCAATGTTCGTGTATGACATCTTGGCGACCAGGCGACTGTGTGCGTGCGCCACCATCGGTCCGTGGTCGAACGCCATCGGCGGCAAGTCGTCGACCGGATGCCAGTGGGTGTCGCTCGGTAGTTCCGGGTCGGCGGGGGAGGGCACCAGGCCCAGAAACGTCGAGGCGATGGTGCGCACGCCGGGCACCCGGCCCGGGTCGGAAAACACAGCCAGCTGCTCAAGGTGGGCGATCTCACGTAGATCGACCTTTTCGGCCAGCTGGCGCCGGGCCGATGCCGTGACATCCTCGTCATTGCGTAGCAGACCGCCGGGCAGTGACCAGCGTCCTGACTGCGGTTCCCGTGCCCTTTCCCACAGCAGCACATTGAGCCGGGGGCGACGCTGGTCAAGGCCGCCAACCTGGAAGACCACGGTGAGCACTTCATGCGCGGTGCTAGTATGGACCACGTTTTCGATTATAAGTCGAAAACCTGTTTTGAGAAGGAGTCGCTCATGACCACCCTCACCGACAGCGGTGTGCAGGCAAACAGCCTGGCCGACCGCATCGTGAACTCGCCGGCCGGTTACAGCGGTATCGAACCCGACGAGGAATGGGTGGCCGAGGTTCTCCGGCTCAAGAAGGAACGCAACGCGACGATCCTCGCCCACAACTACCAGCTGCCGGCGATCCAAGACATCGCCGACCACGTCGGGGATTCCCTTGCACTGGCCCGGATCGCGGCCACCGCCGACGAGGACACCATCGTGTTCTGCGGTGTGCATTTCATGGCCGAGACGGCCAAGATCCTGTCGCCGGACAAGACGGTGCTGCTGCCCGACACCCGGGCAGGCTGTTCGCTGGCCGACTCGATCACCGCCGAGGAACTGCAGGCCTGGCGCGACGAATACCCCGACGCGGTCGTGGTGTCCTACGTGAACACCACCGCGGCGGTCAAGGCGCTGACCGACTACTGCTGCACCTCGTCGAATGCCGTCGATGTGGTCAACGCGATCGATCCGGACCGCGAGGTGCTGTTTTTGCCTGACCAGTTCCTGGGCCAGCACGTCAAACGGGTTACCGGCCGCGACAACATCCACATCTGGGCCGGCGAGTGCCACGTACACGCCGCCATCAACGGCGACGAACTCGCGGAGAAGGCGCGAGCCAACCCCGACGCCGAGCTGTTCGTGCACCCCGAGTGTGGTTGTGCGACGTCGTCGCTGTACCTGGTCGGCGAGGGTCACTTCCCCGAAGAGCAGGTCAAGATCCTGTCCACCGGCGGCATGCTCGAGGAGGCCGCGCGCACCGGGGCCCGCAAGGTGCTGGTCGCCACCGAGATCGGCATGATCCACCAGCTTCGCAAGGCTGCCCCGCAGGTCGACTTCGAGGCGGTCAACCGCAAAGCGGCCTGCAAGTACATGAAGATGATCACCCCGGCCGCCCTGCTGCGCAGCCTGACCGAGGGCGCCGACGAGATCCACGTCGACCCCGAGACGGCACGCCTGGCAGCCCGCAGCGTGCAGCGGATGATCGCGATCGGACACTCCGTCCCGGTCAGCAAGTGACCGCTGGTCCCAGCTGGCAGCAGCGGGCCGATGTCGTCGTCATCGGCACGGGTGTCGGCGGGCTGGCAGCGGCACGGTCCGCGCACCGCGCCGGGCGCGAGGTCGTGGTACTCAGCAAGTCCGCTGCGGGCTCTGCGGCAACGGCGACGCACTACGCCCAAGGCGGGATCGCGGTGGTCCTGCCGGGCAATGACGATTCGGTGGCGGCGCACGTCGCCGACACCCTGGCCGCCGGCGGCGGATTGTGCGACCGCGACGCAGTGACCTCGATCGTGGCCGACGGCTATCGCGCGGTTTCTGACCTCGCCGGCGCGGGTGCGGTGTTCGACCAGGGCCCGGACGGGAACTGGGCGCTCACCCGCGAAGGTGGACACTCCCGGCGCCGCATCATTCATGCCGGCGGCGACGCCACCGGAGCCGAGGTGCAACGTGCCCTGGACCAGGCCGCCGCCGAACTCGATGTTCGCTGCGGTCAGGTGGTGCTGCAGATCCTGCGTGACACCGATCGCGTCACCGGTGTGCTGGTGGCCAATGCCGACGGAATCGGCGTGATCCACACACCGTCGGTGGTGCTGGCGACCGGTGGTCTGGGCCACCTGTACCGGGCGACCACCAATCCCGGTGGGGCGACAGGCGATGGGGTGGCCCTGGCGCTCTGGGCCGGCGTCACGGTCAGCGACCTGGAATTCATCCAGTTCCATCCGACCATGTTGTTCTCCGGAGCGGGCAACGGCAGCGCCACCGGCGGTCGCAGGCCGCTGATCACCGAAGCGGTGCGCGGAGAAGGCGCCAAGCTGATCGACGCCCGCGGCGCCTCGATCACCGAAGGGGTGCACCCGATGGGGGATCTGGCTCCGCGCGATGTGGTCGCGGGTGCGATCGACGCGCGGCTGCGCGAGACCGGCGACCAGTGCGCGTACCTCGACGCGCGCGGGATCGACGGCTTCGCAGAACGCTTCCCGACCGTCACCGCTGCCTGCCGCGACGCCGGTATCGATCCTGTGCGCCAACCGATTCCGGTGGTTCCTGGTGCGCACTACAGCTGTGGTGGCGTGATCACCGACGTGGCCGGCCGCACCGAGTTGCCCGGCCTGTTCGCCGCGGGCGAGGTGGCACGAACCGGCATGCACGGTGCCAACCGATTGGCCTCCAACAGCCTGCTGGAAGGCCTGGTGGTCGGTGACCGCGCGGGCGCTGCGGCTGCAGCGCACGCCACCGCGGTGGGCCAGTCCGACGCCGCGGTACCCGAGCCTGCCCGGCACACGGCACTGGACCGGTCGATGCTGCAGGACGCGATGTCGCGCGATGCCTCGGTGGTCCGCGACGCGCGCGGGCTCACCCGACTGCAGGAGCTGCTGGACGGTGCCGGTACACGCCCGGTCGCCGACCGGGCCGGCGTCGAGGACGCCGCACTGACCTTGGCCGCCCGGGTTCTCGCGGTGGCGGCGTCGGCGCGCGCCGAAAGCCGAGGCTGCCACCACCGGGCCGACTGCCCGGCCGTCGACCCCGGTCAGGCGCGTAGTTCCACCATCCGGCTGCGCGACGGGATTGTCGCGCTCGAGACACCCGCGGGAGTCGCATCGTGATGCTGTCCGAGACCGAACTCGACGAGGCGCGCCAGGTCATCGCCCGCGCGCTCGATGAGGATCTGCGCTACGGGCCCGATGTCACCACCGCCGCAACGGTTCCCGCCGGTGTGACCGCCGAAGCGGCCATGGTCACCCGGGTGCCCGGGGTGATCGCCGGGGTCGACCTGGCCCTGCTGGTGCTCGACGAAGTCCTCGGATCCGACGGCTACCAGGTGTTGGACCAGGTGGCCGACGGCGCGCGGCTGCCGGCCGGCGCACCGGTACTGAGCCTCAAGGCCGACACCCGTGGCCTGCTGACCGCCGAACGCACCATGCTCAACCTGGTGTGCCACCTGTCCGGGATCGCTACGGCCACCGCAGCCTGGGTCGATGCTGTGGGCGGCACGTCGGCGCGCATCCGCGACACCCGCAAGACGCTGCCCGGACTACGGGTGCTGCAGAAGTACGCGGTACGGGTCGGCGGCGGGGTGAATCACCGGATGGGCCTGGGCGACGCCGCCCTGATCAAGGACAACCACGTGGCCGCGGCGGGTTCGGTCGCAGCGGCGCTGCGGGCGGTGCGGGCGGCCGCGCCGGACGTGCCCTGCGAGGTCGAAGTGGATTCACTCGAGCAGTTCGACGAGGTGCTCGCCGAGGGACCCGAGTTGGTGCTGCTGGACAACTTCGAGGTCTGGCAGACCCAGATGGCGGTGCAGCGACGCGACTCCCGCGCCCCCGGCGTACTGCTGGAGTCATCGGGCGGACTCACCCTGGACTGCGCGGGTGCCTACGCTGCCACCGGCGTCGACTACCTGGCGGTGGGCGGCCTCACCCATTCGGTGCAGGTGCTCGACATCGGCTTAGACATGTAAGACATGTAGCGCCGGTCTCAGCCGATGTCGGTGACGAGGACCGCCACCTTGCGGTTCTGCACCCGTAGCAGGAACGGTAGCGAGGTGTCACCCGACCCGGCCGGCAGGATCCGCGGGTTGACCACATGCACTTGTCTGCGGGACAGCTGGACGTCTGCCTCGCCGGCGGCCATGACGTTCTTGACCCAGTCGGTCTTACCGTGTCCGAGCGCGATCGCCAGCATGTTGCCCTTGCGGTAGGTGGTCACCACCGTCTGGTAGGGCTTGCCGGACTTGCGCCCCCGGTGGGTGATCACCGATGTGCCCGGAATGAACTTGGACAGCGGCTTGACCACCGGGTTCACATACTTGATCTGCAGGCGGTCCACCCATGCCGGGAACACGGCCGGCAGCGTGGACGGGTCAGCGGCACCCTTGTCGGAAGCCATGGCAACTCCGTTCCTCGTGGGACGTCACACTGCGCACCACCCTAGCCGCGGGCCGGTGCATGGCGGGTCATGCTGGCGCTGCGTTATTGACTTGAGGCCCTCTGGGACAATGGACCGTGTGAACACCGGCCTGATGGCACGCATCGACCTGCGCGGCACCCAACAGTCGGACCTCTCCAAGGCCGAGCTGCGTGCCGCCCTGCCACGCGGTGGTGTGGACGTGGAGGCGGTGCTGCCGAGGGTGCGCCCGATCGTCGAGGCGGTCGCCGAACGCGGGGCCGCCGCAGCATTGGAGTTCGGCGAATCGTTCGACCGGATCCGACCGGCCACGATCCGGGTGCCGGATGCGGCACTGGAGCGCGCGCTGGCCGAATTGGATCCCGCGGTCCGTGCCGCTCTGGAGGTGGCGATCAGCCGCGCTCGGGCGGTCCACTCCGATCAGCGGCGCACCGACACCACCACCACGCTGGCCCCAGGCGCCACCGTCACCGAACGCTGGATTCCGGTCGAGCGGGTGGGCCTGTACGTGCCGGGCGGTAACGCGGTCTACCCGTCCAGCGTGGTGGTGGTGTCGGTGCGCCGCTGATCGGAGTGGACCGCCCGAGCGCGGCTGATCGCCACCTCCAGAGCG
>LZME01000070.1 GCA_001673575.1 Mycolicibacter heraklionensis | reverse complement strand
GGCTGGCCGCTGCCGCGGCACGCGGCGCGAACCCGGTGGCCAGCCGGGCCAGCACGGGGGCGGGCACCGCGACCACCACCCGATCGGCGCGATGATGGCCGCCACTGGCGTCTCGTAACAGCCATCCGTCGCCGGCCGGGTCGATCTGGGTGACCGCCGACTGCACCCAGCGCAGCCGGGCGCTACGCACCAGTGCGTTGACCAGCACCTGGTACCCGCCGGTGATCGCGCCGAACACCGGCACACCGGTGGTCGCGGTGCCCGCCCCCGTGCTGGCCCGGCTGGCCACCGGGTTCGCGCCGCGTGCCGCGGCAGCGGCCAGCCGGATCGGCAACGCATCCTCGGTGGTGGTGGCAATGGCGGTACCTGCCGGCGCGGCGTTCCCGAACAACTCCGGGGTACTGGTTGCCACCGGGGAGCGGCTGCACGCCAAGGCGATCACCCTGACGTCGCGCAAGTGGGGCGACCGGGGGTACGGCGGCCGGGTCGAGGTGTTGCGGTTGTCGTTCGGTCGGTTCGGTGACCCCCGCACCAGCGCGTCGGACGCGGAGCTGGTGGCGTGGTCGGTGCAGGACTTGGAGGCCGTCTTCGGTCTCATGGTGGACCCCATCGACGTGCGCGTGCAGCGCTGGCCTGCGGCTATGCCGCAGTATCGCCCCGGCCACGCCGCCCTGGTGACCGGGCTGCGCGCGGCGCTGCCACCGACGGTGGCGGTCGCCGGAAACTACCTTGACGGCATCGGCGTGCCGGCCTGCATCGCCGCGGCCGACCGGGCCGTGGCGGCCGTGATCAGCGCCACCCCGGCGCCCTAGCGAACTTCACAGCGCATCGTGGCAGCATATGGGCCATGGCGCACCTCGACTACGACAAGTTGAACTCCACTCTCCGCTACGTGATGTTCTCGGTGTTCTCGGTGAATCCGGGTGGACTCGACGCGGGTTCGCAGACCCGAGAGGAGATCGCCGACCAGGTCGCCACGTTCTTGAAGCAGCAGGAGGAGCGGGGCGTGGTGGTCCGCGGGCTGTACGACGTCGCCGGCCTGCGCGCCGACGCCGACTTCATGATCTGGACCCACGCCGAGCGCATCGAAGACCTGCAGGCCACCTACGCCGGTTTCCGTCGCACCGCACTGGGCCGGGCCTGCGAGCCGGTGTGGAGCAGCGTGGCGTTGCACCGGCCGGCCGAGTTCAACCGCAGTCATGTCCCGGCGTTCATCGCCGGTGAACCGGCAGGCGCCTACGTCTGCGTGTACCCCTTCGTGCGGTCGCTCGAGTGGTACGTGCTGCCCGAAGAGGACCGCCGCAGGATGCTGGCCGAACACGGTATGGCGGCCCGCGAGTACAAGGACGTGCGGGCCAACACCGTGCCCGCCTTCGCGCTCGGCGACTACGAGTGGATTCTGGCGTTCGAGGCGCCCGAACTCGACCGGATCGTCGACCTGATGCGCGACCTGCGCAACACCGAGGCCCGGTTGCACGCCCGGGAGGAAACCCCGTTCTTCACCGGCCCCCGGGTCGAGGTCGAGCAGTTGGTGGCGTCGCTGCCGTAGCGGTCCACTACGAGCTCGGCACCAACCGCAGACAAATCGAGTTGATGCAGTAGCGCTGGTCGGTGGGGGTGGGGTAGCCCTCGCCGGTGAACACGTGGCCCAAATGGCTGTGGCAGGACGCGCACAGCACCTCGGTGCGCCGCATCCCCAGCGAGTCATCCGAGCGCAGTATCACCGCGTCCGAGTCGGCCGGGTCGAAGAATGACGGCCAACCGCAGTGTGAGTGGAATTTCTCTGTGCTGCGGAACAATTCGGCACCGCAGGCCCGGCACTCGTAGACACCTTCGGTGGTGGTGTCGGTGTATTCGCCGGTGTTCGGCGGCTCGGTGCCGGCGCGGCGCAGTACCGCGAACTCTTCGGGGGTCAGTTTCGCGCGCCACTCGTCGTCGGTGAGCGACACCTTGGGAGAGGTCATGCCTCCACGGTAGCTTTCGGCTGCTCGGCCGTCAGCCAGGCCGGATCGATCCCGTCGTCCAGGCGGCCCTGCTCCTTGGCGTCCAGGTAGCGGTAACACAGCACCGTGCAGATCACGATCAGCAGCAGCGACCAGCCGTAGGTGATCTTGAGGTAGTCCAGGGGCCGCCCGATGTTCATCCACCGGAAGATCAGCCACTTGTCCAGGGTCATGAACCCGTAGACCCCCAGCCACGCCGGCCAGTTGCGCAGCACCGAGTTCGGCAGCACCACGGTCATCAGGAACGGGAACAGCACGATCGAGTAGTAGCCCTGGCCCAGCGAGAGCACCAAAAACGACGTCGTCAGCAGCACGCCCGAGGAGGTCAGCATCCAGAACCGGGGGTCGCGGGTGCGGTAGTAGCGGTAGAGCAGCCACAAGCTGACAGCGGCCAGCACGGTGAACAGCACCCGCATGAACAGGATCAGACCCGAGGGCAGCCCGAAGAACACGCCGTTGCCCTGGATCGAGGAGTTGAAGTAGTCGCGGGTGCCCATGATGTAGGGCACCGTCTGGGTGAAGTAGCTGTTGGGATCGCTGGCCAGCGGGAACGCCACCACGTTGAACAGCACCGGCACCGCGATCGCCCCGACGAACGGCCGCCACTGCCGGCTCAGCAGCGGCAGCAGCAGCAGCGGTATCAGCACCGGCTTGACCACAATGGTCAAGCCGATGGCGACACCGGCCCACCACTGGCGGCTCTGCCGACCGTCGAGCAGCCAGCGCAAGAACAACACCTCGGCCAGCAGGATCACGCCGTTGATATTGGTGAATACCAGTGTGCTGCTCACGCTTTCGGTGAGGAACATCGCCGCCAGCAGGGCCGGCGCCGCGACCGAGCTCAGCCCGAATCCGAACATCCGCAGCAGCAGGTAGGCGGCCAGCACGATCGCGATCGTGTTGGTCGCGATGAAGGTGTAGCGCGACAGGGTCTCCGGCAGGTACCCGAACGGTGACATCAGCAGGGTGCCGCCGGGGGAGTACAGGTAGTGCGGATCGACGTAGTCGAAGTGCTCGTTGTAGATGTCCAGGCCGTGTCGGAAGTTCAGCACCGCCCGGTACACCGGTTTGAAGTCATCGGTGATGTTGCCGTTGAGCGGCAGCACGATGGCGCGATGGATCAACGACATGATGGCCACCGGCCACAGCACCGAACGCAGTACGGTCGCGGTGCTCGGCGGGGACGTGGGGGGCCGGAACGCGGCCTGTAGGGCGGTGCCCGCCCGGTGCATCAAGGAGTCGGCTGCCGTCACCAGCGAACCGTACCCCGGACGGGTTCCGGGCGTCCGGATCAGGCTGGGTCAGGCCGGGCAGTAGACGTCGGTGTCGGGCAACTTGCCGCTGTCGAGGTAGCCGATCAGCGGCGGCAGCGTGCACGCCGAATACACCGCGGCGCCATGGCCGATGCCCTGCCACATGACCCGCTTGCTGGCCGACCCGGCGTTGATGACGGCCGCGGCGGTGGCCGCCACGCCCTCCTCCCCGACAATCGGATCGTTTTGCACCCCCAGCAGCAGGACATCGATCTTGAGTTCCTTCGGCAGGTCCGGGGTGCTGCTGCTGGGCCAGCTCAGGCACTGTGCCATGTCCAGCGCGCCGACCGTGCCGAACTGCGGATATTCCTTGCCCCAGGCGACCACCAGCTCCCGGACCCGGTCTGGCGTGGGCCGATTGAGCGCGTCGGCGCAGGAGTTGACGAAGCGGCCGTCACTGCCGGTGGTGCCTTGGGCCCGGTTGATCAAGTTGTTCAACAGGTTGGGGTCGCCGGAGTTGGCCGAAGCCAGGGCCCTGGCCAACTCGTTGGTGGTGTTGACGCGGTCGCCGGTGGGGTAACCCAGGGCCGTGACGATCGCGTTGGTCACCGCGGCCACCGAGGCGCCGCCCGGACCATGACCGGAGCGGGCGGCGTCCAGCACCGCGTTGACAGCGCCCTTCGGGTCCGGGCCCAACGCACAGCTCACCGCGACGCACTGCGCGGCGAACGCCTCAAAGGCTGCCTGCTGGCCCTGCATCCGTTCCTCGGCGGCGGATTCGGCGGCGGCTCCGAGCGGGATGGGGGAGTCCAGTGCCAACCGGGCCACCTTCCCCGGGTGAGAGCCGGCGTAGGCCAGGGCGATCTGAGCGCCATTGCCGATACCGATCAGCGACAGCGCGGGGATGTCCCAGATGCTGCGCAGCCGTTCGAGATCGGTGGCGGCATGGGTGTTGTCGTAGGAGGACTCGCCCGGCGAGATGGAGTCGGTGCAGTCGGTGGTGGCCTCCTGCGTGACCGTGCCCAGACTGGCCACTGGGTCGTCGCCGGGGGCGAACTGCGCCTGGTTCCACATTTCGTCGCGCTGGCTGCGATCGCGGCAGTCCACCGGACTCGACATCCCGGTGCCGCGCCGGTCCACCGCGACGATCGGGTGGCTCTTGAGCACGTCCGCGCCGGCCCGTGCCAGCCAGATCGGCAGCTGCATCGACGACGGCAGATCCCAGCCGGTGGTGAACACCACGGGGCCGGCATCGCCGGGGGTCTGCACCGACCGGGCCCGCACCACCCCGATGCTGATCGCCCCGGAGCCGCCGCCGAGTGGGTCGACGTCGGCGTCGTAGCTGGCGCAGTCCAGCCGCACCCCGGGCGTGGCGGGCAGCGCCGCGTCGCCGAAGACCCGCGCGGTGCAGTCATGCCACGGAAGGTCGTTCTTGGGCACCTCCACCGGGGGCGGTCCAGCTTTGTCCGAGGTGGACTCGGGTTGCCCCTGGGGGCCGGCGCCGGAGTTGGTTGCGAAACGCGGGTCGGCGGCCAGCCCGGGCGCGCAACCGGCCAGCAGGGGCGCGGACCCGGTCAGTACGGCGGCAGCCGTCACCACCGCGACCCGGGCGAACCTCGAATAGCTGGTCATGCCTGTCACCTTATAGGCGCGTGCTTTTGACGTAGCGGCCGTAGAGGTAGCCGGATTCGTCGGCGAGCAGATGCGCACAGCGCATCGGCGTCGTGAGCTCGCCCGGACCGGTGGCGATACGGCGGGCCAGGCCACCGACCAGATAGGGGGCCATGGTCAGGCAGAGCTCGTCGAGCAGCTCGCGCTCGATGAACGATCCCAGCAAGGTCGGTCCGCCTTCGGTGAGGACCCGGAACTGCTCGCGCTGCGCCAACGCGGCCAGCACCACGGCCTCGTCGACCCGCCCGGGGTCATCGCCCGAGCAGTCCAGCACCTCGGCGTATCCGGCCAGTCGCCGCCGGGTGTCGTCGGCGACCGCGGAGCAGGTCAACACCAGCGGCGCCAGTTCCGTGTCGTTGAAGACCCGCAGGTCTCGGTCCAGTTGCCCGGACTGGGTCACGATCGCCAGCCGGGGGAGTTCGGACTGTCCGCGGTCGCGGCGGCCCTGGCGCTGGGCAACACCGAGCCGCGCGCCGCCGTAATTCTCGACCCGGACCGTGCCCGCACCCACCAGCACGATGTCGGCCAGCGCCCGTAGCAGCATGAACAGGGACCGATCGCCGGACCCGGCCAGCCCGCCGGAGGTGCCGGCCACCGTGGCTCCACCGTCGATGCTGCCGATGAAATTGGCCCGCACCCACACGCGCGGAACGTCGGTTTCGGGATAGGCGTACAACCGGCCCAGTTCGCCGTCGTCGACGGGCGCGGTGGAGCCCAGCAGGGTGAATCCCGGGTCTGCGCTGAGGTCGGACATGGCCTCGATTGCACCATGTGGCTACAGTTCGTGCGTGCCCAATCCAGCCGCTGAGTCGATCGACCACCTGGTAGACCGGCATCCGGCGGTGTCGCCGGAACGGTTGATCGCGCAGCTCAAGCCGCCCCCGACGTTCGCCGGCGCCAGCTTCGCCAGCTACCGGCCAGACCCGGCGCAACCCAGCCAGGCGGCCGCCGTGACCGCCTGCACCGCGTTCTGCGCGCAGGCGCTGACCCGGCGTGCGGGGCGGCGCAAGCTGCTGGGCAAGCGCGAGGTGTTGCCGGGGGTGGGTATCTACCTCGACGGCGGTTTCGGTGTCGGCAAGACGCACCTGCTGGCCTCGATCTACCACACGATCACCGACACTGGGTCCGCTGAGCCGCATCAAACGGCGTTCGCGACGTTCATGGAGCTGACCCAGTTGGCCGGGGTGTTCGGTTTCACCGAGTGCATCGAATTGCTCGGCGGCTACACCGTGGTGTGCATCGACGAATTCGAACTCGACGATCCGGGCAACACCACCTTGGTGTCGCGGCTGTTGTCCGAATTGGTGGCGCGCGGGGTCTCTATCGCCGCAACTTCGAACACGCTGCCCGAACAGCTCGGCGAAGGTCGCTTCGCTGTGCAGGACTTTCTGCGCGAGATCAGTGCGCTGGCAAGTATTTTCACCCCGGTACGCGTTGACGGTCCCGACTATCGCCACCGGGATCTGCCACCGGCGCCCGAACCGCCCTCAGCTCAACAGGTCACGCAGCGCGCAGCGGCGCGGCCCGGAGCGACACTGGACGACTTCGACGGGCTGTGTGTCCACCTGGCCACCATGCATCCGTCGCGTTACCTGACCCTGATCGAGGGCGTCACCGCAGTGTTTCTCACCGGTGCGCACCCCATCGACGACCAGAACGTGGCGCTGCGATTGGTCGCCCTCACCGATCGCCTGTATGACGCCGGCATCCCGGTGGTGGCTTCCGGCGCCAAACTCGACCAGATCTTCAGCGCCGAGATGCTGGCCGGTGGTTACCGCAAGAAGTACCTGCGGGCCACCTCGCGACTGCTCGCGCTCAGCAGCGGGGGTTAGCTCACAGATTCCACTGCGCCAGGCGCAGGCCGGTATTGCGCGACAGCATCACCACGTGGGTTACCAAGCCTCGGTAGACATCCCAGTAGACGCCACCGTCGACGGTGGAGCCCGCGGGGGCGTTGGTGAGCACCGCGTCCAGCGTGGTCGGGTCGTCGGTGTGCTTGGACACGTAGGCGTCGCCGCCGGGCGTGACGCCGTCGAAGGTGACCGAGGCCGCCATGATGTAGGGGTTGGGCACCGAGATCGGGTGGACGGTTACATTCGCTCGCCACGGACCACCCTGGTTGCGCCAGCGGGGGGTGCCGTTGGCGCCCCAGCCCGGCGGGATCTCACTGGGCACCACGTCGTGCACCGTGACATCGGCGACGATCGGGCCGAATGCCTCATCGTGGTAGGAGATGCGCAGCGTGTCGCCGAGGCGACCGATCGGCGCTTCCGGGGTGGTGGTCGGCGTGGCGTTTCCGGCGGCCGGCGCTGCCAAAGCTGCCAACGCGGTGACGACGGAAGTGACCAGGGCCAGAATCCAGCGATGCATCATGTCCTCTTCGTTTGCTTCTGGGCATGATGGCACATCGGCATCGCGGGTGCAGCCGCCTTGGCCCGCCACGTCCGCAGTTGGTTGGTTTCGGCGGTCAGTTCGTGGTTTCCGGACCGGGAGCAGCCAGCTTCTCGGTGATCGTCTCGAGCGCGCGAGCCAGATCGGCTTCGGCCCGCTCCCGGTCGACTCCGGCACGATGCAGGGGGCCGCTGCCCTCCTCGGCTTCCAGCAATGCCAGCAGCAGGTGCTCGGTGCCGATGTAGTTGTGGCCGAGGCGAAGTGCGGTGCGGAAGGTCAACTCCAGTGCTTTGCGCGCCGGGCCGTTGAACGGGATCAGGGCGGGCGGCTCGGCATCTCCGGGCTCAAGGGCGACGGCGGCAACAACGGCTTCCGGGTCGACCTGTTGGGCGGTGAGCAGCGCGGTGGCCAGCGCGTCGGGATCGTGCAGCAGGCCCAGGACCAGATGATCGGGGGTGATCTCGGCGTTGCGTGCCCGGTGCGCGGCGTTCTGGGCCGCCACCACGGCACTGCGCGCCCGCGGGGTGAAGCGGGCGAAGCCCTGTTCGGGATCGAGCGTGGCGGTCTCAGGGCGCGGAACGAACTTCTTCTGCGCCGCCTGCTTGGTGACGCCCATGCACTTGCCGATATCGGTCCACGACGCTCCCGATCGGCGCGCCTGGTCGACGAAGTGTCCGATCAGATGGTCGGCGACCTCACCGAGGTGTTCGGCGGCCAGCACGGCATCGGTCAACTGTTCCAGGGGGTTGTCGTGCACGCCGGTGATGGCATTGATCAGGTCGTCAAGGCGGACGGACTGTGTGAGCGGGGTGGGATCAGGCATGTCGTCAACCTTAGGTTGACGACATGGGGTACGTCAACCGTTAGTTGACGCTGGGGGGCGGTGTGGCCCGGCTGGGGGAGGGAAACAGCCATTCCCCGAAGCCGTCGGCGAACCCAGACGACGGGGCATACCGGACTTTCGCCGGGCTGACACCGGCAGGCAGGGCGAACACCACGCAGCCGGTCGCGGACTCGCCCGGGGCGATGTGGAACATCCCGGAGTCGAAGTTCGCGCACTCGCGGACATCCTTGAGATTCGGCGCGTAGCGCTGCCCGTCGGAACCGAAAGCCCAGACGTTGGTGTTGATGTCGCCGTTCATGGTCGCGGTTCCCGGGTTCGCGATGGTGAACTGCGTCGCGATGTAGGTAGTGCCCGGGTCGCTGGGGCCAGACGTGACGGTCGCGGGGTTGATCACCTCGTCCAGGGTGACGGTGACGGTGCTGCCGTCGGCTCGGGTGAGGTTCAGGGTGTCGCCGGTGTGCCCGGCGGGTTTCGGGGTGGCCGGGCTCGCTCCGTCGGAGGTGTCGGCCGGGGGCGGCGCGCTCGTCGAGTCGGTGTGGCTCGAACATGCCGCTGACATGGCGGCAGTCAAGGCGAACACCGACAGGGCGACGATGGGTCGATTCATGGGGCCACCTTTCGTAATTCCCCCTCGTGCATTGTTAACGATTGTGGTGCTTACCGGCTGGTGACCTCGGTCCGACCCGGATTCGGGCTCGATCTCCGCAGGTGCGGATCTATGGAGTGTGATCTTCGTCATAGCTGGTTAGTGCTCGTGCCCAAGGCGCGCTCGGGGGCAGTGGGGTCGAGGCGGGGCTCGGGGGTTTGATCGTCGGCGCGGTGCTCCAGGCGGCCAAGGCCTAATACTCGGAGACGGAAAAACCCCTGTCCTCACGGGTTCGCGGCGACAGGGGTTTTCGCAATGTCGAGTCTGGTGCGCGGTACTGGGATTGAACCAGCGACCTCTTCCGTGTCAGGGAAGCGCTCTCCCGCTGAGCTAACCGCGCTTAGAGCCTTGGGACGGAGGTGGAGACGGGAATCGAACCCGTGTGCACGGCTTTGCAGGCCGTTGCCTCACCACTCGGCCACTCCACCGCAAGGGGTTGATGCCACTTGACACCCTCGAGCGGATGACGGGATTCGAACCCGCGACCCTCACCTTGGCAAGGTGATGCGCTACCAACTGCGCTACATCCGCGTGCCTCGGGCGAGATCGTCGCCCGGTGCCTGCAGAACATTAGCGGAGACATGTGAGACAGCACAACTCTGCATGTCAGCACGGCGATTCGCCTGAAAACCGGCCTGCGCATTGATACTTAGCGGGTCCGGCGTGCTAGTGTTCGTCCTCGTTCATCCGGTCTCGTAGCTCAGGGGGAGAGCGTCCGCCTCACACGCGGAAGGTCGCTGGTTCGATCCCAGCCGGGACCACAAGGAAGCCACCTGGAAACAGGTGGCTTTTCTCGTTTTGGGGGCCAGCCAGAGTGGTCGGCACTGCGAGGATGAGACCGGGGTCAACGACGGTGCTCCACATGGAGATGCGGGCAGTGCCGGATTTGCTGGCCCGCGCTCGGCCCGGGCCAGCGGTGTTGGTGAACGAGGGCGAAGCCGGCATCGGCAAGACCACGCTGATGATCAGCGCCACGGACGTGGTGCGCTCTCAAGGATTCTCGGTGCTGTCGGCGCATGGGTCTGCAGCGGAAGTCGACTATGCCTTCGCTGCGGTCGCTGACCTGCTCAACGGGATCGACCAAGCGGTGCTGGGGGAACTGTGCGGCCCCCAGCGCGCTGCGCTGGACCGGGCGCGAGACGAACCGACCCCG
>LZME01000069.1 GCA_001673575.1 Mycolicibacter heraklionensis | reverse complement strand
GATGTGGCGGCCTACAACGCCGCCCACGCAGGCGAACTGGGCTTCAAGGCACTGAGCATCGCCGGCGGCAACGGCGGCAACGCCGGTGACGCCGGGTTGGTCGGCGATGGCGGTGCCGGCGGCAACGGCGGCAATGGTGGCGCCGGCGGCCCCGGCGGCAACGGTGGCTGGTCGGGCGGCAAGGGCGGTACCGGTGGCGACGGAGGCAACGGCGGCAACGGCGGGGCAGCCGGCGCACTGAGCGGTAGCGGCGGCCAGGGCGGCAACGGCGGCTTGGGCGGCGACGGCGGGCACGGCGGCAACGGCACCGGCGCCAACAGCAATGCCGGCAGTGGCGGCGACGGCGGCAAGGGCGGAATCGGCGGCCAAGGCGGGGCCGGACAGACCGGTGCGGCCGGCAGCTACCTCTCCGGTGACGGCAACGGCGGCAACGGCACCAACGGCGGCGCCGGCGGTACCGGCGGCGACGGCGGCAAGGGCGGTGACGCCGGCACCGCGACCGGAACCGGCAACCTGGGCGGCAACGGCAACGGCGGCGCCGGCGGTCAGGGCGGCATCGGTGGCGCGGCCGGCGACGGCGGCCGGGGCGCTGACGGCGACGCCTCAAACATCAACGGCGGCAATGGTGGTAACGGCGGCAATGTCGGAATCGCGGGCGCCGGGGGCAACGGCGGTGCGGCCGGCAACGGCGGCGTGGGCGGTGACGCCGGCACGCACGGCGCCGAAGGCAGCGCACCGACCGGCGGGGGCAACGGCGGCGACGGCGGGAACGGCTTCGCCTCCTCGACCGCGGGTGTCAACGGCGGCGCGGGCGGCGCCGGGGGCAACGGCGGTGAACACGGCAACGGCGGCAACGGTGGCAACGGCGGGAACGGCTTCACCGGTGCAGCCGGTGTGAACGCCACCACCGCGGGAGGTTCGGGCACCAGCGGCGGCAACGGTACCGACGGTGGCGCGGGCGGCGCCGGCGGCCTGGGCGGCTCGATCACCGGCAACGGCGGCAACGGCGGTCTGGGCGGCGCCGGCGGTTCCGGCGGTAACGGCGGCGACGGCCTGGCCGGTGCTCAGGTCACCGCGGCCGGGGCGAACGGCAACAACGGAGGCTCCGGCGGCAACGGTGGCAACGCCGGCTCCGGGGGCGCCGGTGGCAACGCCGGCGGCACGGCAGGTGGTTCAGGAGTCGCGGGCACCAACGGCAGTGGCGGCGCCGGCGGAACCGGCGGCAACGCGGGCACAGCCGGCGATGGCTCGGACGGTGCGGCAGGTAACGCCTCGAATGTCAACGGCGGCAAGGGCGGTAACGGCGGTGACGCCGGAACGGCGGGCGCTGCCGGTCAGGGCGGCGCGGTCGGAACCGGCGGAGCCGGCGGCAACGCCGGGGCCGACGGTGCGGCCGGCGCTGCGATCACCGGACCGGCCGGCAATGGCGGCAACGGCGGCGCTGGCTACAACGCGGCCGGTGACGCCGGTGCGGCCGCGGGCACCTCCGGCGGCAACGGTGGCGCAGGCGGTGACGGCGGCAACGTGGGCAATGGCGGCAACGGTGGTGTCGGGGGCAGCGGCAAGGCCGGTGTCGGCATCGCCGGCACGGCGGGCACGGCTAGCACCCCCAACGGCGGCGCGGGCGGTACCGGCAGCGACGGTGGCAACGGTGGCAACGGCGGGGCGGGCGGAGCCGGTGGTGCGCTGGCGATCAACATCGCGGGCAACGGTGGCTTCGGTGGTGATGGCGGCGCCGGCGGTAACGGCGGTAACGGCGGCAATGGCTTCACGGCGACGACGGCCGGTGCCAACGGCGGCAACGGCGGCAGCGGCGGTGCAGCGGGCTCCGGAGGACACGGTGGCGCGGGCGGCGCTGCCGGTACCACCGAGCACGGGACGGTCGGCACCAATGGCAATGGCGGCCAAGGTGGCAACGCCGGCAGCGCCGGCCAGGGCGGCAACGGTGGCCGGGGCGGTGACGGCAACGCCAGCACCCCGAACGGTGGCCGCGGCGGTAACGGAGGCGACCCGGCCAGTGTTGCCGGAGCCGGCGGCGCAGGTGGCGCGGCCGGCAGCACGGTCGGCGGCGGTGGGACCAACGGTTCCGACGGCGCGAGCGGAACTGCGGCAGCGGGTGCATCCGGCAATGGCGGCGACGGCGGTAGCGGCTATAACGCGGCCGGAGACGCCAACGCTGCTGCAGGCGCCAACGGCGGCAAGGGCGGTGCCGGCGGCGACGGCGGTGCGATCGGCAACGGCGGGAACGGTGGTGCCGGCGGTAGCGGCAAGGTCGGTGCCGACGGCTATACGCCGTCAAATGGCAAGGCCGCCAATGGTGGTACCGGCGGTGCCGGGTCCAACGGCACCCAACCCGGACAGGCAGGTGGTGATGGCGGAACTGGCAACAGCGTGAGCAGCACGAGTTGGGGCGCCCCAACCATCACTGGCGGTAGTGGCGGAAAAGGTGGCGACGGGGGGGCGGCCGCCGACGGGGGTAATGGCGGCGCCGGCGGTGGCGCCAACGGGAAGACCGGCGGTATCGGCGCCAAGGCCTATGGCGGCGCAGGCGGTAACGGCGGTAACGGTGGCGACGGCGCGGACGGCACCGCCGGTGGGAATGGCGGCGCCGGGGGTGCTGGCGGCAAGGGCGGCGTGGTCTCGGGCAACGGCGGGAATGGCGGCGTCGGCGGTTCGGGCGGCAAGGGCGGCGCGGGTGAACAAGGTGGCGACGGCGGCAACGGCGGTACCGGCGGCTATGGCGAGAACCACCAGGGCACCGGTTATGCCAAGGGCGGGAATGGCGGCAACGGTGGTAACGGCGGCGCGGGCGGTGATGGCGGCGCTGGCGGCAACGGCGCGGCCGGCGGCGCTGCGGGTGTTGCGCAGGGTGCCGGCGTCAATGGCACAGCAGGTACCGGTGGTAACGCGGGCTCTGGCGGGGCGGCCGGTTCTGGCGGAGCCGGCGGCGCCCGAGGTGCGGGCGGCGGAGCCGAAGCCGGTGGCGCGGTCAGCGCGGACGCGGGCTCTCCGGGGCAGACCGGTATCACCGGTGGCCAGGGAACGAAGGGCGCTGATGGCACCCATGGCTAGCCCCGCGCTCCCGCAAACCTCAGCCGAGGTCGCGGACCTGCAAAGCCGGTCTTACTTCGCCGATCCGGCGGTAGTCGCGATCGCGCTGCAACACACCCGCACCGTGGTAGAGGGCGGTTTCCGCAATGAACAAGTCGGGCAACGGCGTTCGATGCCACATTCCGCGGTGGTGGGCGAGGTCCCGCTGCAGGCGGCGCACGCGGTCGAAGATGTCAGCGGGCGCCGTCAGGACGCGGTAGGCCTCGCGCAACGAGGCGGCCTGGCCGTCGTAATCGGGCGCGGATCGCGCCGAGTACAGCCATTCGAGTTCACTCATCTCGCAGATCGCCAGCTCAGCCAGGTCGATTCCGTCCGGCGGCGGGGCGCCGGCGATGAGCCGTACGTGTGCGCTCTTGTCGAGCAGCCACAGCGTCATCGCCATGCCTGGTCCGACAGCAGCGCCTCGGTGTCGACCTGCGTGCCAGCGCGTGCGAGATGCTCGGTGACTCGTCGGCGGCGCTCCTGCGCCTCGCCCTGCGCCTCGGCAATCAGCCGGCGCAAGCCGGCCTCCACCGTCGACCGCAGCGTCGCGCCCGTCACCGACTGGGCGGCACGCACCAATTCTTCGTCCAGTTCGATTGTCGTTCGTTTCACCATGCATACATATTACGCGTGCATGAGTACATACCGTCTTCACCGTTCGCTCACAGATAGGCGTCACTCCCATGGCTCGTAAGCACCACAGCAACCGTCGTCGCGCCGTCGGAGCCGCGGGAGCCGTCAGCGCGTTCCTGACCTTCGGGATGGCGCCGACGGCCCAGGCCGACTTCGGTCTGGACGATCTGTTCGACCCGAACACCTGGGCGCCGCTGTTCGACCCCAGCACTTGGGATTCGGGCTTGCCCTGGGATCAGCTGTTCGCCGGCGACGAGCTGGCCGACGTCCTGACGGCGGCCTATGCGGGTTCGGCGGCCGACACCAGTGGAATCACCGGCATGGTCGACCAGTGGTTCTACACCCCGATGCATAGCGCGATGGTCGACTGGATCAACAGCCCGTTCGGCAGCCAGGTCAACGGCTTTATCAACAACACCTTCGGCTTCGGCTCGATCATCATCGGCAACGGTGCCGCGGGCACCGAACTGCATCCCGACGGCGGCAACGGCGGCTGGTTGTACGGCGACGGTGGCGCGGGCTACGACGGTTCGCTGACCGGGGTTGCCGGCGGCAATGGTGGCGCGGCCGGGATGTTCGGCAACGGTGGTGCCGGTGGCGACGGCGGCGCGGGCTTCGACGGCGGCAACGGTGGTGCCGGTGGCAGCTGGAGCGGTGTCGGTGGCGCCGGCGGCATCGGTGGCTCTGGCGGCGACGGCGGTAACGGCGGCGCCGGGGCCGGCTGGCTGTTCGCCATCGGTGGTGCCGGCGGTGCCGGCGGCGACGGACTGCTAGGCGCCGCGGGTGCGGCCGGTGTCGCGGGCATCAACGGCGGCAACGGCGGCGTTGGCGGCAATGGCGGTGTCGGCGGTAACGGTGGGACCGGCGGCGCGTCCAAGGCATTCCTGTTCGGTGCGGGCGGCAAGGGTGGTGCGGCCGGTGACGGTGGCACCGGTGGCGTCGGTGGTGCGGGTGTTGCCGGCACCAACGGAATCGACGGCGAAACAGGCACGTTCGCCGGTGGTGGTACCGGCGACGGCGGCGACGGCACCGACGGCACCGACGGCGGTAACGGTGGCACGGGTGGCAATGGCGGCACGGCCGGTACGGCCGGTGCCGGGGGGACGGCCAGCTCCTTGTTCGGCAGCAACGGCTCTGCGGGGGCCGGTGGTCAGGCCGGTAACGGCGGCAACGGCGGGGCCGGCGGCGTTGCCGGACTCGGTGGCAACGGCGGTGCGGGCGCGGCCGGCACGGCGGCGAACGTCAACGGTGGCGCGGGCGGTGACGGCGGCGACACCGGCACGGCCGGCGCCGGCGGTGCCGGCGGACAAGCCGGTGGCGCCGGAGCCGTGGCCGGTCAGCAGGGCATCAACGGCGCCGACGTGACTGGTGTCGGCGGCAACGGTGGTGCGGGCGGTAACGGCTACAGCCCCACGGCCGCAGGCGAATCGGGCGGCAACGGTGGCGCCGGTGGTGACGGTGGCGCCTACGGCAACGGCGGCGCGGGAGGTAACGGTGGCGACGGTGCGACCGGCACCGCCGGCGGCGACGGCAGCACCTCCAACCCCAACGGGACCGACGGTCTCACCGGCGGAAACGGCGGCGCCGGCGGCGTCGGCGGCAAGGGCGGTTCGATGGCCGGCAACGGTGGCGCCGGTGGTCGAGGCGGCCACGGCGCGGACGGTGGCGCGGGCGGCGACGGTGTGGTCGGCGCGACCGGCTCGTTCGAAGGGGGTGGCGACGGTACCGGCGGCAACGGTGGCGACGCGGGCAGCGGCGGCAACGGTGGCAGCGGCGGCAATGGTGGTGCGGGCGGTACTGCGGCCCACGGTCTGGCGGGCTCGACCGGCGTCGGCGGAAACGCCGGTAACGGCGGCAACGCCGGCACGGCCGGAGACGGCGGCGCCGGGGCGGCCGGCACGGCTGCGCATCGCGACGGTGGTAACGGCGGTAACGGCGGCGACACCGGTAGCGGCGGTAAGGCCGGCAACGCAGGCACCGGATCCCACACCGGCGCAGCGGGTTCGGCCGGCAGCACGGTCACGATCGGTCAGGGCAACGGCGGTGCGGGCGGCGACGGATTCAGCGCCGTTACCGCAGGTGAGTCCGGCGGAAACGGCGGCGTCGGCGGTGACGGTGGTGATCACGGCAATGGCGGCAACGGTGGCACCGGTGGATCCGGTGCGGACGGCACGAACGGGGCGGCCGGCAACGCGGTGAACCGTGACGGCGGCAACGGCACCGTAGGTGGCAGTGGCGGCAGCGGTGGTGCCGGCGGCAAGGGCGGTTC
Source organism: Mycolicibacter heraklionensis (assembly GCA_001673575.1). Taxonomy (GTDB): domain Bacteria; phylum Actinomycetota; class Actinomycetes; order Mycobacteriales; family Mycobacteriaceae; genus Mycobacterium; species Mycobacterium heraklionense_A. The sequence continues at coordinate 7,092 of LZME01000069.1, read as the reverse complement.
GATGGCCGGCAATGGCGGTGCCGGCGGTGTGGGTGGTGCAGGCGGCGCGGGCGGTAACGGTGGCAACGGGGTGACCGGTGCCAACGCGAGCACGGCCGGCGGCGATGGCGCGAACGGTGGCGACGGTGGCAACGGCGCCGTGGGCGGCAACGGCGGTGCCGGCGGTGTCGGCGGAGCGGCCGGGAACGGTCATGCCGGTGCGAATGCCTCCGGCGGCGCCGGCGGTCGTGGCGGTGACGCGGGTGCCGCCGGCAACGGCGGGGCCGGCGGCAACGGCAACGCCGCACACATCAATGGCGGCAACGGCGGTGACGGTGGCGATGTCGGCATCGGCGCCGCGGGCGGTGTCGGCGGAGCGGCCGGCGGCGCTGGGGCGACGGTCGGTGCCACCGGTGCGCACGGCGCCGAGATCATCGGGGCCTCCGGCAACGGCGGCCAGGGCGGCGCGGGCTTCACCCCCACCGCGGCAGGACAATCCGGCGGCGACGGCGGCGCAGGCGGTAACGGCGGTGCCCACGGCAACGGCGGCAACGGCGGTGCCGGGGCGGCAGGTGCGGCCGGAACCAGCGGCCCGGTCGGCAACAACGGCACCCAGGGCAGCGTCAACGGCACCAACGGCGGACAAGGCGGTTCCGGCGGCAATGGTGGCAACGGCGGGGCCGGCGGCACCGGTGGCTCGCTGAGCATCAACACCGCCGGTAACGGCGGCATCGGCGGCGCCGGTGGCGCCGGTGGCAACGGAGGTGTCGGCGGGAAGGGCTTCTCCGCGACGACACCCGGTGCCGACGGCGGCAACGGTGGCAAGGGTGGTCAGGCCGGATCCGGCGGTGTCGGTGGGGCCGGCGGTAACGCGGGCACCGCGGCCAACGGAACCGTCGGCAACAACGGCAACGGCGGGGCCGGCGGTAACGCCGGCGACGCTGGAGCGGGCGGCAACGGTGGCGATGGCGCCGCCGGAAATGCCGCCAACCCCAATGGCGGCAACGGGGGCCAGGGTGGCGACCCTGGCAATGTCGCCGGGACCGGTGGCGCCGGCGGCACGGCCGGCGCCACCTCCGGCGGCGGCGGCATCCACGGCGGCAAGGGCGCCGACGGCGTCTCGGCGACCACCGTGTCCGGTAACGGCGGCAACGGTGGGGCCGGGTTCAGCCCGACCAGCATCGCCGACAACGGCGGCAACGGTGGCGCCGGCGGCAACGGCGGCGCCGCGGGTGCGGCGGGTAACGGCGGTAACGGTGGTGCCGGCGGTGCGGGCGCGACCGGCGTCGGCGGTAATGGCGCGGTTGGCACCGCGGGCACGGCCGAGAACCCCAACGGCGGTGCCGGCGGCTCCGGCGCGGCCGGTGGCAACGGCGGCAAGGGAGGCAATGGCGGGGCCAGCGGCGCTCTGGTGACCAACCACGCCGGCAACGGCGGTGTCGGTGGTAAGGGTGGCGACGGTGGTGCCGGTGGCACCGGTGGTGCCGGATTCAGCGCGACGGCGGCCGGTGCCAATGGCGGTGACGGTGGCAAGGGTGGTCAGGCCGGTTCCGGTGGCGTCGGTGGTGCCGGCGGTAACGCGGGTGCGATCAACGGTGCGGCCACCGCGGGTGTCAACGGCAGTGGTGGTGCCGGCGGTAATGCCGGGACGGCCGGCCAGGGCGGCAACGGTGGCAATGGTGCCGCTGGAGACGCGAGCACCCCCAACGGCGGGAACGGCGGTCGCGGTGGCGACGCAGGCAATGTCGCCGGCACCGGTGGAGTCGGCGGTGTGCACGGGACCGGTGGCACCGGTGGTGTCGACGGAGCGACCGGCGCAAACGGCACGGCGGTGAGCGTGGCCTCCGGTAACGGCGGCAACGGTGGGGCCGGGTTCAGCCCGACCAGCATCGCCGACAACGGCGGCAACGGTGGTGCCGGCGGCAACGGCGGTGCGGCGGGTTCGGCCGGTAACGGCGGTAACGGTGGTGCCGGCGGTGCGGGCGCGACCGGCGTCGGCGGTACCGGCACGGTCGGCACCGCGGGCACGGCGGGCAACCCCAACGGCGGTGCCGGCGGCTCCGGCGCGGCCGGTGGCAACGGCGGTAAGGGCGGCGTCGGCGGAGCCAGTGGCCTGCTCGGCGTCAACCACGCCGGCAACGGGGGTGCCGGCGGCAAGGGTGGCGACGGTGGTGCCGGTGGCACCGGTGGTGCCGGATTCAGTCCGACGGCGGCCGGTGCCAATGGCGGTGACGGTGGCAAGGGTGGTCAGGCCGGTTCCGGTGGCGTCGGTGGTGCCGGCGGTAACGCGGGTGCGATCAACGGTGCGGCCACCGCGGGTGTCAACGGCAGTGGTGGTGCCGGCGGTAATGCCGGGACGGCCGGCCAGGGCGGCAATGGTGGCAACGGTGCCGCCGGAGATGCGGCGAACCCCAACGGCGGCAACGGCGGTCGTGGCGGTGATGCGGGCAGTGTGGCCGGCACCGGTGGTGCCGGGGGTGCCCGTGGCACCGGCGGAACCGGGGGCGTCATCGGAGCGACCGGTGCCAACGGCACTTCCGCGGTCGGTCCATCCGGCAACGGCGGTAACGGCGGCAACGGCTACAACGCAGCCGCCGACCCCAACGCGGTAGCCGGCGCCCGCGGCGGCGACGGCGGTAAGGGCGGCACCGGCGGCTCGATCGGTAACGGCGGCAACGGCGGTGCCGGTGGCACCGGTGCGGCGGGTCAGGCCGGCGGAAACGCCGCCAACGCCGGAGGTTCCGGGACGGCCGGGCTCACCGGTGGTGCCGGCGGCAACGGTGGTGCGGGCGGTAACGGTGGCGCGGTATCGGGCGCGGCCGGCAACGGTGGCGCCGGTGGCAAGGGCGGCGTCGGCGGTGCGGGTGGCAGTGGCGCGAACGGCTCAACCGGCATCACCGCCCCCGATGGCAGCGGTCTTACCGGCGGCAAGGGCGGCAACGGCGGGAACGGGGCCATCGGCGGCGCCGGCGGGGTCGGCGGCAGCGGCGGCGTCGGTGGCACCGCCACCGACGGCAGTACCGGCAGCCACGGCGTCGGCGGCCAAGGCGGTGCCGGTGGCCAGGGCGGCAACGCCGGTAATGGCGGTACCGGTGGTGCCGGTGCCGGTGGCGGCACCAATGCGGCCGCCGGAAACGGCGGCCAGGGCGGCAACGGCGGCAACCGCGGTGTCGGCGGTGTCGGCGGTCTCGGTGGCGACGGTGGCAATGGCCAGCTGGCTTCCAGCGGAGCCGGGGGAGCGACCGGAACCAGCGGCGGCAACGGCGGCAACGGCGGTGTCGGAGGCAACGGCCAGGGGACCGTCAACGGTGCTGCCCAGATCGGTGGCATCGGCGGCAAGGGCGGCGACGCCGGCACCATCGGCAACGGTGGTAACGGCGGTGCCGGCGGCACCGGTGCGGCCGGAACCGCCGGCTACACCCCCCCGACTGGCCAGGCAGCTGGTGGCGGAACCGGAGCCAACGGCTCTAACGCCACCCAGGCCGGTCAGATCGGTGGTGCCGGTGGCACAGGGTCGTCCGCGGAATGTGCGCTGTTCTTCGGCTGCGGCGACATCAACGCCGGCGACGGCGGTAACGGCGGCAACGGCGGACAGGGAGCAGCCGGTGGCAACGGCGGCGACGGCGGCGGTGCGAACGCGAAGACCGGCGGAACCCGGGGCTTCGCCTACGGCGGCGACGGCGGCAACGGAGGCAACGGCGGTAACGGCACCAACGGCACGGCCGGGGCCAGCGGTGGCGCCGGTGGTGCCGGCGGTAAGGGCGGTTCGATCGCCGGCAACGGTGGTGACGGCGGTCTCGGCGGCCTGGGCGGCAACGGCGGCGCCGGCGAGAACGGTGGCAATGGCGGCGCCGGTGGCGGCGGCGGTACCGGTGAGAACCACCAGGGCACCGGCTACGCCAAGGGCGGCGACGGAGGTGACGGCGGCACCGGCGGTAAGGGCGGTAACGGTGGCGCGGGCGGTAACGGCGGTGTCGGTGGCGCGGCGGGGACTGCACAAGGCATCGGAGCGAACGGCAACACCGGTGTCGGCGGCGCGGGCGGCACCGGCGGCGCGGCCGGTTCCGGTGGCGCCGGTGGCGCTGCGGGGGCGGGCGGATCGGCGTCCGCAGGCGGCGCGGTCAGCGCGGACCCGGGCGCCGCGGGCCAGACCGGCACTGGGGGCGCCTCAGGCACGAAGGGCGCCGACGGTGTACACGGCTAAAACCCCTGTGCGCGAGCGGTTTTCCAGACCGGCACCCAGTGTCGTGGCCGGAAGCCCGGGCTCGCATGCCGTGTCGTCGGCGTCCCGCACCGGGATGCCCAACTAACTCCACTCACCCAGATACCAGATAGAGGTCATCCCCATGGCTCGTAAGCGTCGCAGCGCAGCACTGCACCCAACCCGCGGCAGTGCAGGGCGTCGGGCGGTCGGTGCCGCCGGTGCGGTGAGTACCTTTCTGGCCCTGGGGATGGCGCCGCAGGCGCAGGCCGACTTCGGTCTGGAAGATCTGTTCGATCCGAACGCCTGGGGCACGTTGTTTGACGGCAGCACAGGCGACTTGGGCTTTGACTGGGATCAGCTGTTCGGCGGCGACGAGCTCAGCACCGCCCTGAGCGCGGCCTATGCCGAGCCGGGTTCGGCCGCGGCGATACTGGGTGACCCGTTCGGCATCACCGGGTTATTGGGCCAGTTCCTGTTTGAGCCGATGCACGCCGGGATGGTGGCGTGGATCAACGACCCCTTCATCGGCAAGCCGGTGAATGACTTCGTCAACACCTGGTTCGGGTTCGGTTCGATCATCATCGGCAATGGTGCTGCGGGAACCGAGCTCAATCCCGACGGTGGCAACGGGGGTTGGCTGTTCGGAGACGGCGGTGCGGGCTACGACGGTTCGCTGACCGGGGTTGCCGGTGGTGACGGCGGCGCGGCCGGGATGTTCGGCAACGGCGGTGCCGGCGGGGCCGGGGGCCTCGGCTTCGACGGCGGCGACGGCGGTAACGGTGGCACCTGGACCGGGGTCGGTGGCGCAGGTGGTGTTGGTGGCGCCGGCGGCAATGGCGGTGATGGGGGCGCCGGCCTGGGCTGGATCTTCGGCATCGGCGGCAATGGCGGAGCCGGCGGCGACGGTCTGGCGGGGATCGCCGGGGCGGTCGGTGTTGCCGGTGTGGACGGCGGCAACGGCGGTGCGGGCGGCAACGGCGGAAACGGCGGCAACGGGGGCGCCGGCGGGGCGTCCAAGGCGCTGCTGTACGGCTCCGGCGGGCAGGGCGGCGCGGCCGGAAACGGTGGCGCCGGTGGTGCCGGCGGCCAGGGTCTGGGTGGCGAAGACGGCACCGATGGCGCGGCCGGGACGTTCGCCGATGGTGGCTCCGGCAACGGCGGTGATGGCACCGCGGGCTCCAACGGTGGCAACGGTGGTGCCGGTGGCAACGGCGGCGCGGCCGGGGCGGCCGGGGCCGCGGGTGTCACCCATGCGCTGTTCGGCTCGGATGGCGGCACCGGTGCATCGGGGCACGGAGGCGACGGTGGCGCCGGCGGTGACGGTGGCGACTCCGGCGTGGGCGGCAACGGGGGTGCGGGTGCGGCCGGGACGGCCGTCAACCTTCACGGCGGCGACGGCGGCAACGGTGGCGCGACCGGCACCGCCGGCATCGGTGGTGCGGGCGGTCAAGCCGGCACCGGTGGCGTGGACGGCCAGACGGGTAACGGCGGCGAGGCATCCACCGGTGCCGCGTCCGGTGGTCGAGGCGGCGACGGTTACGACGCCGCTGCCGACCCGAATGCGGCGGCGGGAACCGCCGGTGGCAACGGCGGCAAAGGCGGCAACGCCGGCGACAACGGCAGTGCGGGCGTTGGCGGGAACGGCGGCAATGGTGCCGCCGGAGCGGCCGGAACCAGCAGCACGACCGAGGGCGTGGACGGCACCGCCGGCACCGACGGTGGCGCCGGCGGGAACGGTGGCCTCGGTGGCCTGAACGCCGACGGAATTACCCACGCCGCCACCGGTTTCGGCGGCGATGGCGGTGCCGGCGGCCAGGGCGGCCACGGCTACACCGGCTTGTCCGGTGCCAGCGCCGGCGCGGACGGCGAGAGCGGCAGCAATGGTGGTGCCGGGGGCAACGGCGGCGCCGGGGGTACCGGCTCCATTGCGGGCCAGCAGGGTGCCGGAGGCGTAGGCGGCAACGGCGGCAGCGGCGGCGACGGTGCGGCCGGTGATGCGGGTGTCGACGGCACGTCGAGCAACCACGACGGCACGGCCGGTGGTAACGGTGGTAACGGCGGCAACGCGGGCACCGGCGGTACCGGCGGTCAGGGCGCCGGCGGTACCGCGGCCAGCGGCAACGACGGCACCGCGGGCCTCGGCGGCAACGGCGGCAACGGCGGTGACGGACTCGCCGGAACCGACAGCACCCAGGCGGGTGTGGATGGCACCGCCGGTGGCAGCGGTGGTGTCGGCGGGAACGGTGGGCAGGGTGGTCTGCTCGCGGGTAGCACCACCGACCGCGCCGCCTCGGGTAACGGTGGCGATGGTGGCGCCGGAGCCAAGGGCGGCAACGGATTTACCGGTGCCGATGGCGCGACGCCGGGCGCGGATGGCGTCAGCGGCACCAACGGCGGTGCCGGGGGCAACGGTGGCGCCGGCGGCTCCGGCGCGACGGCCGGTCAGCAGGGCGCCGGTGGTGTCGGCGGCAATGGCGGTAGCGGCGGCAACGGTGCAGCCGGTAAGGCCGGCACCGACGGCGTTACGAACAGTCACGACGGCACGGCCGGCGGTAACGGCGGCAACGGCGGGAACGCCGGCGCTGGTGGCGCGGGTGGTCAGGGCGCCGGCGGTACCGCGACCAGCGGCAACGACGGCACCGCGGGCCTCGGCGGCAATGGTGGCCAGGGCGGTAGCGGCTTGGCCGGCACCGACAGCACGCAGGCGGGTGTGGACGGCACGGCCGGCGGCAGCGGTGGTGCCGGCGGCAACGGTGGTCTGGGTGGTCTGCTGGCGGGCAGCTCCACGGACCGGGCTGCCTCGGGTGTCGGTGGCGACGGTGGCGCCGGAGCCAAGGGCGGCAACGGATTTACCGGTGCCGATGGCGCGACGCCGGGTGCTGATGGCGTGAGTGGCACCAATGGTGGTG
>LZME01000068.1 GCA_001673575.1 Mycolicibacter heraklionensis | reverse complement strand
GACGATGGTGTCCGGCCACGGCACCGCGACACCGACGGCGTCGAGCCCGGCACGCACCCGTGGCACGAAGTCGCCGATGTACATCTGAACGACGGCATCAAAGGCCCTGTCCCCCAGCGCCTCCCGCAGCCGCTCCCGCTGAGCGTCGGTGATCGTCGAGACGTCGACACTGAACTGTTCGGCGAATTCGGTCACCGCCGGATCGACTTCGGACACTTCGGCGCTGACCTCGGCCGGCAACGGCGACAAGCCCAGCGTCTGCCCACACACCTGGCGGACCAGCGCACCCAGCTCGCCATCCGAGCACGCCACCAATCGGTTCAGCTCACCGAGTACGTCCATCCCACTGAGTTTATGCGGCGCTTCCAGCTTCGCCTCTCCTTCGTCGAAGCTCGCTAAACCACCGAGTTTATGCGGCGGTTCCAGCTTCGCCTCTCCTTCGTCGAAGCTCGCTAAACCACCGTTTATGAACCGATCAGCCATAGGGTGAAACCCATGCGCGTCGTCGTCATCACCAAGACCGGTCCCCCATCGGTGCTGCAAGTGCAGGACCGCCCCGACCCGCCGCCGCCCAGCAGCGGGCAGGTACGGATCGGGGTGCGGGCAGCCGGCGTGAACTTCGCCGATCACCTTGCCCGCGTCGGGCTGTATCCCGATGCGCCGAAGCTTCCCGCCGTGGTCGGCTACGAGGTGGCCGGCACCATCGAGGCCGTCGGTGAGGGTGTCGACCCGGCCCGCATCGGCGAGCGGGTGCTAGCCGGCACCCGGTTCGGCGGCTACGCCGAGATCGTCAACGCCAACGCCGCCGACACCGTCCCGCTGCCGCCGTCGATGAGCTTCGAGGAGGGCGCCGCCATCCCGGTCAACTACGCGACGGCCTGGGCAGCGCTACACGGCTACGGGTCCCTGCAGGCCGGCGAACGAGTACTGGTGCACGCCGCCGCCGGCGGCGTCGGCATCGCGGCGATCCAGTTGGCCAAGGCCGCCGGGGCCATCGTGCACGGCACCGCATCACCGGGCAAACACGCCCAGCTGGACGCGTTGGGCATCGACCGCGCCATCGACTACCGATGCAAAGGCTGGTGGAAAGGACTGCCGCCGTACGACATCGTGCTCGACGGGCTCGGAGGCACCTCGCTGCGCCGCTCGCTGACGTTGTTGCGGCCCGGCGGACGCCTTGTCGCCTACGGTCTTTCGTCGCTGCAGCAGGGCGAGAAGCGGTCGCTGCTGCGGGCGGCGCCGCAGGCGCTGGCGATGCTGCGCGGCTTCAGCCTGATCACGCAGATGGAACAGTCCAAGACCGTGATCGGCCTGAACATGCTGCGGCTATGGGACGACCGCGGCACGCTCGGACCCTGGATCGCCCCGCTGTCCGAGGCGCTGTCGAGCGGGACCGCAGCCCCGGTGGTGCATGCCGCGGTGCCGTTCGCCAATGCCCCGGAGGCCCACCGCATTCTGGCCGCGCGGGAAAACGTCGGCAAAGTGGTGCTGGTGCCCTGATCGGCGCTTGCGGCACGGTGGATTCCGGCCAACCCGCACGCCGGATTCATCCGGCCCCAGGAGGCCGGGGCATCCGAAAGCGGCGGTCTCGCATGCGAAACACCGCGGTACCGTCGCGGCGCGGCGCCCGACGGTCCATCGGTCCCAGGACCGCGGTTGGGGCGTTGCCCACCATGGGCTTCGCCGAATTCGCGGGTTCCGCCGCGGCTGCGCCGATGGCCGCCGGTCGCGATGATTTAGCAGCCGAATCGGCGGCGCCTGCCGTCGGCGTTGCCGTCAACCAGTTTTGCGGCACCGTCAGCTTTCCGACCGGCGCTGCCTTTCCTGCGCCCGCCAGCACCGCGGCGGGCACACCGGTCAGGGTTGTGCCGTGCGCATCGACCGTGACGACCGGGGTCGCCAGGGCGGCGCCGGCGGCCGCTTTTGCTTGCGCGTTCAGGATCGCCATCCCGAAAACGCCCTGCGATCCGGTCGTGAACACCACCTGTTGAGCCACGCCCAGTACCCCCAAGGTGGGGCCGAAAGCCGCCACCTGCTCGACTATCGGCAACGATGCCGGTGGCGGTGGTGTGGCCTGGCCAATGCCCACTTGTGGTGGCTGCGCCGGTGCCGTGGCGGGAAGGTGCGGCTGTTCGGGGGCACCCGAAAGCAGCTCTGCCAAAAGCATTTGCGTATCCCCGGCGACGACGTCGGCGGCGGCTCGCGCCGCCGCGGCCTGTTGGGCGGATTGCCCGCCCAAGCCGGTGGTCTCGGGCGGGCGTGAAAACGGCGTCAGCACGCCTGCCTGCGCCGAGGCTCCGGCATAGCCGTACATCGCTGTCGCGTCTTGAGCCCACATCTCGGCGTAAACGGCCTCTGTGGCCGCGATCGCCGGCAGGTTCTGCCCGAAGAAGTTCGTGGCCACCAACATCGCCAACTGGCTGCGGTTGGCCGCCACCGCCGCCGGTGGCACCGTCGCGGCGAACGCCGTCTCGTAGGCTCCCGCCACGGCCCGGATCTGAGCGGCGGTCTGTTCGGCCTGCGCCGCGGTGGCCGTTGCCCACGCCAGGTATCGGGTGGCGGCCGCTGCCATGGCATTCGAGGCAGGACCCGACCAGTGCTGGCCCTGCAAACTCGAGATCGTCGAGGAGTAACCGGTTGCGACCGATTCCAGTTGTCGGCCAATGTCGTCCCACGCCGCGGCCGCCGCCCTCATCGGCCCCGCTCCCGGACCGGCATACATCCTGGTCGAATTGATCTCGGGGGGCAGTGCGCCGAAATCAAACATCTACTGCCCGGTCATTTCGGCAGGTGACCCGAAACCGTGAGTGGCAGTTCACCAAACGGGCGCGCATGAGTTAGCCACCGCAGGACGGACGGGGCATCTTGAACGGACTGGGTTCGACGCGCAGCGCGCCAGCGACCGATTGGCGCCCCAATCCTCCGCCCATCATTGCCGCCATCGGCCCCATGCCTACCGCCGGTGAGGCGCCGGGGATATCCCCCTCCGCGCCGCCTTGCCACGGCGACGCACCGTCAAGCTCCGCTTCCGACAGCCACACCGGGTCTTTGGTTGCGGACGCTACCGGGGTGGCATCCGCCCACGCCGGCGGAACCGACAGCTGACCCACCGGTGCCACGTCATTACCCATATGGGCCAGCACCGCCGGGGGACCGCCGGTAGCGACACCCGACTCGGCCGCCGGCGTTTCGGCGTTGGCCAGGACCGGCACCGCCGCCCCGGCCGCTCCGATACCGGCGCCTCCATGGGTGAGCAGGAAGGCGTTCCCGGCCAACGCAAACGAGCCGATCGCCGAGACCGTACGAGCGGTCTGCAAGCCAAACGAGGTGGGCCCCAGCAGGATGTTCGCGGCCTCGATCAGTTCCAGCGGCAGCAACGGGTCTGCCTGGGCGGGCAGCGCTGCGGCCTGACCAGTGGCGAGACCGCCGAGCTGTTGGGGCAGCGCCGTGAGCAGTTGCGACAGGAAGGTCTGCGAGTTGGACGCACCGGTCGATCCCGCAGAACCGGCCACTGCGGCGGCTTGGGCCACCCCACCCGCCGGGTTGGTTGTCGGTGGCGGCTGGTGAAACGGCGGCAGCTGCGTCGCCGTTGCCGCCGTGGATGCGTAGCCGAACATCGCGAGGCTGTCTTGGGCCCACATCTCGGCGTACTCGAACTCGGCGGCCGCGATCTGGGGCGTGTTCTGCCCGAAGACATTGGCCGCAGCCAGGCTCGCGAGTCGCGCACGGTTGGCTGTCACCACCACCGGTGAGACGACCGCGATACGCACTTGCTCGTAGCTGGCCGCCGCCGCACGCGCCTGACCGGCTGCCCGTTCAAGCTGGCTTGCCGTTACCGTTGCCCATTCGGCGTAAGGCGTTGCCGCGGCGGCCATCGCCGCCGATGCCTTGCCGGCCCAACCCTCGCCCTGCAGGTCCGCGATCACCGAAAAGTAGCCGGTAGCAAATGAATTCAGTTGCGCGGCGAGTGCGTCGTAAGCCGACGCAGCGGCCAACAATGGTCCCGAGCCGGGACCGGCATAGATTTTTGCCGAGGTGATCTCGGGCGGAGACGTTCCAAAATCCAACACCGCACATATCCCCTCTAGTTGCCGTCCTATCGGCGACCAGCGGTGCCGGACTCACCCCGCGTTTGGAGTTCATGGAGCTGATCGACCAACGCTGGTTCAACCGGACCGGATCATGTGGCTGCCTGGCCACCGATCACGGGGAGTGACTTCCCGACGATGACTCCGGCCCGGTGGAAATCTGCTTCCACCTGCTTCCAGCTTCATTGCCGAACGCGCCCTGCGCTATCGGAGCTGACACCCAATCGCGGGGGGAGACAACCTGTATGAACGAGCTGCGGCTGGCGAAAGACGCCAGCCGACCCAGCTCAGACCGTACGGGCCAATCGGTGCGCCAGCAGCTCGGCGAACCGCGCCGGATCCTCCAGCGCCCCGCCCTCGGCCAACAGCGCTGTGCCGTAGAGCAACTCCGCGGTCTCGGCCAAGTCGGCGTCCTCGGCGCCTCGCTCGCTGTGCGCCTGGCGCAGACCGGTGACCAGCGGATGGCCCGGGTTGAGCTCGAGGATGCGCTTACCGACCGGGACCTCCTGGCCGTTGGCGCGGTAGATGCGAGCCAACGCCGGGGTCATCTCGAAGGTGTCGGTGATCAGGCACGCCGGTGACTCGGTGAGCCGGGTCGACAGCCGTACCTCTTTGATGTGCTCGTCGAGAGTCTGCTGCAGCCAGGTGATCAGGTCGGCGAAGTCCTTCTGCTGCTCCTCGCGCTCGGCCTCGTGCGCGGCCTTTTCCTCCTCAGAGTCCAGATCCACCTCACCCTTGGCCGCCGACTGCAGCGGCTTCCCGTCGAACTCAGCGACGGCGTTCACCCACACCTCGTCGACCGGGTCAGTGAGCAGCAGCACCTCGTAGCCCTTGGCCTTGAACGCCTCCAGGTGCGGCGACTTCAGCAGTTGCTGGCGGGACTCACCGGTGGCGTAGAAGATCTTCTCCTGGCCGTCTTTCATGCGTTCGACATACTCGGCCAGCGTGGTCGGCTCGGAGTCGCTGTGCGTCGAGGCGAACGAGCTGATCGCGAGCAGCGCCTCTTGATTGTCGAAGTCGGAGAGCAACCCCTCCTTGACGACACGACCGAACTCGGTCCAGAAGGTGCGGTAGTCCTCGGGCCGCTGCGACTGCAGCTCCTTGATGGTCGACAACACCTTCTTGGTCAGCCGCCGGCGAATCGCGTTGATCTGGCGGTCCTGCTGCAAGATCTCCCGCGAGACATTCAGCGACATGTCCGCGGCGTCGACGACACCCTTGACGAAGCGCAGGTACTCGGGCATCAGCTGGTCGCAGTCGCCCATGATGAACACGCGTTTGACATACAGCTGCACGCCGACTTGAGCGTCCCGGTTGAACAGGTCGAACGGGGCGTGCGACGGGATGAACAGCAGCGCCTGGTACTCGAAGGTGCCTTCGGCCTTCATCGCGATGACCTCGAGCGGGTCGTCCCAGGCGTGCGCGATGTGCTTGTAGAACTCGCTGTATTCCTCCGGCGAGACTTCGTCTTTGGGGCGCGCCCATAGGGCCTTCATCGAGTTCAGGGTCTGGGTTTCGACGGTGACCGTCTCATCACCGCCCTCCTCTGCAGGCGGTGTCCGCCGCTCGACCTGCATCCGGATCGGCCAGGCGATGAAGTCGGAGTACTTCTTGATCAGGCCCCGGATCGTCCACTCGGAGGTGTAGTCGTGCAGCGCATCTTCGGCGTCTTCGGGCTTGAGGTGCAAGGTGATCGACGTGCCCTGCGGCGCATCCTCAATGGGCTCGATGGTGTAGGTGCCATCACCACTGGACTCCCAGCGGATGGCCTCACTTTGGCCGGCCTTGTGGGTGACCATCTCGACCGTATCGGCGACCATGAACACCGAGTAGAAGCCGATCCCGAACTGGCCGATCAGCTCTTCGGACGCTTTGGCGTTCTGCGCTTCGCGCAGTTGCTGGCGCAGCTCGGCGGTGCCGGAGCGGGCCAAGGTGCCGATCAGGTTCACCACCTCGTCACGCGACATACCGATGCCGTTGTCGCGGACCGTCAGGGTGCGCGCCGTCGTGTCCACCTCGATCTCGATGTGCAGGTCGGAGGTGTCAGCCTCGAGGTCCTTGTTGCGGAACGCCTCGAGTCGCAGCTTGTCCAGCGCGTCGGAGGCGTTCGAGATCAGCTCCCGCAGGAACGCGTCCTTGTTCGAGTAGACCGAGTGGACCATCAAATCCAGCAGCTGCCGGGCCTCGGCCTGAAACTCCAGCTGCTCCACACGTTCGCTCATAAGCATCAAATTTTAGCGACGCCGTCATCGCGCGCCTCAGCGGGCCAAGCCGCCCCCGACGGCGCTTCGACCGCGGCGGATCGGGTCTTTACTGCATCTTGACCGCGTGTTGAATCGCCCCACCGACGATTGCCAGGTGACTACCATTCAAGCCGTGGAGCTGGGGGTTTTGGGACCTCTACAGGCCCGGCACGACGGCGCCTCGGTCACAATCCCGGGCGCCAAACCGCGTGCGATCCTCACGATGCTCGGTCTGCACGGCGGTTCGGTCGTGTCGGCCGAAACGCTGATCGATCTGCTCTGGGGTGACGAGCCGCCGCGCACTGCGGCCAAGGCGCTGCAGACTCACATCTCCTCGTTGCGCCGGGCGTTGGGCGATGGGTTCGTCCTCACCGAGGGAACGGGCTGGATTCTCAACACCACGGAGGTGGATGCCCCGCGCTACAAGCGGGCCACCAAGGCGGGACGAGACGCCGCGGCGAGCGGCGATACCGGCCAAGCCGTGGTCCGCTTCGAGGAGGCGCTGACCCTGTGGCGCGGAACTCCCGAACTGCCCGATTCACGCCGGGGTGTTTCGGAGAGGACACGCTGGATCGAAGGGCACGCCGCCCTGGTCGAGGACCGCGCCGACGCGTTGCTCGCGACGGGGCGGGCCGCAGAGATCATCGGCGAGCTGGAAGCCGCGGTAGCCGATGCACCGTTGCGCGAGCGGCGATGGGCCCAGCTGATGCTGGCGCTCTACCGCGCCGGTCGACAGGGTGACGCCTTGGGCGCGTATCAACGAGCCCGGTCGGTGCTCGCCGACGATCTCGGGGTCGATCCCGGGCCAGAGCTTCGACGGCTCGCGGCCGCGATCGTTGCCCAGGACTCCGCACTGGATCACCCCGTGGCCCAACATCTTCCGTCGGTGACCCGCGCCGTCACCTTTCTGCTCACCGATATCGAGGGGTCGACCGCCGCGTGGGAAGCCGATGCCGACGCGATGGCGATAGCGCTCGCGCGCCACGACGAGCTCGTCGAGCAAGTGGTCACCTCCCGCGGCGGCCGGCTCATCAAAACGCGTGGCGAAGGCGATGCCACCTTCTCGGTCTTTGACCGGCCCTCAGCGGCTGCCGCCGCGGCTATCGAGCTGCAAGACGCGATCTTCCACGAGCCGTGGGCTTTGCACGAACCCATGCGGATCAGGATCGCCCTGCATACCGGCGAGGTGGAGCTGCGCGACGGTGACTACTTCGGTCGCGCGGTCAACCGTGCCGCCCGTCTGCGGTCGCTGGCCGCCGGGGGCCAGATTCTGTGCTCGGGCGCGACAGCCGAGCTCGTCATCGACACCCTTCCCGACGACGTCGGCCTTGCCGACCTCGGGATGCGTACGCTGCGCAACCTGCCCCGTCCGGAGCATGTGTTCGAGCTCCGTTTCCAAATGGCCGAGCAGCTCGAGGAGACCGTCGATGAGCCGCTGGCGCGGCCCGACCTCCCCGCGGTGTTCACCGGCCCCGGGCGGTTCGTAGGTCGCGGTCCAGAGTTGGAGCGACTTGGCTCCGCGTGGCAGGCCGTACTCGCCGGTGGCATTCACGCGATGTTGATTGCCGGCGAACCCGGTGTGGGCAAGACGCGCCTGGCCGGTGAATGGTCGCAACAGGCCTTCGAGCAAGGCGCCATCGTGTTGTACGGCCGATCCGACGAGGACCTCGGTGCGCCCTATCAACCCTTCGCCGAAGCACTGCGTTCGCTCGTCCCCTGCATCGGCGCACAACGACTGCGGGGATTGCGGGGCGTTGAAGCACTACTTCCACTGATTCCCGGTCTGACCGAGGTACTCCCCGACCTGTCCGCGCCACCGCGCGCCGACCCCGACACTGAACGCTATGCGCTCTTCGATGCCGTCGTCGCGCTGCTGGAACTCGCCTCGGCCACTGCGCCCATCGTGCTGATCCTCGACGACCTGCACTGGGCCGCCAAACCGACGCTGTTGCTGTTGCGGCACCTGCTGCGCTTCGGTGACCACACCCGGGTTCAAGTCGTCGCGACCTACCGCAGCACAGATCTCGACCGATCCCATCCGCTGGCGGCAATGCTCGCCGACCTTCAGCGGGACGGCACCGCGGACCGCCTTGCGCTGAGCGGCCTCGGTACCGACGACGTGACCGCCTATGTCGCCGATGCCGGGTACGACGACGACCAGCTCGCCCGGGCACTGGCGTCGGTCACCGGCGGTAACCCGTTCTTCTTGATCGAGGCACTGCGCCATGTGGACGAAAGCGGCGGAGTCTGGGATCCCAACACCTTGCCGCAGGGGGTTCGTGAAGCCGTGAGCCGCCGGCTTTCCCGGCTTCCAGCAGCGACCAACAAGGCTCTTGCCGCGGCCGCCGTGGTCGGCAGCCGCTTCGCGGTGGATCTCGTGGAGCGGGTGCTCGAACTGGACCTCGTCGACGCGTTCGACGAAGCCTGCAAAGCCGGCATCGTCATCGAAGAGTCCGGCGGTCGATACCGGTTCAACCATGCCCTCGTCCGGCAGGCTCTGATTGCCGAGCTGGCTTCGGTGCGGCGCATGCGACTGCACCACCGTATCGCCATCACGCTGGAAGCCATGCCCGGCGCGAGCGAGGAGCTGCTGGCGGAACTGGCGTACCACTATTTCGAATGCGCGTGGGCGGGAAACGCGGCCAAGGCCGTCGCGTATTGCCGACGTGCGGCGGATCAGGCGATGTCGCGCCTCGCCTACGAAGGCGCCGCCGATCTGTACGGCCAGGCGCTGCACGCGCTGGAGGAGATCGACGACGAGCTGCCCGATCGCGCCGACCAGAACGCCGAGCTGCTGGTCGCTCGCTGTGAGGCGCTGCTTGCCGCGGGCGAGGTGGCTTCGGCGACCCGCGCCGTCTCGCAATTACAGGCAGCGACAGTCGATTCGGCTCGGCTGGCGGCGTGGGCGACATGTTTTGACGGCCAGCTGTCGATGCTGATCCATCCGGAACGATTGGACGAGATCGAGGCCGCGCTGGGCGCGGCTGCCGACAGGCTGGCCGGATTGGGTGACGTCGAGGGAGAAGCCAAGGCGCACACCGTCCGGGCCGGATGCCTTGCGCGTCTTGGGCGAATCGGCGACTGCGAGATCGCCTTGGACAGCGCGCTCACCGCTGCGCGGCGCGCCCGTGAACAGCGTCGGGTGAACGCGGTGCTGGCCGGAGCGCCCCTGGCGGCACTGTGGGGCCCGAACCCGGTGCCGCGTGCCGGTGGGCGTTGTCTGGACGTGGTGCGGCTGTTGCGCATCACCACGGAATCCCCCGCGGTCGAGGCGACGTCGACACGATGCCAAGCCGTATTGGAGGCCTTCCGTGGCCGCGCTGCCACCGCCCGACGCATGATCGACTCGGCACGGCGCACGGTCAGCGAGATCGGCCTGCGCCATGCCTTGCTTGAGGTTGAGCAGTTCGCCGGAATCATTGAGCTGGTTGTCGATGATCCGGATGGCGCCGAACCGCATCTACGTCAGGCCTACCACGGCTTTCGCCGCATGGGGCTGGATGCCGACACTGCCGAGACCGCTGCGCTGCTGGGGCGTGCTTATCTGGCTCTCGGCCGAGATGCCGAGGCCGAGCAGTTGTGCACCGAGAGTGAGCGTCTCGCGGGACACGCATTGAAGGCGTCGATCGCCTGGCGCACGCTTCGGGCGCTGCTGTTGATGCGCCGCGGTGATCATTCGGCCGCCGGGCAGATGGCCGAGTCGGCGGTCGCCCTGGCGCAGCGCACCGACGCCTTGGTCGATCACGGCGATGCCTGTCTGACGCTGGCAACGGTGCTGGCTGCCGCGGGGGATCTGGCGGGGGCACGAGCCGCCGCCGAGCGGGCGACCGCGCTCTACGAGCGGAAAGGCGCCGAGACGCTCGCCGCCAAGGCGCGAGAGATGCTGGGCGAGCGGCCGGCGCCTGCCCCCGCGACTCCGGGCGAATCGCCGACCATGGGCTACGACAGTCCGGCTGTCCGCGCCGGTGAACGCGTGATGGCCGCCATTGAACGCGAGGCCTGGGACGAGTTCGAGACCATGTTTGTCCCCGAGGGCTTCATCGAGAGCCGCCGCAAGATCGTTGGCTTCCCGCCCAACGAGACGACGGTGGGCGAAGTGATGCACCACACCAGGCAGGATCTCGAGTCGGGAGCCATGCGGGTTGAGCGAGTCGTCCTCGCAGTGCGAGGCACGCGTCTGGCCCTGGCGCGAATGTACGTTGGCACTCCCGGCGGGGGGCCGGGCGCTCCCGCCGATGAACTGCTCCAGCTGTACGCGATCGATGACGAGGGGCGGATCGCACTGCAGATCTGGTTCGACGCCGACGATATGGATGCGGCGATCGCCGAACTTGATGCGCTGGACGCACGATTCGAGGACGAACGCGCGCCGGTGCAGAGGCTGGAGAACAAGGCAACGCCGGTGATCGAGCGGTTCTGCAGGTACTTTGCGGCCCGCGACTGGGACGCCATCGCTCAAGGAGCCGCCGAGAGCTACCTCAACGACGATCGCCGGCGAACCGTGGACATCGGGATCCGGTGCGGCCGTGATGCCGGGATCGAGGAGTTGCAGGCTACCGCAGCGGTCGGGTTCACCATGATCACGTTTCACACCGTTGCAACCCGCGGCGAGCGTCTCGCACTGACTCGCGTTCGCGCGTCCGGCCGCGATGCAGAGGCGATTCAAAACGATGTCCTCAACGTCGTCGAGATCGACGCGGACGAGAAAGTTGTGGCCGTAGTCGTGTTCGATGTTGACGACTTCGACGCTGCCCTAGCCGAACTCGATGCGCGCTATCTCGCGGGCGAAGCGGCCGTCTGCGCTGACACCTGGTCGGCGATCACGGCCGCTTTCCTTGCGATGAGTCGACGCGAAATGCCTCCGACCGTCCCCGGCTTCACCGACGTGGACCGTCGTACGCTTGCGACGGTCGGTCCTGGGGACCTGATGGCATACCTTCGCGTCGCGTTGAAAGACACCGCACAGAACACCATTTTCGTCGAAGCCGTGCATCGACTGACCGACCGCGGCGCGGTGATCACCCACGTAGCCCAAGGGACTTCGCCGGAGGGCCTAAACGTCGAGTGGCACCTCGTCGACACTGTCACGGTCGACGGCGACCTGATCAGCCACTGCGAGATGTTCGACGAGGCAGACCTCGACGCCGCGCTCGCGAGGTTCGAGGAGCTGCAGCCGCAGAAGGTACGGCGACTGCACAATGCGGCAAGCCAGGTTTCCCAACGCTTCCTGGCCGAGTTCGCCGTCCACAACTGGGACGCTATGGCCGATCTCTTGGCTGAGGATTACTACCAAGACGATCACCGAAGTACCGTGAACGCCGGAATTCGACACGGCCGCGATGCAGCCCTCACCAACATGCGGGCTGTCGCCGCGCTCGGCGTCGCTGACGTCGAAGTGAGCGATGTCGCGACGCGAGGGAAGTGCCTTGTCCTCACCCGAAGCGTCTTCTCGTTCCGGGATCAAGGCCCCGAGGCATACCTCGCCGAGCAACTCGACGTCGGGGAGATCGATTCGGATGGACGGTTGGCGGCGAGCGTCTCCTTCGACCCCGACGATATCGACGCCGCCATCGCCGAGCTCGACGCCCGCTACCTCGCCGGCGAAGCCGCACCCTATGCGCGCTCGTGGTCGGCGCTCACCCATACCTACGCCGCAGCGAACAAGCAACAACTCCGACTCACGCCCGACTGCGTGAACATCGATCACCGCCGAATCGCGACTATCGAAACCGGCGACTTGGCCACGTATATCCGCACCTCGTGGGACGAAGCACAGCGCTTTCTGGTCTATATCGAGGCGGTGCATCGACTCAGCGCACACGGAGCGGTCTTTACCCAAGCGGCACGCGGCACGTCGGAGCAGGGATTCGATGCCGAATGGCGGGAGATCATTGTGGCTACCTTCGACGGCGACCTTGTGAATCGCTGCGAGCTGTTCGACGAGACGGACCTCGATGCCGCGCTCGTCAGATTCGAAGAGCTGCAACCACAGCCGGCGCGCTTGGGTAATGCGGCAGGGCGCGTATATGAGCGCATCTTGGCGTACTTCGCCGCTCAGGACTGGGCAGCAATCGCAGATACCCTGGCCGACGACTGTTCTACGATGGATCGTCGTCGCGTGGTCAATGCTGGTGCCCGACATGGCCGAGACGCCGTCGTCGCAGAAGTTGCGGCAATCGCTGAGGCCGGGGTGGTCCTCACTTCAGACATCGTTGCGACTCGTGGGGAACGCCTCGTCTTGAGTCGTGGCCGGGCCTTGGAGGATGTCAACCGACCCGATGCGTTTCGCAACGACCTACTCGACGTTGTCGAAATCGACGCCAACGAAAGGGTCGTGGCCCGCGTCATATTCGACCTCGCCGACATCGACGCCGCGATCGCCGAGCTCGACGCCCGTTATGTCGCCGGTGAAGCGGTGGCCTGCGCGCACACCTGGTCGGTCATAACGGCGGGCTACGCCGCATTCAACCAGCGCGAATTTCCCGAACTCGACTGGGAGAATGTCGATCACCGTCGCGCGAGAGCGTTCGCACCCGGTGAGTTGGCCGCCTATATGCGCGCTACGTGGGACCTCGCGCCCGACGTCGGGTGCTACAGCGAGGCGGTGCATCGACTGAATCGCTTGGGTGCGGTCGTCACCCAAGTGGTGCGCGGGACCTCGCAAGAGGGCTTCGAGGCCGAATGGCGCGAAGTCGTGCTGTTCACGGTCGAGGGCGAAATGATTAGCCGCTGCGAAGTATTCGACGAGGCAGACCTTGACGCCGCGCTCGCCAGATTCGACGAATTGAATCGATTCCGTCCTCCGTATGAGAATGCCGAGTCTCAGTAATCCGCCTGTCTGTACGGCTTGCGCGTACCCAAGAATGGGTGTCAGACCCGATACCGTTCGGCCCGGCTTCCACACAAAACTGTTGTCAGGTCGATAGCGGCGCCGATGCGTCTTTCGGCCGCCTATCCTCTGATCGCGGGCGTCCGAAAACGCTGAGCGCACACGGGAAAGCGTCCGTTCGCACGGTCGATATCCAGGTGGCCCTAGACAGTTCGAGTGCAGTTGCGTCCGGCCGATCTCTGGCTTCGGCCAAGCTGTGGTCTTACGCGCACACATCGGTCAGTGCTCGGTTGGGCCCGGCGAAACATGCAACAGCGATACGAAAAGAAGGGGCGGTTCACGCCGATGAGACCCAAGTTCGACGGTGAAGCGCGGTTATCGTGGGCGCTCAGCGCACTGGCCGGGCTATTGGGTGCCACCGCATTCACCCAATCGACCGAGTACTTCGTCACTTCCATGACGGGAACAGGCCAGCTGGCGGTGCTGGGCTCCTTTCGCGACCAGCGCTGGGTATCGATCACCGCGGGGTTCATCTTGCTGGCGTTCATTTTGGGGGTGGTGACCGCATCGCTGTGCCGCAGGCACTTATGCGTCGCGCACGCGCACGGTTCGACTGTTTTGACCACCCTGTCAGTGACGGTCGCGTCCGCAGTCGACGTCACCTTGGACGGCTGGTCGGACAAGGAGCTTCCGATCGCCCCGATCTTGCTGATCGCGTTCGGTCTTGGCGCTCTCAACACTTCGTTCGTCAAAGACGGTGAGGTATCGATTCCCCTGAGCTACGTGACCGGGACTGTGGTCAAGATGGCGCAAGGCATCGAACGTCATCTCAGCGGCGGCTCGATTGCGGACTGGCTCGGAAATTTCCTGCTGTTCGGCAGCTTCACCCTGGGGGTCACCATCGGTGCGTGCGTGCACCTCATGGTCACCGAAACGGCGATGCTGGCGATCGCTGCGGTCGTGTGCGCACTGATGACCGGATGCACCTATTTCCATGCGGATCGACGTGCCCTGCTGAAAGCAGCCGGCGAACCGCTTGCCGACCAGACGTCTTGAGATGCGGTGTCCGGTACTGCCGGAGGGTTCGACACGCTTTAGGTTGCCTGGCTCACCGACGACATGTGGAAGTCGGGGATCCGCAGTGACGGCATCACCGCCCGGGTCGCCCAGTCGCCCCACTCCCGAGGCAGTGTCGGCTCGGCGATGCCGGCCTGGGTGGCGCGGCGCAGCAGATCCAGGGGGCTCTCGTTGAATCGGAAGTTGTTCACCGCCGCAGTCACTTTGCCGTCTTCGACCAGGTAGACGCCGTCGCGGGTCAGCCCGGTCAACAGCAGCGTGGTCGGATCCACCTCGCGGATGTACCACAGCGTGGTCAACAGCAGCCCACGCTCGGTCGAGGCGATCATCTCGTCCATGCTGGCCGAACCGCCCGTCATCAACAGGTTGTCGGCGGCAAGGGCGACCGGGACGCCGAACTCGGCGGCGGCGGCCCGCGGATAGGCCAGCGCGTTGATCACCCCACCGCGGATCCAGTCCACGCAACCGATGTCCAGGCCGTTGTCGAATACCGAGGCGGTCTCCGACGAGGTGCCGGTCGCTACGAACGGCGCGCACTCGAGCCCGAACGCATGCGGGTCGGAGTACAGCGTCAGGGGCAGTTCGGACAACCGCTCCCCCACCCGGGTGCCGCCGCCGGGCGCCGACAACGCGGTACGGCCTTCCTGTGCTCCGCGGCCGCTCATCGTCCAACCGAGATAGATCATCATGTCGGCCACCGTGGAAGGCGGCATCAACGTCTCGTAGCGCCCGGCCGGCAACTCGACGGTGCGCGCCGCCCAGCCCAAGCGCGTCGAGAGCTGCACCAGCAAGGAATCGCATCGCACGTCAACGAAATCCGGGGTGCTGATCCCCGCCCACGCACTGGCACCATTGCGTTTGGCATTGATCTCCACCGTCCCGGTGGGCTGGGTGAAACGCCGCCGCAACCCGGTCGAAGACGCCAGGAACGTCGTCTCCACCTCGTGGCGAGCGAACCCGTAGAGCTGGTCGGCGCCGCGAAAGCCTCGACTCAGCGAGCCGGCCAGGTCGGCGAAGACCTCCGCCCCGGTCTGCGGGACCGCGGCGTCCCAGTCCTCCGGGACCGCGGTGCCCCCCAGCAGTTCCGCGGCGTCGCGGGCCTCCGGTGCGCCCGCGGCCGCCTCCACCGAGGCCGCGACCAACTCGGGGATCAGTGCGGGATCCACCTCGGCCGAGCACAGCGAGCCGACCCGAGCACCCTCGTCGTCGGCGACGATCGAAATGACAGTGGTGGTTCGACTGCTCGACACCCCGTTGGTGGTCATCGAGTTACCGGCCCAGCGCAACGACGCCTCGGTCCGGTCGGTGACCAGCACGATGGTTTCGGTGTTCTCACTCTTGGCCGCCGCCGCCAGAGCGGTATCGATGACCTGCTGTGGCCCAATCATTCCCGGCCCCCCTCGCTGCGCGTGTTGAGCACGTTGATCCCCCGGAACAGCGCCGACGGGCAGCCGTGGCTGACCGCGGCCACCTGACCGGGCTGCGCCTTGCCGCAGTTGAACGCCCCGCCCAGCCGCCATGTCGAGGGACCGCCGACGGCCTCCATCGCGTTCCAGAAATCGGTGGTGGTCGCCTGATAGGCCACATCGCGAAGCTGACCGTCGAGACGGCCGTCACGGATCCGGAAGAACCGCTGTCCGGTGAACTGAAAGTTATAGCGTTGCATGTCAATCGACCACGATCGGTCGCCGACGATGTAGATACCGTTGTCCACTCGGCTGATCAGATCCGCAGTGGATAGGTCTTCGGTTCCCGGCTGCAGCGACACATTGGCCATCCGCTGGATCGGGACATGGTGCGGTGAATCGGCGTATGAGCACCCGTTGGAACGAGAGTGTCCCAACCTGGGCGCGAACACCCGGTCCAGCTGATACCCGACGAATCGTCCGTCGCGCACCAGGTCCCAGCTCTGGGCTGCCACGCCTTCGTCGTCGTAGCCGATGCTGGCCAGTCCGTAGGGCACTGTGCGGTCGGCGGTCACATTCATCACCGGTGATCCGTATTGCAGGGTTCCGAGCTTGTCCGGGGTGGCGAACGAGGTACCCGCGTAGGCCGCCTCGTAACCGATGGCTCGATCGTATTCGGTTGCATGCCCGATGGATTCGTGGATGGTCAGCCACAGGTTGGTCGGGTCGATCACCAGGTCGGTTGGCCCGGCGGTGACGCTGGGCGCCTTGACCTTCTCGGCCAGCAACACCGGAAGTTGGGTTAGCTCGCCCGACCAGTCCCAGATCTCGTCGCCGGCGACCGCTTCCCAACCGCGCGCCGTCGGCGGCGCCAGCGTTCGCATCGAGTCGAAGCCATCCGGTCCGACGGTGACCGCATCGCAGACCGGCATCAGCCGCACCCGCTGCTGAGTGATCGACGATCCGAACACATCGGCGTAGAAGGTCTGCTCCTTGACCGCGGTAACGGAAGCGGACACGTGGTCGACCCCCGCTCCTCCCTTTTTGGAGGCGAGCAGCCGACCCGAGTAGTCCTCCAGCACATCGATCTTGTCGGCGGTGGGTACCTCGAACGGGTCGATCAGATAGTCCGACACCCACGTCGCGTCGCGGTACACCGGCTCGGCGGCCAGTTCGACACGTTCGGCGTTGAGCACCGCCAGCGTCTTGGCGACCTGCACGGCACGACGAGCGGTGTCAGCCGCTACCGCCGGCGCCAGTTCGGCATGCGAGGCGAAGCCCCAGGTGCCGTCGACCACCACCCGCACCGCGAAGCCGAGCTCGCGGTTGACGACGGCGGTCTCCAACTCGCCGTCGCGCAGCCGGATGACCTCGGTGGCGATCCGGTGAATCCGCAGGTCGGCATGCTCGGCGCCGGCCGCCCTGGCCGCCGACAATGCGGCGTCGGCCAGCTCGTGGCGGGGCAGGGCCAGAAACTCGGCGTCGATCCCCCGATTCGCTGTCACCCGTCCACCGTAACGACGTGCCGATGGTTGACCACGGCATAGGTGTCAATTAATGATCACGGCGTGACGGCGCCTCAGCGACTGGTTGAAGACGGTGTTCGACGCTACGGCCGCTTCGATGGCCGGGTCCGCGACACCAACCCGGTCGATGCGCACCGGGGCTTGTCTCGTCTCTGGCGGGAGTTCCGGCTCAAAGAGTGGGTGGGGTTCGCCTTGATCCACCCCGAGATGTCGGGCGCCATGATCATGCAGGACGTGAAGTACCTGGCGTCGTCGGAGCTGTTCATCCGCGATCGGGCGACCGGTGTCCTGGTGGAGAAGAGCGCGCGGTTCCGGGGCGCCACTCTGGACCTGCCCGACGACCTGCTGCATGGTGGTCGCTGCCGGGTCCAGACGAGCCGCTATCTACTCGACTACGACTTCGATGTCGACATCGGCACGATCACCGTGCGATTCGACTGTGCGGCAGACCGGCGCGGGCCCGCGATCAACGGTGCGCTGACCCTGTATGTGGAGGGGGCGGCGCCACCGCTCAGCCTCAGCGCCAAACTCACGTCGGCGATCGACTACTACACGTTCAAGCAGCCGTTTCCGGTCGACGGCGCACTCACCGTCGGTGATCGCACGTATGTGTTCGAGCGGGCCCGCGACTTCGCCATCCTCGATGAGCATCGTTCGCAATTCCCGTATTCGACGTTCTGGACGTGGGGCACCTTCGCGGTCGCACTGGCCGGCGGTGTCGTCGGCGCCAACTTCGTCGACCGGCCGGAGGTCAGCGACGACGATGACGAGTCGTCGAACTGGGTTCCCGGTGCCGTGGAGCCGCTCGCGGGAGTCCAGTTCGATTTCGGGTCCGCCGATCCGTTGTCGACCGTGCACGTCCGTGACCGTGACGGCCGGCTCGATGTGACCTTCACACCTGCGGGACGCAAGGTGGTCAAGGCCAACCTGGTCGCGGCCGCGATCGACTACTGGCAACTCGCCGGGACCTACCGAGGCACGGTGACGTCCCTGTCCGGTGAGTCCTACTCCTTCGGCAACGTGCCCGGGATTCTTGAGCGGATGAAGACCCGGTTTTGAGTCGACGCAAGCGCTTAAATACTCCTATGAGCCGCCGCGCCCCCCGGTCTGCGACGCTGGGTTACGCGCTGCTTGCCCCCAGCCTGTTCGGGGTGGTGACGTTCCTGCTGCTGCCGATGCTGGTGGTGGTGTGGCTGAGCCTGCACCGCTGGGATCTGCTGGGGCCGATCCGTTATGTCGGCGCGGAGAACTGGCGATCGGTGTTGACCGATCCGGTGTTCGGCAATTCCCTTGTGGTGACGATACTTTTCGTCGCGTTCGTCGTCCCGCTGCAGACCGCCCTGGGGTTGGGTGTGGCGCTCTTGCTGGCGCGCGGGCTGCCCGGCAGCGCCGTGTTTCGCACCGTGTACGTGCTGCCGTGGATCTGCGCACCGCTGGCGATCGCGGTGCTGTGGCGCTGGATTCTGAGCCCCACGGACGGCGCGGTGAGCACCGTGCTCGGTCGCCGCATCGAATGGCTGACCGATCCGGGGCTGGCGCTGCCGGTGACTTCGGCGGTGGTGGTGTGGACCAACGTCGGCTACGTCGCGCTGTTCTTCCTGGCCGGCATCCTGGCCATCCCGACCCAGGTGCTGTCGGCGGCGCGCATCGATGGCGCCAACGGGTGGCAGCGGTTCTGGCGCGTCACCCTGCCGATGCTGCGGCCCACGATGTTCTTCGTGTTGGTCACCGGCGTGGTCAGCGCGGCGCAGGTGTTCGACACCGTGTACGCGCTGACCGGCGGCGGACCGGGCGGCCGCACCGATCTGATCGCCCACCGCATCTATGACGAGGCATTCGGTGCGGCGGCGATCGGCCGGGCCGCGGTGATGGCACTGGTGCTGTTTGCCGTCCTGGTTTCGGTGACGGTCGTTCAGCAGCTGTCGTTGGGCCGGCGGGTCAGCTATGACCTCACGTAAGCCCACGTCGTCGCCGCGCCTGCGTTCCTAACCGCCGTTGAGTGCGCTGTGACGGCGACCCCACACCAGGTAGAAGACCAACGCGACCACTAGCCAGCCGGCGAACACGATCCAGGTGTACCGGTGCAGGCTGCACATAATCCATCCGCAAACCGCCACCGACAAGATTGGTGTGATCGGGTAGCCCGGCACCTTGAATCCGCGGGGCAGATCCGGTTCCCGGACCCGGAGCACAACCACCGCCACGGACACGACGATGAACGCGGTCAAGGCACCGATGGAGACCGTTTCGGCCAGGCGCTGAAGCGGAACCAGACCGGCGAGGGCTGCCGCCACGACCGCGACGATCATGGTGTTGGTTGCGGGTGTCGCGGTGCGCGGGTTGACCTTGGCGAACGTCGCCGGAAGCAGGCCGTCGCGACC
Source organism: Mycolicibacter heraklionensis (assembly GCA_001673575.1). Classification (GTDB taxonomy): domain Bacteria; phylum Actinomycetota; class Actinomycetes; order Mycobacteriales; family Mycobacteriaceae; genus Mycobacterium; species Mycobacterium heraklionense_A. The sequence goes on along the minus strand of LZME01000068.1, from coordinate 119,974 downwards.
CATCGCGAACAGGATGCGCGTCTGGCAGTACATCGTGACCAAGGTGACCGAGAAGATTGAGATCACCGCGCCCACGGCCAAGACGGTGCTCCCTAAACGGTTTCCGGTGATGTGGTCCACAATCACGGCCAGGCCCGCGCTTTGCCCCTGGAAGTCCTGCCACGGCTGGCTGCCCATCGCGGCAACCGCGACGATCACATAGACACCGGTCACGATCAGCAGTGCCGCGATGATTGCCCGCGGGATCGTGTGCTGCGGGTCTTTGGCCTCTTCACCGGCGGTGGATACCGCGTCAAGACCGACGTAGGAAAAGAAGATCGTGCCCGCTGCCCAGCTGATTCCCGAGAATCCGAAAGGAGCGAAGTCAGTGAAGTGGTTCGCTCTGAACGCCGTTGACGCGATCACCGCAAACATCAGCAGCACGCCGAGCTTGATCACCACCATTACGGCGTTGACCTTGGCCGACTCACTGGTGCCGCCGATCAACAGAGCCGCACAAATTGCCACCAAGACGATGGCTGGCAGATTGACCAAACCACCCTCGGAATCCCATGGTGCCGATGAAATAGCAGGCGGTACCGAGAATCCGAAGACATTGAGCGACAGCTTGTTCAGGTACTGACTCCACCCCACTGACACCGCGGCGGTAGACACCCCGTATTCGAGCAGCAGGCATGCCCCGACAACCACGGCCATGAACTCACCGAGGGTGGCATAGGAATACGAGTATGCCGACCCCGAAATGGGTACCGCCGAAGCCAACTCCGCGTAGCAGATCGCGGCCAGACCCGCTGCGGCCCCGGCGATGATGAACGAAACGACCACCGCCGGGCCTGCTTGCGGTACCGCCACCGGGAAGACAAAGAAGATTCCCGTGCCGACCGTCGAGCCGACGCCGAACATGGTGAGCCGAAAGCCGCCGAGCCTGCGTCGCAGGTGGTTCGTGCCCCCGGTCGGGATCGGTGCACCGTTCACCGGCCGACGCCGCAGCATCTGCCGTGACAGGCTGAGCGCCGGCGTTGACATTGGTGCCCCTAGCTGGACGGTTCGTGTCCATCATTGAACACGCCCCGACCGGCACCACGGGTTACAACACGACGAAGCGGACTAGGAACAGGTCACATCGATTTCGAAAGGCTTGTTCACCGGCTGCATCGGGTTGGCCGTGTCGATCCCGGTCGCGGTGCCGCTGATCTTGTATCCGTTGCCGTCCTTGGTCGCCTTGGCATCGCCCTGACCCGTACCCGCGGTGTATGCCAGCGTCACCCCGTTGACGTTGCCCAGCCCGACCGACTTCACCTCCGGAGGGTTGGCGTCGGTGAGCACCGCGGCGATCCCGGTGGCCGCTCCACCGATCGCGATGTTGACATCGCCGGCCATCGTCGTGCACACGGTGGTGCCGGTGACGTTCTGGTCTTGGCCGTCGATGGTGACTTTCGTGGTTGCCGCAGCGCCGCCGACGTTCACCGACGCGCTGGATCCAGTCGAAGAGCTCGAGGAGGACGCGGCGCTCGAGGAGGACGCGTGAGTGGTTTCCGACTTCTTGTCGCTGGAGCACCCCGACAGACCTACGACCGCGATTGCTGCCGCTGCTGCGGCAACCGTTACTGAACGCTTCACCGGTACTCCTTTGTTGTGGGTGGTCACGTGCCTGGTTTCGTGCTGTTTGGTGGGCGCGGGCGGGGGCTGGCGGGCTAGGCTTTACCCCGCATCCTGATCAGATGGCGGTGTGCTGACGCCCGTGGCAGACCGCCCGCCACGCTCATTGGGGAGTGTGCTGGGCGGCGCAACCTCGGCGCATCGGGTAATTACCTGATATTTGCTCCGGAATGCGCGGTGTCGGACCCGACGCGGGAGGGGTTGGCCGTGGTGAGCCGTCTACTCGAACGCGACACGGCGCTGGGCACCCTTCATCGCTGCTATCGGACCGCCATCCGAGGGAACGGTCAGCTGGTTTTACTGCGTGGCGAAGCCGGCGCGGGCAAGACCACGGTGATCACTCAGTTTCTCGCCACACTCGATCCGGGCACCCGGGTGCTGCGGGGCTGGTGCGACGGCCTGGCCGCCCCGCGACCGCTGGGCCCATTCATCGACATGCTCGCCTACCTTCCCGTGAGTCAAGGCGCCTCGATACGCGCCGCCATCGATGCCGGAGACACCGAAGCGATCTATGCCCGGCTGGTCGGCGTCGTCGGCGATGGCACCCCTTCGGTGTGTGTGATCGAGGACCTGCACTGGGCCGACGGCGCCGCCCTGGATCTGCTGCGCTACGTGGCCCGGCGAATCGACACACTGCCGGTGCTGTTGCTGGTGTCCTACCGCGACGACCAGATCGGCCCCACCCATCCGCTGACCGTGTTGTTGGGTGATGTGGCTACCTGGGCGACCGTGACTCGCATGGCGTTGGACCCGCTCAGCGCTGCAGGGGTAGCCGCGTTGGCCGCCGGTAGCGGCATCAACGCCCAAGCGTTGTACCGGCTTACCGACGGGAACGCGTTTTTCGTCACGGAGATGTTGGCCGCGGGGCCGGATGCGCTAGGCGATGGCGGCCTGCCATGCAGTGTCTCCGAGGCGGTGCGGGGCCGACTCGCGCGACTGTCGGCCGCCGGACGTGAAACCGCATACGCGGCAGCGATCTGCGGTCCACTGGTGCACCCGGCACTGCTCGAAGCGGTATCGCCCGGCGCAGCGGGCACGCTGAGCGAGTGCCTCGCCGCCGGAGTGCTGGTAGCCGACGCAGACGCGGTGGGATTCCGCCATGAGCTGACCCGCCGTGCCATCGTCGAGCAGATCCCCGACTTTCAGCGCCGAGTGCTGCACAAGCGAGCACTGACAGCATTGTTAGAGCCCCCGATCGAGCCGGACACACTGGCGGCGTTGACATTTCACGCCGAACAGGCCGGCGACACCGACACACTCATCAGCATTGGCCCCGCAGCTGCCGAGCGCGCTGCAGGATTTGGCGCCCATCGGCAAGCCGCCGACCTGTATGCGTTGGTGCTGCACCACGCCGGCACCATCCCCGACGAGCACAAGGTGGTGTGGCTCGAACGGCACGCATTCAGCAGTTATCTGAGCGGCCAGGCGGAAGCGGCGGAGTTGTCATGGCGACAGGCAATCGCGCTCCACCAGCGGTTGGGGAATCCTCACCAATCGGCTGAGGGTCTGCGCCGGCTCTCGCACGTCCTGCAGTTGCTCGGACGCCCGACCGAAGCCTTGGCGGCGGCGCATGCGTCATTGCGGTTGCTCGAGGACCTCGAACCGTCCCCGCAGTTGGCTTGGTCGCTGATCAACATGGCGCACATCGCCGCTCTTGCCTTAGACCCCGCCTGTGCACGATATGCGGCCCGCGCAAAGGCCCTCGGCGCCCACTTCCGCGACCCTACCGTGGTGATCCACGCCCGCGGATACGCAGCACTCACCACGGTGTTCTGCAGCGACACCGGCTGGGACGAGTTCGAGGAGGTCTGGCGAGAAGCGGCCGCGGCCCCTCGCCTCGAGGAGCACAGCGGAATTCTGGGCGTCCTCCTCGGCACCTTCGCTGTGGTGCGCGGCGATTTCGGTCGCGCGAAGCGTTACCTCGCCGAAGTCGCGGCCTACCTCGACCACCGCGAACTTGGCATGTTCCAGAGCTTGGTGGCAGGGCTGCAGGCGCTGACCGGTCTGGCCGGCGGCGACTGGACGTCTGCTGCGCTGGCGGCCGAGCAGATCCTGACCCAGCCCGAACTGGCGCCCCAACACCGGATCGCGCCGTTGATCACGGTCGCCTTGATCCGAGCACGCCGTGGCGAGGAACCCGTCTGGCCGCTGCTCGACGAGGCCCTTGAGGCTGCGACGGGCAGCCTGCTACGCCTGCCGGTCTGCGCCGCACGCGCCGAGGCTGCCTGGCTGGCCGATGACGACGAAGCGGTCCAGCGCTGCGCGGCCGAAGTTCTCACGGTGTCTGGCACGGCGTACGCGTGGCTCGGGGGTTCGCTGCGGCGCTGGGCTCATCTTGCCGGTGACCGATCCGGTCTTGACGTCGTCTCCGCCACGCCCTATGAACGTGAGATCAATGGGGATTGGTGCGCGGCCACGCAGGAGTGGATGCTTCGCGACTGTCCCTACGATGCCGCCATCGCTCAACTCAGCGGCGACGTCGATGCAGTTGAGGCGGCGCTGGGCACCTTCCGCCAACTTGGCGCCCGTGCCGCGGCCCGGCGCGCCCAGCAGCGTCTCGCCCACCTGCGCGGCCGCGATCCCGACCGCCGCCGCAAGGACACCAGCGCCGACCCACGTGGCCTCACCAAGCGCCAACGCGACGTCCTCGAACTCCTTGCCGCCGGGCGCAGCGACGCCGAAATCGCCACCGCCCTCTACATCAGCACCAAAACCACCAACACCCACGTCTGCGCCATCATGGCCAAACTGGGCGTGCACAACCGCACCCAAGCCGCCGCCTACGCCTACCAAAACCCCAGCGAGCTCCCCGCCCCATGTTGATCAGTACTTTTCGCGTTCCGCACAAGCACATTCGAGCCTCCGCCATCTACGCGCTGCTGACGATCGGCGCGCTGATCACCCTGGCACCCTTCGGGCTCGGGCTGTTGACGTCGTTCACCCCGGCTCGCCAATTCGCCACCGGTTCCCCGCTGTCCTGGCCACACCCTCCGACGCTGGACAACTACGGCGATCTCGGCGGGGCCGGATTCGGCCGGGCAGCGGCGGTTACGACGTTGATGACGGCGGTGATCGTGGTGGGACAGTTGAGTTTCTCGGTGCTGGCCGCCTACGCGTTCGCACGGCTGGAGTTTCCAGGCCGCGACAAGTTGTTCTGGGTGTATGTGGCGACCCTGATGGTGCCGGCCACCGTGACCGTGGTGCCGCTGTATCTGATGATGGCGCAGCTGGGGCTGCGGAATACGTTCTGGGCGTTGGTATTGCCGTTCGTATTCGGATCGCCGTATGCGATCTTTTTGCTCCGCCAGCATTTCCGCACCGTCCCCAATGATCTGATCAACGCCGCACGACTCGACGGAGCCAACACCCTGGATGTGATCGTGCACGTGATGCTGCCGGCCAGCAGGCCGATCCTGGTCACACTCGGGCTGATCACCGTGGTCTCACAGTGGAACAACTTCATGTGGCCGCTGGTGATCACCAGCGGCGACAAGTGGCGGGTGCTCACGGTGGCCACCGCCGCCCTGCAATCGCGCTACAACGCACAGTGGACGTTGGTGATGGCCGCAACCACGGTGGCGATGATTCCCCTGATCGTGTTGTTCATGGTGTTCCAACGCCGAATCGTGCAGTCGATCGTCGTGACGGGTATCAAGTGAGCCGGCCGCGGTTCTCCACCGTGTTCGCCGCGGCGGTGGTGGTCCTGGCCGCCCTGCTCGGCGCCGCGGCGGTGCTGCTCGACGGGGCCTCGAACCGTTCGGCGGCCGGCACGACAGTGGTGACGGTACGACTGTGGGACGAACAGGTCGCGAACGCCTACCGGCAGTCGTTCGCCGCGTTCCACCGCACCCATCCCGAGATCGAGGTGCGCGTCAACGTCGTCGCCTATGGGACCTACTTCGACACGCTGCGCACCGATGTCGCCGGTGGCGGCGCCGACGACATCTTCTGGCTCTCCAACGCCTACCTGGCCGGCTACGCCGACAGCGGACGGCTGATGAAGATCGATGCGGCGGGCTCGGATTGGGAGCCGTCGGTGGTCACTCAGTTCACCCGTGACGCCATGCTGTGGGGCGTCCCGCAACTCACCGATGCCGGGATCGCGGTGTACTACAACGCGGATCTGTTGACCGCTGCCGGGATCGCTCCCGCGCAGCTGGAGCAGCTGCGCTGGGATCCCCAAGGCACGCACGACACCCTGCGGCCGCTGCTGGCGCGGCTCACCCTCGACAGCGCCGGACGCAGCGCCAACTCCCCCGGCTTCGACCAGCGGCGCATCCGACAGTGGGGCTACAACGCCGCCAACGACCCGCAGGGTATCTACCTGAACTACGTCGGCTCAGCCGGCGGAGTGTTCCAGCGCGGCGACGACTTCGCCTTCGACAACCCGGCAGCGGTCGGCGCCTTCGGCTACCTGGTGCAGCTGATCAACGGCGACCATGTGGCACCGCCGGCCTCGGAGACCAACACCAACGGCGACTTCTCCCGCAACCAGTTTCTGGCCGGCAAGATGGCGCTGTTTCAGTCCGGCACCTACAACCTGGCGGCCGTCGCTGAGCAGGCGGCGTTCTCCTGGGGTGTGGCGGTGCTGCCCGCCGGGCCGGTCGGACGAGTCAGTGTCACCAACGGGATCGCCGCCGTCGGCAATGCCGCATCGCCGCGTCCCGCGGCGGTACGGGAGGTGCTGGCCTGGCTCGGCAGCCGCGACGGCAACGCCTACCTGGGGCGCCACGGGGCGGCGATACCGGCGGTGCTCAGCGCACAACGGGTCTACTTCGACTACTGGGCACAGCGCGGGGTCGACGTCACACCCTTCTTCAGCGTGCTCAATGGGCCCCGCATCCCCGCCCCGGGCGGTGGTGCGGGCTTTGCCGCCGGAAACCAGGCCATCAAGCCCTATTTCGACGAGATGTTCCTCGGCCGCTCCGCCGTCGACACCGCCCTACGCCAAGCGCAGGACGCCGCGAACGCGGCCGCGCGCCGGTAGCCCCGGCGGTCGAACGTGCTCACAGATGCTGGCGCGGCAGGTCATTGCCGTAGCTGGGGTTCTCGTCGTTCAGATCGATCACCCAGCACTTCTCGGTCGCAGGCAGGTACAGACCTCGCGCGCCCAACATCCCCCGCACTATCCGGCACCGGGTGAAGGTGTTGTCGGGGCTGATCGGGCCGTCGCACAGCATCCCGAATGGTTCTGCAGCGCAGCCCATCGCGCCAGGGACCGCCTCCGCCGGTGACCGGCTGATCGTGACGCCGGCCGCAAGCAGACCGCACGCCGCGATGGCGGCGGGCATCCGGTGGTTGCGGATTGCAGGTGACATGGCGTCCTCGTCACCCACTGTAGAACGCGCCCACGCCCTGGGCTATCACGGTTTTCACCGCAGCTGCGGCTCCCGAGATTGCAACCATGCAGGAAAAGGCCGGAAATTACCTGCGTGCTTGCAATCTGGGCGTCAGGGCGCCTCTCCATCCCCGCGATCTCAGCGCGCGGTAGACGCGTTCGACCACCTCGGCCGGCCGATCCTCGGCGATCACCTTGATGTTGAGCCAACCCAATTGCGGCAGCTTGCGCTGGCGACGTTCACCACGGACGTACTCGCGGCGATCGGTACGATGCTGGTCCCCGTCGTACTCAGCGGCGACGCGGAACTCTTCCCACCCCATGTCGAGCATCGCAAACAGGTGACAGTTGATGTGCACGGGAATCTGCGTCGTGGGTGCGGGTAATCCGGCGTCGAGGAGCAGGAGTCGCAACCACGTCTCCTTGGGCGACGCCGCTCCGCCGTCGACGAGCGGCATCAGTTCCCGAAGCTGCCGCAATCCCCTGGCGCCTGGATAGCGATCGGCAAGCAGCAGAACACGCTCGACCGCGACCGGGGTGGCCCGCGTCAACGCATCCAGCCGGGCGAGGGCCTGCCCCCGCGGTAGGTGACGCGCCAAGTCAAATGCGGTACGTGCTGGAGTGGTCACCGGAAGGCGCCCGACAAAGGTCAGCTCGTCGTCGGCGACGGCCTCGTTGCGCGTGATCACCCCGCTCGGTGGTCGACCGTTACGCAGCAGCATCTCAACAACCGTGTCGTCGTGGACCCAGCGCGCCCCATGCAGCGCGGACGCCGCGACACCGGCGATGACGCCACGACGACGCGACCAGAGCCAGGCTCCGCCGACGCGGTCCCGCAATGACGGGACCGCGTCGGCGGGAAGGTAGACGTCGGGGAACATCCGCCGGAACCGGCGTCCCAGCCGATCCCGAGATACTGCACCCGCGGCGACGGCTTCGCTACCGAGAAATGCCTTCATACCGGGCAAGGATGCGCGTAGGCACCGACAGCGCGCCGAAATTGCAGCCATGCAGCACAATCGGGCAAAGAACTCGCGTGAGTGCAATCTCGCGAAGGAGGCGGCGAGTTCAGGCAGCTGCGGTCAGCACGGTCAGTTCCACAGCCACTGCCGCACCGCACATCACGACCACCACCGCCAGAGCCACCAGGTCGGACAACCCCGGCCGCGCCGGCGACGCCGAAATCTGTCCGATGCCACCACGAGCGGTGATCGCGTCCCCCATCTCGTCGGCCCGGCGCAGAGTGACGGTGATGGCCGCAGTCATCAGATCGACGGCCTCGCGTGCCCAGTGGCGCCGGCGTTGCCGCCGGGTCCGCGGACGGAACCGGGGCCGCAGGCGCCGCGCGGCGTAGAGCACCCGGAACTCATCGACCAGCATCGGGAAGGCACGCAGCGCCAGCGCCAGCGCCACCGCCCATTCGTCGACGGGAATGCGAAGCAGCCGCAGCGGTCGCCCCAGCGTGGCCACCGCGGGTGCGATCTCCGCGACATTGGTGGTCCACGACACCATCGCGCCCAGCCCCAACAGCACGATCGACAACGCGGTGATCCGCAGGAAGTACAACAGCCCACCCAGGCCGGCCGGGTCGCCGCCGGACATGGCTGCAGTCCCGCCGCCGATCAGCAGCAACACCCACAGCCAGCGGGGCACCGAGGGCAGCGCACCCCGAGGGATGCGAGCAATCCTGGCCGCGCCGAACACCAACAGTGCCACCGCACCGATCGTCACCCAGCCGGGATAGAAGGTCAGCAACACCGAGATGCCGAAGACCACGATCAACTTCGTCCCGGCCCACAGTCGGTGCATGGCGGAGTCGCCGGGAACCGGCCGCAGCAGAACCACCGGCCGAGGGGCGCTGTGCTCCTGCCCCGTCACGCCGCACCTGCCGGTGCCGGCACCAGTACACCGTTGCGCAAGTGCAGAGTCCGCGGGCACAACTCGCCCAGGCCGGCGAAATCGTGCGAGATGACCACCACCGTCAGACCACTCTCCCGCCGCAGATCCTCCAGCAGCCGCAACAAGCCGTCCCGGCTGGCGGCGTCGAGGCCCGCCAGCGGCTCGTCGAGGATCAACGCCCGCGGCGACCGGGCCAGCAGGCCGGCCAGCACCAGCCGGCGCATCTGGCCGCCGCTGAGCTGGTCGATGCGCCGTCCAGCCAGCGCCTCGTCCAGGCCGACGGCGGCCAGGGCGGCGCTGACCTTGGCGTGGTCACGCGGTGAAAAACCCGCAGCCGAAGCCACTTCCAGACCAACATGGCTGCGCATCAGCTGCAGTCGCGCCGCCTGGAACGACAGCGCGACAGCCCCCACCTGCTGGTCGGCGGGCCGGCCCCCGAGCAGGCAACGGCCGGTGGTCGGCGTCGTCAGGCCGGCCATGATCCAGGCCAGGGTGGACTTGCCCGAACCATTGCCGCCATGGATCAACAAGCCGTCGCCGTCGTCGACGCTGAAGCTGATGTCCCGCAGTGCGGTCTTGGCCCACGGCGTGCCGCTGGCGTACTCGTGCCCCACGCCGGACAACTCGAGCACCGGCGTGCGCTCGTGTCCCGGTGCGACTCCGCCGGATGCGGCGGGGACCTCGGCCGTCTCCACCATGGCGGTGTTGTCGCGGGACCCGGATAGGTCGATGGTCCGGTCGGCGCTGCCGGCCTCGTCGTTGTAGTGAGTGATGTGCACCAAGGAGGTGCAGCGCCGGTCAGACCGCCCGGCCAGCTTCGACAACAGCCCCAACAACGCCTCGCGTCCTTGCGGGTCGACCATGCTGGTGACCTCGTCGGCGATCAACAGCGCGGGTTCGCGGGCCAGCGCCGCCGCCACCGCCAGCCGCTGCAGCTCCCCGCCGGACAGGCCACCGGTGTCGCGCTCGGCAAAGCCCGCCAAGCCGACCTCGCCGAGCAGCCGCTCGACGTCGGTGCTGGTCCCCGGCGGCAGGCCCCACACCACATCGTCGGCGACCCGGGTGCCCAGCACCTGGCTCTCCGGATGCTGCATGACCACCGCGGTGCCTCCGGGCGCACCGAGCCCCACCGCGCCGGGGCGCTCAACGGTGCCCGCTGTGGGGGCGCGCCCGGCCAGCAGCAGCATCAATGTGGTCTTGCCCGACCCGTTGGCGCCGGTGATCGCGACGTGTTCACCGGCGACGACTTCGAGGCTTACCGGCCCGAGTGCGTCATGGTCGGACTGCGGATAACGGAACCGCACCTGATCCAGCCGGACAGGGACCGGCGCTACTGGACCGCTCTCGGCCAAAAGGTCCAGCTTGTGGACATCGGGCACCCCGCGGAGCCGGTGCAGCACTCGCGACAACGCCCACCACCCGAGCAGCGAGACGATCATGACGCCGGTAGTCATCTGCGCCAGGATGAGCCACTGCCAGTAGTGCAGCAGCACACCGAGAAAACCGTTCAGGTCCTGGGCGGCTCGCTGGAATTCCGGCAGCGGGATACGCGCCATGGCGGCCGCAACGCCGTGCACGTTGGCGGTGATCGCGTCGAAGATCAGGTGGCGCAGCCGGGACAACACGGTCAGCGCCAGCACCATAACGGTGCCGAAGATGGCGCCGGCCACCGCGGAGGCCACGACCACGGTGGGCAGGCCGCGGCGATGGCGCTTGATGACACCGGTCAAGCCGCCGATGTAGGCGCTGTTGACCACCGTCATGAAGCCGCCCATGCCGGCGATCAGAAACGCGATGGTCGCGGCGGCGACGGTGGCGGCGATCAACACGCGAATCCGGTAGCGGTAGGCCAACAGCCCCATCGGCACCGTGCCGAGCAGCGCCAAACCAGCGGCGAAGGGCACCACAACCGCGATGATCGCCGTCGCCGCGCACAGCGCCGCCATCACGGCGGCCTGCGCAATCTCGAAGGGCTGCATCGACCGTGCCCGGACTCGGTTTAGGCCCTGGCCGGTCTTGGTCACCCGTCGATTCTGCCAGTCGCTCGGACCGCCCCACGCTGAGCGGACCGAGCTGGTCCACTTTCGTGCACGCATGTGAAATACTTGCCCGATGGTAGCCCCCGCCCAAGCCAGCCTTGGAGCCGATTTGCTCAGCGTTGTCTCGCGGCTCAACCGGCTCGCTACCCAACGAGTCGCACTGCCCATTCCGGGGGCACAGGCCCGACTGCTGTCCACTATCGAGGACCTCGACGTGGCCCGGATCTCCGACCTGGCAGCGGTGGACCATTGCTCCCAGCCGACGATGACCACTCAGGTGCGCCGACTCGAGGACGCCGGACTGACCACCCGCACCCCCGACCCGCTCGACGCCCGAGCCGTATTGATCCGGATCACCGACAAGGGTGTTGAGACCATGGCGCGGGTCCGCCAGGACCGGGCGGCGGCGTTGGACCCCGAATTGGACCGACTTTCTGCTGAAGACCGCCGGACGCTTGCCGACGCGGTCGAGGTGCTGCACCGGTTCCTGGCCGAAGCCGGCCCGACCCGACCGGTCCGGTAACGCCGTCGCCGTCGCAATCGGGCCGCGCCGATCGATCTAGCAGCCGCCAATTCGGCTGAGAAGTTTCCAGCTTGAGCGCCTTTTCGAATATGCTCAACAGCGGCATCGGCCCGAAGCGATCCTAGGCCTCCTGCGGCCCTCGCGGCTCGCCCACTGGGCTGCCGGTCTTCGGGGGAAGGACATCGTGGCGGATAGATTGGCGCTGGTCACCTCGATCGCCGCCCAACTGATGGCCACCACGCCATCGACAGCTGCCGCGGTCAGTGAACGTGTGCTGCAGACGTTGGTGGAGCAACTCAACGTCGACGCCGGATTCCTGCGCCACAACGACCACGAGATCAGGGCCTCCAAGCTGGTGGCCGAATGGCCGCCGCGCGCGAACGCCCCGGAGCCCGACCCTTTGGCGGTCGTCTCGTTCACCACCGCGGATCCGGTCTTCACCACCTGTGCGCACGGCAAGCGGGTGGCGGTCATCCGGCCGGAGCCGGACGAGTCGGGCTATGTGCGCCAGATGTCGATGGACCATGCCATCGAATCGCTGTCGGTGGCCACCGCGCCGCTGATCTCCGGACCGGTGACCATCGGCATGCTCGGCCTGGTCAAGTTCCGCCGGCCCAAGTGGCGGCCGGAAGAACTCAACACAATCGAGGCGATCGCGTCGCTGTTCGCGCAGTTGCAGGCCCGTGTCGCGGCCGAGGAACGGTTGCGTTATCTGGCCGACCACGATGACCTGACCGGCCTGCACAATCGTCGCGCGCTGGTCGCGCACCTGTCCGAGCGCCTGGTCGCCGGCAGTCCCGGCCCGGTCGGCGTCTTCTACATCGACCTCGACCGGCTTAAACCGATCAACGACTACCTCGGTCACGCCGCCGGCGACTGGTTCATCCAGGACTTCGCCCGGCGGCTACGCACCTATGCCGGGAACCGGACCATGGCAGCAAGGATCGGCGGAGACGAATTCGTCGTCATCCCGGACTGGCCGATGTCGATGGCCAGCGCCGAGACGTTCGCCGACCGGCTGCAGGGCGCGCTGCGCGAGCGGGTGGAGATCCAGGGCCACACCGTCAACAGCACCGTCAGCGTGGGCGTGACGGTCGGGCTGCCCGGGGAAGACACCAGCGCCGGCCTGCTGCACCGCGCCGACGAGGCCGTCTTGGCCGCGAAACGCGGCGGCGGCAACCAGACCGTCAGCTCCACCGACGACATGTCCTTGAAAAGCTTGTTCCGCAAGGACATCGAACTGCACATGCAGGGCAAGATCGACGACGAGTCGTTGCTGTTGTACTACCAGCCCGAGGTCGATCTGTGGAGCGGCGCCATCGTCGCGGTGGAGGCGCTGGTCCGCTGGCGCCATCCCACCCGCGGGCTGCTGTTGCCGAGTTCGTTCATCAGCATCGCCGAATCCGCCAACCTGGCCGATGATCTGGGCCGATGGGTGATGCGCACCGCGTGCGCAGAATTCAGCCAATGGCAGACCAACGGCGTGCGGACCAACGCCACCCTGCGCATCAACGTCTCACCGGTCCAGTTGGCCGCCCGCGGGTTCGTCCAGAACGTGGTGGAAACCATCAACGAATTCGGCCTCCGTCCCGGCTCGCTGTGCCTGGAGATCACCGAACGCGCGGTGGTGCAGAACATCGAGAACACCCGCCGTACCCTGGCGGAACTGCGCGAAGCCGGGGTGCAGATCGCCATCGACGACTTCGGCACCGGTTACGCCGTCCTGTCACACCTGAAGGATCTGCCGGTCGACACCCTCAAGATCGACACCGTGTTCGTGCGCGAATTGGGCGTCAATCCGGGCGATCTCGCGATCGTCCGAGCGATCATCGCCCTGGCCGAGGCATTCGGCCTGCAGGTGGTCGCCGAGGGCGTGGAAACGTCCGCGGCCGCACTCACCTTGATGCGGCACGGCTGTCACCGCGCGCAGGGATTCCTGTTCTCCCGCCCGGTGCCCGGGCCCGCCGCCGAAGCAATGCTGGCGTCACGCTGGATGGCGATGCCCTTCCTGGCCGACAGCCAGGCTTTGGTGATCTGACAAGAACATCGCCCGGTAGAAAGTGGCACGCAACCGCACCCCCGTCTGCCTGCCGGCGAGCGCTGCAGTCGGTGCGGTGCACCAACGCGGCTCGGCGTGCGGCGACACACGGCGATGCGGACCCCTCAAGGTGCCCCGGGCGAAGCTTCCGGAGGAACTCGCCGGCCTCGGTGCACGCCGCAGCGCACCCGAGCCGTACAAACCAGTTCCTCGCATAAGCGGAGATAGTACATACCTTTTGGATGGTGTTCAATCCATATAAGACTGTGCGTCACGTCACGCCGAGCGCCCCTGTATCGCACGCGGCGCAGTCACCACCCGGCAGCGGCGAACCCTGCCCACGGTGTCCGCGGCGCCCGTCATAATCAGACACATGGAGCGACGGCGGAACGCGCAAACCCCTCTGGCACCGATGGACACTCTGCGGCAGCTGCCGGCCCTGGTGGCGCTCGAGCGGATTCCCGTTCCGGTGCTCGCGATCGCCGACGACGGCACCATCTTGTTCGCCAACAGCGGGTTCGCCGCCATGCTGGGCTACACCCAAGAAGAGGTCCTGGCCCTGGAGTTTCGACAGATCTTCGGCCAGGTCCCACCGGCCGAGGAATCGGCCCTGTCGGTGATGCATTCCCTGGCCAATCTGGTTGTCTCCCTGGAACATCGGGATGGCTCGACGGTGCGCGCCCTGATGAGCAAATCAGCGCTCGAACGTGCCGACGACCGGGTTGCGCTCGCCACGTTCCAAGACCTCACCGAGCAACTCTGGCTGGAAGAGCGCTAGCGCCGTCAGCGCGCAGCGGCCGAGGCGCCGTCACTGCCGTTCTGATAGCGCAGCGCGTCGCGCGCCAGGAACTGCCGGAAATACGGCAGTGAGTCGGCCACCACGATCGCCGGCAACAGCGTCTCCCACATCCGGGTCACCCGACCGATGCTGTCACCGGCGTAGTGCGTCAACAGCCACGTGCCGAGCATCGCCGAGGTGATCGACTCGGCAACTTGGCGGGCATCGAGTTCCTCGCACAGGTCGCCCTCGGCGATCGCGCGCGCGGTCTGAGCGGTGACCGCGTCCGCCCATTCGCCGCCGACCTCGGCCCCCAATTCGTTGGATTCGGCCAGTGCGAAGACCAGATGGCCCGCGGCCCGCGCCTCCTTGTCGACGGACAACAGCTCCGTGACGGCGAACATGCCGTGGATCATCCCCTCCAGAGCGGGCGAGGACGGTTGGCACATGCTCCGGAACCTGGTCAAGACCGTGGCGAAACCCCCCTCGATGATGGCCGTCACCAACGAATCCATCGAGTCGAAGTGGTGGTACAGCGCTCCCTTGGTCACCCCGGCCCGCTCGATGATCGCGGTTCGCCCGGCAGCGACGTAGCCGGCCTCGCCGAAGACATCGATAGCCGCATCGAGCAGCTTGCGCCGAGTCGCCTCGGACCGGACCTGGCGCGCCATCAGCCGGCCCCCCCTTCGGGCACCGCCGACTTCGCCGCCGCCGTGGTCTTGACCGCCAAGGCAGTGCGCCGACGGACGAACTGAACGAAATAGTCGATGCGATCAGCAGGCACCACACTGGGCAGCACAACCGACCAGACCCGCTCCAACTCACGCAGGAACTGTTCGGGCTCATCAAGATTGCCGGCCTGTCGCAAACCCAGGTACAGCGCCACCATCATCCGGGCCACATCGCGCGGATCGCGGTCGAGGACGTCGCCTTCGGTGATCGCCCGCTCCGTCACCACGCTCAACGCCTGAATCGCATTGTTGAGCACGGTGGCCTGCAGCCCCTCGGCGCCGCCTACCACCGGCAGCAGGTGCAGCATTGCTCGGGCACTGTCGCTGGTGAGGTCCTCGACTGCCATGAGGTAGCCCACGTCAAGCAGCGTTTCCAAGCCGGAAAGCTTGCGGTCCACCAATGCCCGGATCGCGGTCCCCGTCTTGGTGAGTTGTTCGTCGATGACGGCCAAGGCCAGAGCGTGCTTAGAGCGGAAATGGAAATACATCGCGCCCTTGGTCAATTCCGCTTCAGCCAGAATGTCGTCGAGGCCGACGTCGTGAAAGGGCCGCTGGGCGAACTGATGCGCCGCGGCACGGATGATCTGCTGGCGCGTCGCATCGGCGCGCCGGTCGGTCGACTCAGCCAACGCGCGATCTCAGCCTCGTCGCTGACCAGCAGTCGTACCACACCCGGGTTACGGTATCAGCCGAATGATGAAGTTGACTCATTTCTATACTTGAAATCGTCATTCACCTCTGATGACATTCTCAAAACGCCAATTCCGTGGCGCCAGATTGTATTCGGTCTGCTTGGGACTGTCGTGCCGACGATCACCGTTGTCCGGCTAGTCGGCGGGTATCGCGAAGGCGACGAACTGGGTCACCTGGCGCGGTGAGAAGTTGTCGTCACTGACCAGCACCACGGTCTGCCGCCCATCGGGTAGCCGCGGGCCTAGCGTCAGCCCCTCGATGTTGTCCAGCGGGTCCAGACCGGGTGTGGTGGACAGGTCGGCCACCATGGTCTTGGTCATCGGAGTCACGGCTGCAGCCGCGAGCGCCGGCATACCGAGCACATCGGTGGCACCGTTGATCTCGGCACGGAACAGTCGCACCGTCGGGCGGTCACTGAACGCCCGCTCGATCACCAGGAACGCGGTGTCCGACAGGGCCACCAGATCGGTGAGGCCGTTGGTTTTGGCCGGTACGACGGCAGGATCCAGCGGGTAGGCGTATTGGGCGACCGGGGCGCCGGGGCCGGCGTCAGCGTCGAGTCGGTAGGCGGTGATGCGAGTCAGCGCGCCATGGTCGCGATCCGGCAGCGGGCCGTCGTCGTACCCCGGGCCCTCCATTGCGGCGAACAGCATTCGTCCGTCGGCAGTCACCGTCAGGCCCTCGAGGGTGGTGTTGCGGCGCGGGCCGGTGGGCTGTGCCGACATCGCCAGCTGCGGCGGCATGGTGAACCGGCCGAGGTAGCTGCCGTCCAGCCCGGCGGTACGCACCCACGGGTCGGCCAACACCGCGCCGCGTGGGCCGTCGGTACGCCGCTCCCCTTCTGAAGACCAATACAACCGCTGCCGACCGGCATCGAACGCGATGCCTTCGGGGTCGGGCGGTATGACCGGCGGCGTCGCGTCGAAGGCCTGGCGCCCAAACGGGCGCCCACCGGAGTCCAGCAGTGGGTTCATGGCGGTGATCGCCACCCCGTCGACGCCGCGGTCGGACACCGAGAGCCGCACCGTGTAGAAGCGGGCCGGCCCGTTGGCCGAGCGGTCGTCGCTGATCACGTAGTAGCAGTCGCGGCCGCTGTCGTAGCTGATCCCGGACAGGCCACCGACGACGGTGCCCGCGAACCTGGTGTTCGGCGCCAGTCGAGCCTGGCCGAGATACCGCAGTCCGGCTGTCGCCGTGGGGGTCTCGCACGGCACGCAACCCACAAGCGCAGCACCGCCGGTCAGCAGCACACCGCACAACGCCGGCAACCGGCTCCGCTTCCCACGCACATCCGTAATCTAAACCCGGTTTACCGGTGGCCCCGCCTGGATACGGTGCATGAGGTGACCACTTCCGATGCCCTGCGCGACACCTTGGACGGCCGCTGGCGGACGGTGAAGAACCAGGTCCGGGCCACTTTGTGCGATGAGAAATTTCGTCCGCACTACACCCCGAACACCGCGATCGCCCGCGCGAAGGTCGCCGAACAACTCCGGATCATGGCCGGCTCCGGCGTGGCGGCGGACAGTTTCCGCAAGGAACACGGCGGCACCGGCGACGTCGGCGCGGCGATCACCATGATCGAGATGTTGGCCATGTCGGATCTGTCGCTGATGGTCAAGGCCGGGGTCCAATGGGGGCTGTTCGGCGGCGCAGTGGAGAACCTGGGCACCGAGCGCCACCACCGCGCGTACGTCGACAAGATCATCGACCTCGACCTGCTCGGGTGTTTTGCGATGACCGAGACCGGTCACGGCAGCGACGTGCAGTCGCTGGAGACCACCGCCACCTACGACCCGGCAACCCAGGAATTCGTGATCGAGTCCGCGACGGGATCGGCACGCAAGGACTACATCGGTGGGGCCGCCGAAACCGCCACCGTCGCGGCGGTTTTCGCCCAGCTCATCACCGATGACGAAAACCACGGTGTGCATTGCTTCCTGGTGCCGATCCGCGACGCGCAGGGCAACGATCTGCCCGGCGTGACGACCTCCGACTGCCACTACAAGGGCGGTCTTCCCGGCGTGGACAACGGACGCATTGTCTTCGACCACGTCCGGGTTCCCCGGGAGAACCTGCTGAATCGCTATGCCGACGTGGATCCCGACGGCAACTACCGGTCGTCGATCGAGAGCGATGGCCGGCGATTCTTCACCATGATCGGCACCCTGATCCGGGGCCGGGTCTCGGTGGGCGGAAGCGCCGGCGCGGCCGCCCGGGTCGCCCTGGATATCGCTACCCGATATGCGTTGCAACGCAGGCAGTTCAGCGCCCCGAGCGACGACGGGGCGAAACACGAAGTGCTGATCATGGATTACCTGGTTCACCAGCGTCGCCTCTTGCCGCTGATTGCCCGCTCCTATGCGCTGCAGTTCGCCCAGAACGAGCTGGTGGGCCGCTGCCATGATCTGCAGACCGCCGACGAGCCCGACGCCGAAGAGCAGCGCGAATTGGAGGCACGAGCAGCCGGGCTCAAAGCGGCCAACACCTGGCACGCGTCCCGGGCCATCCAGGAGGCGCGCGAGGCCTGCGGCGGCGCCGGCTACATGGCCGAGAACCGGCTGATCGCACTGCGCGCCGACATCGATGTGTTCACCACCTTCGAGGGCGACAACCACGTACTGACGCAACTGGTGGCCAAGCAGCTGCTGACCACCTACGCCGATGACATCGCCGACATGAGCCCGGTCGGCTGGGTACGGTTCGCGGCCGAGGCTGTCGGCGATCGGGTGCTCAAACGCACTGCGGCCGAGACGATCATCCAGACCATCGTGGACGCCAGGCAGGACAGCGAGGAGGAGGGCAGCCTGTTCAACCGCGGCACCCAGGTGCACATGTTCGAAGACCGCGAGGAATATCTGCTGACCTCGGTGGCACGGCGGCTGAGGGCCAAGTCCCAGGAGATGAGCGACTTCGACGCCTTCAACGCGGTCCAGGACCACATGCTGCATGCAGCCACCGCACATATCGACCGGGTCGTGCTGGAGGCGTTCGTCGCCGGAATCGATTCCTGCCCCGATCCCGACGCCCGCGAACTACTGGAGCTGGTGTGCGACCTCTACGCGCTCAGCGTCATCGAGGACGACAAGGCCTGGTACATCGAGCACCGGTATCTGTCCACCGATCGGGCCAAGGCCGTCACCCGCGGCATCAATGACCGGTGCCGAAAACTGCGCCCGCACGCACAGACTCTGATCGACGGGTTCGGCATCCCCGAAGAATTGCGGTACGCCGAAATGCTGCATCCCGAACACCTGTCGGTACCGCCCGCCGGTGCGTCCACCGGGTAGCCCTGTTTATAGGCTGTCTGGACCCCAGACCGAACAAAGGAGTACCTCTCATGGCGTGGTTCCTCGCCCTGAACGCCACCCCCACCAAGGGCGTGCAAGCGCCCACCTATGAGCTGCACGAAACCGCTGATCTCGAGCGGATCACCGAGGAGATGGCCACCTTCGCGGCCACCGACCGGGCCGTGGCAGTTCCCGCCGTCTTCAACAACGGCCGCCAGCAGGTCACCGTGTACGTGCGTCCGGCTGCTTGGGGCGCGTGGGCGATCTACGAGCTCAGCGAAGAAGAGCGTCGCGAGATGATGGCGAACAACCCGCTGGTCAACGCGCTCGCCCAGGCCCGTGCGGCCAAGCAGCAGGGCGCGCAGTCACAGCAGGTGCCGGGCATGTTCGCACCGCAGCAGCCGCCTTCGCAGGCGGGTCCGTCGGTGATTCCCCGGCTGGACTAACGCCGGTCTCAAACGTGGCTCCCCCGGGTGGACTCGAACCACCAACCCTCCGGTTAACAGCCGAATGCTCTGCCAATTGAGCTACAGGGGATTGCTGTCCTCGCGGACTTGCAAGACTCTAGCGCATACCGAAACCACCGCTGTGCAACGGGGGTCGCACCCGGCCCCCGTTGCACCGCGTGAGGCAGGATGGAGGCACTGCACCGACTGTTTTAAGGGGCCGAATTGATCGGGTATGTCGTGGTGATGGGGGTCGGCTACGTGATGGGCACCAAAGCCGGCCGTCGCCGCTACGAGCAGATCGTCGGCACCTATCACGCGGTGACGAGCAGCCCGGTCGCCAAGGCGCTGATCGATAAGGGACGGCGCACGATCGCCGACCGGATCCATCCCGATTCGGCGATGGTGACGCTGACCGAACTCGAGGACGGTACGTCGATCGTCACGCCGGTCGAGCCCGAAGACGACCGCTAGGGCACTGCGGCGGTCGTTTTGACCGTGAGGCGCCCACGTTGTCGCGCGCGTGCATGAAGGCGACTACCTCTCACGTCATGGTGGAGACGATGAGCCTGGGGAAGACTTGCCCGCGTGACGACAACCCGAATGCCTGCCCCGGTCCCATTCGGCGCGCTGCTGCGGCAATGGCGCACGCATCGGCGGATCAGTCAGCTCGACCTGTCCAACGAAGCCGCCATCTCCACCCGCCATCTCAGCTTCGTCGAGACGGGGCGTTCCCAACCGAGCCGGGACATGGTGCTTCGCATTGCCGAGCACCTCGACGTCCCGCTCAGAGACCGCAACCGACTACTGCTGGCCGCCGGCTTCGCCCCGGTCTACCCCGAACACGACCTGACCGCGCCGGAGATGGCCTCGGCCCGGGCAGCGATACGCGAGGTGCTCGCCGCCCACCAGCCCTACCCTGCGCTGGCGGTGGATCGCACGTGGAATGTGCTCGACGCCAACGCCGCGGTCGGCGTGCTCACCCAGGTCGTCTCCCCGGCCCTGCTCGCCGAGCAGCCGCTGAATGCACTGAGGCTGACCCTGCACCCCGATGGCATGGCGCCGCATATCGGCAATCTCTCCCAGTGGCGTGCCTTCGTGCTCGGCGGCCTGCGCCGCAGCGCCATGGCGCGCGCCGACGACGAGATGCTCGCACTGCACGACGAGCTGGCCGCCTACCCGCACGACGACCCCGGCGACCCGCTCACGCCACCCCCGCCGAGCACCGTCTACGTACCGCTGCTGCTACGGGTCGGCGAGACTGAGCTGTCCTTCCTCGCGATGATCGCGACGTTCGGCACCGCTGTGGACATCACCTTGTCCGAACTCGCCATCGAGTCGTTCTTGCCCGCCGACGCCGCCACGGCCGCATACCTGGGCGCCCCGCGACAACTACCTGAGACGTAATCGACACACGTGGCCTGCTCGGTGATTGTGGGAGTCGCCCAGGCCGGAACGGTCCGGCCAGTCAACTCAAGGAGGCACACCATGAGAGCGTTTGAGGACTTGGCGCAGCGCTACATCGACGCGTGGAATGAGAGCGACCCGACCATCCGGCGCGCGGCCGTGGACGCATTGTTCAGCGCCGACGCCAGCTTCGTCGACCCGCTGGCGGTGGCCGAGGGCCCCGAGGCGATCAACGCCACCATTGCCGCTGTCCAAGAACAGTTCCCAGGCTTCGAGTTCCGCTTGGTCGGCCCGGTCGACGCGCACCATGACCAAGCCCGGTTCCGCTGGGAACTCGGCCCGGCCAACCAGGAGGCGCCGATCGTCGGGTTCGACGTGGTCCTCACCGACGGTTCTGGCCGCATCCAGAAGGTATTGGGTTTCTTCGACAAGGTCCCCGCTGCCGCCTAGCGGGCTCGCGGTCAGGCGGTCAGGCGATCAGGCGATCAGGCGATCAGGCGATCAGGCGGTCAGATCATCGCCGCTGGCCTGCTCCAGCAGGCTGCGCCGGTAGGCCTCCATGGCCACCAGATCGCCGAACAGCGCGTGGTATTCGTCGCTGTGCTCCACCGGTGACATGCGCTGCAGTTTGGACTTGACCTCGGCGATCTGTCGGCCCACCCACACCTCTTGGAGGCGGGCCAGCACGCCGCCGATATACCGCGGCAGCTTGTCCTCGTCGACGCGGATGGCCTCCACGCTCAACTCGTGGATCAGCGCGGTGGTCAGCGACGAAGCCGTCTGCGCCCGCACCGTCTCGATCCACTGCGCGCCGCCGGCGCCCGCCACCCCGGCCGTCCCCCCGGCCGCGTCGACCGCCGAGCGCACCGCGGCATAGCCGGGGTGGGTGAAACTCTCCACCGTCAGGGTGTCGAACACCGGCCCGGCCAACGCGGGGTACTGCAGCGCCGCTTTGAGCGCCTCACGCTGCGGCCACAACGTCGGATCGGTCGGGTTCGGTCGGGCGACCGCCGGCTGTTCGGCGGGGCTGGCGGCCACCCGAGACGCCTGACGGTCCCGGGCCGGCCCGCTGTCCTTGGCATCGCCCTTGGCCTCGTTCTTGGCCCGCGCACGCACCCGGCCGATCACCTGCGCGACGTCGTCCCAGCCCACCCAGCCGGCCAGCTGACGCGCGTATTCATCGCGCAGCGTCGGGTCCTTGATCGCAGCGACCATCGGCACGCAGCGGCGCAGCGCGGCGACCCGGCCCTCGGCGGTCTCCAGGTCCATCTCGGCGAGGGCGGTCCGCACCGCAAACTCGAACAGCGGAGTGCGGCGCGCCACCAGGTCGCGCAGCGCCTCGTCCCCGTGTGCCAGGCGCAGATCACAGGGATCCATGCCGTCGGCGGCGACCGCGACGAATGACTGTCCGGCCAGCTGCTGTTCGCCCTCGAGCGCCTTGACCGCAGCGGCACGGCCCGCCGCGTCGCCGTCGAAGACGTAGATCAGTTCACCCCGAAAGAACTTGTCGTCCATCATCAGTCGGCGCAGCATCGCCAGGTGCTCATCGCCGAAGGCGGTACCGCACGAGGCGACCGCGGTGGTGACGCCTGCGAGATGCATCGCCATCACGTCGGTGTAGCCCTCGACGACGATCGCCTGGTGTCCGCGGGCGATGTCTCGTTTAGCCAGGTCCAGGCCGAACAGCACGTTGGACTTCTTGTAGAGCGTGGTTTCGGGGGTGTTGACGTACTTGGCCTCCATCGGGTCGTCGTCGAACAGCCGGCGGGCACCGAACCCGATCACCTCCCCCGCCGACGAACGGATCGGCCACAGCAACCGGCGATGGAAGCGGTCCATCGGACCGCGGCGCCCTTCTCGGGACAGGCCCGCGGCCTCCAGCTCCTTGAACTCGAAGCCCTTGCGCAGCAGATGCTTGGTCAGGCCGTCCCACCCCGACGGGGCGAAGCCGCATCCGAACCGCTCGGCGGCGGCGGCATCAAAGTTTCGCTCGGTGAGATATTTTCGCGCCGGCGCGGCCTCGGGGGTGCTCAGCGCCGCGGCGTAGAACTCGGCGGCCGCCGCATTGGCGGCGATCAGCCGGCTGCGGCCGCCGCGCTCGCGCTGGATGTTGGTGGCCGACGCGCCGGTGTAGGTGATGGTGTGGCCGACCCGGTCGGCGAGCAGCTCGACCGCCTCGACGAAGCTGGCGTGCTCGATCTTCTGCACGAAGGCGTAGACGTCGCCGCCTTCCCCACAACCGAAGCAGTGGAACAGGCCATGGTTGGGCCGGACGTGGAAGGACGGTGACTTCTCGTTGTGAAACGGGCACAGGCCCTTCAGCGAGTCTGCGCCGGCACGCCTGAGCTGCACGTAGTCACCGACCACGTCCTCGATCCGGACACGCTCGCGGATAGCGGCGATGTCGCGATCGGAGATACGGCCTGGCACTGGGTCAGTCTAGAGCGCGCCGCCTGCCGTCTGCCCAGCCCTGATGCCGGCACTGCCCATGCTTTAATGACGGGTCAACTGCTGCGTCAGGGGCGTGAATGAACTCGAAACGGGTCTGGTTGCTGACCCTTGTCGCCGTCGCCGTGCTGGCCGCGGCCGCGGTGACGACCTGGCTGGTGCTGCCCGACCGGTCGCGTAGTGCGGCCGGCGTCACCGGCGAGACCGTCAAGCAGGTGCTGCTCAATGGCGCCGAGCTGACCGCGATGCTGGATCAGCCCTTCACCACTGTGACCGGCCCGCCGTCCTACGGCGGACTGGAGGCGATGGACGACTCAGCAACCCCCGGCGACTGCGTCGGAGTCCTCGACGTCGCGCAGCGAAGCGTGTACGCGTCGGCCCCCGTCCAGAGCTACGCGCGGGAGACCTGGATCGACCCCGAGCCCGCCCGCGACGGCTTCAAGCCGCTCGACACCCGGGTGATGTTCGTCAAGGAGGCCGTGGTCGCCCTGCCCACCGCCGCGGACGCCCGGCAGCTGTTCGAGAAGTTCGCCGAGCAGTGGAAGCACTGCGACGGGCAACCGGTCAACGCAGCCGACCCGGACACTGCCGGATCGCCGCACCTTCCCGGCACCGAAATGCACATCACCGACGTGCGGATCACCGACGATGTCCTGGCCGCATCGATCGTGCTCGACAAGAGTCCTAAGGCGCCGGACACCCGCGCCATCGGGCTGCAGGACAACTGCATCGTCGGAGTCCTGATCGCCTTCACCGGAACCGAGAACGCCAGTGGTTCCGGTGACCCGCAGACCAGCAGCACCGATGTCGTGCGGGCGATGATGGACAAGGTCGCCAAGCTCGGCTGAGTGCGCCCGCGGTGCCGCTGTGTCACTAACCCGCGACGAGGCGTTCCAGCCGTCCCTCGGTGCACGAAGCGATCTGGTCGACGATCACCCGCAGCCGTGCATTGTCGTCGGCGGCGGCGTTAAACGCTGGAACGAAGATCGGGTCCAGGCTCTCCGGCGCCGTGGCGAGCAGCCGATGCGCGACCTCATGCACCTGCTCACGCTGGGCGGCCTGAATCCTGCGGTGCTGGTCCGACGAAATGATGAACTGCACCGCAAGGGTTTTCAGCACGGCCACTTCGGCCCGCACCAGTTCAGGCACTTCGAGGTCTGCCTGGTAGCGGGTCAGCGGCCCGGGACCGGCGGCATCGTGGGTGGCGGTGATCGCCGCGGAGGCGAAGCGTCCGACCAGTTCGCTGGTCAACCGTTTGAGTGCCACCGACGCCGTCAGACTCGCGTCGTAATCACCCACCGCAGCCACCACCGGCAATTCGGTGAGCCGGCGGGCCGCCCCGGCCAGATCGTGCACCCCGCGAGGGTCACCCAGGCGCGTCAGCTCGGCCACGGTTGATGCATCGGCGAGCACCCGCAGGTCGATCCGGCCGGAGATGACGCCGTCTTCAACGTCATGCACCGAGTAGGCGACATCGTCGGCCCAGTCCATGATCTGCGACTCCAGACAGACGCGTCCCTCCGGTGCACCGCGACGCATCCAGTCAGCGGCGTCCCGGTCGTCGTCGTAAAAGCCGAACTTGGTCCGTACCGAGCCGTCTGCCGCGTGACGGAACCACGGATATTTGGTGACCGCGTCCAGCGTCGCCCGGCTCAGATTCAGGCCCGCACTTGCACCGTCCGGACCTAGAACCTTGGGCTCCAAACTGGTCAGAATGCGGAAGTTCTGCGCGTTTCCCTCGAATCCGCCACAGTTCGAGGCGATTTCGTTGAGCGCCTGCTCACCGTTGTGCCCGTAAGGCGGGTGGCCGATGTCGTGAGCCAGCCCAGCCAGGTCCACCAGGTCAGGGTCGCAGCCCAATCCGATCGCCATCCCCCGCCCGATCTGCGCGACCTCCAGCGAGTGAGTCAGGCGGGTGCGCGGGGTGTCCCCGTCTCGGGGGCCGACGACCTGAGTCTTATCCGCCAACCGGCGCAGCGCAGCGCTGTGCAGCACCCTGGCCCGATCGCGGGCAAAATCGGTGCGATGCTGGCCGCCGGTTCCGGGTAGGCCGGCGGTTTTCGACGACTCCGCCACGATGCGTTCGCGGTCGTGCGCGTCGTAGCTGTCGCAGGAGTTAATGGCCACCGCCGTCAGTCTATTTTGACCCGACCCGAGACCATGACACGGCGGGCCGAAGTTCGGCATCCGACCGCTGCGAAACCGAGTGGGCCGGTCGCAGAATTCCGTCGATCACCCCCGATCGCATATAGATTTACCGACATGCGCATCCCCCGCCTGGCCGGCGCCGCCCTGGCGTTTCTCCTCGCAGTGCTGCTGGTAGCCCCAACCGCAGCGGCGCAGCCTCCGATGCGTCTGCCCACCTTGATCACCGACAGCGCCGGTGCGCTCTCGCAGTCCGAGCGCGCCGAGGTGCAGAACGCGATCGACAAGCTCTACGCCGACCGGCACATCCGACTGTGGGTGGTCTACGTCGACGTGTTCTCCGGGCAGACCGCTGAGGACTGGGGACGCAGCACGGTGCGGCTCAGCGATCTCGGCAGCAACGACGCCTTGCTCGCCGTGGCCACGGCCGACCGCAGCTACGCCTTCCTGGTTTCCAACGGCATCTCCGAGATCAGCTCGGGCAAGGTCGACGCGTTGCGGCGCAACCAGATCGAACCGGCCCTGCACCGCAACGACTGGGCCGGCGCAGCCTCCGCGGCCGCCACCGGACTCGATGCCGCCGCCGCACCCACCGAGGTGAGCTGGACACCGATCCTGATCGCACTGGCCGCGGTGGCGGCCGCCGGCCTGGTGTTGCTGCTGGTGGTCCGTCACCTGCGGCGCCGGCGCCGCGCCGCGGCACTGGCGGCCGCCCGGCGGGTGGACCCCACCGATCCCAATGCACTGTCCGACGTGCCGGTGTTCGCGCTGGACGCCTTGTCGCGAGAGAAGGTCGTCGACGTCGACAACGCGGTACGCACCAGCGCCAACGAACTGGAGCTTGCTCTCGAAGAATTCGGCAAGGAGCGCGTGCGGCCCTTCGCGGAGGCCGTCTCCTCCGCCAAGTTCGCTATGGAGCACGCCTTCACCGTGCGCCAACAGCTCGACGACGACATCCCCGAGACACCGGCACAACAGCGCGACTTGCTGACGGGGGTTATCGTCACGGCCTCGAAGGCCGACCGCGAACTGGAGACTCAGCGCGCCGCGTTTGAGCAGTTGCGTGACCTCGTGCTCAACGCGGGCGACCGCCTCGACACACTGACCCAGCAACTGGTAGAGCTGACCGGGCGCATCCCGGCGTCCGAGAAGCACCTGGTGGAACTGCACACCGAATTCGACGCCACCGCGCTCAGCACGGTTTCCGGCAACGTCAAGACCGCACAGGATCGGGCCGCCTTCGCCGAACGCAACATCACCCGGGCACGCAGCCTGGCCGATCACCCGGTGACTGGCGGGCAGAGTGAGCTGGTGGATGCGTTGCGGGCTGCCGAGTCGGGGCTGGGCCAGGGCCGTGCCCTGCTCGACGCCGTCGACAATGCCGCAAGCGACATCCGTCACGCGGTCGCCACGCTGCCCCAGACCATCGCCGACGCCGAGGCCGGCATCGCCCAAGCCACCGCATTGCTGCAGGGCGGGGCGGGCACGCATAAATCCGAGCTGTTCGCTGTTCGCGATGTCGTAGTCAAGGCCGTGGCCACCGCCCGCACCTCCGGAGATCCCCTAGGGGCCTTCACCGCGCTGATCAAGGCCGACGCCGACCTGGACCAGCTGCTGGACACCGTGGCCGAGGAACGCGCAGCCGCTGAGCGGTTGGCCCGCACACTCGAGCAGGCCCTGTTCACCGCATCGTCGCGCATCCGCGCCGTGTCCGATTACATCGACACCCGTCGCGGCAGCGTCGGCCCGGAGGCGCGCACCCGGCTGGCCGAGGCACGCCGCCGCCTCGACGCCGCCCACGACAAGCGCACCACCGATGTCGCGGGCGCCATCACCCAGGCCAACGGCGCGGCAACCCTGGCCGCCGCCGCGCAGTCACTGGCCAAAGCCGACGTACAGGACGCGCAGCGGGCCTACTACGGCCGTTACGGCAATGGCCCCGGCGGCGGCAACGACACCGGCGCCATGCTGGGCGGCATCATCATCGGCAACATCCTCTCCGGTGGGGGCGGCGGCTTCGGCGGTGGCGGAGGGGGAGGTTGGAGTCCGACCTCGTTCGGCGGCTCGTCTTCGGGCGGTGGCTTCTTCGGCGGCGGCGGCCGCTTCTAGCCACATGTTCGGACTTACCGATGTCGCGTTAGCGGCGGCTCCGGTGGCTTGCGGGTATGCCCTGTGGGTCCGCCGCTACACCTGGGGTTCGCGCTGGGACACCAATCCGTCGCGCATCTTGGTCCTCATTGGGTGCGCGGGACTGCTCATGTCCCCGCTGGGGCCGACGCATTTCGATCCCCTCGTCCACCGGGTGTCCGGGTTGTGGAACGTCGCGGGCCTGCTCGCCGTGCTCTGCATGTTCGCCGCGGTCGCGGCCATGTTCGAGCACCTGGCGACGCGGTTGACCGACGAGGACCAAGCCCGGTTGCTGGGGCGTCGCCACGTCACGACGCCGCTGAAACTCGGTCTGCCGCTGATGGTCGCCCTATTCTGTATCGCCGATCGGGGGCACCCCGAATACCTGGATGTCTTCGCGCCCCGCAGCCCATGGTTCGCGGCGTACTGGGCGCTGGTCGCCGCGCTCGCGCTGTATCTGTTCGGGTTCACCGGCCGGATACTGCTGGCCCTGCGCAGCGATCCGCGCTCGCAGACTGCCGCGCACTACTACCTGGTGTGGGTCGTCTTCAAAGTCGCAGCGATCCTCGCGCAGTTGACCAGTGTGCTCCTCGGCAGTGCGGTCACGCTGCCCACCTGGATCTGCGCAAGCGTGAGCACCGCCGCGTTCATCTACGCCTCCGTGCTGTCTTGGCAAGCCCGAATCGACTGGTTCAGGCCCGTCCGGCCGCCAGCCCCCGAAATCGCCGGGGACTGACCCGGCTCAGCAGCCCTTGAGGCGCACGGCCAGGTAGTCAGAGACCGCGTCGATGGCCACCCGCTCCTGAGACATCGTGTCGCGCTCACGCACGGTGACGGCATGGTCTTCGAGCGAGTCGAAGTCGACCGTGATGCAGAACGGGGTGCCGATCTCGTCCTGGCGCCGGTAGCGCCGGCCGACCGCCCCGGCGTCGTCGAACTCCACGTTCCAGGACTTGCGCAGCTCGGCCGCCAGGTCCCGGGCCTTCGGCGACAGGTCGGCGTTGCGGCTCAGCGGCAGCACCGCAGCCTTGACCGGCGCCAGCCGCGGGTCCAGCCGCAGCACGGTGCGCTTGTCCACCCCGCCCTTGGCGTTGGGGGCCTCGTCCTCGTGGTACGAGTCGACCAGGAAGGCCATCAGCGAGCGGGTCAGGCCGGCTGCGGGTTCGATCACGTACGGCACGTAGCGGGTGCCGGAGGCCTGGTCGTAGAACGACAGGTCCACACCGGAATGCTCCGAGTGCGTGGTCAGATCGAAGTTGGTGCGGTTGGCGATGCCCTCCAGCTCACCCCACGGGTTCCCGGCGAAACCGAACTTGTACTCGATGTCGGTGGTGCCGGCGGAGTAGTGCGACAGCTTCTCGAGCGGGTGTTCGTAGAGGCGCAGGTTCTCACGCTTGATACCCAGGTCGATGTACCACTGCAGGCGCGCGTCGATCCAGTACTGGTGCCACTCCTTGGCCGTGGACGGCTCGACGAAGAATTCCATCTCCATCTGCTCGAACTCACGGGTCCGGAAGATGAAGTTGCCGGGGGTGATCTCGTTGCGGAAGCTCTTGCCGATCTGTCCGATTCCGAACGGCGGCTTGCGACGAGCCGTGGTCACCACGTTGGCGAAGTTGACGAAGATGCCCTGTGCAGTTTCGGGCCGCAGGTAGTGCAGACCCTCTTCGGACTCGATCGGACCCAGGTAGGTCTTGAGCATCATGTTGAAGTCACGGGGCTCGGTCCACTCGCCCTTGGTACCGCAGTCCGGGCAGGCGATCTCGCTCATCGGCACGTCATCGGGGTTGCCACCCTTTTTCAGTGCCACCGCTTCCTGCATGTGGTCCTGCCGGTGCCGCTTGTGGCAGTTGAGGCACTCCACCAGCGGGTCGTTGAACACCGCGACGTGACCGGAGGCCACCCACACCTGACGCGGCAAGATGATCGCACTGTCCAAGCCGACGACGTCGTCGCGGGACGTCACGACCGAGCGCCACCACTGGCGCTTGATGTTCTCCTTGAGCTCCACCCCGAGTGGGCCGTAGTCCCACGCCGACTTTGTGCCGCCGTAGATTTCGCCCGACTGGAAGACCAGGCCACGTCGCTTGGCCAGGTTGGCAACGGTGTCGATGATGGACGCCACGAGGGGGTGCACTCCTGTCTTGACGGGACCGCGCCGGCAACGCCGACACGCAAAACATCAGTCATCGTATCGATAGCGCCGGAGTTCTTTGACATGCGTCATCACGCATGGAACAGTGGGAGCCAGCTGAAAACGATTTCCAACATGTGCGGAGGTGGTGCTGTGCCCTCCTCAGCGTCTGGTCTGGTGGCCGACGGCCATCAACACACCGGTCCTGCCTTCCCCGCTACGCCACCGCGGGAGATCCTCGACGCCGCTGGGGAATTGCTGCGCGCGCTGGCCGCTCCGGTGCGCATCGCGATCGTGCTGCAGCTGCAGGAGTCGCACCGCTGCGTGCACGAACTCGTCGACGCGCTCGGGGTTCCGCAGCCCCTGGTCAGTCAGCATCTGAAGATCCTCAAGGCCGCCGGGGTGGTCGCCGGGGAACGTTCCGGGCGCGAAGTGCTTTACCGGCTGGCCGATCATCACCTGGCGCACATCGCCATCGACGCAGTGGCCCATGCCGGTGAGGACCGTTGACCGCCCCCGGCGTGCGCTCCACCCGGCAGCGGGCGGCGATCTCGGCGTTGCTGGAGACCGTCGAGGACTTCCGGTCGGCCCAGGAGCTGCACGACGCGCTACGTGAGCGCGGCGAGAACATCGGACTGACCACCGTCTATCGCACCCTGCAGGCGATGGCTACGGCCGGCCAGGTTGACACGCTGCGATCCGACACCGGAGAAGCGGTGTACCGGCGCTGCTCGGAACATCACCACCACCACCTGGTGTGTCGGGACTGCGGGGCCACCGTCGAGGTGGGCGACCGCGAAGTCGAGGAGTGGGCGGCCCGGATCGCCGCCGAGCACGACTACTCAGACGTCGGGCACACCATCGAGATCTTCGGCACCTGTGCCGATTGCCGGAAGTAGGTCTCAGTCCGTCAATGCATCGCGGATGTCGACGCCTTTGGTCAGCACCAACAGGACCAGCGTGCGCAGCGCATCGTCGGTCAGGCCCGATCCGGGAAAGTTGTAGCGCACCATCACATCTGCGGACTCGGCATCCTTCTCGACCAGGGTGATGGTCCCGAGCTGACTGAGGGCAGCCTGCTCGGCGACGTGCTTACGCAGCTTCTTGGTCAGCGGCAGATCCCACCCCAAGACTTGGGTGAGCGACACCAACTCGAGGTCTTGCGCGATCGGCACCACCCGCAACGACGCCAGGGTGCCGTCGTGGCGGACGGTCAGCGCACCGTCTGGCTCGGCATCAACGGCCAGCACCTCGGCGAGCACCGTGGCGAGGCGGTCGGCCAGGGCCGTCATCACGCCGTTCCGAACCTGCGCTGCCGCGAGGCGTACTGCTCGCAAGCCTCCCACAGATCGCGGCGGTCGTAGTCCGGCCACAGTTTCTCTTGGAAGATGTACTCGGCGTAGGCCGCCTGCCACAGCATGAAGTTCGACGACCGCTGCTCACCTGAGGTGCGGATCAGCAGGTCTACGTCGGGCATGTCGGGCCGGTGCAGATGCCGGGCAATGGTGGCCTCGTTGATCCGGCTCGGATTCAGCTTGCCCGCCACCGCTTCTTCGGCGATGGCCTGGGCGGCTTCGGCGATCTCGGTGCGCCCACCGTAGTTGACGCAGTAATTAATAGTGATGACGTCGTTGCCGACGGTCATGGCTTCGGCGATCTCGAATTCTTTGATCACGCTGCGCCACATCTTCGGCCGCGAACCCACCCAGCGCATCCGCACGCCCATTGCGTTGAGGTTCTCCCGGCGCCGGCGCACCACCTCGCGGTTGAAGCCCATCAGGAAGCGGACCTCTTCAGCGGAGCGCTTCCAGTTCTCGGTGGAGAACGCATACACGGTCAGCCATTTGATGCCGAGTTCGATGGCACCGCAGGTGATGTCGATGAGCACCGCCTCGCCCATCTTGTGCCCCTCGGTGCGACCCAACCCGCGCTGGGTCGCCCAGCGGCCGTTGCCGTCCATGACGACGGCAACGTGGTTAGGCAGCGCATCGGCGGGGATCTGCGGGGCGACGGCCTTGGAGGTGTGCTGTGGGGGCCGACACGGCCCCCCGCCCGGCGGCGACGGCAGCTGCGGAAACACCACCGGCCAGGTGGACTTGTCCGGGAACACCGGATAGTCGTCGGGTGCCGCGGCCAGTTGTGGGAAGGCAGCCTTCCGATTGGCCCGATTCAACACCATGCGCCCTATCCTGCCCGACCGTGCCGGCGCCGCCCGCGGCGACCATGCGGTCGCCGCGGCGGCTTACCGGCCATACCGACGATCAGGAACCGGCACTCAGATCGATCGCGACGAAGTCCAGGCGCCACAGCGACTGGAACAACTTGCGACCGAACTTCTCCAGGTCCGCCGCACTGCCGCGCGCCGGGCCGGCGGCCTGCGCCAGGTCCGCGGCGATCTGGCGAATGCTACGACGACCGTCGATGCTCTGAACGAACGGCAGCTGCGCCGGGTTCAGCGGCATGCGCCAGCCCGAACGGAAGATCTCGTTGCCGTTCAAGCCACACTTCCAACGGAACAGCGGCACGTAGTCGAGGCTCTCGGGCGTCGAGAAGTCGATCGTGTAGCTGCTCTTGGGCCGGTCGGGCCGAGTGGCGATGAAGAAGTGCCGCGCGTTGAGGGTGTGGATGCGCTCCATCACCGACCAGATCTTCTCCTCCGGCAAGGCATTCACCTTGTCGTAGAAGCCGGCCGACGGCACCGCCACATCGTGGGCGTAGTACGGCGCCTTGAGCAGCCAGCCCTGGAAGTCCAGGCCGGCCGACTTGACCAGATCGATGCAGCCGTCGACGTCGTAGCTCTTCGCCCGACCGTGCAAGAAGGTGTCCACCAGACCCGAGTCCGAGGCCAGGTCGCCGGCGATCTTGAGGTACGGCTGGACCGGGTGGTCCTGCGACAGCAGGCGGATGGCCTGGCGGACGGTCTGAATCGACTCGTCGCTCTGCTCCAACCCGAGGTCCTGGAAGACCGTCTCCAGGATCTCGATGCCGATGCGGCCGTAGCGCGCGTAGAGCATGATGCCGGCGACGCCGTCGGGCCGCAGCCGGTCGGCGATCGCCTTCATGCCCACCTTCGGGTCGGCCATGTGGTGCAGCACGCCCGTCGAGATCGCCAGATCGAAGTCCCGACCGAGCGTGGACAGCTCCTCGATCGGCAGCTGGTGCAGCTCCAGGTTCCACAGCCCGTGCTTGTCCTTGAGGTACTGCTGGTGCCCCAACGACGACGCGCTGATGTCGACGGCCACCACCCGCGCCTGCGGGTTGTTGTAGGCGAAGACCGCCGCCTGGTTGGTGCCGCAGCCTGCGATCAGAATGTCGAGGTCAGGGCGGTACTCACGATCCGGCCACAGCACCCGGTGCGCGTGACTGGGGTCGAACCATTCCCAGTTATTGGCCGACCATGCCTGCAGGTCGTTGATGGGCGGCGGGTAGGTCCACCGCTCGTACTGCCGGGAGACGACGTCTGCACGTGGATTGTCGGTCACTTCTTTGTGGCTCCTTGTCGAATTGCCCCCCGCCGGATCGGATCAGACTTTAGCGGGAGCAGTTTTGGCCGGTGCGGCGTGGCTCACATCGGAGCCCGCCGCCCGGTGGTTGGAACAGTTGTGTCGAACCGGCTCAGTGAGCGTGGCCGGGCTGCCCGGGCTGCCCGGGCTGGCCCGGCTGGCCCGGTGTTCCACCGGGTCCGGCCGCTCCGCCGGCCCCGCCGGCACCGCCCAGGCCGGGTTGGCCACCTGCACCACCGGCACCGCCGGCACCGCCGTTCCCGCCGCGTCCGCCAACACCGCCCTGGCCGCCTGCGCCACCCTTACCGCCTTGGCCGCCGGCACCGCCCTTGCCGCCTTGGCCGCCCTTGCCGCCCTGGCCACCTTTACCGCCCTGACCGCCCAGGCCACCGGCACCGGGGGCGCCGTCAGCACCGGGGGCGCCGTCGGCTCCGTTCGCGCCGTCGGCGCCATCGGCACCGTCAGCGCCGGGGCCGTTCGCCGGCAACGGCGCCGTAATCCCGGCAACCGGACCGGGTTCGGCGGCCCGCGCACAGGAAGTTACGGCCGGGATCATTCCCACGACGAGTAGCGCTCCGGCCGCCACACCGATACCGGCTCCGTAGCCCGGTGTCGTCCTGTGCGCCCAGCGCCCCCACCCGGTGTCGTGAAACATTCGGCCTGCCTTCCTGATTGAACCTAGGGATCTTGAAGTCGCATCAGCCTACCGCCGACGCCCGCATAGTCCACCGAAACGGACACATCCCCAGGTAGCCGCCGGTCGATCAGCCGTCGCTGCCGGCCGCCCGCTGTTGAACCCGCTCCACCAACGGCAGTGTCCGAAGCCGTCGCTCCAGGTGCCACTGCAGATGCGCGGCCACCAATCCGCTGGCATGGCTGCGATGCGCCGCCGTGGAAAGCTCGGCGACCTCCCAGTCGCCGTCATGCAATGCCGACATCAGATCCAGCACACCCATCGGCGGGGTGGTCGACCCAGCCGGGCGGCAGTGCCCGCAGACGCTGCCGCCGGCCGCGACGTGAAACGCCCGATGCGGACCGGGGGTGGCGCAACGCGCGCACTCGGTCAGTGCCGGCGCCCACCCGGCCACCGACATGGCACGCAGCAGATAGGCGTCCAGTACCAGCTCACGGGGGCGCCGACCGTCGGCCACCGCGCGCAGCGCCCCAACGGTGAGCCGGTGCAACGCCGTCGCCGGGGCTCGCTCGGCACCGGCCAGGCGTTCCGCGGTCTCCAATATCACGCAGGCGCAGGTGTAGCGGCCGTAGTCGCTGACGATGTCGGAGGCGAACGCGTCCACCGACACCACCTGGGTGACGATGTCGAGATTGCGGCCCGGGTGCAGCTGAACGTCGATGTGGGCGAACGGCTCCAGCCGGGCACCGAACTTGCTGCGGGTACGACGCACCCCCTTGGCCACCGCGCGGACCAGCCCGTGGTCGCGGGTGAGCAAAGTGACGATCCGGTCGGCTTCGCCGAGCTTGTGCTGGCGCAGCACCACCGCCCGGTCCCGGTACAGCCGCATCGGACCAGTTTCGCATCGCGGGGCGGTGTTTCGACGACACCCACCGGTACGGCACGCCGATACTCTCATCACCGATGACCCACCCGCCCGCGCCGTCCGGCACCCGCTTCCCCACCCTCACCGAGCAGCTCTACCAGCTGGCCAGCGGCGAGGCGACCTCTGTCGACCTGGTGCGTCGGGCGCTACACGCCATCGACGCCAGCCAGTCCACGCTGAACGCCTTCCGGGTGGTGTTCACCGAGTCGGCGCTGGTCAGCGCCGCTGAAGCCGACCGGCGTCGGGCAGCGGGGCACCGCGCCCCGCTGCTGGGCATCCCGATCGCGGTCAAAGACGACACCGACATCGCCGGGGTGGCCACCTCGTTCGGCGCCTTCGGCTACATCGAGCCCGCCGGCCACGACGCCGAGGTGGTGCGCCGCCTGCGGGCCGCCGGTGCGGTGATCGTCGGCAAGACCAACACCTGCGAGTTGGGCCAGTGGCCGTTCACCAGCGGCCCCGGGTTCGGCCACACCCGCAATCCCTGGTCCCGCCGGCACACCCCAGGCGGGTCGTCGGGCGGCAGCGCCGCCGCGGTGGCCGCGGGTCTGGTCGCCGCAGCCATCGGATCCGATGGAGCCGGTAGCGTGCGCATCCCCGCCGCGTGGACGCATCTGGTCGGGATCAAGCCCCAGCGCGGCCGCATCTCCACCTGGCCGCTGGCGGAGGCGTTCAACGGGCTCACCGTCAACGGAGTACTGGCCCGCACCGTCGAGGACGCCGCGCTGGTGCTGGACGCGGTCTCCGGCAACGCCGAAGGAGACTTGCACAAACCACCGCCGATGAAGGTCTCCGACTACGTGCGGACCGCACCGGGACAATTGCGTATCGCGCTGTCGACACAGTTCCCCTACACGGGGTTCCCGGCCCGGCTGGATCCGGAGATCAGGGCCGCGCTGAACCGCACCGCCGAGCAGCTGCGGCTGCTCGGGCACACCGTGGTCCCGGGGAACCCCGACTATGGGCTGCGACTGTCGTGGAATTTCCTGTCCCGGTCCACCGCCGGAGTGTGGGCCGCCGGGAACAGGCTCGGCGGCGGTGTCAACCTCGACCCGCGGACCTTGGCCAATATGCGCACCGGCCGCCTGCTGTCGCAGGCCGTGCTGCGCAAGGCCCGCGCCCACGAGGTGCAGGATCAGCGTCGGGTGGGCTCGATCTTCCGCATCGTCGACGTGGTGCTGGCGCCCACCACTGCCCAGCCCCCACCCCTGGTGAACACGTTCGACGACCTGGGGGCCCTCGAGACCGACCGCACCATGATCGCGGCCTGCCCGGTGACCTGGCCGTGGAACCTGCTGGGGTGGCCGTCGATCAGCGTGCCGGCCGGGTTCACCTCCGAGGGGCTGCCGATCGGAGTGCAGCTGATGGGGCCGGCCAACAGCGACGGCTTGTTGGTCTCATTGGCCGCCGAGTTGGAGGGCATCAACGGCTGGGCGGCCCGGCAACCCACACCATGGTGGCGCACCGAGCCCGGCGGCTCGTAAGCACCCCAAAGCGCCGCTAGCTGCGACTTCAGCGGGTTGCGTGGTGGTCGGCTAAGCTTGGCCAGTCTTGACTTAGGTCTTCATAACCCCGTAAAGGTGCACTGGTGAAAGGCGTCCGCAAAATGGCCTCTCTGTCGTTGACCAGGTTCGCTGTCGCAGCTGGCAGTCTGGCTCTGTCGCTCTCCGCCGGAGCCGGGTTCGCATCCGCGAGCCCTGACCTCGGCCCGATCATCAACACCACCTGCAGCTACTCGCAGGTGCATCAGGCGCTGGTCGCGGAGAACCCCTCCGCAGCCGCCGAGTTCGACGCCAACCCGAACGCCCAGGGCATGCTGCAGATGTTCCTGAACGCGCCGCCGGCCAAGCGGCAGCAGCTGGCCGGCATGGTCCAGGGCATGCCGGAGGCTCAGCAGTACGTCGGCACCATCACCCAGGTCGCCAACTCCTGCAACAACTACTGAGCGGAACCCCGCGGTGGGTCCGCGCAGCAAGGTCCTGATCACCCCCGCGGAGCTCACCGAGCTCCTGCGGGCCGGTGATCCGGTAACCATCCTCGACGTCCGCTGGAGCCTGGAAGCACCGGACGGGCGTCAGGCATATCATGATGGTCACCTGCCGGGTGCGGTGTATGTCTCTCTCGAAGACGAGTTGTCCGACCACACCGTGCCCGGTCGGGGCCGTCATCCCCTGCCGACCGGCCGCAATCTGGAAGCCGCCGCCCGCCGCTGGGGAGTGCGGCGTGACCGGCCGGTAGTGGTCTACGACGACTGGAATCGAGCCGCGTCCGCACGATTGTGGTGGTTGCTGACCACCTCCGGGGTGGTGCACGTCCGGATTCTCGACGGCGGCCTGCCGGCCTGGGCAAGGGCCGGCGGCGCGTTGGAAACCGGCGAGGTCGCCCCCGAGCCGGGCAACGTCACCCTGCTGCCCGAAGACCTCTATGAAGGCCTGCGGCCTACGCTGACCGCCGACGAGGCGGGCGACGGCGCCCGTGACGGCTCGATGGCGTTGTTCGACGCCCGCGGCCCGGAGCGGTTCCGTGGCGAAACGGAACCTCTCGATGCGGTCGCCGGGCACATCCCGGGCGCGAAGAACCTGCCGTTCACCGCGCTGCTGGACGCCGACGGGACCTTCCTGCCCGACGACGCGATCGCCGGCCTGCTGGCCGACCGCGGTGTCGGTGCCGACGACACGGTGGGCGCCTACTGCGGTTCGGGGATCAGTGCCACGGTGATCGTCGCGGCACTGGCCGCCGGGGGCCGCTCGGCGGCCATGTTCCCGGGGTCATGGTCGCAGTGGAGTGCGGATCCGTCCCGGCCGGTGGCACGCGGCGAGGACTGAGGCCGCATCAGCCCAGGTGGCTGGGTCAGCTGAGGTGGAAGGCCGCCGGATCCGGGCTGCCCAGCATCGCCTTCATCGTCGCGCGATCGAACGGCCACAGATCCACGTTGCCGCCCTCGGTGAGGTACCAGGAGTTGCAGCCGGTGTTCCACACCGTCGGGCCCATCGCGATCGCGACGTCATCGTTGAACCGGGTAGTGGCCTGATCGGTGACCTCGACGGTGGTCAGCTCGCCGGTCCGGAACTTCGCCAGCCACTGCGCGATGTAGCGCGCGGTCAGCTCTGAGGTGTACTGCAGTGAGATCGACCCGGTGGGCGAATTGGGCCCCAATACCGTGAACAGGTTCGGGAATCCGGGAATCGCGGTCATCTGGTAGGCGCGCGGGCCCTTCGCCCAGGCGTCGTCGATGCTGATCCCGTCGCGGCCGTGCAACCGCATGGGGCGCATGTAGTTGTGGGCGTGGAAGCCGGTCGCCAGCACGATGACGTCGGTGTCGCGGTGGCTGCCGTCGACGGTGCGAATACCGCTCGGGGTGACTTCGGCGATGCCGTCGGTGACCAGCTCGGCGTTTTCGGCCTGGATGGCCCGGTAGTAGCTTCCCGACACCACCTGGCGTTTGCACAACGGCTCGTAGTCCGGCTGAAGTTTGGCCCGTAACGTTTTGTCGCGCACCTGGATTCGCAGGCAAGCCCGGGCGTACGCCTGCACCGCCCGGCGCCGCCAGGTGGGCCGAGTGGTGACGTCGGTCAGCACTCGGGATCCGCCGAACACCATCAGCCGGTAGAGCGTGCGATGCAACTTCGGCAGGCGTGCCAGTACCGCGGCGACGCCGGGCAGCTGCCGAAGCGACATGGGCGCCCACAGGATCCACTGCGCCGAACGCACATAGTGATCGATCGATGCGGCATCGGGCTGCAGGGCGGAGACCACCTGCACACCGGTGGAACCGGTGCCGATCACCGCGATTCGCTTTCCGTCGGTGTCGAGCTCGTCGTCCCAACGGGCGGTGTGTACCACCGGCCCGCCGAAGTCGGCCAGGCCGGGGATCTCGGGGATAAACGGGTGGTGCAGTACGCCGGTCGCGCAGATCAGGAAGTCGGCGATCAACTCTTCACCGGCAGCGGTGGTGACCACCCAGTGCCGATTTTCGTCCCATTGTGCGTCGGTCACCTCGGTGTCGAGCCGGATCAGCTCCGCCAGCCCGAGCTGCTCGACGACGTCGCGGTGATAGCGCTGAATCGCCGCGCCGGTGGCCCAGGCGTGCTGCCAATCGGGTTTGGGCGCGAACCCGAACTGGTAGATCTGCGAAGGCACATCGCATCGCAGTCCCGGGTAGTGATTCCAGTACCACACCCCGCCGACGTCGGAGCCCTTCTCCAGCACGGTGATATCGGTGAAACCCTGCTCCCGCAGAACGTGGGCGGTGGTGATACCCGCGACGCCGGCCCCGATGATGAGGACGCGGGGTTCACGCTCGGTCACCGGGTCGCCTCGCCACGATGGGCGCGGGCCTGCCGGTCCACCCGCTCGATGTAGGCACTGCGCGCCGCGGTGTCGAGGGACGTCAACGCCCGCCGATCATCGATCAGCCGCCGGGCCAGACTCTGCAGCCACTCGGGCACAAACGCGGTCGTCGACCACGCCGGCGCCACCCAGCGTGGCACCGACCGTCGAGCGGCACGGGATCGCAGCACCGCCAAGATCGCCGCAGCCACATCCTCGGGATCGACCGTGGGCATGCCGCCGCCCAGCGGGGCGCCGGAGGTCAGTTCGGTTCGCACCGCCGAGGGCAGCACCGCCGAGACCGCGACACCGGTGCCGGCGTACTCGCGCCGCGCGGACAGCGACGCCCCCAGGGCCGCGAACTTGCTGGCGTTGTAGGTGACCATGCCCGGCACCGGAATCATGCCGGCCATCGAGGCGACGTTGACGACATGACCCCGGCCGCGCCGGGCCATCCCGGGCAGCACCGCCTGCATGCCGTTGAGCACACCGCGGATATTGACGTCCAGGATCAGATCCCTGACCTGTTCGGTCTCGGCTTCGAAGGCTCCGAGCGGCATGACCCCGGCGTTGTTGACCAGGATGTCCAGGGGGCCGTCAGACGCCTCGATCCGCGCCAGCATGTCCTGCCAGGACGCCGCGCTGGTCACGTCGAGCCGGCCACCGCAGACGCCGAGTTCGGCGGCGGTCTGCAGGCAGGTGTCCTCGTCGACGTCGCCGATCCACACGCGAGCGCCGCGGCCGGCGAGCAGCTTGGCGGTGGCCGCACCGATCCCGCGGGCTCCACCGGTGATCAGCACCCGGGCGTCGCCGACCGACTGCTTCGTCGCCATGGGCTAGTCGCGCAGCGCCGACACCGCGTCGACCAGCAACTGGCGTGCCCGATCGGCGTCGACCATCGTCGGCGGCTGGCCGCGGACCGGCTGCGGGTTCGCGGTGACCTGCACCAGCGCACTGCCCAGGTAGGCGGTGAAAGTGTAGGACTCGCGGGACTGCTGCTGGCCGTCCTTGCCGGTGATCTCGATCTCCGAGTGCGAACCGATCGTCTTGGCGTGGTCGATCTGCGGCGCGTCGACCTCGTCCAGGTAGCCGGTGAGCTTGCCGGCATTGAACGAGACGTGCTTGCACTTCTCGGCGTCGGTGTCGTCATACGGCAGGTCCGAGTCGGACTGCATGGCGATCGCGACCAGCTGGTTGCCGTTGCCCAGGATCGAGACCATCGACATCTTGCCGCGGATGCCCTTCGGCGGCCGGCCGGTGTTGGCCGCGTAGTCGGCGCAGTCGGCGGGATCGAACGTCACGCCGGGGGGCATCTTCTGCGGCCCGAGGATCTTCGGGTCGATGTCGTTCGGACCCTTGGTCTGGGTCTTGAAGTCCGAGCCGAACGTCGACTGGACGTTGAACAGCTTGGTGGTGTCGACCGGCTTCTGACTTCCCCCGCAGCCGGCCAGTGCTTGCGCACACACCAAGAGGCCAACCGAGGAGACAAGCAACGACTTGCGTACGGGCATCCAAGGAATCTACCAATGTCGATTCCCCGGCGGCGGGCGGTGGCCACCCGGATTGGGCGTGCTACGCGCCGAGCTGCCCCCGCTCTAGAAGCCCAGCCGCCCGAGCTGCTTAGGGTCGCGCTGCCAGTTCTTGGCCACTTTGACCCGTAGGTCCAGAAAGACCTTGGTACCCAACAGCTTCTCGATCTGAGTGCGCGCCGCCGTCCCCACCTCGCGCAGCCGGGCGCCGCCGCGGCCGATCACGATCCCCTTCTGGCTGTCGCGCTCTACATACAGCAGCGCATAGACCTCGATCAGGTCGTCACGATCGTCACGCTTGCGGACCTCCTCGATCACCACCGCCAGTGAATGCGGCAGTTCGTCGCGCACCCCCTCCAAGGCGGCTTCCCGGATGAACTCGGCCATCAGGGTCTCTTCGGGCTCGTCGGTCAGTTCACCGTCGGGATAGAAGGCCGGCCCGGCGGGCAGCGCAGCGGCCAAGACGTCGATCAGCACGTCGACCTGCTCGCCGCTGACCGCCGACACCGGAACGATCTCGGCTTCCGGCGCCAGTTCACCGACCGCGACCAGTTGCGCGGCCACCTTGTCGCGAGTGGTCTTGTCGATCTTGGTGACGACGACGACCAGCT
The DNA here is from genome assembly GCA_001673575.1 of Mycolicibacter heraklionensis. Classification (GTDB taxonomy): domain Bacteria; phylum Actinomycetota; class Actinomycetes; order Mycobacteriales; family Mycobacteriaceae; genus Mycobacterium; species Mycobacterium heraklionense_A. Next base: position 78,748 of record LZME01000068.1, on the reverse strand, counting down.
TGGTTCGCGGTGCGACGACGCGGATCTGTTCGATGATCCAGCGGTCCCCCGGCCCGATGGCCTCGTCGGCGGGGATGCACAGGCCGATGACGTCGACTTCGGAATAGGTGTCTTTGACCAACTCGTTGAGCCGCTTGCCGAGCAGCGTCCGGGGACGGTGCAGGCCGGGAGTGTCGACCAGGATGATCTGGAAGTCGTCGCGGTGCACGATGCCGCGGATGGTGTGCCGGGTGGTCTGCGGGCGGTTGGAGGTGATCGCCACCTTCGCCCCCACCAGGGCGTTGGTGAGCGTCGACTTGCCGGTGTTGGGCCGGCCGACGAAACATACGAAGCCGGAATGGAATCCGGAATCCGATCCAGTCACGAGCCGCCTTTCGCCGAACGTGTTCTCAGCACGAGATTTCGGGTGAACTGTCGTCGTGAGTGCACGTTCGACGCGCGCACGACTGGTGCGTCACTACTCAACTGCGGCCTCCTCACCGGCGGGCTCGACCGGGCTGACCAACACCGTGCTGATCCGCACCCGCCCGCGGCTGTCGCGGCTGCCCTCGGCCCGCAGGCGCAGGCCGTGTGACACTACCTCGGCGCCGGGCAGCGGAACGCGGCCCAGCTCCAGCGCGAGCAGCCCGCCGACCGTGTCGACGTCGAGATCCGAGTCGAACTCCACCCCGTAGAGCTCCCCGACGTCTTCGATCGGCAACCGCGCGGAGACCCGAAATCTGTTGCCGTCCAGCTCTTCTACCGGAGCGACTTCGCCTTGGTCGTACTCGTCGGCGATCTCGCCGACGATCTCCTCCAAGACATCCTCGATGGTGACCAGTCCGGCGATCGCGCCGTATTCGTCGACCAGCAGGGCCATGTGATAGCGGCTGCGCTGCATGTCTTCCAGCAGCGCGTTGAGTGCTTTGGAGTCGGGCATGAAGACGGCCGGTCGCATCACCTGCGCCACCGTGGTGTCACGTCCGCCATTGGTCGAGTAATAGGTTTGTTGGACAAGGTCTTTCAGGTAGACGACGCCGAGGATGTCGTCGACGTTCTCACCGATCACCGGGATGCGGGAATGCCCACTGCGCACCGCCAGAGACGTGGCTTGACCGGCCGATTTGTCACGTTCGATCCAGACCATCTCGGTGCGCGGCACCATCACCTCGCGGGCCGGGGTGTCGGCCAGTTCGAAGACCGACTGGATCATCCGGCGTTCGTCGGCCGCCACCACGCCGCGCTGCTGGGCCATGTCGACCACTTCGCGCAGCTCGATTTCGGAGGCGAACGGCCCGTTGCGGAAGCCGCGACCCGGGGTCAGCGCGTTACCCAAAACCACCAGCACGCGGCTGATCGGGGCCAGCAGCACCGACAGGACTTGCAGCGGCAGCGCCGCGGCCAGCGCGATCGAATAGGCGTTCTGCCGGCCCAGGGTCCGCGGTCCCACCCCGATCACCACGAAGCTGACCACCACCATGGCCGCCGCGGCGGCGAGCAGACCCCAGTCCAGGCCGAGCACGGCACTGAGCAGATGCACCAGCAGCGCGGTCGCGGTGACCTCGCAGGTGATGCGCAACAACACCACCAGGTTGATGTAGCGCGGACGTTCGGCCATCAGCTTGACCAGCCAGACCGCCCCGGGTCGCTTCGCTCGCACCAGCTCCTCGACCCGCGCCGGCGAGACGGTGCTGACCGCGGCGTCGATTGCCGCGAACAACCCGCCCAGACCGATCAGCGCAATCACGCCGAGTAGCAGCGGTGTTCCGGTCACGGTTCGTCGAAGTACCTGGACTTGTCCAGCAGCCGGCGGTCCTTCTCGCTCTGGGTCTCGGCCCGGTAGGTCTCCACCTGGTCGGCGACCCACTCCTCGAGCAGACGGCGCTGCAACGCGAACATCTCTTTTTCTTCATCCGGCTCGGCGTGGTCGTAGCCGAGCAGGTGCAGCACGCCGTGCACGGTCAGCAGCGCCAGTTCCTGGCCCAGCGAATGGCCGGCCGCCGCGGCCTGTTCGGCGGCGAACTCCGGGCACAGGGCGATGTCGCCGAGCATCGAGGGACCGGGTTCGGGCGCATCCGGCCGGCCGCCGGGCTCCAATTCGTCCATCGGGAAACTCATGACGTCGGTGGGGCCGGGCAGGTCCATCCAACGCATGTGCAGGTCGGCCATCGCGGCGGTGTCCAGCAGCACCATCGACAGCTCGGCACCGGGATTGACGTCCATCTTGGCCAGCACGAACTTGGCGACGCTGATCAGCTCGACTTCGGAGACGTCGAGACCGGATTCGTTGGAGACCTCAATGCTCATCGGCGTGACCTGCCTTGCGAGGCGCGCCGTGACGCCCGGTTCATGGCCAGCCCCGGCTGGACCTGTTCGGATTCGTGGCGTGAGTAGGCGTCGACGATCTCCGACACCAACCGATGCCGAACGACGTCGACGCTGGTGAGTTCGGCGACGTAGATGTCGTCGATGTCGTCGAGGATGTCCACGGCGGCCCGCAGCCCGGACCTCGCCCCGCCGGGCAGGTCGATCTGGGTGACGTCACCGGTGACCACGATCTTGGCCCCGAAGCCCAGCCGGGTGAGGAACATCTTCATCTGTTCCGCGGTGGTGTTCTGCGCCTCGTCGAGAATGATGAACGCGTCATTGAGCGTCCGGCCGCGCATGTAGGCCAGTGGCGCCACCTCGATGACACCGGAACTCATCAGCTTGGGAATCAGCTCCGGGTCCATCATGTCGTGCAACGCGTCATACAGCGGGCGCAGATACGGGTCGATCTTCTCGCTCAGCGTGCCGGGCAAAAACCCCAGCCGCTCACCGGCTTCCACCGCCGGACGGGTCAAGATGATGCGGGTGACCTGTTTGGTCTGCAGCGCTTTGACCGCCTTGGCCATCGCCAGGTACGTCTTGCCGGTACCGGCCGGGCCGATGCCGAACACGATGGTGTGGGCGTCGATGGCGTCGACGTAGCGCTTCTGGTTGAGCGTTTTGGGCCGGATGGTCTTACCGCGCCGTGACAGGATGTCGAGGCTGAGGACTTCGGCGGGCGACTCGTTGCCGGTGCCGACCAGCATCCCGACGCTGTGCCGCACCGTTTCGGGCGTTAGAGACTGCCCGCCGGCCACGATCGCCACCAGCTCGGAGAGCACCCGCTCGGCAAGGGCGACATCGGCCGGCGCCCCGGAGATGGTGACGGCGTTGCCGCGCACATGCAGGTCAGCCGAGAGCAGGCGTTCGATGGCGCGCAGGTTCTCATCTGCAGAACCCAGCAGGCCCACGACCAGGTCGGGTGGAATATCGACGCTGCTGCGAACCTGCGAGGCCGGCCCGGCAGCGGGGGTATCGCGGGGCGTCACGGGGTTTCCGATGCCTGCTTCCTGGGGGTTTGTGCCGTGGGGACGGCGATGAGTCGGACGCTTGAGTCTACCGCCTACCGTCACCGATGAGCGGTTCGTTCAAGACGGGGTGGTGGCGGGCGGGCAAAACTGCCGGGTATGAGCGAGGAAACCTTCACCCCTGCCCTGGGCCGCTTGGCGCCGGCCCGGTTCTTCGACTACGTGGTGGCGTTGACGCGCGAACGGCTGTGGCGAGGCCTGACCGTCATGCATCTGGCGCCGCGTCCCGGCGACACGATCCTGGACGTGGGCTGCGGCACCGGATCGCTGGCGCTGCTGGCCGCTCGGGTCGAGCCGCAGGCGAACATCGTGGGCCTGGACCCCGATCCGGAGATCTTGACGGTGGCGCGCGAGAAGGATGCCCACAGCCGAGTTCGTTGGCTGACCGGGATGGGCGACGACCTGGTGGCATCGGTGGGCGCCGAGTCGATGGACGGCGTGACGTCTTCTCTGGTGCTGCACCAATGTCCGATGGACGTCAAGCGCGCCATCTTGGCGTCGATGTTCGCGGTGCTGCGGCCGGGCGGGCGGCTGGTGATCGCCGACTTCGGGTGGCAGCGGACTCCGCTGATGCGCCTGGCATTTCGCTTCGTCCAGTTCGCCGACGGCAAGACCGATACCCAGCCCAACGCCGATGGTGTTCTCCCGGAGCTGATTTCGGCCGCCGGCTTCACCGATGTTCGCGAAGCCGACGTGGTGGCCACCATCAACGGGACGATCTCAATCTATACCGCCCGCAAACGGTGATCACGCCAGCGCCTGCAGCACCACCGACGGTGTCAGGCCCATCATCTCCCGCATCTGCCGGGTGAAGTGGGCCTGGTCGGAAAACCCTGCGGCAATGGCGGCTTCGGCCAGCGGCATTCCCGACTGCAGGGCTTCGACGGCCCGGCGCAGCCGTGACCAGACCCGCCAGCGGGTGAGCGGCATGCCCAGTTCCCGCCGCGCCAGCGCGCGCAGGCGCTGCGGCGAGAGGCCGATCTCGGCGGCCAGGCTCGACATCGCGATGTTGCTGCCGGCCAGCATGGCCAGCGCCGTCACCAGGCGTGGATCCAGCTCCTCCGACTCTCCCCGGCAGGCGGCCGCAACATCGGACTCGCGCAGTTCGCCCAGCTCGGGGGCGGCGGCGATGCCGGCGTCATAGCGTTGCCGCAGGCGGTCGGCGAACAGGCAGTGCGGCTCGATGAAGTAGGTGACCAGGCCGCGGATGGCCAGGATGCGGTGCGGCGCCATCGGTGAGACGACCAGTGCGGCTGCCCGATGACACGTTCCGGCCGGGTCCACCATCGCCACTTCGTCTCGCCCGGCGACGACGATCTGGAAGGCGCCGTGGCGGTGAATCGGCCCGCCGCCGCCCACCGGGCCGCGATACACCGCGTAGCCGTCGCTGATGCTCAGCGACGGCGCCGAACCCGCCGGGCTATTCACTCCCCCAGCGCGGCGTGAGCACCCCGAGCGCGCCCAGCGCGACGGCCGCCGCGGTCGAGGTGCGCAGCACGGTGGGCCCCAGCCGGGTGGCGACGGCACCGGCGCCGGTCAACGCCGCCAGCTCCGCCTCGGTGATTCCGCCTTCGGGCCCCACTATCAGGGCCACTGCCGACACGGTGGCCCCGACCGCGTCGGCCAATGCGACGTCGGCCGCGTCATGCAGTACCAGCACGGTGGCGGCGGCAGCCACCTGTTCGCGGACCCACGACACCAGCTCAGCGCCGGTCAGCACCCCGTGAACGGGCGGAATGTGGGCCCGACGGGACTGCCCGGCGGCCGCTCGGGCGACCGCCTGCCAGCGCCGTACGCCTTTCTCGGCGCGTGCGCCGTCCCAGCGGGCCACGCACCGGTCGGCCTGCCAGGCCACGAAGGCGTCGGCACCGGCCTCGGTGGCCAGCTCGATCGCCAGCTCGGAGCGTTCGGATTTGGGCAGCGCCTGCACCACGGTGACCGGTGGGCTGAGTGGCTCGACCTGGGAACGCTCCAGCACCCGGGCCCGCAATCCGCCGCGGTCGGCCTCCTCGACCTGGCATTGCGCCACTACCCCGGCACCGTCCCCGAGGGTCAGTTGCTCACCTGGCCGAATCCGGCGCACTGTCGCGGCATGGAACCCGGCGTCGCCGCCGAGTACGGCCAGCGCACCCACCTCGGGCAGCGCATCGACGTAGAACAGGCCTGCCACCGCGGGCTCAGCGCCCGGTGAAGGTTTCGCGCAGTCGGCTGAACAGCCCGCCGCTGTTCGGCGTGTGCGCCGAGCGGACCTCGGCGGTCTCGCGGTCGCGGTGCTCTTTGAACTTGCGCAGCAGCTCGGTGTCGTGGCTGTCGAGGCGCTCGGGGACCACCACCTCGATGTGGGCGTGCAGGTCACCGCGCACCCCGGTGCGCACCTGCGGCATGCCCTGGCCGCGCAGCACGATGGTCGCCCCGGGCTGGGTGCCGGCCGGGATGGTGATGTCGGTGGCGCCGTCGAGGATCGCGTCCACGGTGACGGTGGTGCCCAGCGCCGCGTCGACCATCGGCACCGAGATGTGGCAGTGCAGGTCGTCGCCGTCGCGGGCGAAGATGTCGTGTTGCTGTTCGTGTACCTCGACGTAGAGGTCACCGGCGGGTCCTCCACCCGGGCCGACCTCACCCTGGGCGGCCAGCCGCACGCGCATGCCGTCGCCCACTCCGGCCGGGATCTTGACGCTGATCTCACGGCGCGAGCGCACCCGGCCATCGCCGCCACACTGGTGGCACGGGTCGGGGATCACTTCGCCGACTCCGCGGCAGGTGGGGCACGGCCGCGACGTCATGACTTGGCCCAGCAGCGAGCGCTGCATGCTCTGCACCTCACCGCGGCCGTGGCAGGTGTCGCACGTCATGGGGCGTGAGTCCCCGTTGGTGCCGCGGCCCTGGCAGCCGTCGCACAGCACCGCGGTGTCGACCGTGACGCGCTTGGTCACGCCGGTGGCGCACTCGGTGAGGTCTAAGCGCATGCGCAGCAGGGAGTCCGACCCCGGCCGGACTCGTCCGATCGGGCCGCGGGAGGCCGCACCGCCACCGAAGAACGCTTCGAACACGTCCCCGAGGCCCCCAAAGCCACCCCCGAAGCCGCCGCCGAAGCCGTTGCCGCCCCCGCCGCTTTCCAGCGGGTCGCCGCCGAGGTCGACGATGCGACGCTTCTCCGGGTCGGACAGCACCTCGTAGGCGGCGCTGATCTCCTTGAACTTGGCCTGCGCCGCCTCGTCGGGGTTGACGTCGGGGTGGTAGGTGCGCGCCAGCTTGCGATAGGCGCGCTTGAGCTCGGTGTCGGTGGCGTCCTTATCGACGCCCAACAAGCCGTAATAGTCGCGTGCCACGCCTGACCCTTCCCACCTTCTGCCAGCCGGAGATTAGCGAGCCCCGAGCACTTCACCGATGTACATAGCAACTGCTGCGACACTGGCGATCGTTCCCGGATAGTCCATCCGGGTGGGACCCAGCACCCCCATGCCCCCGTACACGGTGCCCTGTGACCCGTAAGCGGTGGACACCATCGAGGCGCCGGCCATCTCCTCAGCCTCGGTCTCGTGACCGATGCGCACCGTGACTTTACCGGCTTCCTGCTGCACGGCGAGCAGCCGCAGCACCACAACCTGCTCTTCCAACACTTCCAGCACCGACCGCAGCGAGCTGCCGAAGTCGGCGGCGTTGCGGGTCAGGTTGGCGGTACCACCGAGCAGCAGGCGTTCCTCGCGGTGCTCGACCAACGATTCCAGCAGCACGGTCGCCGAGCGCCCCACCGCGTTGGCCAGGCCGGGCGACAGCCCGCTGCGCCCGTCCAGGTGCCCGGCGAGTTCGGCGACAGCGGTGGAGGCCGCCGAGATCCGTTTGCCCTCCAGCGCGGCGCCCAGGATCTCGCGCAGCTGGCTGAGCTGGTGATCGTCGATGGGCTCACCCAATTCGACGATGCGCTGATCGACCCGGCCGGAGTCGGTGATGACGACCAGCAACAGCCGCGCCGGGGTCAGCGCGATCACCTCAAGATGGCGCACCGTGGACACCGACAGCGTCGGGTACTGCACGACGGCCACCTGGCGAGTCAGCTGCGCCAGGGTGCGCACCGCGCGGCGCAGCACGTCATCGAGGTCGACACCGGAATCCAGGAACGACAGGATCGCCCGGCGCTCCGCGGATGACAGCGGCTTGACGTCGTCGATTCTGTCGACGAACTCCCGATAGCCCTTCTCGGTGGGCACCCGCCCGGAACTGGTGTGCGGCTGGGCGATGTAGCCCTCGGCCTCCAGCACCGCCATGTCGTTACGCACGGTGGCCGGAGAAACCCCGAGGTTGTGCCGTTCTACCAGCGCTTTGGAGCCGATCGGCTCTTTGGTGGCGACGAAGTCGGCGACGATGGCACGCAGTACCTCGAAGCGGCGGTCATCAGCCACGCCCATGGGTGCTCACCTCCTACTTCGAACAGCTACGGCCGCTCTCGATTTTACGGTGAAGCCGCCAACAGCCGGCGTTCGATGCCGTGCACGATGCCAGGCTCCCGATCTCGCACCAAACAGGCGACGTCGACGAATCGGGAAACGAGCGGGGACGGCTCGTCGTCCATCCAGCCCACCGCGATCGACGATCCGGGCCAGTCCTCGATCGGCAGGAACCGGACCCCGGTCAACGGCATGAAGTGCGCGGCCGCTGCGCCGGTGATGGCGATGGCTGCGCCGGCAGCGACCACCTGCGCCTCCTCGGTGATCGAATCAGCACGCACCACGTCGACCTTCGTCGCATCGGTGCGCGCCGCGGCCAGGCTCCAGAACGCGTGATGGGCTTCGTCGACGCTGGAAGACTGGGTGATCGGATCGTCGAGAAGGTCGCGCACCGACACCGATGTGCGTCCGGCGTGCCGGTGCGAAGTCGACACCATGGCGACGACGGGATCGATCGCCAGGATCTCAGTGTTGATGTTCGGCGTGCCCTGGGGCAACCGCACGAACGCCACGTCGGTGGCCCGCGACGCCAACCCTGCCGACGGATCGCTGACCTGGAATTCCCGCATCTCGATGGTGACCTCGGGGTGACGTTCCCGGAACTCGGCAATGATCGGTGCGGTCAGTTCCAGGGCGGCGCCCGGTACGTACCCCAGCCGCAGCGTGCCGCCCACCCCGCGCGCCGCCTGTTCCGCTGCTGCGGCGGCGCTGTCCAGTGCGGCCAGGACGCCGCGCGCGCCCTCCAGGAAGACTTCGCCGGCGGGCGTCAGCGTCACGTTGCGGGTGTTGCGGTCGAACAGCTTGATGCCGAGTTCGTCTTCGAGGTCTTTGATCTGGCGGCTCAGGGCCTGCTGCGCCAGGTAGACACGCGCTGCCGCCCGACTGAAGTGCAGTTCTTCAGCAGCCACTACGAAGTGGCGCAGCTTTCGCGTGTTGATGTCGATGGTGCCCGATCTTAGGACACCGGGTGTTGATCGAGCGTGGTTGAACCCGGCGGTGAACCCGGCGGTTCAGCGAGGCTCGACGAAGGAGAGCCGAAGCTGGGACCGCCGCATGAACCCGGCGGTTCAGCGAGGCTCGACGAAGGAGAGCCGAAGCTGGGACCGCCGCGTGGAAGCTGCTCGTCAAGTGCAGCCACCGACACCGCCTTCAAGTCGACGCCCGATCGGCCCAGCTGCCGTGCGCCGGTGATCAGGGCATCGATAACGCGGGCTGCTTCGAGGTAGCCGAGGCCGTCCGGCGGGTGCACGTTGGACACGCAGTTGCGTTCGGCGTCGGTGCGGCCCGGCCGTGGCCGGTGCGTCAGGTACAGCCCGACACTGCTGGCCACCGACAATCCCGGCCGCTCACCGATCAGCACCACCAGGGTCTGCACGCCCATCGCTTCGCCGATGTGGTCGCCGAGTGCCACCCGGGCGCCGGTGGCGATCACCGGTGCGGCGATGGTGCGGTGAGCGCCCACCACCTCGACCAACGCACGTAGTAACGGAACACCGTGTTCGGTCAACGCCGCCGGGGACAGCCCGTCGCACAGCACGAAGCCCACCTGCGCTGTACTGCATGGGATTTCACCCACGTCCGTGGGCAGCCGGCCGAGATCGGGTCGGCGCAGGTATTCCTCACGGGTGCTCGCTTGGCTGGTCACCGCCACGGGTTCACCGAGGCCCACTGCGGCCACCTGCTGTGCCAGGTGCTCGATGTCAAACGGTTGGCGCACTGCGTCGCGGGCCAGCGCGTGCGCCGTCCGGAACTCCAGCACGCTACGGGTCGGTTGGGCGTCACCGGAGCGGCCGAGCCCGATCCGCGCCTGGGTGTGGCGGCGCAAGTCCTGCCAGACATCCACTTCAGCGAGGCTCATGCCGGAGCCGCCAGCGAGCGCAGCGGTGAGCTCTCCAGCGCGTGCGGGAGCACCCGACCGGATTCGTCGGCGATACCGAGGCGCTGCAGCCACGCCTCGAACTCGGGGGCCGGCCGCAACCCGAGCGCGCGGCGCGCATAGAGCGCGTCGTGAAAGGACATGCTCTGGTAGCCCAGCATCACGTCGTCGGCGCCGGGGACCGTGATCACGAAGTTGCAGCCGGCGACGCCGAGCAGCGTGAGCAGGGTGTCCACGTCGTCCTGGTCGGCCTCGGCGTGATTGGTGTAGCAGACGTCGACACCCATCGGCAGGCCCAGCAGCTTGCCGCAGAAGTGGTCCTCCAGCCCGGCCCGGACAATCTGCTTCCCGTCGTAGAGGTATTCGGGTCCGATGAACCCGACCACCGTGTTGACCAGCAGCGGCGAGAATTCGCGGGCCACCGCGTAGGCCCGGGCTTCGAGGGTCTGCTGATCGACCGGCCGGCGTCCGCTGCCAAGGTGGGCGTGCGCGCTCAGCGCCGAGCCCTGGCCGGTTTCGAAGTACATGACGTTGTCCCCGACGGTCCCGCGCCGCAGTGCACGCCCGCCCTCGTGGGCGGTCCGTAGCAGATCGAGGCTCACGCCGAAGCTGCGGTTGGCGCCCTCGGTGCCGGCGATCGACTGGAACACCAGGTCGACCGGGACACCCTGCTCGATCAGCTCGATGGTCGTGGTCACGTGCGAGAGCACGCAGGACTGCGTCGGGATCTGGTAGCGCACCCGGATGTCGTCGAGCAGGTACAGCAGGTCGGCGGTGGCCTGTGGCGAGTCGGTGGCGGGGTTGATGCCGATCACTGCGTCGCCACATCCGTGTAGCAGCCCGTCAAGCGTGGCGGCGGCGACACCCCGAGGGTCGTCGGTCGGATGGTTGGGTTGCAGCCGGGTCGCCAGTCGGCCCGGCGAGCCCAGCGTGGTGCGAAACGCGCTGGTGACCGTTGCCGATCGCGCCACCGCGATCAGGTCCTGGTTTCGCATGAGCTTGCTGACCGCGGCCACCATCTCGGGGGTCAGCCCGGGCGAGAGCCGGCGCAGGGTGTCGGCGGCGGTCGGCGTGGCCGCCACCTCCAGCAGCCAGTCCCGCAGACCGCCGACGGTCAGATGCGACACGGCGGAAAAGCTCGCGCGGTCGTGGCGGTCGATGATCAGCCGGGTGACCTCGTCGGTCTCGTAGGGCACGACAAGATCCCGCAGAAAAATGTCGAGCTCGACATCGGCCAATGCCCATTGCGCGGCGGCTCGTTCGGCGTCGCTGGCGGCGGCGCAGCCGGCCAGTTCGTCACCGGATCGGCGCGGGGTGGCCTTGGCCAGCAGGTCGATCAGACCGTCGAATCGGTAGGTGGTGCCGGCCAGCGTCTGCGTGTACATGGTCACCGCAGGCCCCTTCCGCTGTCCCGGGTTTTCCCTGATCGCATCGACGGCCGCACGCACCCGTGATGAGGAAATGGCGTCGTGCCGATATGAGCCGCGGGTGAAGAAAAATGCGACCCGCGCCCCAGTTTTGCATATCGGCGACGCGATCCCATAATTCCGCTATTTCGTCGGCGAGCGGGGAAATATCCCAACCCGCTGGTATTGTCCCCCACTTGTGGGAATTGCCGCGGAATCCATCGATGACGATCTGACCCTTGCGCTGGGCCTGGCGGACCTGGCCGACGCCATGACGATGGACCGATTCGGGGCACTGGACCTGCGGGTCGATACGAAGCCGGACCTCACTCCGGTCACCGACGCCGACCGTGCGGTGGAGGTCGCACTGCGCGACGTGCTGGCGCGCGATCGGCCCGATGACGACGTGCTGGGCGAGGAGTTCGGCGGCAGCGCGACCTTCAGCGGCCGCCAGTGGGTCATCGACCCGATCGATGGAACCAAGAACTTCGTACGCGGTGTGCCGGTGTGGGCCACCTTGATCGCCCTGCTCGACGACGGCGTGCCGCGCCTCGGTGCGATCAGCGCCCCCGCGTTGGGCAGGCGGTGGTGGGCCGGGGACGGCCTGGGCGCTTTCGCCGCGGTCGGCGGTGCAGCGCCGCGCCGGCTGTCGGTCTCCGCGGTGGCCGACCTCGGTTCGGCGAGCCTGTCGTTCGCCGGACTCACGCAGTGGTCGCACCTGGGACTGCGTCAACGGTTCCTGGATCTGACCGACGCCGTATGGCGAACGCGCAGCTACGGCGACTTCTGGGCCCATTGCCTACTGGCCGAGGGCGCACTCGACATCGTTATCGAACCCTCGTTGTCACTGTGGGATATGGCCGCCCTGGACATCCTCGTCCGCGAGGCCGGTGGCACCTTCACCGACCTCAACGGCACCGCCGGTCCCCACGGCGGCAGCGCAGTGGCTACCAACGCAGCGTTGCACGCGGCGGTGCTGGACAGCCTGGGCATGGCCTAGCAGGGCAGCGTCCCGCGCATCCGATTAACAACAAAAATTTGTGAATGCTGGTCATTTTTGGTGTTGGAATTCTCGTCTGCCATTTGACATTATTGGCCCGCGGCCATTGAGAAAAATGTGGCGGCAATTCTTGCTATCCCCGCAGCCAACATTCAGACGCGCAGGAGATCATGAATTCAGGCATTTCACTGCGGCCGGCGGCGGGGCAGTCGGCGTGATAACGACGCAGCGTCCACTACGTGATGTGACGCCACGTCGCTCTAACGTGGTTAGCTCTGCTGTTGCGCGTGCGAACAACAACACAATGATCCCTCGGGGTTGCTGATCCCGAAGGCTCCCCAGATGGAGGATCTGCTCTCACCATGTCCGACTTTCCCTACACGGACCGCTTCACGGTCAACCGCACGCTGCCCGAGCAGGGCCGGCCGCGTGACGAAGTGCTCGCGGAGCTGCGTGAGATGGCGGAGGCCGAGGACCCTACCTGGGAAACCGGCAAGGTGTCCGGGACCATGTACTGCGGTGACCACGAGCACTACCAATTCCTCGACGAGGCGTTCGGACTGTTCGCCCATGTGAACGTGTTGCAGCGCGATATCTGCCCATCGGCGACCAAGTTCGAGGGCGAAGTCATCGCGATGGCCCTGGACCTGATGCACGCCGAGGCCATCACCGACACCGAGCCGGTCGGAATGGTCACCACCGGCGGCACCGGCAGCATCATCCACGCGCTGCTGGCCTACCGGGAGCACGCCGCCAAGCACCGGGGCATCACCCGGCCCAATTTCATCAAGCCCGAAACCGGTCACCCGGCCTTCGACAAGGGCTGCCATCTGTTCGGCATCGAGCTGCGCACGGCGCCGATCGATCCGCAGACCACACAGGTGGACGTCGACTGGGTGGCGAACAACATCGACGAGAACACCATCGCGATCATGGGCTCGGCCTGCAACTACGGCTACGGCACCGTCGACCCGATCCCGGAACTGGGACAGCTGGCCCTGCAGCGCGGGGTGGGATTGCACGTCGACGGCTGTCTGGGCGGGTTCGTCCTGCCCTTCGCCCAGGAGCTGGGCTACGACGTCCCACTGTTCGATTTCCGGGTGCCCGGGGTCACCAGCATCTCCGCGGACAACCACAAGTACGGCTACGCGTTGAAGGGCTCCTCCACGCTGCTCTTCCGCGACAAGGCCTACCGCAACGCGCAGTACTTCTACCTGCCGGAGTGGTCCGGCGGTAAATACCACTCGCCGGGGATCGAGGGCTCCCGCTCGGGTGGGCTGATCGCGGCCGCGTGGGCGTCGATGGTGCAGCTGGGCCGGGAGGGCTACCGGGCCTACGCCAAGGCCATCCTCGAGACGGCATCCACCATGCAAAACGCCGTGCGCAGCCACCCCGAGCTGATGATCCTGGGCTCGCCGACGTTCTGCTTCAGCTTCCGCTCCGACGAATTCGACATCTATCACGTCGCCGACGCGATGAAGCCCAAGGGCTGGCGCTTCAACGGCCAGCAGTACCCCAACGCCATCCACATGGCCGTCACCCGGCCCCAGACCCAGCCCGGCGTGGCGGAGGCGTTCGCCGCCGACCTCGACGACGCGGTCGAGTACGCCAAGAAGAAGGCCGCCGCCGGCGAGACGCCGGTCAGCGCTGCGGTCTATGGCGGCGTTCCCGGCGGGATGACCGACGAGGCGGCTCAGTTCATCGAAGGGTTCATGGAACACATCCTCGACACCCAGCAGTCCTTGCCGCCCCTATGAGCAGTGCGGAGCGCATCGATCGCGTCGTTCTGGCCGTCGACCTCGGCACTGGTGGCCCCAAAGTCGGCTTCGTGTCGTTGGACGGCACCGTGTTGTGGTCGGACCTGATCACGGTCTCGACCGAGTACGGGCCGGACGGGGCCGCCACCCAGGACGCCGACCTGTGGTGGGAGATCATCCGCGACGCCACCAAACGCGGGCTGGCCGAGAGCGGAGTACGCGGCGATCAGGTAGCCGGGGTGTCGATCACCGGGCAATGGGCCAGCACCATCCCGGTCGACGCCGAGGGACGTCCGGTGGGCGCCTGCGTCATGTGGATGGACACCCGCGGTGCGCCCTACAGCCGCAAGGCATTCGGCGGTCGCGTGGCCGGCTACCGGCCACGGGTCCTGCTCAACTGGCTTCGTCGCAACGGTGGCGTCCCCTCGCCCAGCGGCGACGATCCGGTCGGGCACATGCTGCACCTGCAACACGGCGAGCCGGCGGTCTTCGCGGCGACTCGCTGGCTTCTGGAACCGGTCGACTACCTCGGCATGCGCTTCACCGGACGGGCGGCGGCATCGCGGGCCTCGATGATGGGCAGCTGGCTCACCAACAACCGCAATCTGGGCGTGCTCGACTACGACGACATGCTGGTGCGGCTGGCCGGCGTCGACCGGGCGAAGCTGCCCCCGCTGGTGCCGACCGGCTCCATCATCGGCCCGGTGGCACCGTCGGTCGCCGCCGAACTCGGCATATCGCCCGCGGCCCAAGTGGTTACCGGGACTCCGGACCTACACAGCGCGGCGGTGGGTTCCGGTGCGGTGCGCCAAGGTGAACTGCACCTGACCATCTCCACCACGTCATGGATCAGCTGCCCGGTGGCGTTCAAGAAGACCGATGCGTTCCACCAGCTGGCCACCGTTGCGGGCCTCGACCCGACGTCCTATCTGCTGGTCAACAACCAGGACACCGCCGGCCGTGCGCTGCAATGGTTGCGCGACACCGTATTCGACGACCTGGACTACGACGCGTTGACCGCGGTGGCGGCGGGCGCACCGGCCGGCTCGAACGGCGTGATCTTCACCCCCTGGCTCAAAGGCGAGCACTCCCCCATTGACGACCGCCGTGCCCGCGGCGGCTTCCACAACCTGTCGCTGGCCACCACCCGCGCAGATCTGGTGCGCGCCGTGCTCGAAGGAGTCGCCTACAACAGTCGCTGGCTGCTCGAGTCGGTGAATCGGTTCGCCCCCAACGCCGGACCAATCCGGATCGTCGGCGGCGGGGCGCGCTCGGACCTGTGGTGCCAGATCATCGCCGACGTCACCGGCCGTACCTGCGAACGGGTGGCCGATCCGTTGAACGCGCAGTTGCGGGGTGCGGCACTATTCGCCGGGATCGGGATGGGCTACGTGCATCGCGACGAGCTACGCGATCTGATCCCACTCGACGGCGTATTCGAGCCGGTAGCCGCCAATCAGGAGGTGTACGACCGGCTCTTCGCCGAGTTCCCCAGGCTCTACAAGTCGCAGAAAGGCATGTTCGGCCGCCTCAACCGCTGACCGATCCGTTCTGCGGACTAGTGGGCCGCCATGATCTGCATCAGCTGTGCCGCCGAGTCGTGCGACAGCACCCACCGACCTTGGTCGACGAGCTGCAGCGGGATGGTCTGCGGAGCAGGCATCTTGGGGCCAGAGATGGTGACGTTGGCCAGCCCCTGACCCTCGCCGGTCTGTACCACGTTGATCACGTCGAAGTTGTAGGGCAGCTCGCCGTCGCGGTAAGCCTTACGCAGCTCGCTGTCGAGCCCGTGGCCCTCGTGCTGTGTGATGCCGTTCTCGACCAGGTCGGCCTTCTCCTTGTAGCCGATGCCGGCGTCGCTGAGCCTGGTCAGCATGCCCGACACCTCACCGGTCGTGGGCAGCGGCGCACCCGAGGGCGCCGGCGGTGCCGGAGCGGGCTCCAGCGGGACGGGTGCAGCGGCCACAGAGTCCTGCGGCGCGGCCGGTTCCGCGGTGGCAAGGCCTCCCCCGAGCAACCCGGTCACTCCGATCGCAGCCAGCGCCGCAGCGCTCAGAAGTAGAAGTCTTCCAGTCACGGGTCCCCCTTTGCAACGACGGATACCGGAGTCAGGCTACCCCCGTTCGGCCGCCATGGCATCACGAAGACTCTTGGGCCGCAGGTCGTTCCAGTGCTGCTCGACGTACTCCAAACAGGCCGCACGATCGGCACCCTGTTCACCCCCGTAGACCACTCGCCACCCGTCGGGAACATTGGCGAACGTCGGCCACAGGCTGTACTGCTCCTCGTCGTTGACCAGCACGAAGAAGCGGCCGCTTTCATCGTCAAAGGGATTGGTGCTCATCGGATCTCCTCGGTATCGGTGGCGCAGCAGAAAGATGGGCGCCCAGCACCCGGTCGGACAGCAGTCCCAAGCAGCTCAGGTTGGGAAAACCCGGCCCCTGGGTGAGCCCTGCCAGGTTGGGCAGGAAGAGCTTCGGGGTGACGTCGGCGACGGCCAGATCGTGCCCAATCGCCTCGGCCAGCCGGTCGCCGGACAGCGGTCCGCCCAAGCCCAGCTCGAGCAGGTCCAAGGTGTCCTGGCCGAACAGCGACACGAACCACAACGGGTCGGCGCCGGAGCCGTCGATCACCAGATCGAAACCGTGCACGGTCTCGAAGTTCTCACCACCGCGATTGGTGCTCAGTGTCAGACGAATTCGGCCGTCGCGGGCCACCGCGTGCGCGACCCGGCCCCGCAGATGGCGGATCCGGTCGTCGGCCAGCAGCGCGTCCTGCACCCGGGCCGAGAACACGCCACGGTCGGTGCGGGCCAACGCATCTCGCCGCTCGGCCAGGGTCAGCGCGGTCCAGTCGGTGGGATCGGAGAACAGGGCGTTCTCGAAGAATCCCTCCCCTCGGGTGAACAGAGTCACCTGTGGGGAGATCACCGTGATCGTTGAAACCCGGTGCCGGAAAAGCTCATTGAGCATCGACGCCGCGGTCTCGCCGCCGCCGATGACGGCGACACGCTCAGCGCTGATCCGGTCGGCCGCAGCCCGGTGCCAGAACTGTGCGATGGAGAGCACCAGCGGGTTGCCGGGCAGGATCGACTTCTCGGCCTGCCCCGGACCGGTGATCATCACCGCGTCTGCGGCGACTTTGGTTTCTCGGGTGTGCAGCACCCAACCGGCGCCGTCCACGCCCAGCCGCTCCACCTCGCCGGGTACCACGTTGAGCTGCACCGCCTCGGCCACCCAGCGCAGGTACTGGCTCCACCGCAGGTGGGTGGGGGCCGGCCGGCCGCGGTCGACCCACTCGGCGAACTGGCCGGTGGCGATCAGATAGGACTGCCAGCCATAGCGGGTCATGCGCTCGTCGAGTTCGGCGTTGCGGCCTGCCACCAGTGCCGAGCGGTACGGGAAGCCGACGTCCTTCTCCGGGCTGGTGCCCAGCCGGTGCGCACCATCGGTCCAGCCGCCGGCGGCACGCCAGTTTGCGGCGACTTCGGTACGTTCGACGGCAACCACATCCGGTGCGGCTACGCCCATCTCGCGCAGGGCGGCGGCCTTCGCGGCCACCGCGACTGCTTTGGCTCCGGCGCCCACCACCGCAAGTGTGCTCATCGCAGTTCCTCCACCAGGTCGCCCAGGCTGTCGGTGAACAGCTCTTGCAGTGCCGTGATCTCGGCGTCGCCGAGGATATCGGGCAGGGTGCGCCACTGAGTCATCAGCGCCTGTCCCGCCCCGAGGTCGGCCACCGCGGCGAAGATGCTCAGCTCGTGACGTACCGCCTGACCGGGTTCGGGCACCGACGGCAGCCCGGCGATCAGGTCGGGCGCCACGGCCGGACCGCCCCCGGCCCGGTCGACCCGGCCCAGGTAGTTCAGCAGCACCTGCGGCCCGGGCCGAGCCGCCAGCCGCTCGGCGGTGTCGGCGCGCAGGTAGGCCAGCAGTCCGTAGTCGATTCCGCCGCCCGGGATGTCGGCCAGTGCGCGCGCCACCCCGGCCGGGTCGGCCTGAGCCACCCGCAGCGGATAAATGGCGGACAGCAGACCGGCGATGTCGGCGGTGTCGACGCCGGTCACGACCTCCTCGGCACGCCCGTGGGTCTCCAAGGCCAGTAGCGGTGTCGCACCGGCCTGCCCGCGGCGGACCTGCCAGGCGGAGACCATCCGCGCGGTCGCCGCGACCAGCAGGTCATGCATCGGAACCGGCAAGGCCGACAGCGCGGCGGTGAGCGCCGGATCGGCGACGGTCACCGACACGGTGAGATCACCGGCGCGATCACGCGTTGGGTCGACCCGCCGAGCGCCCAGATCCGGGTCGGCGCCGGCCAGCTGATCGGCCCAGAAGTCCGCGGTGTCCAGGGTCTGCGCACGCTCGTGCAGTGCGGCCGCCCAGCGCAGGTAGCCGCTGCGCTCCGGCAGCGGGTCCGCCCCGGCCAGCGCGGCGTGCAGTTCACCCAGAATCACCTGCCACGACACCGGGTCCAGTGCCAGCACGTGCCCGCACAGCATCAGCACTCCCGCAGCGTCGGGCGTGCGCAGCCACACCGCGCGCAGCATGACTCCGTTCGCCGGATCCAGGCTCTCCAACAGTCGGGTGCCATGCTCGGTGACCACCGAAAGGTCGGCCGCCTCGACCGTGACCTCGGTCAGGACGTCGACGGGCTCGGTCGGATACAGCGTCAGCTCGGCCGGGTCGAGTCGGGCACGCAGCACCGGATGCGCGGCGACGATCGCGGCCAGGGCCGCCCGCAGCTGCTCCGGTTCGGTGTCGTCGGGCAGCCGAATCGCTTCGACCTGCCCCAACCGGCGCGGATCGCCGTATTGGTAGAGCCAGCGGCCGGCCGGCAGCAGCGGAATCGGCCCGTCGGCCGCCTGCGATCCGTCGCGCTGCGCCGCTTCGTCGGCTTCGGCCACTTCGCGGTCCAAGGCGGCAGCTACGTCCCGAATCGTATTGCAGCTCAAGATGGTCCGCGGACGCAACGGCAGTCCACGCCGACGGGCCGCCCGCACCATCGACAGCGCGACGATGCTGTCCAAGCCCAGCTCGCGCAGATCGGTCTCGACCCCCGGTGCTGCGCCTGCCGCCGCGTCGGCGCCCTCCGGGCCGGCGAAAACCTCGGCGAGCAGTTCCACCAGGACCCGTTCGGTGTCGGTGGCCGCCTCTACCCCACCGCTGACGAAGGGACCGGCCAGCTCCAGCAACACCTCGGTGTCCAGTTTTCCGTTGGAGGTCAACGGCATCGATTCCACCGCGGTGATCCGGGCAGGTATCAGGTAAGACGGCAGCCGGGCGCCGATCTCGGCGCGCACCCGGGTGGTGTCCACCTGCGCGCCGGTGACGAAACCGGCCAGTTGGGTTCCGGTCGGCCCCTGCACCGGCAGCACCGCCGCGGCGGTCACCCCGGTCGCGGCGGCCAGGGCCGCCTCGACTTCGGCGATCTCTACCCGGTAGCCGCGCACCTTGACCTGGTCGTCGGCACGGCCGAGGTAGACCAGCCGGCCATCGGTGCGGCGCCGGACCAGATCGCCGGTGCGATACATCCGACCGCCGGTGCGGAACGGGTCGGCGATGTAGCGGGCCGCGGTCGCCCCGGCGCGGCCCAGATAGCCGCGGGTGACCTGCGCTCCGGCCAGGTACAGCTCGCCGGCCACACCGTCGGGCACTTCGCGCAGCGCGGAGTCCAGTACGTGGGCGGTCATGCCGCGCACCGCTTCTCCGATCACCGGGACAGAGGTAGCTGCGACGTCGGCGACGACGGCTTCCACAGTGGTCTCGGTGGGGCCGTAGCAGTTGTGGACTGCCGTCGAGGGCGCCGCACGCAGTCGCGCCCAGGTGTGCGGGGCGATCGCCTCGCCGCCGAGCGCCAGCACAGTCAGGCGGTGATCGGAGTCGGCATCAAGCAAGCCGGCGTCGAACAGTTGGGTGAACATCGACGGTGAGGTGTCGATCATGTCCAGTCGGTGCCGGCGGATGCCGTCGATGATCGCCTCGGCGTCACGCATCTCGTCGGCGGAGAACAGGTGCACGCACTGCCCACCCAGCAGGCCGACCAGCGGCTGCCAGCTCGCATCGAAACTCAGTGACCAGGCGTGCGCGACGCGCAGGGCCCGGCCCAGACGCGCCACAGCGGGCGCGTACATGCGTTGCTGGTGGTCGGCAAAGTACGACGCCAGCGCGCGGTGGGTGCCGACGACGCCCTTGGGTTCTCCGGTGGATCCGGAGGTGAAGATCACGTAGGCGGCCGAGTCGGGGTGGATCGCGGCCGGAGTCGGGATCTGCACCGCATCTTCGGCACGCAGCTCGTCCAGCAGTCCGACGGTCAATGTCATCTTCGGGCCGGCTTGGCGCAGAATCGATTCGATGCGCACCGCCGGCAGGCTGATGTCGACGGGAACATAGGCTGCCCCGGCCTGCAGTACCGCCAGGATTGCGATGACCGAATCCAGCGAGCGTGGCAGCGCAATCGCGACCCGATCCTCGGGACCGATCCCCCGGCCGGCCAACGCCCGCGCCAGCGCGGCGGATTCGGCCGCCAGTTCGGCGTAGGTCAAGCTCCGGTCCTCGCCGGTGAGCGCCGGACTGTCCGGGTGTGCCGCGGCGGCCGCGGCGAACAGCGCGGGCACCGAGGTGGTCGGGTTTGCGCGGCGGTCCACCGGATCGGTGATGCGGGCCCGCTCGAGGGGCAGCAGCACATCCAGATCGGCGACACGGGGCCGCGCCGGGTCGGGGAGCTGGCGCAGCAGCTGCAGCAACCGCTGCCCCAGATCCGGAACCGACAGCTCCCCCAGCGCATCGGGGATCGCCTCGAGCAGCACGGTAAGCCGGCCGTCGCGGGGCGGGTAGCTGACCAGCGTCAGTGGGTAGTGCGTGAGGCTTTCCACCGTCACCGGGATGAAGCGCACCCCGTCCTCAGTGGTGACCCCGGCTGTCGCCGAGCCGATGGGAGCGTTCTCGAACACCAGCAGGGTGTCGAACACCGCCTTGCCGCTGGCCCGCTGCACCGTCGACAGACTCAGGTATCCCAGGTCGCGCATGGCAGCGGTATCGCGTTGCAGCGCTTGACAGGTGGCGACCACCTCGGCGCGCGGCGGTGTCGACGCGGCCACCGGGACGGTGTTGATGAACAGGCCGACCATGGTCTCGACGCCGGTGAGCTGTTGGGGACGCCCCGACACCACTGCGCCGAACGCCATATCGGTGCGGTCGGTGAGGCGGCCGAGCAGCACCGCCCAGGCGAACTGCAGCACGGTGTTCAGCGTCAGGCCGTGCCGGCGGGCCCATTCGGTCAGGCCCGCGGTGGCGTCGCTGTCCAGTACGACCTCGTGGGTCTGCGGGACGGCGCTGCCCACCGCGGCGCGCTCTCCGCCGGCCAGCATGGTCGGGGCGCTCAGCGGGGCCAGGTAGTCGCGCCACCGCTGTGTCGCGGCGGCAGTGTCTTGGCTTGCCAGCCAGCCGATGTAGTCGCGGTAGGGGCGCGGCGCGGGCAGCGGGTCAATGCCGCCGGCGCGGTAGATCGCCACCATTTCGTCGAAGAACACCGCCATCGACCACCCGTCGATCAGTAGGTGGTGCACGGTGAGGATCAGGCGGTACTGCTCGGGGGCGGACTGGGCCAGCACGAAGCGCAGCAACGGTCCGCGGGCCAAGTCGAAGTTCGTGGTGCGTTCGATGCGCGCGATCTCATCGAATTCCCTTGGCGCAGCTTCGATCTCTCGCCACGGAAGTACCGTTGTCGCCGGGATGATCTGCACCGGGTGCGGCAGGTCGACGTCCCAGAACGACGCCCGCAGATTCGCATGCCGAGCCAGCATCGCCTCGGCACTGCGGCGCAACAGCCCAGGGTCGACGGCGCCGACGATATCGATGACGAACTGCACGGTATAGACATCGATGCCGTCGCGCCCGCCACCGTCATCGGTGGCGAGTTTGGCCAGCGAGAACAATCCCTGCTGCAGTGGGGAGAGCGCCAGCACGTCCTCGATCGCCGGGGTAACCCGTTGGGAGGTCTCGGTCACGGCGAATCACCCCATGCGGCGGTCAGATCGGCCAGTGCGTCGTTGCTCAGCCCCGAGACGCTCATCGGTTCAAACGCCGTGTCGGCGGCTTCCGGGGTGCCACCGGTCGCAGCCGCAGCGTCGACGGCGGCGGCCAGTTCGGCGAACGTCGGGTGCTCGAAGATCATCCGCGGGTCGACGTCCAGCCCCGCCGCGCGCGCCCGGGCGGCCAGCTGTACCGACAGGATGCTGTCGCCGCCGAGTTCGAAGAAGCCGTCGCTGCGCCCGATTGCCGCGACACCCAACAATTCGGCGCAGATTCCGACCAGGGTCTGTTCGGTGGCGGTGACCGGTGGGTCCGATTCCCCGCGGGTGGCCACCGCCGGCTGCGGCAGCGCGGGCCGGTTCAGCTTCCCGGAGTCCGTCAACGGCATGGCGTCGAGCACCGTCAACGATGACGGGACCATGTAGCCCGGCAGTGTCGCGGCCACGGCCGCGCGCACCGAAGCGATGAACCCCGCCGCGTCGGCAACCGGGGCCGCAGGCACCAGATAGCCGGCCAGCGTCGTGACACCGCGCTGCTCCCAGGTGCGAGCAGCGGCCATCGCCACTCCCGGTGCGCCACGCAACGCGGCCTCGACCTCGGCCAGCTCCACCCGGAAGCCACGCACCTTGACCTGGTGGTCGGTGCGGCCAACAAACTCCAACACTCCGTCGACGGTCCAGCGCGCCCGGTCGCCACTGCGATAGAGCCGGTCGCCGGGCGTCTTGGAGAAGGGGTTGGCGACGAAGCGGGTCGAGGTCAGTCCCGGCCGCTTCCAGTAGCCGCGGACGATCTGCGGGCCCGCGTAATAGACCTCGCCGACCACCCCGGGCGGCACCGGCTGCAACGCGTCGTCAAGCAGGTAGGCCTGCGACCCGGGTGTGGGCCGGCCCAGTTTCGGCGTGGGCGGCTCCAGCTCACCGCGCACCACTGCACCCGAGGTTTCGGTGGCACCGAAGTTGTTGAGCAGTTGAGCATCCGGATCAAGCGCCCCGCCGAGCCGGGCCAGCAGGTCCGCTGAGACGGGCTCGCCGCTGCAGACCAGCCGGCGCAGACCGCGCACTGCCTCGGGTGCAGAGTCGACCAGCACCGAGATCAGGCTGGCCACCGCGGTCACCTGAGCCACCCGCTCGTCGGTGATCAGCCGGGCCAGTGCCTCGGGGTTACGGAACTCGTTGTCGTCGGCCAGAATCAGCGTCGCCCCGGCGGCCAGCCCGGCCAGCATCTCCATGCCGCCTTCCAGGAACGTCATCGACGACTGGGCCAGCCGGATGTCCTCACCACTGACCGGATAGTGGGCGATCTGCCAGTTCAGGCGTGCGCTCATCGACCGGTGGGTGCCGAGCACGCCCTTGGGCATACCGGTGGAGCCGGAGGTGAACACCAGATACATCGGGTCTTCGGGGTGCGGGACCGGAAGATGCACCCCGCCAGTGTCTTTGCGCAGTTCCGCCTGCACGTCGGCGTCGTCCAGGCACAGCAGCGTGACACCGTCCGGCGCGGGAATCGCGTCCCGGGTGGCCTCGCTGACCAGGACCACCTTGGGCGCGACGTCGTCGATCATGAACTCGAGACGCTGGCGCGGATAGCTCGGATCCAGCGGGAAATAGCCGGCGCCGGCCTTCATGATGCCGACCAGCGCCACCGGCAGATCCAGATCGCGACGCACCGACAGACCCACCAGGGTTCCGGGTTCCACGCCGGCGGCGATCAACAGCTCGGCAAGCCGGTCGGAGCGGGAATGCAGCTGCGGGTAGGTGAGTTCGGCTCCGGCACATCGCACGGCGACGCCGTCGAAGCTGCGGCTGGGCGCCAGCACGGCGGCGATGGTTTGCGGATCGCCCGCGGGGATCTCGCCACCGCGGCTCCACTGCCCCACGATGCGCTCGCGTTGCTCATCGTCGACCAGGCTGATGTCGCGCAGCGCCCGTCCCGGATCGCCGGCCATGGTCGCCAGCACCCGGCCCAGCCAGTCGGCCAGTCGCTGCACGGTGGCGCGCTCGTAGAGGTCGGTGCGGTAGATCAGATGTCCGTCATAGCCTTCCCCGTCGGAGTCGGCTGTGGTGAACAGATTCACCGACAGGTCGGCGTGGGCGATGTCGAATGTGGGCATCACGGTGCGGAAGACCAGGTCGCCGTCGGGCCCACTGTCGATGACGTGGGTGACGTCGGCGGCCTCGCGGACGTGGACCACCACCTGGAACAGCGGGTTACGCGACAGCGTGCGGACCGGGTTGAGCGCCTCTACCAGCCGGTCGAACGGCAGGTCGGCATGCGCGTAGGCGCCCAGTGCGGCTTCCCTCGCCCGGGTTACCACCTCGCGCAGTGTGGGGTTGCCGGACAACCGGTTTCGCAGCACGACGATGTTGACGAAGAACCCGACCAGGTTGTCTAGAGCGTTGTCGGTGCGTCCGGCGATCGGCACCCCGAGCGGGATGTCGTCGCCGCTGCCGGCCAGATGCAGCAGCACCGCGACCGCGGACTGCACCACCATGAACTCGGTGGCGCCGGTCTCGCGGGCCAGTGCCGCCAGCCCCGCTCGTACCTGCGGGGGGACGGTGAACGCGACCGAGTCGCCGGAGCCGTTGGCGGTGGCGGGCCGGGGAAAGTCCGGCCGCGGCCCGGTGTCGTCGGCCAGGCCGGCCAGTTGCTCGATCCAGTACCGGCGTTGTGCCTCGATCAGACCGGACTCGTCACGCAGCAGTTCGCCCTGCCAGTGCGCGAAGTCCGCGTACTGCAACGCCAGCGGCTCCCATCCCGGTGCGGAGCCGGCCGCGCGGGACCGGTAGGCGATCAGCAGGTCGGTGAAGAGCACCTCGACCGACCAATGGTCGGCGGCGATGTGGTGCACCACCAACGACAGCACCCGTTCGTCGCCGGGCAGGTGCAGCAGCGCCGCCCGAATCGGCCAATCCCGTTCCAGGTCGAACGCGGTGCCGCGCTGCTCGTCGAGTCGGGCACGCGTCCACGCCGCGACGGCTGCCGGATCGGTTTCAGGGCACTGCAGTTCGGTCACCGGCACCGCCGCGGGGGCGTTGATGACCTGATGCGGCAGACCGTCGATCTCGCGGAATGTGGTGCGCAGACTGTCGTGGCGGCCCACCATGTCGCCGATCGCGGCGGTCAGCGCCGCCGTGTCGCAGGGGCCGGTGAGCCGGGCCGTCAGCGGAATGTGGTCGCCGGTGGAATTGGGGTCCAGTCGGTAGGCGAACCAGGTTCGCAGCTGCGACGCCGAGACGGGGGCGTCGCCGAAGCGCGGTACCGCGACCAGCGGCGGTCGCCCGGCCCCGTTCTCCCCGGGTTGCGCGGCCGGGGCCCGGTCGATCGCGGCGGCCAGTCGGGCCACCGTGCTGGCCTCGAAGATCTCCCGGATACCGATCTCCACCTCGCAGCGGGCGCGGATCGCCGCGACCAGTTTGGTGGCCAGCAGCGAGTGGCCGCCGAGGTCGAAGAACGAGTCGTCGGCGCCCACCTTGTCACGGGAGAGCAGTTGGGCGAACAGTTGCGCCACCACGTGTTCGGTGTCGGTCTGCGGCTCTCGGTAGGGCGTGCTCTCGATCGGCTGCGGGTCAGGCAGCGCGGCCCGATCGATCTTGCCGTGCGCGGTGATCGGGATGTCGTCGACCACCACGTAGGCCGCCGGCGCCATGTATTCCGGCAACGCCGCGGCCACTCGGGCCCGGATCCGCGGGACCTCGACGGTGTCTTCCCCGGCGCCAGGGCCGGCGGGGGTCAGGTAGGCGACCAGGCTGCGGCCCAACCCGGGAAGGTCCGAAACCACGACCACGCACTGGCCGACGCTGGGGTCCACCGAGATGGCCGAGGCCACCTCGCCGAGCTCGATCCGGAAGCCGCGGACCTTGACCTGGTCGTCGGCGCGGCCGATGAATTCCAGGTCGCCGGCGGCGTTGCGGCGGGCCAGATCACCGGTGCGGTACAGCCGCTGGCCGGGCGTCCACGGGTCGGCGACGAATCGCTCGGCGGTCAGGCCAGGACGGTCGAAGTAGCCGCGGGCCACATGGGTTCCGCCGATGTAGATCTCGCCGATCACCCCGACCGGCACCGGCTGCAGCGCGTCGTCGAGCAGCCACATGGTGGTGTTGATGTTCGGGCTGCCGATCGGCACGATCCGGTTGCCCTGGGGGCCTTCCACCTTGTGTCTAGACGAGTTGACCACGGTCTCGGTGGGGCCGTAGAAGTTGTGCAGCAGGGCGTCGAAGGTGGCGTGGAACTTGTCCGCGAGTTCGCCCGGCAGCGGTTCGCCACCGATCGGGATGCGCCGCAGGGTGCGCCATTGGTTCACGCCGGGCAGCGACAGGAACAGACCCAGCAGCGACGGCACGAAGTGCATGGCGGTGACGCCTTCGCGCTGCAGCAGGTCGGTCAGGTAGCCGATGTCGCGGAGCCCGTCCGGGCGCGGAATCACCAGCCGGGCACCGTTTCCCAGGGTTCCGAACAGTTCGCCGATCGACACGTCGAAGCTCGGTGACGCGACCTGCAGCAGAACGTCGGTGTCGTCGATGCCGTATTCGCCGCCGAACCACACCAGGTACTCGGTGATCGGGGCGTGCGATACCTCGACGCCCTTAGGCAATCCGGTCGAACCCGAGGTGTAGATGAGGTAGGCCAGATTCTCCGAACGCAGCGGGCGCACCCGGTCGGCGTCGGTCGGATCGGTGTCGGGCCGGCCGGCCAGCTCGTCGTCGGTCAGCGGCTCCCGCAGCACGATCGACGGCCGGGCGTCACCGAGGATGAATTCGATACGGTCCGGCGGGTATTCGGGGTCGATGGGAACGTAGGCGGCGCCGGCCTTGGCGATACCCAGGGCGGTGACCACCAGATCCGTCGAGCGGCCGAACAGCACCGCGACCTTGTCTTCGGTGCCGATACCCGCGGCGATCAGGTGGTGTGCGATCCGGTTGGCGCGCGCGTTGATCTCGGCGTAGCTGTACCGACCGTGGTCGTCGACGACGGCGATGGCGTTCGGGGTGGCCGCGGCCCGGTCGGCTACCAGCGAGCCCAGCGTGGCCGGCGCCCCCGGAGGCGGGACGAAGTCGGGTCCGCGGGAGATCGCGTCCAGCCAGGCCCGATCCTCATCGCCGAGCATGTCCAGCTCGCCGACGGTCGTCTGGGGCTGTGCCACGGCGGCCGACAGCAGCTGCACCAGGTGGCGCAGCAACTGCTCGACCAATGCCTCGTCGAGCACGTCGTGCAGGTATTCGGCCTCGATCAGCGCGCCGTCAGTACCGGCCTCCACCATGATTCCCAGCGGCAGCTGGGCGACCTTGCCGCGGTAATCGGCTCGGGTGCAGGTGATCCCGTCCGGCTGGAAGCCGCCCCCCTGGGTCGAGCGGAAACCGAAGCTGAGCCGGGTGAGTCGTTCCACTCCCCCGTGCCGCCGATCCGGGTTGAGTTCGCGCACCACCCGGTCGAGGTTGATGCCCTGGTGGCCGAAGGCCCCCAGCGCGGCGTCGCGGGTTTGAGCCAGCAGTTGGCTGAACGGGGCGGCGGCGTCAACTTTCGCGCGCAGCACCACGGTGTTACCGAAGTAGCCGATCGCCCCTTCGGTACCGGCGGTGCGGTTGAGCACCGGTGAGGCGATGAGGAAATCATCGGTGGCGGTGTAGCGGTGGATCAGGGCGGACAGCGCGGCGGCGATCACCACGTAGGGCGTGGCGCCGTTGCCGCGTGCCAGTTCGGTGATGTCGGACATCAACTCGGCGGGCAGGGTGCGGGTGCACAAGCCGGCGCGCAGCGTGCTGGGTACCGCCGAGCCGCGCGGACCGGGCAGCTCCAGCGGGTCCGGCGGGTCGGCCAGCAGGGTGCGCCAGTACGTCAGCTCGGCTTCGTGACCGGAGCCCGCCGCGGCGACGGGGTGCGGGACGGGGGCGCGGGTGGCGAACTGCTCGGGGTCGGCGTAGGCGGCCGTGAGGTCGTCGAAGAAGACCGCCCATGAGTCGTCGTCCCAGGCGATGTGGTGAGCCACCAGCAGCAGGATGTGTTCATCTGGTGCGACCCGAACCAGGGTGAGTCGCAGCGGGGCATCGGAATCCAGCCGGAACGGGGTGCCGAATTCGCGTTGGGCCAGAACTTCCAGGCGCAACGCGCGGGCCTGTTCGGCGAGGTCGGACAGATCGTGGGTGGCAAACCCGGGCGTGACCTCAGCGATCACCGGGTGCGGTTCGCCCGCGTCGTCGACGGCGTAGACGGTGCGCAACACCGGGTGGCGCGCGGCCACCGCGGCCAGCGCGGCCTGCAGTCGGGCGCCGTCCAGCGGGCCGGTGAGACGGTAGGAGACCGCGATGTTGGCCAGTGCGCCGTCTGGGTCGAGCGCCTGCACGAACCACATGCGGCGTTGTCCATCGCTCATGGCCAGCGGCCCAGACCCATTGGCCGGCCCGGACTGCGGCTCGGCAGATGTTGCGGCCAGCCCGCGTTCGGCGAGTCGGCGGCGCAGCAGTTCCAGCCGCAGCTCGTTGGGGTCGGTCGCCTGGTCGACGGCGCCATGCGGCGATTCCAGCTTCGCCTCTCCTTCGTCGAACCTCGCTAAACCGCCGGGCTCCTGCGGCGATTCCAGCTTCGCCTCTCCTTCGTCGAACCTCGCTAAACCGCCGGTGTCAGTCATGGGTGAACACAGTCCTTTCGGTAGCCGCGGCCGGCGCTGCGTCATCGGTCAGCGCCGCCGTCAGCTGGGCTCCGGTCATTCCGGCCAGCAGTGGACCGAGCGCCACCCGCAGGCCGGTGGCCCGCCCCAAGCGCTTGCGCAGGTCCAGTGCGAGAAGTGAATCCAGGCCGAGATCGACCAAGGCCCGGTGCATGTCGATGTCGTCGGGGCCTTCCAAGCCGAGCACCGTCACCAGTTCGTCGGCCACCACCTCACCGATCGGGCGATCGGCCTGCCCATCTACCGTCGCGGCGGTCAGTGATGCGTCGAACGGCGAGGGCACGCCCTGGCTGTCGAAGAACACCGCGAGTCGGTCGAAGTCGGCGGCCAGGATCGCCGGGTCGCCCGGCGCAGCAAGAAGTCCGGCGGTGATCGCGGCCTCCGGGGCCATCGGGGTGAGGCCGGTTCGGGCGATCCGGTCCTTCTCCTCGCCGCTGACCACGGCCACGCTGCGCCACAGTCCCCAGCGAATGGAGGTGGCGCACAGGCCCTGCGCCCGAAGTTGTCCCACCAGCGTGTCCGCCATCCGGTTGGCCGCCGCGTAGAGCCCGTGTCCCGAGCCGCCCCACAGCGCCAGTACCGACGAGCAGACCAGCACGCGCGCGTCGGCGCCCAGCGGCCAGTGCCGTGCCAGGTTGTCCAGTCCGATCACTTTGGCGCCGAACGCGTCCCGCACCGCCTCGGCGGTGATCTTCGTCGCGGCCACGGCCTCTGCTGACGCGGTATGCACCAGCAGCCCAGCCGGTACCGGCCGATATTGCGCAATGACCGCCGCGACTGCGGCGTCATCGGTGATGTCGCAGCGGATCGCGGTGATGCGCGCCCCGGTTCGCGCACGCAGCGCATCCATTTGCGGTGTAGTCGCATCGGTGGCCCCGCTGCGACTGAGCAGGACGATGTCGCGGGCGCCGTGGTCGGCGCAGAACACCGCGTAGGCCAATCCGATCGCACCGGTTCCGCCGCTGATCACCACGGTCTCCGGGACCGTCGGCGCCGTTGCGGCGGTGGTGGACTCGACGAATCGGCGGGTTGCCAACTTCCCGGCACGCACCGCGACTTCGGTGTCGGTCAACTGGAGTGCGGCGCCGGCGGCTCGCAGGTCTGCGGCGGTGGGCTGCACCGGTAGGTCCAGGTGCGCGAACGTGTGATCGGGGTAGTCGAATCCGATGCTGCGGTGCAGCGCGGCCAGCGCGGCGCCACCGGGGCGCGGTGGCGGATCGGCGTCGAGTTGCTCGGCGCCGCGGGTGACCAGCCATACCCGGCGACAGTTCTGTCCGGGCTGAACAATGCCCTGGCTGGCCGCGTGACCGGCGAACTCGGTTGTGGCCGTGGTGATGTCGACCGCGTCGGCGAGCGGAGCCACCAGAACCAGGAATTCGGCGTCGGCGGGGCCGACCAGTTCGGCGTCCAGTGCCGCCGCCAAGTGCGCGGTCAGCTCAGCCGATTGCCCGGCATAGTCGACGACGGCCACCCTCGCGGGCCGCTGCTGCGGCTCGGTGACCGGCAGCCAGCTTTCCGTCATGACCACCGGCATCCGATGGCGCGGCACAGACGTCTCCGTGCCGGCCCACAGCCGGTTGGTGTGCATCGGTGCGTGCGGGAAATGCCGCAGCAGCGCAGGAGCATTCGGCGGGGCGAAATCTCGCCAGCGGTAGCCCGGGTCGGCGATCGCCGCGGCGGCGATGTTGGCGGCCAGCGCCTCACCGGCCGGCTGGTCACGGTCGGTACTGCCCAGCACCTGGGCGGCACCGACGGAGTCGCCGAGCGCCACCAGCAGGGTCGGGTGCGCCGACATCTCGATGAACGTGGTG
This sequence comes from Mycolicibacter heraklionensis, assembly GCA_001673575.1. Classification (GTDB taxonomy): domain Bacteria; phylum Actinomycetota; class Actinomycetes; order Mycobacteriales; family Mycobacteriaceae; genus Mycobacterium; species Mycobacterium heraklionense_A. The sequence continues at coordinate 48,388 of LZME01000068.1, read as the reverse complement.
ACGCCGCGGGCCACCGCGGCGGCCGCGGCCAAGTCGAACCGGACCTGTCGGCGCAGATTGTCGAACCAGTACTGCCGGAACGTTGCGGCTGGCGGGATCGGGCCGCCGTACACCGATCCGATGAATTCCACCGGGGCGCTGTGGAATTGCGCGTCGGGAAGCTGCCCGGTCAGCTGCTCTCGCAGCGGCTCCAGGGCGCTGGTGTGCGCCGGGTAGCGCACCGGCAGCTCGCGGGCGAACACTCCACGGCGGCCGGCGGCTTCCAGAACCTGCTGGATGGCCGGCCACTCGCCGGACACGACCACCGATTCGGGGCCGTTGACCACCGAGAGCTCCAGCCAACCGGGGGTGGCGGCGATCAGTTCGGTGGCGGCGTCGGCGTTCAGGGCGACCATCGCCATGCCGAACCGGACCGGTGCGTTGGCGGCCAGCAGATCGGTCAGCTGCGCCCGTGCGGCCACCACCGCCACGGCGGCATCCAAGTCCACCACGCCGGCGGTGTAGGCGGCGGCTACCTCCCCCAGGCTGTGGCCGACGGTGATGTCGGGCAGCACGCCGAAATGCCGCCAGGTGGCGGCCAGCGCTGCGGCGTGGGTGAATTGGGCAGCCTGGACCACGACCGGGTCTGTGTCATCGGTGCCGCGCAGGTAGTTCAGCGGCGAGGCGTGACCGGCGCGCAGGAAGGCGTCATGGCAGCGGTCCGCCTCGGCGCGGTATGCCGCGACGCCGAGCAGCTCGGTACCCATGCCGGGCCATTGATTCCCCTGGCCGGGGAACACGAAGGCGGTGCGAGCGGTCTCGGGTTGATGCGACCCGGCCACCAGTGGGTGGTCGACGCCGCGGTAGACGGCGTCGAGGCCGGCAATGAGCTCGGCGGCGTCGCGGGCGCGGATCACCGCGCGGTAGCGGCGTAGCGGGCGGGTGGCCCGCAGGGTCTGGGCGACCGCGGAGACCTCTGCGGGGTGAGTGTGCAGGTAACGCGCCAGGCCGCCGGCCTCGGCGGCCACCAGGTCGCGGGCGTGCGCCGAGATCAGCACGGGGATCCGGCCGTCGGGCAGGGTGCTCGGGTGGTTCTTGTTCAGCACGGAGTGGCCCCGGAAAGGTCGTCCACCCCGACGATCAGATGCGCGTTGGTGCCGCTCATCCCGAACGCCGACACCGAGCCGATCCGGCGGCCGTCACTGGCGGGCCAGGCGGTGATGGTTTCAGCCAGGGTGATTCCGTGGCCGTCCCAGTCGATGCCGTCGTGCCAGCCATCGCGCACATGCAGGGTGGGCGGGATCGCCTGGTGCTCGGCGGCCAGCAGTACTTTGGTCAACCCGAGTGCCCCGGCCGCGGCCTGGGTATGCCCGATGTTGGATTTGACCGAGCCGAGCCGCGGTCCGGCGCCGGCCGTCGTGTCGGTGCCGTAGACGCTGATCAGCGAGCGCAGCTCTACCGGGTCACCGACGCGGGTTCCGGTTCCGTGGCCCTCGATCATCCCGACCTGGCTGGGGTGCACGCCTGCGTCGGCCAGGGCGTGCCGGAACAGTCGCTGCTGGGCCTGTTCGCTGGGGGTGAGCAGGCCCGTGGTGTGACCGTCCTGGTTGAGTCGGCTGGCCATGATCTCGCCGTAGATGTGGCGGCGGTCGCGCAGCGCGGCTGATTTTCGTTGCAGCACAAAGATTCCAGCGCCTTCGGCCCACACCGTTCCGGTGGCGGCGGCACTGTAGGGCCGGCAGTGGCCGTCATCGGAGAGGGCGTGCTGCTTGGAGAACTCGACGAAGAAGCCAGGTGAGCCCATCACGCACACCCCACCGGCGAGCGCCATATCGGTGTCACCGGTCTGAATCGCCTGCACCGCCAGGTGCAACGCGGACAGCGCCGACGAGCAGGAGGTGTCGACGGTGATCGCCGGGCCGGCCAGGCCCAGGGTGTAGGCGATCCGGCCGGAGATCACCGACAGTGCGGTGCCGGGCAGCAGGTGACCGCTGTGCGCGCTGAACTGCGCCATGTCCGGGCCGTAGCCGGTGACCGAGGCACCGAGGTACACGCCGACGTCGTGTCCGGTGAGTTCGTCGGGATTGATGCCGGCGTCTTCCAGCGCGCGCCATGCCACCCGCAGTGCCACCCGCTGCTGCGGGTCCATCGCAACCGCCTCGCGTGGCGCGATACCGAAGAATCCGGGATCGAATTCGGCGGCGCCGGACAGGAATCCGCCCGCGTTGCAGATCGGCTTGAAGCCGTCGCGGTGCGATCCCTCGATGAGTTCCCGCACGGCCCAGTCGCGGTCTTCGGGGATGGTGCTCAGCGCCTCGCGCCCGTCGGCCAGTAGTGACCAGTACTGCTCGGCGGTGTCGATCCCACCGGGCGCCTCGACGCCGAGGCCGGTGATGACGACCGGGTCCTCGCGCCGATCATTCATCGGCGATGATCCGCTTCGCCAAGGTCTCGATGTGCTCGTAGTGATAGAAGTGCCCGCCGTCGTACAGCGACATCGACCAGGCGCCGGTGGTGTGGTCGGCCCAGCGTTCCAGCAGGTCGGCACCGACCCGGTCATCGGAGCGCCCGCCCAGCACGGTGATGTCGGCGCGAATGGTGACATCGGGTGCGCACTGGTAACGGTTGAAGGCCAGGTAATCCGAGCGCACCGGGGTCAGCAGCAGGGTGAGGAACTCCTCGTCGGCCAGGATTCGTGGGTCGGTGCCGCCCAGCTGGGCGAGTTCGGCGCGCAGGTCGGCGTCCCCGGTGGGCACCTTGCGCAGCCCGGCCACCACGCCGGGCGCCGGGGCCGCCGAGGCCCACAGTCGCTGGATCTCGATGCCGCGCTCTTCAGCCAGCCGAGCGAACTCGAAGGCGACCAGCGAGCCCATGCTGTGCCCGAACAGGCGCAGCGGTCCGAGCTGGTGCCAGGGCGCGGCGTCGAACAGGCTGCGGGCCAACTCCGGCAGGGTTTCGGCGGCCGGCTCCCGGAAACGGTCGGCACGCTGCGGATACTGCATGACGTAGGTGTCGGCACCGGCGGCCAGGGCCAGCGCCAGCGGGCGGTAGTTGACCGCGGTTCCGCCGGCGTGCGGGAAGACCAGAGTGGGGGCGCCGGGGCCGGGAAAGCGGCCGATCCAGGTTGGGAACTGCGCGACGGCCGAGGTGTCGTCGACGGCCATCCGATCCCCTCGCAAGTATTAGTAAAGGCTGCCCTAATTTCCCTGCGTTAGGTTACCCCTACCGGCGGCGGGCCGGAAATCCGGGCGCCTGTGGGCCGGTCCTCGGGCCTCCGCGGCGCCGAACGTGCACTGAGCGCGGATTTTCTGCCGTTTCCTCGCACTGAGTGCACGTTCGGCGAAGTCGAGGCCGGGTTGTGGGCCACACTCCCCTGATGGACGTCCGCACCACGATCGATACCTACCTGCGGGCCTGGACACAGCGGGACCCCGAGCTCATCGTCACGATCTTCACCGACGACGCCACCTACCACGAGCGGGTGCTGGGCGAGCCGATCCGCACCCGAGCCGGGATCCGCGACTACTGGCAGCACAAGGTGGTCGAGGGCCAGGCCAATATCGACGCCCGCTTGCTCAACCTCTACACCGCCACCGACGGCACCACGGTGATCGCCGAGTGGGAGGCGACGTTCGACGACCGCGTCCAGAACGTGCGCAAGCGGATGCGCGAAGTTGCGATCCTGGAGTTCGCCGGTGAGCGGATCGCCAGCCTGCGCGAGTACTGGGCTTCGGAGATCCTCGGGTAAGGCCGCGCGTCAGAGGTGGCTCGCCACGAAGCCCGCGGCCTGACCGGGCATCGGCGACTGCGCATAGGACAGGTGCGGCGCGGAGAACATCTCGTCGTGTGAAGGCAGCGCCAGGGCACCCGGAGTGCAGATCGGGTCGCCGTCGGCACACAGATCAATGGCCTTGGCGCCGTACCAGGGGCTGATCTCGCTGACCGGTCCGCCCAGGTACCGGTCGGTGGGATTGCCGAAAACCGCGACCGCAGCGACGTGTTCGGCCTCCTCCGCCGACAGGGTCGCGGCGTTGAAGCCCGCCACCGATGCCCGCGCGATGGTGATCAGATCGATGACCATCGCGCCTTGCGAATAGCCGCCGAGCACCAGTTTGGTGTTGGGGCAGGTCGCCACCATGGATTGCACGTGGGCGTTCGCGTCACCGGCGCCGTCGGATGCTGATGGTGGCCAGTCCTCGCTTGCCGGGTAATTGACCGCATACACGCCGACGGAACGCCCGCCGAACTGCGAGCGCAACGCATCGATGAATTTCTGGCCGACGCCGCCGACACCGGGCGGTTCGGCGGTGCCACGAGCGAAGGTCACCTCGATGTCGGGACAGCCGGCAGCGGAGGCGGCGGGAACGAGGACCGGTGCGCTGGGCAGCGTGGCCAAGGCCACCACCACCGGAACACCGAGCAACACGAGCGATCGGCGCGCTTTCATATCACCGATGCTGGCACACCGTGACCGCGCTCCACCAGCCATTATCGCAACGCGTCGGCTACCTCTGCGGCATCGAGCTGCGCCACTTCCAGATACACCTCCGCCACCGCGTCCAACCGGCCCGGATCGGCTTCGGAGGCGGCCAGCCGTGCAGCCAGCCCGGCGACGGTTCGGGTGGCGAAGATGTCGGCGACCACCGCGCCCGGGGAGTCCAGCCAGGTGCGGATGCGTGAGACGGCGGCGGTGGCCAGCACCGAATCGCCGCCCAGGGCGAAGAAGTCGTCGTCGGCTCCGACCCGGGCGGCGCCGAGCACCTCGGCGATGATCGCGGCCAGGGCGCGCTGCAGCGGACCTGCGGGTTCGCGGTAGCCGTCACCGGCCGCCATGGCCGCGGCCAGCTCGGCCGTCACCGCCCGCCGATCGATCTTGCCCGAGACGGTGTAGGGAATCGCCGAAACCACCTGCAGCTGACGGGGAATCATGTGCTCGGGCAGCGACTCGGCCAGCCCGGCCTGCAATTCGGCAACGCTCACCGCGGGGTCGCCGGTGCGCACGGCAGCGGCCAGCACGTCACGCCCAGCCTCGGTCAGCGCCACCACCACCGCCTCGGCAACCCCGGGCAGGCGACGCAGCGCGGATTCGACCTCACCGAGTTCGATGCGATACCCGCTGATCTTGACCCGGTGATCGGCGCGGCCGACGAATTCCAGGGTGCCGTCGGGAAGATAGCGGGCCAGATCGCCGGTGCGATACCAGGTTCGGCCGTCGTACTCGACGAACTTCTCGGCGGTCAGGTCGGGCCGGCCGCGATATCCCGAGGCGATGCCGCGCCCGGTGACCCACAGTTCGCCGGCCACCCAGTCCGGGCGGTCGGCTCCGTCGGCGCCCACGACCCGGCAGGCGATATTGGGCAACGGTGTGCCGTAGGGCACCGCCGCCCAGTGCGCCGGCGGGTCCGCCTCGACCTCGCACAGCGTGGCGTGGATGGCGGTTTCGGTGGCCCCGCCCAGCCCGGCGAACCGCACCCCCGGCGCCACCGCGGCAAAACGTCGCGCCAGTTCGGGGCGCACCCAGTCGCCGCCGGTCAACACCGCACGCACCGAAGACAGGTCGCCGCCGGTGGCGGCCAACATCTCCAGCGCCCCCGGCATCAGGTTGAGCACGCTGACCCGGTGCCGCGCCACCAGCTGCGCCCACACTTCGGGGCTGCGCCGGTCCGCCTCGTCGACCATCACGATCGCCGCGCCGACGCGCAGCATGGCGAAGACGTCGAGCACCGACATGTCGGCGTCCAGGGTCAGCAGCGCCAGGCTGCGGTCGCTGGAAGCGAATCCGAAACGAGCGCTGAGGGTTTCGATGGTGTTCATGGCGGCGTCGTGGGTGACTTCGACGCCCTTGGGCTCGCCCGTGGAACCGGAGGTGAACACCACATAGGCCAGTTCGGCCGGATCGACGCGAACCGGGTCCGCCAGGCGGGCGTGCTGTACGGCATCGGACACCGCCAGTGCCGGAATCTCCAACGCCGGCACCGCGTCCCCGGTTACCAGGGCCAGCACGGCACCGCCCAGGGTCAGGATCCGCTCTCTGCGCTCGGGCGGCTGATCGGCTGCGATCGGCAGATAGACCGCCCCGGCGGCCAGGATGCCCAACAGCGCCGGAATCTGCTCGACGCCCTTGGGGCCCAGCAGCGCCACGGTGTCACCGGGTCGCACGCCACGCTCCTGCAGGGCTGCAGCCACCGCCAACGCCTGATCGCGCAGCTCGCGGTAGCTCAACTCCCCCGACCCGTGTAGCAGCGCGACCGCCTCGGGATCGCGGTCGGCCTGGCGAAAGAACCCGTCCTGCAGGGCTTCCCCGCTGGGTTCGGCGGTGACCGCGTTCACCGACGCGCGCACCTGCGCCTGATCGGCGGGCAACGCTGCCGGCGCGGCTTGCGCCCAGCCGTCGCCGCCGGCCAACCGGGTCAGGTCGGCGATGTGGTGGGCGAACATGGCGTCGATCACGCCCGGCGCGAACATGTCCTCGCGCACATCCCAGTTCACCAGGATGCCGCCGTCGAACTCGGTGACCTGCGCATCCAGCAGTACCTGGGGGCCCTGGGAGATGATCCAGACCGGGGTACCGAACGCGGCGGTGACCTCATCGGCGAACAGCTCCCCGAGTCCCAGCGCGCTGGTGAACACCACCGGCGCCAGCACCTGCGTGCCGCGGTGGCGGCTCAGGTCACGCAGCACCGCCAGGCCGGGGTAGTCGGCGTGTGCGGCGGCGGTACGCATGGCGTCCTGGACCGCGTGCGCGCGCTGCGCTCCGGTGCTCGCCTGGCTCAGATCCACATCCAGCAGCAGCGACGAGGTGAAATCACCGACCAGCCGGTCGACGTCGTCGTGCAACGGTTCGCGGCCGAACAGCGGCACATTGAGCAGGAAGCGCGGTGCGTCCGACCAACTGGCCAGGGTGTGGGAGAACGAGGCGGCCAGGGTCATCGCCGGGGTGACGCCGTGGGCGCGGGACTGCCCGAACAGCGCGTCGCGAGTGTCCGGGTCCAGCCAGTGCCACCGCCGGGTGCTGCGCCGCGGGTCGGTGGGGGCGCCGGCGGGCGGCGGCAGCTTGGGCGGGTCGGGCAGGTCGGGGATGCGCTGCGCCCACCACTGGCGGTGGTTGTCATCCGGTTGGCGGTCGGCGGTGGCGTGGCGGTACTGCCGGTAGGTGAAACCCAGCTCCGGCAGCGTCTGCCCCCGGTAGGCCGCGGCCAGATCCGCCATCAGGGTGCGGTAGCTCATGGCATCGGCGGCCTGCATGTCCAGATCGACGTGCAGCCGCGCGGTCCCATCCGGCAGCAACGACACCGTGAGCTCGAAGACCGCGTCGTCGAGTTGCTGATGCGATTTCGCCACCCGGGTGGCGTCCAGCCGCTGGGCCACCTCGGTGGCGTCCAGTCCCCGTAGGTCCTGCACCGCGACGGGCAGTTCGGCATCGGGCCGGATGTGCTGGGTGCCGTCGGGTGAGAACTGCACCCGCAGCATCGGGTGGCGGTCGGCCAGCGCGGCCGCGGCGGCGGCCAGCCGGTCGGGGTCGATAACGCGCCCATCGAACTCCACATACAGGTGCCCGGCCACCCCGCCGAGCGCGACGTCGTCGTCGCGGCCCACCCACATGGCGTGCTGCATCGGGGCCAGCGGAAACGGTGCGCCGGCATCGCTCGGCTCGTCCGTCGGCGCGGTGACCGGTGCCGGTTCGCCCGGGTCGCCCAGCAGGTCCTGCCAGGCGGCGATGCGCGGATCGGCGGCCAGCGCGGCGAAGTCGACGTCGATGCCCTGTTTGCGCCAGCGACCGGCCAGGCTCATCATCCGGATCGAGTCCAGACCCTGTCCGACCAGGTCGGCGTCGGGATCGACGGCGCTGGCGTCGGCGCCGAGCAGGTCAGCGACCTGTGCGCGTATCTCGTCCGGCCCCACGGCGCCACTCCACCCTTCGTTAGGCTGCCCTAATTTCTCGAAGCTACTCTAGCTAGGTTCGGTCGCCGGTAAGCCAGGGAGTACACATGCACGGGTTCGTACCGTTTCCCGACGAGCGGGCCGCCGCCTACCGTGCGGCCGGCTACTGGAGCGGACGGCCGTTGGCATCGCTGCTCGACGATGCCGCGTCGCGCTGGCCCGAGCGGCCCGCGGTGATCGACGGAGGCGCGACGCTGTCGTACGCGCAGTTGGATGCGGCCGCCGATCGCGCGGCGGCCGGCCTGCACCGGCTAGGGGTCGGCGCCGGTGACCGGGTGTTGCTGCAGTTGCCCAACAGTTGCGCGTTCGCGGTCACGCTGTTCGGGCTGCTGCGGGTGGGGGCCATCCCGGTGCTGTGCCTGCCCGGGCACCGTGCCGCCGAGATCGGGCATCTGGCCGCGGTCAGCGAGGCGGTCGGGATTGTGATCCCTGATGCCACTGCGGGATTCGACTATCCGGCGATGGTCGCCGAACTGGGGCTGCGGCGGCTCGTTATCGACGAGGCGCCCGACGGCTCCCCCGCGCCGCGAGTCACCCCCGATCCGGCCGCGCCGGCGCTGCTGCTGGTCTCCGGCGGGACCACCGGGATGCCCAAGCTGATCCCCCGCACCCATGACGACTACGTCTACAACGCCACCGCCAGCGCGCAGTTGTGTGAGCTGACCTCCGACGACGTCTACCTCGCGGCGTTACCGGCCGCCCACAATTTTCCGCTGGCCTGCCCGGGGCTGCTGGGCGCCATGTCGGTGGGCGCGGCCACGGTCTTCGGCGCCGACCCCAGCCCGGAGGCAGCCTTCGCTACCATCGCCCGCCACCGGGTGACGGTCACCGCGCTGGTGCCGGCGCTGGCCACGCTGTGGGCCCACGCCTGCGACTGGGAGCCGCAGAAGCCGACGACACTGCGGTTACTGCAGGTCGGCGGCGCCAAGCTGGCCGCGGGCGACGCCCGACTGATTCGCGAGGCGCTGACGCCGGGCCTGCAGCAGGTGTTCGGCATGGCCGAGGGGTTGCTCTGCTACACCCGGCCCGGCGACTCCGCCGAGTTGCTCGACACCACGCAGGGCCGGCCGTTGTGCGCCGACGACGAGTTGCGCGTGGTCGACGAGGACGGCGCCGAAGCATCCGAGGGTGAGCTGATGGTGCGCGGGCCCTACACGATCAACGGCTACTACAACGCGGCCGAGGCCAATGAGCGATCCTTCAGCCCGGACGGCTTCTACCGCAGCGGCGACCGGGTCCGCCGCCTGGCGAACGGCTACCTGGAGGTGACCGGGCGGATCAAGGACGTGATCGTGCGCAGCGGCGAGAACATCGCCGCCGACGAACTGGAGGCTCACCTGCTGCTGCATCCGGCGGTTCGATCGGCTGCCGCGGTCGGCCTGTCGGATCAGTACTTGGGCGAAAAGGTCTGCGCTGCAGTGGTGTTCAACGGAGAACCGTTGACGTTGGCAGAGCTGAACCGCCACCTCGACGAGTGCGGCGTGGCCACCCATGTCCGCATCGATCAGCTGGCGGCGCTGCCGACCCTGCCGTTCACGGCGGTCGGCAAGATCGACAAGAAGGCGTTGGTCCGCCAGCTCGGCTGAGCCGAATTCGCCGGCCTAGCCACGCTCGACGACGTTGTCGAACCCCGAGGTGCTCACGTCCGGGTTCCCGGAGCGATAGGTGACTCGATTGTTGAGACCGGAGGCCGTGACCTTCGGTGTCGAGTCGACGGTGATGACGTTGCCGATGCCCGACACTGTCAGACCGGCGCACTGGCCGGTGAGTTCCACCGTGTTGCTGACCCCGCTCACCGACACGTAGCGGCCGTCGCAGGCCAGGGTCTTGTTCTCTCCGGCTCCGGCGATGGTGAGGGTGACACTGCTGTCCGGGACTGGGACAGCAGGCGACGCCGCGACCGGTGGCGCCGGAACGGGCGCTGGCTCCGCGTCGGGCGGCACGGGTATCGGGGTGAAACCGCTGGATCTGGTGGGCCGCCCGGACTCGGAGCTGATCAAGTCATGGGACGCCAGGAACACTGCGACTGCGCCGGCGATCACCACTGCCGCGGCGATCACACTGACGACGATGACAAGACCGCGGCCGTTTCCCGACCGCGACCGCGCCTGCCCGTCGACGGCGACCGTCGGGGCGGTCAGTTCCACGGGTCGGGCGAAGTCCGACAGCGGGCGCTCCAATTCCCGTATCCGGGCCTCGGGATCGTCGTCGGCGTTCACGCCTGAATGATCCCACAGCCGAGTCGACGATGACGGTCCATCAACCGGCGTGGATCTGCCATCCCGCGGCATCGTTCTGCTGTCGCCAGAACTCGTCGAAACGTCCGCCGGCCGCGCGCAATTCGTCGATCGTCCCGTCCTCGATGACCCGGCCTCCGTCGATGAACAGCACTCGGTCGGCCTGGGAGATGCTGGCCAGCCGGTGCGCGACGATCACCCGCGTGCGCGGGCGCAGTTCGGAACTCAGCGCGGCGACGATCGCGGCCTCATTCTCGGTGTCCAGCGCGCTGGTCGCCTCGTCGACCAGCAGTACCGGCGCTGGTTTGAGCAGCGCCCGGGCGATGCTGACCCGTTGGCGCTCACCGCCGGACAGTGCCGCGCCGGCTTCTCCCACCCTGGTGTCGGTGCCGTCGGGCAGTCGGGCGACCAGCTCGTCGACGCGGGCCAATTCGGTGGCCCGCTGGAACGATTCCTGATCGGCGTCGGGGTTTCCGACCAGGACGTTGTCCCGGATCGTGCCGTCGAGTAGGTAGGGATGCTGGAACACCACGCTGGTGGCGGCCCGCCGTGACGTGGCGTCCAGCTCGGTGGCGTCCACCCCGTCAAGCAAAACCCGCCCGCCGGTGGGCTCATGCAGTCCGGCGATCAGGGACAAGATGGTGCTCTTGCCCGAACCGGACGGTCCGACGATGGCCGTGGTGGTGCCGGCCTGCAGGGTGAAGCTGACCCGGTCGAGCACCGGGGCGCCCGCCGAGTCGTAACCGAACGTGACGTCGTCGAACTCGATCCGCGTGGCACCGGCGTCCTCGGGGGCGCGACCGGGGCCGACCGTCACCTCGGGCGCGGTGAGCACAGCGCGAATCCGCTCGAGGGAGGCCCGCGTCGACTCCAGAGCCGGCGCCAGCTCGCTGATGACGGTGAACGGTTCCAGATAGCGCGCCGCCACCACGATCAAGGCGATGGCCTCGGGAACGCTGAGCGTGCCGGTCACGGTCAGCGCGGTGGTGCTGCCTGCCAGCAGGATGAGCGCGCCCTGGCTGGCCAGGCTGAACAGCAGTTGCCCCGGAATCTGCATGAGCAACAGCCGCATCGCCGCGCCATGCTGGGCGCTCAGCGCCTGCCCGACGGTGCTGCGCTCGGGTTCGACGCGCCGCGCCGCGCGCAGCGCCTGTTGGGTGCGGGCGAACTCGATGATCCGTTCCGTCAGGGCGGTATTGGCGTCGCCGGCCGCGGCGTCGGCGCGGGCGCTGAGCCGGTTGGCCGCCCACAGCGCCCCCAGCAGCAGCGGCACCCCGCCCAGGGCGGCCAGGCCCAGCTGCCAGGACACCCCGAGCAGGGCCAGTGCGATCGCCGGCGGCAGCAGGATCGCGCTGATCAGTGGGGTCAGCAGATTGACCACCAGGCTCACCAGTTCGGGGCCGGTGGCAGCGATCGCCTGTCGCGCGTCCGCAGTGTTCGCGGGCGTGAGCCAGCCCAGCCGGACGCCGGGCAGCCGGTCGGCCACGTCGTGTTGGGTGTGATCGAGGACGGCGAAGCCCAGGTCGAATCCGATTCGGGCGCACGCGAAGTCGACCAGCCAACCCGCGACGGTCGCCACCGTCAGCCAACCCAGCCAGACCACCGCCCGGCTCGGGGTCTCGGAGAACAACGCGCTCACCAGCGGGACCAACAGCACCGTGCCGGCCGCCCGCACCGCCACCGAGAGCAGCGTCAACGCGGCGTAGCCGAACATCCGGCCGCGGCGATCGTGCGGAATCAGCTGGATCAGGGTGCGGATCATCGGCTCGCCTCCGCACCGACGGTGACCGCGGCGCGGCCGGTCTCCCACAACTGCAGGTAGCGTCCCTGCGCGGCCAGCAACTGATCGTGGCTGCCCTGTTCGACGATGCTGCCGTGATCCAGCACGACGATCTGATCGGCACCGGTGATCGTGTGCAGCCGGTGTGCGATCACCAGTACGGTGCGATCCCGGGTCAACCTGTTCAGCGCTTGCTGCACCAGGTATTCCGATTCGGGATCGGCGAACGCGGTGGCCTCGTCCAGGATCAGCACGGGTGTGTCGGCGAGAATGGCGCGGGCGATGGTCAGTCGCTGCCGCTCCCCGCCCGACAGCGCCGCAGCGGCACCGAGCACGGTGTCGTAGCCCTCGGGCAGCCGCAAAATCCGGTCATGGATCTGGGCTGCACGGGCAGCAGCCTGCACCTGCTCATCGGTGGCGTCCGGGACCGCCAGCGCGATGTTGTCGCGCACCGTCCCGTGCACCAGTTGGGTCTCCTGCAGGACGAATCCCACCCGGCGGTAGAGCTCGTCGGCGGTCAGCGACCGGATGTCTTGACCGCCAATCGATATCGATCCGGACTCGACGTCGTGGAACCGGGCCAGCAGCGCGGCCAGGGTCGACTTACCCGAGCCCGACGGGCCAACCAGGGCGGTCACCGTGCCCGGCCGCAGCGTCAACGACACGTCGCGGATCACCGGGACACCCGGGCGATAGCCGAAGGTGACTGCCTCGAAGCGCACCGTCCCAGCCGCGTCTACCGGTGCTGAATCACACTGCTCGACGGCGAGTTCGGGTTCGTCCAGGGCGATCTGCAGCCGCCGGGCCGCCAGCATCCCGCCGCGAATACCGCCGACCCCCAGGCCGATACCCAACAGGCGGGCGCCGAAGGTGGTGCCCAGCAACACGAACGGCAGCAGGTTTACCGGGTTCATTCGGCCGGAGATGATCAGCGGGGTGCCGGTCAGCATGATCAGCCACAGGAACGTCGACGGGCGGGTGACCAGATCCATCAGCGTCTTCTTGCCGATGAAGGGCCGCTGCCAGTCCACGAGAAAATTGATGTACTCGTCGAGGCGGCGGCGGAAGGTGGAGGCGGCGGCCCCGCCGAACACCCGAATCACCGGCTGGCCCTCCAGGTAGGTGCCGGCTTCACCGTTCATCCGCTCCGCCCAGCGTTGCGCCTGACTGATCTTGGGCCCGGACTGCGTCATCATCACCGACATCAGCACCATGTAGACCAGCACCGGCACGAACAGCACCAGCGCCACCCTCCAATCCACCACGAACAGGTAGACCAGCACCGCGACCGGTGCCACCACGGCGGCGACGGCGTCGGGGATGGCGTGGGTGACCAGATAGTGCAGTGACAGGGTGTCGTCGGCGACCAGTTGCTTGATCGAGCCGGATCCGCGGGCAGTGAACCAGCCCAGCGGCAGCCGCGACAGCTTGCTGAGCAGTCGAGTACGCAGCGCGCTGGCGAAGCGGGCGTCGACGACGTGCAGCCACAGCGTCAGAGCCGCGCCCAGCAAGGTGCCCAAGCCGAGCAACGAGAGGGCGGCGATTCCGACCGTCCACAGCCGTGACTCGTCGGCGCCGGCGACCAACAGGCGGGCCAGCTCCACCAGCAGCACGAACGGGGCCAACTGCAGCAGGGTGATCAGGGCCTGCAGGACACCGGAGATGATCAGCGGCACCCGCAGCTGACCGAGCAGCCGTCCCGCCGCCTGCGCACGCCACGCCCCCTTGGCGTTGACGCTGGGCTCGCCAGGCTCTGTACTTGCGCTTGTGTCGGGGGCCGGCACAGTCAACGGCGCAGGCTCCGGCTCACGCTGGGTGCCCATGGCACGTCCGGCGGTCCAGTAAGCCTGCGCGTGGATCTCGGATTTGGGGAAACCGAACTCGTCGCGCAGCCGGGTCCGCAGCGCCTTGAGCGTCGCGGCTTCCGGGGTGGCCCAGGCATACCAGTCCGACCAGTCCCGGGCCTCGATCGCCGCGGCCAGCGAGCTCGCATCCCGGCGGGGCACCCAATGCACCCGCAGCCGGGGGTGCTCACGCAGCGGAATCAGCAGATCGTCGTCCTCGTGCTGTTCGAGGTAGAGCTCGATCGGTACATCGGGCGCGACGGTACCGATGATTCCGTTGATTCCCGGAATCGACGCCGAGTCCCCCATTAATAGGTAGCCGGCGGGCTGCGCGTCGGCGTCGGGCACCTCGAAGCGCGACGAGCCCATCAGCGACATCGCCGAGATGGTGGCTCCGGCCTCCACGGTGCGGGCCCAGCGGGTGGCCGGGCCGGCCGGTTCGTGCAGCACCATGTCGACCGCGAAGCGTCCGCTCTCGGCGTCGCCCTCGGCGATGGTGTACGCGCGCTGGAATTCGGTGTCCGATCCGTCCGGGTCCGGGAACCAGAACCGCAGCCAGGCACTGGGTTCGACGGCCGCGTCAGTGAACAGGGTGGGTGAATGCATCCAGACCCGGATGCAATGTGGAGTGATCCAGCTGGTCTCGAGCACCGTTACGGTGTGGTCTCGAGCACCGAAGCCCCGCAGAATCGCACCCTGCAAGCCGCGCGCCATCACGGTCCTTTCGCCAACGGTGACCCACCCCGCGAGTCGGACTCGGCGCCCCGGCGCCAAGTCGACCTAGGTTACCCTACCCTCACTTGCCCGAATAGAGGCTCGGGTAGGCTCACTGCTCGTTATGACTGACGCCGCAACCATCCTGCACCGCGAGCTGACAGACCTTTCCGACGAGGTCCGCCGCGTGCCGGCGCCCCCGATCCCGGTGCTGGCCGAGCCTTACACGATCCGGGTGGCCGACCCGGACGCCGACGCGGAGATGATCTCCGAGTGGATGAACCGGCCCCATCTGGCGCAGACGTGGGAGTCCGCCTGGCCGCCGGAGCGCTGGCACGCCTATCTCACCGCCCAGGTCACCGGCAGCTATTCACGGCCGTTGATCGTCAGCCGGAATGGACAAGACGGCGGCTATATCGAGATCTACCGGGCGGCAAAGGATTCCATCGCCAAGTATTACGCGGCCGACCCGCATGATCTGGGCATCCACGCCGCCGTCGCCGATACCACGGTGGTCAATCGCGGGTTCGCGGCAATCCTGTTGCCGCGCATCATGTCCTATGTCTTCGAACTCGAGCCGCAGTGCCGGCGGATGATGTTCGAACCCGAGTACCGCAACACGGCCATGCGCCGGCTGGCCGAATATGTCGGCGGCGTCTTCCTCGGCGAACACGACATGGGTTATCGAAAGATGGCGCTGTACGCAGTGCTGCGCTACCCCGACGACGACCCGCTGTCGAACAGCTCGGCGTAGCCGTCGTAGTCGGGGCGCATCCCGGCTGCCACCAACTCCCAGAGCACCTCGTCGGTGCCGCCGCCGACACGGGCCAGCTTCATGTCCCGCCACCAGCGCCCGAGCGGCGTCTCGTCGACCAGGTAGCCGGCCCCGCCGAAGATGTGCATGCACTCGGCGATCACCTCTTCGCCCAGCCGAGCCGCGGTCACCTTCATCGCCGCAGAAGTCCGCAAGTCGAGTTTGCCACCGGCGGCAAATCCGTTGAGCCCGTGCCGAAGCAGGTCGACGCGGGCCTGCAGGTCGGCCATTCGCAGCCGCAGGGCCTGATGCTCGAACAGGGTGGCACCGAACTGGGTGCGGTGCATCATCCGCGCGTGGGTGATGCCGAGAATTTTCTGGGTGGACGAGGCGACCTGCCCGGCGATCGACATGCGCTCATGCGCCAGGCCCCAGGAGATGGCGGCCAGCCCGGTGCCCGGCCGAGCGATCAGGGCGTCGGCGGGCACCCAGGTGTCGATGTCGACCGGTGCGGTGTCCAGTGGGCCCGCCCCGACCTTGTTGAACGGCTCGTGTACCTGCACCTGGTCGGTCGGCACCGCGATCATCATGACGTTGCCGTGCCGGCTGTTCTCGTCGTGGTCCATACTGCGCGCCAGCACCAGGATGTGGTCGGAGATGGGCGACAGCGACACGAACTTCTTGCGGCCGCGCACCTCGAAACCGTCACGCACCGAACGGGCCTCGGTCTGCACGCGCTGCAGGTCCGATCCGCCGGATTCCTCCGACGCGCCGATGCACAACACCGCTTCGCCGCGAATGGCCCGCTGGCAGATGTCCTTCAGATACTCGGATCGGCCGAAGCGGTGCAGGATCGAGATCGACGAATCCTGCAGGCTCACACCGACTCCGATGCCGGCAGATCCGAGCCGTCCCAGGGCGTAGGCCAGCTCCAGCAGTTTGGCGACATCGGTGGGCTGCGCGCTCGCCCACTTCTGGGTGAAGACTCCCGCCCGGCCCAGGTGTTCGATCAGCTTGCGGGGAAAGCGCCCGCTGTCCTCGGCTTCGGCCGTCCAATCCACGACCTGCTGGTCGAACACTTCGTTGAGCAAGCCGCGGTAAGCATCGATATCCGAGACATCCGACTCCGCAATCACCTGAGTCACTTCATAACCTCCATGTTGCGTTTGACCTCGAGCCGCCGCAGCTTCCCCGACGACGTCCGGGGCAGCGAACCCGGCGCCAGAAACACCACATCCGCGGGCACCACCCCGCATTGAGACGCCACCCGCGAGATCAGGTCGGCACGCGCACCGGCCTCGTCACGGCCGCGGAACTCCGCGGCGATCACCAATCCCGGGCGGACTCCGTCCGTGCCGACGGCGACCACCGCGCCCTCACGGACCCCACGTACCTCGGCGGCGACCCGCTCGATCTCGGTGGGAAACACATTGCGTCCGGCGATCGAGATTATCTCTTTGGCCCGGCCACAGACCACCAGGCCGGCGTCGGTGAAGTAGCCGAGGTCGCCGGTGGCAAACCAGGCGTCCGGGTTCAGCGCCGGCTGGCCGAGGTAGCCCGACATCATCGAGGTTCCGCGGATCTCGATCTCACCGACCTCGCGCTGCGGCAGCTCCTCGTGGCGTTCGGCCACCGGACTGATGCGGACCTGCATCCCGGGAATCGGCTCCCCGAGCACCGCATGCCTGCGCACGGCCTCGGCGTCATCGCTTGCCGCACCGACGATTTCGTCGTACTGCAGACCGGTTCCCGGCCGTGGCGCGGTCACCGCACAGGTGGCCTCGGCCAAACCGTACGACGGGGTGAGGGCACCGGGATCGAGTCCGTACTTGGCAAGCTCGGCGACGAAACGCTCCAGCCCCGCGCAGTCGACCGGCTCGCCGCCGTTGATCGCGACCCGCAGCCGACCCAAATCCACTTCGGGCACCCGGCGGGCGTATTTGCCGATCACGGTGTAAGCGAAGTTGGGTGCGGCGGTCATGGTGGCCCGGCTGTCGTGCAGCCAGCTCAACCATCGAAACGGCGAGGCGGCGAACGCCGCGGTGGGCGCCAACCACTGCTCCGAGCCGGTCAGCGCTGCGCTGAGCAAGAAGGTCAGCCCCATGTCGTGATACAGCGGCAGCCAGCTGCAGCCGACGTCATCGGCCGGATCGACCCCGACGTGCTTGCTCAAGCCCGACACATTCGCCAGGACCGCGGCCGGTGACAGTTGAGCGGTGCGCGGGGTACCGGTGGACCCGGCGGTGCCCTGTAGTACCGCGGGCACATCGGTACCGGCAGTGACCGGACTGACCGAGCGACCGCTGCCGGCGGCCGCGGCAACGTCAGCCACCGCCAGACCGCGACCGGTCTCCTCGGCACGCAGCAGGCCCAATACCGATCCGTGGCTCAGCACCGTGCCAACCCCAATGCCGCGGAAACGATCCAGCGTCGCCTGCGCCCATTGCTGAGGGTCAGCGCCGCGGACCGGTCCGGGCAGGATCGACACGCTGCGGCCGGCCAGCCAAGCACCCTGTATCGCGGCGATCAGATCTGCGGTCGGCTCACCGACCAGCCCGACGGCCCCAGCGTCGTCGCCGTTCAGAATCCGGGCGGCCACGCTTTCGGCCCGGGCATGCACCTGCTGCCACGGGTGGCGATTCCATGCCCCGGCCTCTGGGTCGAAGACCACCAGGTCGTGTTCAGACCTGGTCATCGCCCGGGTCAGGGCGCCGGCCAGCACGCTCACGCGTCGGCGGGGGCTTTCGCCCGGATGGCGGCCTCAAGGTCCCCGACCGTGTCGCAGTTCAACAGGTCTTCCTCAGACAGTGCTACACCGAGCCGATCCTCAATGGCGACCATGCCGATGGCGAAGGCGACCGAGTCGAGGCCCACGTCGTCCACCAGCCGCGACTCCGGAGTCACACGACCCAGATCGACCTGCAGGTCGTCTCGCAAGATCTCACGCAGCGCGGCGTTGATGGCATCGGGCGATGAAGCGGTCATGTTGAGGGACGCTACACCAAACCACGAACTAAGGTTAGCGTGCCCTATCTTGTGACTCGCAACACTTAGGGTAAGGCAAGGCTTGCCTGATGTTTGCTGCTGTGGTTAACGTTAGCCCGCGTTCTACATAGACAGGAACCTCATTTCAGATGAGGTCACAATAAGGAGAAGCAATGCAGCTCGCCATGGCCGCCGGTTCGACCGACCGCGGCACCGCCTTTAACACCCGCGCCACGGGCCTGCTGGCCGCGGGCGTCGCCCTGGCCGGCGCCGGCGTGATCGCCGTCAACCCGGTCGCCCCGATGATCAGCGCGGCCGCCCACCAGCCCGCCGTCGAGCTCACCGCCACCACTGGCGAGAACCTCGACCACATCATGGACCTGCTCACGGGTCCGAACCCGGTCTTCACCGCCCTCGGTGAGCTGGGCAGCTACTACGGCGAGACCACCAGCAACAGCATCCAGGGCGTGCTCGATGGCCTCGAGATCATGTGGTCCGGCGGTGGCCGGGTCATCGGCCTGGAGACCCTGCTCCCGCAGGTCGCTGAGTTCCTCCAGCAGGGTGACTTCCTCAACGCCTGGAACCTGCTGAACAACGACATGCTGTACAACCTGAACGGCATCTTCCAGCCGCTCTTCGACCACACCGTGCGCGGCACCGGCGAATTTGTGCCCGGCGTGATGGGCATCGGCGCCGACATGACCAATGTCTGGGCGGCCGTGCAGGAGATCTTCGGCGACTTCAACTTCTGGAAGACCACCGCCAAGTACATGATCGAACCGCTTACCGGCTTCGCGTTCGCACTGTCGGAGAACCTGACCGGCGTGCCCGACGGTGTGGAGCACACGTTGCAG
Source organism: Mycolicibacter heraklionensis (assembly GCA_001673575.1). Lineage (GTDB taxonomy): Bacteria > Actinomycetota > Actinomycetes > Mycobacteriales > Mycobacteriaceae > Mycobacterium > Mycobacterium heraklionense_A. The sequence continues at coordinate 29,300 of LZME01000068.1, read as the reverse complement.
GACCCGTTCGACGCACTGCTCAACGGCTACATCACCTGGGACTCCGAGACCGGCGAAGACACCGGCCAGTGGTGGGGCCTGCTCACCGAGAACGGCACCTTGTCGTACTTCCTCGACTTCCTGCCGGGCAAGTTCGCCGACGCGCTGACCTCGACCATCCCGGTTCCCGAGGTGGACGTCGACCCCGGTGACGCAGCTGCGGCCGCCAGCCTGCTCGACTTCGGTTGGCTCGACAGCCTGTTCAACTAGCAGCACCGCACCACCTGTCTCGCGCGAGCGCTGGTGATCCCAGCGCTCGCGTGGCACCAGAGCCGGGTTCGGGTCCATAGACCCGGGCCCGGCTCTAAACATTGCCATTGACTAATGGCACCATTGGCTGTTGACTCAGTCACATGATCCTTGGCCGATCGCCCAAGCGCAGCCATGGGGCCTCCGCCGTCGTCACCGGCGCGGGAAGCGGCATCGGAGCCGCCTTCGCCATCGAACTCTCCCGCCGCGGCAGCGCCGTGGTCTGCAGCGACATCGACGATGATGCCGCCCGGGGCACCGTCGAAGCCATCACCGGCGCGGGTGGCCGCGCCACCGCCGTGCACTGCGACGTCTCAGCGATCGACGAGGTCACCGCGCTGGCCAACACCGCGCAGTCCTGGTTCGGCCACCCGCCCACCCTGGTGATCAACAACGCCGGCGTCGGTGCCGGCGGGCAGCCGATCGGCGAGATGGCGCTGGACGACTGGACCTGGACGCTGGGCATCAACCTGTGGGGCCCTATCCACGGCTGTCACGTGTTCACCCCGATCCTGCGCGAGGCGCGATCCGAGCAACCCCGCGGCATCATCAACGTCGCCTCCGCCGCATCGTTCGGCGCCGCCCCGGAAATGGCGGCCTACAACGTCAGCAAGGCCGGTGTGCTGTCCCTGTCGGAGACCTTGGCAGCCGAGCTGTCCGGTACCGGCATCGGCGTCACCGTGCTGTGCCCGACCTTCGTCAAGACCAACATCGTCGAATCCGGCCGAATCACCGCCCAATCCAGTGAGGCGGCCAACCTGCTGATGCGTTGGACCGGGCTCTCCGCCCAACGCGTTGCCCGCGACTGCTTGGACACGCATGACCGAGGCGGGTTGTACTGCATGCCGCAGCTGGACGCCAAGATCAGTTGGAACATCAAACGTTTCGCGCCGGAGACATTCACCCGAACCATCGGACTGGCATTCCGGGCCAGTGCGGCATTGCCAGGTAGGTCCGACTAAAGGAGATCACGATGGCTCTCGACATGGACGTCATGCTCGCCAAGATCAAGGATCGGCAATGGGCTCTGGCCGATATCGACTGGGACGCACCGGGAGCCGAGCTGATCCGGCCTGAAATGGTGCCGAAACTCAAGAAATTCATGGCCGACCTGTGCTGGATCGAGAATATCGGCGCCCGCGGCTTCGCGGCCATGGCGCGTAAGGCGCCCACCGCGACACTGGCCGAGATCTACCGCTACTTCCATGCCGAGGAGCAACGCCACGCCAACGCCGAGCTGGCGCTGATGAAGCGCTGGGGCATGCTCGAAGACGGCGAGATGCCCGAACCGAATGTGAATATCCGGTTGGCGATGCAGTGGCTCGACGACTACTCCGACGACTTGCCACTGTCGGTGCTGGGCACGGTGATCCCGATGCTGGAGGTCGCACTCGACGGTGCCCTGCTCAAGTTCCTGCTCGACGAGGTCGACGACCCGGTGTGCCATCAGGTGTTCGAGAAGATCAACAACGACGAATCCCGGCACATCGCTGTCGATTTCGAAGTGTTGGAGATGATCGGGCACGCCGACGCCCGCCGGCTGGCGATCGAGTTCGTCGGCACCATAGCCTCCCCTTCGCTGATCGTCGGCGCGCTGATCTCGATCCCACTGCTCAACCGGGTCCGCAACGAGGTGATCGGCATGGGACTCGATCCCCAGCGGCTGTACTCGGCGCTGATGCGTTTCACGCAGTTCGGCGAGCGCGGCGAACACACCCGGCGGGTGCCGGCGTATCAGGTGGTCAAACGCTACTCAGGCTGGATGGCCAACCCGGACAGCCCATATCACCTGCTGGCCAACCCGGCGGTGTGGCTGTCCGGCTTCTACCCCAAGCGCCTGCTCAAGCCGATCCCGAGCTGGTTCAAAGAGCTCACCCACGAACCGGCGGCCTGACGTGGCCCGCGGGCAGATCTACCAGACACTGATCGTTGGTGCCGGATTCAGCGGAATCGGCGCGGCAATCAAGCTGGCGGAGGCCGGCCTCGCCGGACCCGACGAGATCATCATTCTGGAACGCAGCGACCGGGTCGGCGGCACCTGGCGCGACACCCGCTATCCCGGTGCGGCGTGCGACATTCCGTCGCTGCTGTACTCCTTCTCCTTCGTCGCCAACCCCACCTGGTCGCGGGCCTACCCTTCAGCCGGCGAGATCTGTGCGCACATAGAGGACATGGTCGACCGGTTCGACCTGCGCCGCCACATCCGGTTCGGCACCGAGGTCACCGGGCTGACTTTCGACGAGGGCGCCGGAGTATGGACAGTGTCGGCCGGGCGCACGAAATTTCGGACCCGCACCATGGTGCTGGCATCCGGACCGCTGCCGGACTCCAGCTTCCCGGCCTTGCGCGGGCTGGATAGCTACACCGGCCACAAGATCCACAGCGCCCGCTGGGATCACGACTACGACTTCACCGGCAAACGGGTCGCGGTCATCGGCACCGGCGCCAGTGCGGTGCAGATCATCCCGGAGCTGGTCGAACAAGCCGGATTCGTCAAGGTCTTTCAGCGCACTCCAGGCTGGGTGATCCCCCGGCTGGACATGGCCGTGCCGGCCGGGGTGCAGGAGCTGTTCGCCAAAGTCCCAGCGGCCCAACAGCTTGCTCGCCAAGCACTGTTCTGGGGGCACGAGGCCAGCGCCACCGCGCTGGTGTGGAACACCCCGCTCAGCGGACTGGTCGCTCAACTGGGCAAAGCCCACCTGCGCGCGACAGTCAAGGATCCGTGGTTACGTCGCCAGCTCACCCCGGACTTCACCCCCGGCTGCAAGCGCATGCTGATCTCCAGCGACTACTACCCGGCGCTGCAGCGCGACAACTGCAAGCTGATCTCCTGGCCGATCGCCACTCTCAGTCCATCGGGCATCCGCACCAGCGACGGCGTGGAACACCACCTGGACGCCATCGTGTTCGCGACCGGCTACGACGTGCACCTGACCGGCCCGCCGTTTCCGGTCACCGGACTGGGCGGCCGGTCACTGGCCAGCGATTGGAGCGGCGGCGGTCAGGCCTTCAAGAGCATTCAGACCCACGGCTACCCGAACCTGTTCTTCATGACCGGCCCCAACTCCGGGCCGGGACACAACTCCCTGCTGGTCTACGTCGAAGGCCAGATCGACTACGTGGTGCGTGCCGTCGGCGCGATCCGTCGGGGACACCTCCGCTATCTGGACGTGCGTGACGCAGTGCAACGCCGCCACAACGAGCAGATTCAGCGACGGCTGGGCAAGACGACCTGGATGTCGGGCTGTCGCAGCTGGTACCTGACCGAGGACGGTTTCAACGCGTCGATGTACCCGGGGTTCGCAACGCAGTATCTTCGGCAGATGCGCAGTTTTCGCCTTGCCGACTACCACGCGGTGGCATGACCGCACCGGATCGTCCCGCCAAGCCCGACTCCATCGCCGGGGTGCTGGCGAATCTGCGGCGGATCCCGCGCCGGGTGCGGCGCGAGTCCCGCGAGGTGATCGAGGCCGCGGTGACCCAGCTCTTCGAGATCGTGGTGCGCCATCCGGGCGGCAACACCGCATCCCGCGAATACCGGATCGACGACCTGGCTCGACTGGGCGGCACCACCACCCGTAACGTCCGGGTATACCGGGACCGGGATCTGCTCCCACCGCCGAGACGGGTCGGGCGGATCGCGTTGTACAACGACACGCACCTGACCCGGCTGCGGCTGATCACCTCGATGCTCGACCGCGGCTACACCATCGCGCACGTCAAAGAGATGATCGGCGCCTGGGAGCAGGGCAAGGACCTCGGCGACATCCTGGGACTGGAAAGCGCGATCGCCGGTAGCTGGACCACCGAACGGCCCGAGACCATGTCTCGGGCGGAGGCCGAGCAGCGAATCGGCGACCCGCCGGCGATGCGACGGCTGGTGGCGCTCGGGGTGATCCGCCTCAACGAGGCCGACTCGCTGGCCACCATCACCCGGCCCAAGCTGATCGATGCCTTCAACGAGGTCCGCGGCTACGGCATCGCCATCGACAAACTGATCGACCTCTATGAGCAGTCGTTGCCGCACATCGACGCGATCAGCCAGATGCTGGTGCGAGCCGGCGCCGAGCACGTCCTGACCCGGATTCAGCCCGGTGCGCCACTGCCGGCCGACACCGAGATCGCCGAGCTGATCGGCATGCTGGTGCGGTTCCGCACCCAGGCCGTCGCATCCGTGACCGCCACCCTGGCCTCGTCGATCGAATCGACCATCGAGTCGATGGTCAGCGGCCTGCTCACCGAGTCTCTGCTGCACTGACCCGCGTCGACACGCTTTAGGCCAGGGCCAGGAACAGCTTCTCGAGCTCGTCCTCGGTGAGCGGCGCCTTGCCACCGGCGGATTCGCCGGCCAGGCATTCGCGAAGCCCACTCGCGACGATTTTGAAGCCCGCCCGGTCCAGCGCCCGCGATACCGCGGCAAGCTGGGTGACCACGTCCTTACAGTCGCGGCCGCCTTCGATCATCGCGATCACTCCGGCGAGCTGGCCGTGCGCACGGCGCAGCCGGTTCAACACCGACTTGACGCTGTCTTCGTCATCAAGCACGTGAGGTCCTCTCCCCGAGCTGCCTGTTATACCCTATAGGGTATCGCACCGAAAGGACGAGGCCGCGGATTCAGCGCTGGGCGATCAGATATGGCGCCAGGGTGGCCAGCTTCTCGCAGGTCTCCTCGAATTCCCGCTCGGGCCGCGACTCGGCGATGACGCCCGCCCCGGCTCGCAACCAGCAGCGGCCGTCGCCCTCGTAGGCCGCTCGCAGCGTCAACGCGGCGTCGAGGCCACCGTCGGCCGAGAACATCACCACCGCACCGGAGTACAGACCTCGCGGGCACTCGTCGAGCCGCAGAATCGCGTCGATTCCGGCCGATTTGGGGATCCCGGACGCGGTGACCGCGGGGAACAGCGCTTCGAGGGCATCCATCCGGTCTCGGGCAGGATCCAGCCGCCCGCGCACCGTCGACCCCAGGTGCTGCACGCTCCCCCGCTCGCGCACGGTCATGAAGTCGGCAACGACGGCACTGCCGGGCTCGGCGACCTCGGTGATCTCGTCCACCGAGGTGCGGACCGAGATGGCGTGTTCCACGATCTCCTTGGCATCGGATTCGAGCTCGGCGCGAACCACCGCGTCGATCACGGGATCGCCCGTGCGGGCACGCGTCCCGGCCAGCGGCTCGGTGACCACCACGCCGTCGCCGCGCACCTCGGCGACCAGCTCCGGGCTGTATCCGAGCGCCCGGATCCCGCCCAGCCGCAACAAGAATGACCGAGCCGGGGTGTTGTGCCGCCGGCCCAGTCGGTAGGTCGAAGGGAAGTCCAGCGCGAACGGCACGTCGACGGAGCGCGAGAGGATCACCTTGCGATAGTCGCCGGCGCGGATCTCCTCGACCGCGGTCGCCACCCGATCGCGATAGCCGGCACCGTTGACGTCGACCACAACCGGCGACGGCTCGGCCAGCGCGGGAACGCCGTCGGCCAACAGCCGCTCGAGCACCGCGACTGCCCGATCGCTGTGACCGAACATCTCGACCTTCTCGGCGGTGACCACGATGCGGGTCTGCGGCCAGAACACCCGCGCCAGCGCGGTGCCCGGCGCCAACCGTTCCTGCAGCCCGAACCGGTAGGTGCCGAATTCGAAAGCCACCCAGCCAAATACCTCAGCGGCCTCGAGCAGCAACCGGTCGACGGCTTCGCCGAGCACTGCGGCCGGCCGCCCCCGCCAGTGTTCGCGACGAACTACCCCGTCGCGGACTGTGCGCAGCTCGTCGCTGTCCAGCTCGACGGCGGCGCGCACGCCAGCGGCCAGGGTCCAACGTCCGCCACGCTCGTAGAGCAGGTATTCCTGACCGTCATGCTCCGGCAGCTCCGCGGCCAGCGCGGCAGCCAGATCAGCCGGCTCGACGCCCGGCGGCAACAGCACCGACGACGCAGCTTCGGAGACTGCTTCGACACCGACCTCTGACACGATTAGTAAATGTAGCCTAACCTACCCAGTGACGTGCGCCCCGCCCCACGAAACCCGTCGGTAGCGCTGGGTCATACGACGCGACCCGCTGCGCCCGGCTCCGCCGCGCTTGCGATCGCTCAGCGCCATCAACGCGACCCGCTGCGCCCGGCTCCGCCGCGCTTGCGATCGCTCAGAACGCCTTCAGCAGCGCCGTTCGCGCCTTGACATGCAACTGCTCGAACTTGGAATTGCGCTGCCGCTCCATCTCCGCAGCCATCCGATTGCCCAGCTCTTCCAACTCGCTCTCCGACAAGTCGACCGGCGCCGGAGGGGGCACCAGGTCGCGCTCCTCCTCGTCGGCATGGGCCTCCAGGACGGTCAGGAAGGAGTTCCACTCGTCGACATGCCGAGGCGAGCTGGACGGCGTCCGCAACGCCACCGCGAGCTGGTCATAGATCTGCCGGTGCTCGGCGTGCGCGATCGCGATCAGCTTGCTCGCGGCCGCCAGTGCCGGGTAGTAGATGTCGTCCTCGATGCGCATGTGGATGGTGAACTCCCGCAACAATTCATCGAGAGTCTGCTGCCGTTCCGCCGAGCCGACCGGGGCGGCCTTGAACCGGGAGCCCAAGCCGCGCAGCACGTTGTGGTGGGCCCGCAGCACGTCGTAGGCGTTGCTCACTGGGCAATCTCCTTCTCGGTCGCAATTTTGGGGCACTCCAGGGTCTGCGGGGCGAGATATCTGACCCGCCCCTCACCAAGCGGTGTCATCGCGCCGTCGCGCAGCTCGACCATCCCGTCGCGCACCCGCGCCTGGTAGCAGGGCAGCGGAGCGGCAGACGGTCCGCGCAGCACGGCACCGCTTTTCACGTCGAACTGCGAGCCGTGCCACGGGCATACGATCCGGCCGCGGTCGACCCAGCCGTCTTCCATCGGCGCGGCCAGGTGCGGGCACAATCCGGCGAATGCCGAGACGCTGTCGCCGGTGCGGCACAGCACCACCGCGACGCCGTCGACGTCGATGCGCTTGGGTTTCTTACCGACCGGAAGTTCCGCCTCCGGCAGCACCGGTGTCCAGTCGTCGATGCGCAGCCGATCACCGGACTGGTCGATGCCGATTCCGGAGCCGAATACCAGCGCGCCGCCCAGGAACCCGCTGGCGGAGGTGATGCCATAGCCGACCGCACTGGTCACCGTGCCCCGCAGCTGGCGTCCCCGGCGGCGGTCCCGCCAGGACTGGATGTAGAGACCCGTGGCGACGAGGTTCAGCACGCCGTGCACCAGCCCGATACGCCGATCCTTGTCGTGAGTGTGCTGCCAGTCGGTCACCCCGGTCGCCGCGGACGCAAAGTTGGCCGCAATCCCCAACCCCAAGGCGCGCTGGGCGATTCGAGACGCCTCAAGCACCTCCGCCGCGGACCTGCTCGGCAGCAGACGCACCGCATCCAGGGCGACGGTCGTCCCGATGGCACCGGTGGCCAGCGATGCCAACGGCGGATGCACCGGGTGCCCCAACCACACGCCGTTCAAAAAGTTGGTCACCCGATCCCGGGCCCCACCCAAGGCGTTGAAACCGAAGCTCAACACGTTCTCCAGCCGGTAGCTGGGCCGGTCCATCCACTCTTGTCGCGCCAGAACCTCCAACACTCGCCCGCCGACGCCGTGCGCTTGGCCGGAGGCGCCTCGCGCCCGTTGAACCGCCATCCCGTCGGCCCTCCATTTGCCCGGGCCATACTTTTCATTGTCCCTCGTTTGCGGAGTCATACGCCGGATAGTATCCGTATCTACGATTTCCTACAAGTAACGGATTACGATATTGCTGTTCGCTTCCGCCAGTCGAGGCCAGCGGCGCCGCAGGTACATCTCACGTCTAGATGAACGCTGTTAATTACCATTGCATATACTGCTCAGGAGGCCGTCGCCCCGAGGTCCGAATGCCAGCTCTTGCAACGTCAAGACATGATTGCTGTGAATATCTTGACAGGGTATTTCACCGACAGTCTGACAGCGCTCATCAAACCGCATTTGCGGTCTGACTATTTGCCGCTACCCAGCCGACGAAGCAGTGACACCGGCCCCTTCGCCTGGATTGCGGTGACGCGTTACGAGCGTTCACAATTCGGTATCGGTCCTCACACAACGGTTGGCAACGACGAGATCCGCACGGACTATGGAGTCATGCTAAGTATTCGCAAACTCGTGGGACCGATGTTCGTAGCGACAGCCGCCGCGGCGATCGCGCTCGCCCCGACAGGCGTGATGCTGATGACCGGCTCGGCGGGCACGCCCGGCCAGACCGCGGTCGCCCAACCGCACGGATCCGGTGGCCCGGACGGCAACGGCGGAGGAAGCGGCTGTGGCCATGACGCCGGTTGGCAGGGCTGTGGCGGCTTCATCCCGGGCCAGGGCGGTTTCGGCCACGGCTGCTTCAACGGCATCTGCGGCAGCTGGGACGGCGGCCGCGGCTGGTTCAGCGGCTAACCTGCCAATAGCGAACGCACCACCGCGTCGGCCAGCAGCCGACCGCGATCAGTCAACACCAGCCGCGCACCGTCGGTGTGCAGCAGCCCGTCGCCGATCGCGGTCGCGGCGCGCTCGCGCTCCTCGGCATCCAGATCCGCCAGCGCCAGCCCGTCGCGCATCCGCAGCCGCAACATCACGTCCTCGGTGTGCCGGTCGGCGTCGGAGAGCTCCTCGAAGCCGGCCACCGGCAGGATGCTCTGCTCCAGCAGCTGCGCGTAAGTGTTGGGGTGCTTGACATTCCACCAACGCAGCGCGCCGTCGTAGCTGTGCGCGCCCGGGCCCGCACCCCACCATCGGCCGCCGTTCCAGTAGCCCAGGTTGTGCCGGCAGGCCGCGCCGGGCCGGCTCCAGTTGGACACCTCGTACCAGTCCATCCCCGCCGCCCGCAGCCGGGCGTCGACCAGCTCATAGCGATGCGCCGCCACATCACCTTCGGGAGCGGGTAACTCCCCGCGCCGCACCCGACGCGCCAGCGCGGTGCCGTCCTCCACGATCAGGCTGTAGGCCGAGACGTGATCCACACCCGCCTCGAGCGCGGCGTCCACCGAACGCAGCAGATCGTCATCGGTCTCGCCGGGGGTGCCGTAGATCAGGTCGATGTTGAGGTGCTCGAACCCGGCCGCACGCGCCTCGCGCGCCGCCGCCACCGGCCGGCCCGGCGAATGGATGCGGTCCAGGGTGGCCAGCACGCGCGGCGACACCGACTGCATGCCCAGCGACACCCGGGTATAGCCGGCGGCAAGGATCGTCTCGAAGAACTCCGGTGACGTCGACTCGGGGTTCGCCTCGGTGGTGACCTCGGCGTCGTCGGCCAATCCGAAGTGCTTGCGCACTTGGTCGAGCACGCGCGCCAGCCGCGGGCCGCCCAGCAGCGACGGCGTGCCGCCTCCGACGAATACCGTGTCAGCCGGCCGGCGCCCCAGCCGGGCGGCGGCCAGTTCCAGTTCCTTGTCCAGCGCCGCCACCCACGCGTCCGGGTTTGCGCCGCCGAGCTCCGCCGGAGTGTAGGTGTTGAAGTCGCAGTAGCCGCACCGGGTGAAACAGAACGGCACGTGCACATATACCCCGAACGGGCCGTCGTGGCCGCGCCGGACCGGCGCCACATCGGGCAGCGCTACGGCGGTCGGGGTCGGGGTCATGAGGCCCGATCATCCCACGCCGTCGCGGGCGGCGCTGTTCGCCGGCGCCTCAGTCGGCTGGCGCGCCGGTCCCTGGGGTGTCCTCGTAGAGCGTCGTCACGTAGTGGGTCAGCGAGCCGACCGGCGCGGCCGCGGCGGCACCGCTGCGCGCCACGCATCCCGACCAGGCCCCGGGACCCCGGCTGGCCATGATGCGCTTGGCGACGGCGATCTGCTGTTGCTTGGTGGCCTGCGAGGGCAGTCCCACCCCGCCGTTGCTGTCCCAGTCCGCCGCGCTGATCTGCAGCCCGCCGTAGCCGCCGTCGCCGGTATCGGCCGACCAGTTCCCGCCGGACTCGCACAGGGCGATGGCTTCCCAGTCGATCGGGTCGGCGCTGGCCACGCCGGACAATTCGGCGGCGCCGACCAGCAGCACCCCGGCCGTCAGAGCTGTGAACTTCCTCATACCAACTCCACCTTGCTGGCCAGCCAGCGGCCGTCAACCTTGTCCATGGTCATCCGGATCCGGCTGTGGTCGAGCACGGGTTCGGGGTTGTCGGCGTTGCGCACCGCCTGGTCGACCAGCAGCACCACCACAGCGTGGTTGCGGTCGGCGGATTTCAGCACCGCCTCGGCGACGTGCCCGCGTGCCGTTGCCCTGTTTTCGATCAGTTGCTGACGCAACCGCACGCTGGAGCGGGTGTGCATGGTCCGGAACTGCCCGGTCGATCCGTCGGTGATGTCGGCGAAATTGCGATCGACGTTGTCGGCGTCGATATTGCTCAACCGCAACACATATGCCTCGGCGGCCTCCAGGGCCTGCTCACCGGCGAGGTGGGTTTGGTAATGCTGGACCGCCACCCATCCGCCGCAACCGACGGTGGCCGCCAGCGTCGCCACGGCCAGCCAGCGGCGCAACTGAGCACGGCCGCTCGTGCGCGGCGGCGGGTCGGCCACCGGCAGTGGTTCCCACGCCGGTTCCCATCCGAAGTCGACACTCACCTAACCCCACCCGCCTTCCGATCGGCTGTCCGTCTGCGGTGGCCCGGCGGCGGGGCGCATCGCCCCCGACCCGTTCCGATCCGCTCCCCCGGCCCGACCGCCGTAGCATCGAGCACCAGATGAGTTTTGCTCACGCTGATCACAACTTTGCGCCGGTAAGGAAGATTTTCGGCATCCATGGCATAATCGGCGCTGTGACCGCCGCCTACTGCACCTCGTCCGGGGTTGCCTTGGTGGCTCGGCGGCATATCGATTTCAAGCGTGTTTGCAGCTGTCGCTGTCTGCCTTGATGTCGTAGAACCGCCCACCTGTATTTTCCAGCTGGCCGCCGGATCTGCGCCGCCGGAGACAGTCGCCGGTGAACTGCGCTCAATCCCGCCGGCTCCTCTTTGAAGGAGAATCATGACCGCCACTCCGACCGCTCCCCCGAGCAAGGCCAAGCGCAGCGAGGCCCAGTGGGCGCTCGGCGAGACCGAACCGGTCAACCACAACGAGCAGTTCAAGAAGGAAGACCCGGCGCTGAACGTGCAGGCCCGGATCGTCGATGTGTACTCCAAGCAGGGGTTCGACTCCATCACCAAGGACGACCTGCGCGGGCGCTTCCGCTGGATGGGCCTCTACACCCAGCGTGAGCAGGGCTATGACGGCACCTTCACCGGCGACGAGAACGCCGACCTGCTGGAGGCCAAGTACTTCATGATGCGGGTGCGCTGCGACGGCAAGGCGCTGTCGGCCGCCGCGATGCGGACGCTGGGGCAGATCTCGGTCGACTACGCCCGCAACACCGCAGACATCTCCGACCGCAACAACCTGCAGTATCACTGGATCGAGATCGAAAAGGTCCCGGAGATCTGGGAGCAGCTGGACGCGGTCGGGCTGCAGACCATCGAAGCCTGCGGCGACTGCCCGCGTGGCCTGCTCGGGTCGCCGCTGGCCGGGGAATCGCTGGACGAGGTGCTCGACCCGTCCCCCGCGCTCGACGAGATCGTACGCCGCTACATCGGCAACCCGGAGTTCGCGAACCTGCCGCGCAAGTTCAAGACCGCCGTCTCCGGCCTGCCGGACGTCGCCCACGAGATCAACGACATCTCCTTCATCGGCGTCAACCACCCCGAGCACGGCCCCGGCCTGGATCTCTGGGTCGGCGGCGGCCTGTCCACCAACCCGATGCTGGCCCAGCGCCTGGGCGCGTGGGTGCCGCTGGACGAGGTGCCCGACGTCTGGGAGGCCGTCACGAGCCTGTTCCGCGACTACGGCTACCGCCGGCTGCGGTCGAAGGCCCGGCTGAAGTTCCTGGTCAAGGACTGGGGTATTGAAAAATTCAGGGAAGTTCTCGAGACCGAGTACCTCAAGCGGCCACTGATCGACGGGCCGGCACCCGAGCAGCACACCGCGACTGTCGACCACGTCGGGGTGCAGAAGACCCGCAACGGCCACAACGCGGTCGGGGTGGCCCCGATCTCCGGCCGGGTGAACGGCGCCACGCTGCTCAAGGTTGCGGAATTGATGGAGCAGGTCGGTTCCGACCGGGCCCGGTTCACGCCGTACCAGAAGCTGGTCATCCTCGACGTTCCCGACGACAAGGTCGACGGCCTGGTGGCGGAGCTGGATGCGCTGGGCCTGCCGGCCAACCCGTCGCCGTGGCGACGCAACCTGATGGCCTGCACCGGACTGGAGTTCTGCAAGCTGTCGTTCGTCGAGACCCGGGTGCGCGCCCAGAGCCTGGTCCCAGAACTCGAGCAACGCCTCGACGACCTCAACGCCGTCCTGGACGTGCCGGTCACGGTCAACATCAATGGGTGCCCGAACTCGTGCGCCCGCATCCAGGTGGCCGACATCGGGTTCAAAGGCCAGATGATCGACGACGGCAACGGCAATTCGGTCCCCGGCTTCCAGGTGCACCTCGGTGGCAGCCTGGGCGCCGACAGCGGGTTCGGCCGTAAGCTGCGCCAGCACAAGGTCTACAGCGACGAACTCGGCGACTACATCGAGCGGGTGGTGCGCAACTTCATCAAACAGCGCAGCGCCGGTGAGCGTTTCGCCCAGTGGGCGGTGCGTGCCGAAGAAGACGATCTGCGATGAGGCCTCATAGCGAAGCGGAGTTGCGTGAGCTGGCCGCCAAGGGTGCGGCCGAGCTCGACGGTGCCAGCGCCACCGAGCTGCTGGAGTGGACGGATGCGAACTTCGGCGGGGTGAATGGCCCCCGTGGAGGGGCGACCTGCAACTACGTGGTGGCCTCCAACATGGCCGACGCGGTGTTGGTGGACCTGGCGGCCAAGGTCCGTGCGGGAGTTCCGGTGCTGTTCCTCGACACCGGCTACCACTTCGCCGAGACCATCGGCACCCGCGACGCGGTGGAGGCGATGTATGACATCGCGTTGGTCAACGTCACCCCGGAGCAGACCGTGGCGGAGCAGGACGCGGCCCACGGCAAGGACCTGTTCGGATCCAATCCGGCGCTGTGCTGCCGACTGCGCAAGGTCGAGCCGCTGTCCCGCACGCTGCACAACTACTCGGCGTGGGTCACCGGGTTGCGTCGGGTGGAAGCGCCGACGCGCGCCAATGCCCCGCTGATCAGCTTCGACGAGCAGTTCGGTCTGGTGAAGGTCAACCCGATCGCGGCGTGGTCCGACGAGGAGTTCGACGCCTACATCGTCGCCAACAACGTGCTGGTCAACCCGCTGATCGATGAGGGTTACCCGTCGATCGGCTGCGCGCCGTGCACGATCAAGCCCGCGGCCGGCGCCGATCCGCGCAGCGGACGCTGGGCCGGCCTGGCCAAGACGGAATGCGGGCTTCACGCCTCGTGACCACCACGCTGGTGCTGACCGCACACGGCAGCCGGGACCCGCGCGCGGCGGCCAACACCCATGCGATCGCCGGGCACCTGCGCCGGGTCGCGCCCGAATACGCCGTGCGGGTGGCGTTCTGCGAACACAGCAGCCCGAACCTGCGCGATGTGCTGCGCGAAACCGGCGGCAACGGCGGCGACACCATCGTCGTCCCCCTGCTGTTGGCCAGCGCCTACCACGCCCGCGTCGATATTCCGGCGATGATCGCGGAGTCCGGTGCCGCCGTGCGGGTCGCTCCAACGCTGGGTGAGGACAGCCGCTTGGTGCAGGTCCTCGGCGAACGCCTGTCGAGCGCCGGCGCCTCGCGGTTCGACCCGGAGCTGGGCGTCGTGGTGGTCGCGGTGGGCTCGTCGCGTCCTGCGGCCAACGCGCAGACCGCCACGATCGCAGCCCCGCTGTCTCGCGGAACACGTTGGGCCGGAGTCGAAGTCGCGTTCGCCACTGAAGGTCCCCAGCCTTCGGTGCCCGAAGCCGTCGAACGGTTGCGGGCACGCGGTGCCACCAAGCTGATGATCGCCCCGTGGTTTTTGGCCCATGGCAGAATCACCGACCGGGTCGCCGCCTACGCCGCACGGGCGGGAATCCCGGTGGCCGAGCCGCTCGGCGCACACCGCCTGGTGGCCGCGACCGTGCTGGACCGCGTCGATGACGTCCTGACGGCACAGAGCGCGGCCTGACGAACGACGGTCCGCCCACGACCACTCCGTAGTGAAACCCGTCACAGCGCTCATCGCCACCCTTCGCCCTTAGTATGGTTAGCCTAACCTACGTAAGGAGCTTGGGTGGCGTCCACGGGCGAGGATCCCCTTATCGCGAGAATGGTAATTCGTCGGCGGTTCGCATTGCACGAATCGTGTACCCGGCTTCGCCAGCTCCATCCGCAATGCCCACGGACCTACGGCGTCGCGGTTCTCGCTGACGTCAACAAGCGCCGATGGTTCCCCTTGGACTCGGTCTTCACCATCGATCGTCTGCGGCTCCGCTTCGACGAGACCGCCGCTTTGACCGATCGACGCGCGGCGGGAAACGTCCTGGCTGCCCGCCTGATCCACGAAGTGCTGGGCCGGCTGCTCCCCCTGGTGCTACTCGAGGGACGCGCGTGGGACACCGGTCTGGAGAACCTGTGGGTGCACTTCGACCGGGACAACGACATCGACTGGGTGGCCGTTGTCGACCCGACCGTGCGGGCGCTTCCCGACGATCCCTGGATCAACGCGAAGGACGAGCGTGCTCACACCGACACGGTGGTGGTGCTGCCGAGCGAGTCGGCCCTGACCACCTGGGCGGCCCACCGCTGCCACCGAACCTTGGCGCCGCTGTTCGTCTGGCTCCACGCGGTGTGTGAGGGCGCGATCTCGATCTCGTCGATGTGGCAGC
Source organism: Mycolicibacter heraklionensis (assembly GCA_001673575.1). Taxonomy (GTDB): domain Bacteria; phylum Actinomycetota; class Actinomycetes; order Mycobacteriales; family Mycobacteriaceae; genus Mycobacterium; species Mycobacterium heraklionense_A. The sequence goes on along the minus strand of LZME01000068.1, from coordinate 14,200 downwards.
TTCTGGGATCGACGGTGGTGGTGGCCGCCGCCCAGCTGCCGCGCCGCACCGAGCAGGACGAGGCCGTCAGCTTCCGGCGAAGTCAGGCCATCCTGGACGCAATGGTCGGCTTCGGCCTGCCGGTGCGGGGGCCCGCCATGTCGGCGGTACCGCCGAAGACAGCCCTCCGTCGGGTCCCCACCAGCACCGCATCGAGTTCGGGCGGACATCAACTGTGAACTCCCGCCCCGACTTCTCGATGATCGTCGGCTACGGCAGCGACATGGGCAACGCCGAGGACGCCGCCATGTCCTTCGCCGAGGCCTTCGAAGAAACCACCGGTCGCCCCGCAGAAGCCGTCGAACTCAACCAAGTCGACATCACCGAGCTGCAGTCGGCCACCCACCTCGTCGTCGTCACCTCCACCTGGGGCGACGGCGAGTTTCCCGACAACGCCAACCTGTTCTGGGAGGCGCTGAGCGCCGACGCCGCCGACCGTCTGGAACACCTGAGTTTCGCGGTACTCGCCCTCGGCGACACCGGCTACGACTTGTTCTGTAACGCCGGCCGACTGCTCGACGAACGTCTCGAGCAGCTGGGCGCCACCCGGTTGGCCGAACGCGTCGACATCGACGGCTCCTACGCCAAGCCGGCCTCGGCCTGGACGACCGACGTCGTCAAGCTGCTGGCAGCCGAGCACAACCCGGCCGCTGCCGGCGTCGTCGTGACCAGCCGAGCGGCACACCCTGTCGATGAGGCCCCGTCGACCAACCCCGACCGGGACCACCCCTTCGAAGCCCGCGTAGTGGTCAACCGGCTGCTCACGGCGCCCGGATCGGACAAGGAGGTGCGTCACTACGAGCTCGACCTCACCGGCTCCGGCATCGCCTATGCCGCCGGCGATTCCCTGGCCGTGCATCCGACCAACGATCCCGCCCTCGTCGACGCCATGCTGGCCGAGTTCGGTCTGGGGCCCGACCATACGGTGCCCGGCCACGACGAGCCCCTCGGCGCGCTGCTCACGCGTCGCCTCGAGATCCGGACGCCGTCGCGGGCACTGCGGGAACTGACCGCGTCTCGCACCCACGATGAGCATGCCGCAGCCGCACTTAACGGGAATGTCGGTGCGGCACAGGGCTCGTGGCTCTACGGCAGAGACGTACTCGACCTGATCAGACTGGGATCGCTGACTGCGGACGAGGTGATCGACATGCTGCGTCCGCTGCAATACCGCGACTACTCGATAGCGTCGAGTCCGCTGGTCAGCCCCGACCACGTGCACCTGACCGTCGCGACCGTGCGTTACGGCCTCGCAGACCGCCACTACGGCGGCGTGGCGACCACGTTCCTGGCCGATCGCGCCGACACAGTGCGCGTCCACCTGCGGCCCACCCACTCCTTTCGACTGCCCGGGCCCGACGTACCGGTCATCATGATCGGCCCCGGGACCGGGGTGGCGCCGTTTCGAGCGTTCCTGCAAGAACGCCGCGCCGCCGGCGCGAAGGGACGGTCGTGGCTGTTCTTCGGAAACCGGCGCCGGGCCAGTGACTTCCTCTACCGAGACGAGTTCGAGGACTACCTCAGGTCAGGGGTGCTGACCCGCCTCGACCTCGCGTTCTCCCGCGACGGCGCCGCCGACGCAGCGAACCGGTATGTCCAGCAACGCATGTGGGAGCACTCGACCGAGCTCTTCAGCTGGCTCGAAGAGGGCGCGCAGCTCTACGTGTGCGGTGATGCCGAACGCATGGCCAAGGACGTCGACGCCGCACTGCACGCCATCGTGGCCAGCGCCGGCAACATGGACACCGCCGCGGCGCACGCGTATGTCAACCAGCTCATCAAGACGCACCGCTACCTACGGGACGTCTACTAAGCCTTCCGCTGTTAGGCCGGCACCGGTGAGTCTGCCGCCACGTCGCTCAACGGCGGCACCCGGGTGGCCCGCACGTAGACGGTGTCCCCCTCGGCCAGCGCGAGCGCTTCGGCGTCCCCGCGGGTGATCTGGGCAGTGAACGGCACTCCAGTGGCGGCATTGGTGAGCTCGACGCGCACCTCGAAGCCCAGCGCCACCACCCGGTCGACGATGGCACGCAGTACACCGACCCCGTCGGCGCCGTCTACCGTCGCCGCGGACACCGCCATGTCGGGGGTGCGGCCGACCCGGATGTCGTGCGGACGGACCAGGGCCCCGTTCAGCGAGGACACCGCGCCCAAGAACGACATGACGAACGCGTTCGCCGGAGCGTCGTAGACCTCGGTCGGGGTGCCGAGCTGCTCGATGCGGCCCTGATTCAGCACGGCGATCCGGTCCGCGACGTCCAGCGCCTCGGCCTGATCATGTGTGACCAGCACCGTGGTGACGTGCACCTCGTCATGCAGGCGGCGCAGCCACGCCCGCAGGTCTTCTCGGACCTTGGCGTCCAACGCCCCGAACGGCTCGTCGAGCAGCAGCACCTGCGGGTCCACCGCAAGGGCCCGTGCCAGGGCCATCCGCTGGCGCTGACCACCGGAGAGCTGGTTGGGATAGCGGGTCTGGAAACCGCTGAGCCCCACCACTTCCAGCAGGTTGTCGACTTTCTCCTTGATCTCCGCCTTGGGCCGCTTGCGGATCTTGAGCCCGAATGCCACGTTGTCGCGCACCGTCATGTGTTTGAACGCCGCGTAGTGCTGGAAGACGAACCCGATCCCGCGCCGCTGCGGCGGCACACCGGTGACGTCGACGCCGTTGATGGTGACCGTTCCGCTGTCCGGGTGGTCCAGGCCGGCGATGGCGCGTAGCAGAGTCGACTTACCCGAGCCGCTGGGGCCGAGCAGCGCCGTCAATGAACCGGACGGGACCGCGAAGTCGACATTATCCAACGCGACGAAGTCGCCGTAGCGCTTGTTCGCCCCGCGCACCGTGATTGCGTTGCTCATTTGTCTCCCTTTCCGGCCCGAACGTCGAGCACCACCTGAACGATCAAGACCAACACCGACACCGTCATCAACAGCGTGGACAAGGCGTAGGCGCCGTACTCGGCGCCGCGGTTGTAACGGTCAGACACCAGCAGCGTCAGCGTCTGAGACTTTCCGGGCAGATTCGACGACACGATCAACACCGCGCCGTACTCGCCGAGGGTGCGCGCCACCGTCAGCACGATCCCGTACGTCAGCCCCCAACGGATCGACGGCAGCGTGATCCGCCAGAACGTCTGCCACCAGCTCGAACCCAGCGTGGCCGACGCTTCTTCCATATCGGTGCCCAGTTCGTGTAGCACCGGTTCGACTTCCCGGATCACGAACGGCAGCGTGACGAAGATGCTGGCCAGCACGATGCCGGGCAGACCGAAGATGATCTTGAAACCCCAGTCGTTCTCGACGAAGCCCAACAACCCCGCAGATCCCCACAGCACGACCAGCGCCACACCGACGATCACCGGAGAGACCGCGAATGGCAGGTCGATGACCGCCTGCAGCACGCCCTTGCCGCGGAACTTATTGCGCGCCAATACCAATGCCGTCGGAATACCGAAGATGACGTTCAGCGGCACCACGATCGCCACTACCAGCAGCGACAGCTGCAGCGCTGAGATGGCGGCCGGCGTGGAGATGTAGTCGACGAACTGTCCGAAACCCGGTTCGAAGCTGCGCCACAGGATCAACGACACCGGGACGATCAACAGCAAGCTGACGTAGGCCACCGCCAGGAAGCGGAACAGATAACGGAATTTCCGTGTCGACGTCATTTCAGGACCTCTCCTGCCGCTTGCTCACTCGCGATCCCAGCACCCGCAACGCGAGCAGCACCAGGAACGAAACCCCGAGCAGCACCAACGAGATCGCCGCCGCACCGGTGCGGTCATCGTTCTCGATCAGGGTGCGGATCCACTGCGAGGAAACCTCGGTCTTGCCGGGCACCGCGCCGCCGATCAACACCACCGAGCCGAACTCGCCGATCGCCCGGGAGAACGCCAGTCCCGCACCCGTCAACAGTGCTGGGGTCAGCGCGGGCAGCACCACGGCGCGGAAGATGGTCAGTCCGGAGGCACCCAGCGACGCGGCTGCTTCCTCGACCTCCCGGTCGATCTCCAGCAGCACCGGTTGTACCGACCGCACCACGAAGGGCAGCGTGACGAACGCCAGCGCCAGGCCGACACCCCACGCGGTGTGCTGAAGGTGCACGTGCACCGGGCTGGCAGGGCCGTAGAGCGCCAACATCACCAGGCTCGCGACGATCGTGGGCAACGCGAACGGCAGATCGATGATCACATCGATGAAGCGTTTGCCAAGGAAGTCGTCGCGCACCAGAACCCACGCGATCAACAGGCCGAACACCAGGTTGAGCACGGTGACCCCGGCCGCGATCGTCAGCGTCACCCGGAACGACTGCAGTGCAGCGTGCGAGGTGACCGCCAATTGGAATGCACGCCACCCGCCGCCACCGGCCTGCCAGGCGATCGCGGCCAGCGGCGCCAACACGATCAGCGACAGCCACACCGTGGCGGCACCGACGCGCAGCGACACCCCTTCACGTCGGAACCTCGAGTGGGCCCCGCCCTCGCCGGCTCGAGTCTCCTCGGTGACCAGTGCCGCGCTCATCCGGTGACCCGGGTGTAGATCTTGGTGATGGCGCCGCTCGACTTGTCGAAGAGGGAGTTGTCGACAACGTCCCACCCGCCGAGGTCCGCGATGGTCCACAGCTTGTCCGGATCCGGGAACGCGTGGCGGAACTCGTCGGCAATGCTCGGGTCGGCCGGACGGAACCCGGCTTCGGCCCAGAGGCGTTGCGCCGCCGCCGTGTACTGGAAATTCTTGAACGCGGTGACGGTGTCCAGGTGGCGACTGGAGGTCACCACAGCCAACGGGTTCTCGATCTTGAAGGTCTGCGACGGGTTGACGTGCTCCACCGGCTTGCCCTTGCGCTCGACCGCGATCGCCTCGTTCTCATAGCTGATCAGCACGTCGCCGCTGCCCTGCAGGAACACATCGGTGGCCTCACGACCGGAGCCCGGGCGCAGCTTGAAATGGTCACTGACCAGCTGCTCGATAAAGTCCAGTCCGGCCTGTGGGTTCTTGCCGCCCTCGCTCTTGACGGCATACGGAGCCAGCAGATTCCATTTGGCCGATCCAGAGCTCAGCGGGCTGGGGCTGATCACCTCGACCCCGGGCCGCAACAGATCGTCCCAGCCGTTGATGTGCTTGGGGTTGCCCTGCCGGACCACCAAGGTCACCACCGAACCGAAGGGGATACCCCTGGTGACATCGGCGTTCCAGTCCTCGGCGACCTTGCCGGCCTTCACCAATCGGGTGACGTCGGGTTCCACCGAGAAGTTCACGATGTCAGCGGGTTTGCCGCTGGCGACCCCGCGGGACTGATCGCCCGACGCGCCATAGGAGGTGACGACCTGAACGTCGGCGCCCGCCTCGGTGTTGTAGAAGGCCGGGATCACCTTGCTCCAACCGGGTTCGGGAACCGCGTAGGCCACCAGCGTCAGGGTGGTGTGCGCATCGGAGCGCTCGCCACCTCCGACGACGTCGCTGGGTCCACCGCCACACCCGGCGAGTGTGGTGACTGCCATGGCGGCGGCCAGTGCCAGCGCGACGCTGCGCGCGATGGTGTTGGGCATTGATGACCTTTCCGGGCGAATCCGTTTAGACGTCGGCAAGAATGCTTGTCCGTCGGATCGCGAAAGGCGTTCGATTCAAAGAACGTGCGTCAAAAAAAGACGACACCGGTACGCCGACGGGTGCGGTATCAGCGACAACAGTGCAGGTCGGCCACAGCGGAAGTGATCACGGCGAGCTTCGGGAACGCCAAAAACTGGCGCTGCCGGTCACCGGTCGCTGCGGACATGCGGGGAAGCATAACAGAGGCCGGTGCGCGCAGCCCCCGGCCCGGTTCGGCGGGTCTAGCGGGTCAGCGCGTGAGCAGCCAGGTGACGATCACCAACACAATCAGGCCGACCAGCACCAGCGTCACCTGGGAACGAGGCATCAGCGGGCCCCACCGTCACGACCGTGCCGGACACGCTCCTGCACCCGTATTCCCTCCCCCAGTACCGCGTCCAACACCGAGGCCAAGCCGTAGGCGAGCAACAACACCACCGGCATCACCACCGCGGTCTGTACCACGAAGCCGAGGCCGGATAGCCACAGCTCAACACCGTCCCACCAGCTCAAAAAGCCCACCACCCCCATGACTCTAGCGGCGATCGCAAGCGCGGCGAAGCCGGGCGAAGCGGGTCGCCGGCGTTGCCCTGGGGAGCCCGCGGCCGAAGCCGCGATCGACCGATCCGGGTGGACGTGCGCCATGCCGCCAGAGATGATGACGGAATGGACCTGCACACCCCGCCGGGCGATGCACCCGCCAAGACCGCCCCTGACGTCACCACGCCGGCCGGAGGCACCAACACCGCGGCCCCGACGCCACCGCCCCTGTCGGCGACCGCCCCAGTGCCGTATGCGGCGACACCAAGTCAGGTCCGCAATCCGTTTCCCCCGATCGCCGACTACGCGTTTCTCTCGGATTGCGAGAACACCTGCCTGATCTCGGCGGCCGGCTCGGTGGAGTGGATGTGCCTGCCGCGCCCGGACTCCCCCAGCGTCTTCGGTGCCCTGTTGGACCGCAGCGCCGGACATTTTCGGCTCGGCCCCTACGGGGTGTCGGTGCCCGCGGCCCGGCGCTACCTGCCCGGCAGCCCGATCATGGAAACCACCTGGCAGACCCACACCGGTTGGCTGATCGTGCGTGACGCGCTGGTGATGGGTAAGTGGCACGACATCGACGCGCGGTCGCAGACGCACCGGCGCACCCCCACCGACTGGGACGCCGAGCACATCCTGCTGCGCACGGTGCGTTGCGTCAGTGGCACCGTCGAGCTGACCATGAGCTGCGAGCCGGCATTCGACTATCACCGCACCAGCGCCACCTGGGAATACTCGGCCAACGCCTACGGCGAGGCAATCGCGCGGGCCCGGCAGAATCCGGACGCCCACCCGACCCTGCGCCTGACGACGAATCTGCGGCTGGGACTGGAGGGCCGTGAAGCCAGAGCCCGCACCCGGCTGACCGAGGGCGACGACGTCTTCGTGGCCTTGAGCTGGTCGAAACACCCTGCGCCGCAAAGCTATGCCGAAGCCGCGGACAAGATGTGGAACACCACCGAGTGCTGGCGACAGTGGATCAATATCGGAAACTTCCCCGACCATCCGTGGCGCTCGTATCTGCAGCGCAGCGCGCTGACACTGAAGGGCCTGACCTACTCACCAACCGGGGCACTGCTGGCTGCGCCCACGACCTCGTTACCGGAAACCCCTCAGGGCGAACGGAATTGGGACTACCGATACAGCTGGGTGCGCGACTCTGCATTCACCCTCTGGGGCCTGTACACGCTGGGCCTGGACCGTGAGGCCGACGACTTCTTCTCGTTCATCGCCGACGTGTCCGGCGTCAATAACGGACAGCAGCATCCGTTGCAAGTGATGTACGGCGTCGGTGGGGAGCACGAACTGGTGGAGCAGGAGCTGGACCACCTGTCCGGCTACGACAACGCCCGTCCGGTGCGGATCGGCAATGGCGCGTACAACCAGCAACAGCACGACATCTGGGGCACCATGCTGGACTCGGTCTACCTGCACGCGAAGTCTCGCGAGCAGATTCCGGAGACGCTGTGGCCGGTGCTGAAACGTCAGGTGGAAGAGGCGATCAAGCACTGGCGCGAACCCGACCGGGGTATCTGGGAGGTGCGCGGCGAACCGCAGCACTTCACCTCGTCGAAGGTGATGTGCTGGGTGGCGCTGGACCGCGGGTCGAAACTGGCTGAGCTGCAGGGCGCGGTCTCCTACGCCAAGCAGTGGCGAGCGATCGCCGAGGAGATCAAGGCTGACGTGCTGGCCAACGGGGTGGATTCCCGCGGTGTGCTGACCCAGACCTACGGCAGTACGGCGCTGGACGCATCGTTGCTGCTGGTGGTGCTCACCCGGTTCCTGCCGGCCGACGACCCGCGAGTGCGCGCCACCGTGATGGCGATCGCCGAAGAACTCACCGAGGACGGCCTGGTGCTGCGCTATCGCACCGAGGAGACTGACGACGGACTGTCCGGCGCCGAGGGCACCTTCACCATCTGCTCGTTCTGGCTGGTCTCGGCACTGGTCGAGATCGGAGAAGTGAGCCGGGCCAAGCATCTGTGCGAGCGGCTGCTGTCGTTCGCCAGCCCGTTGCATCTCTACGCCGAGGAGATCGAGCCCCGCACCGGGCGGCACTTGGGCAACTTCCCGCAGGCCTTCACCCACCTGGCGCTGATCAACGCGGTCGTCCACGTGATTCGGGCTGAAGAGGAGGCCGACTCCACCGGAGGTTTCCAGCCCGCGAACGCGCCTATGTAGGGCTTGCCCTACGCCAAGTGTGAAGCCAGCTTCACGTTCGGCCGGGGGTCAGCCGCTGAGGTTGCGGACCTTGTCCAGCATCGCCCGAGCCAGGTCGGCGGCCGTGGTGTCGCCGGCGGGCGGCGCACCGGAGTGGTCATCATCCTCGACGAACCAGAACACATCAATGTCGACGACGCAGTTCACCCGCGCCGCGAGCGCCCGCGAAACCCGCAGTCCCGCTTCACCGTCCACACTGGTGCGCACAGTGGCCACCAATACCGCATCCTGATTGGCGACGTCGGTGATCTCGCCGCTGGCCTCGCTGTCAGTCCCGCTGTCTCGCGTCACCACGACCCCGTCACAGCTACCCCACTGCTGAGCGAACTTCTCGAAGACCGCGTCGGCGTCTGCGGCGCTGTCCAGTGCGATGACCGCCTCGCCCACCCCGGTCAGCGGCGAATCGTCGCTGGAGCTGTCCCAGAACTCATGGGCAGCGTCGCGAACCCGGGCGGCGCTGTAGACGCTGCGCTGACCGCCAACCGCTGCGCCGACACAGTCTTGTGGATCGGCCGACTCCCACGCGTCGGGTAGCTCGTCGAGGCCGCCGAACCGCGGCGGGATGGAGGGGTCGCTGCGGAAGGGCTGGCCGGTCAGCTTCGACAGCTCAGAGTCATCGAGCAATACCTGCCGGACCGCGATCCCGGTCACGGGAGTGGGCGCCAATCCGGGTGCGGGCCGGACGGTTCCGGAGACTACCGTGGTGCACCCGCTGGCCAGCAGCACGACCGCCATCGCGCCTGCCGCGATCGTGCCTGCCCGCGAGGTCACTACTTCTTAGCCTTGTCTCCGGCAGGACCCGCACTGTCGGTCGACAATGCCGCGACGAATGCCTCCTGCGGCACGTCGACGCGACCGATGGTCTTCATCCGCTTCTTGCCCTCTTTCTGCTTTTCCAGCAGCTTGCGCTTACGGGTGATGTCACCGCCGTAGCACTTGGACAGCACGTCCTTGCGGATGGCCCGGATGTTTTCGCGGGCAATGATTCTCGAGCCGATCGCTGCCTGCACCGGCACTTCGAACTGCTGGCGCGGGATCAGCTCCTTGAGCTTGGTGGTCATCTTGTTGCCGTACGCCGAGGCCGAGTCTTTGTGGACGATCGCACTGAACGCGTCCACCGCCTCGCCCTGCAGCAGGATGTCGACCTTGACCAAGTCGGCCTCCTGCTCGCCGGCTTCCTCGTAGTCCAAGCTGGCGTAGCCGCGAGTGCGCGACTTCAGCGAGTCGAAGAAGTCGAAGATGATCTCGCCCAACGGCAACGTGTAGCGCAGTTCGACCCGCTCTTCAGAGAGGTAGTCCATGCCGCCGAGATCCCCACGCCGGGACTGGCAGAGCTCCATGATGGTGCCGACGAACTCACTCGGCGCGATCACGGTGGTCTTGACGACCGGCTCGTAGACGGTGCGGATCTTGCCCTCCGGCCAGTCAGACGGGTTGGTCACCACGATCTCGTCGGACTCGCCGCCTTTGCCTTCTTTGATCACCCGATAGACGACGTTGGGCGCAGTGGAGATCAGGTCGAGGTTGAACTCGCGTTCCAGGCGCTCCCGGGTGATCTCCATGTGCAGCAAGCCCAGGAAGCCGCACCGGAAGCCGAAGCCCAGCGCCACCGAAGTTTCCGGCTCGTAGGTGAGGGCAGCATCGTTGAGCTGCAGTTTGTCCAGCGCCTCGCGCAGGTTCGGGTAGTCCGACCCGTCCACCGGGTACAGCCCGGAATAGACCATCGGCTTGGGCTCGCGGTATCCGGTCAGCGCCTCGGTGGCGCCATTGCGTGCGGAGGTGACGGTGTCACCCACCTTGGACTGGCGCACGTCCTTCACACCGGTGATCAGGTAACCCACCTCGCCGACGCCAAGCCCCTTGGTGGCCTTGGGTTCCGGGGAGACGATGCCGACTTCCAGCAGCTCGTGAGTGGCGCCGGTAGACATCATGGCGATCTTCTCGCGCGGGGTGATCTTGCCGTCGACGACACGGACGTAGGTGACCACTCCGCGGTAGATGTCGTAGACCGAGTCGAAGATCATCGCGCGTGCGGGCGCGTCGGCGTCGCCGGTGGGAGCCGGCACCTGCTTGACCACTTCGTCGAGCAGTTCGGCCACGCCTTCGCCGGTCTTGCCCGACACCTTCAGCACGTCTTCGGGCTCGCATCCGATGATGTGGGCCAGTTCGGCGGCATAGCGCTCGGGGTCGGCGGCGGGAAGGTCGATCTTGTTGAGCACGGGAATGATCGTCAGATCACGGTCGAGCGCCAGGTACAGGTTGGCCAGGGTCTGCGCCTCGATGCCCTGGGCGGCGTCGACTAGCAGGATGGCGCCCTCGCAAGCCTCCAGCGCACGCGAGACCTCGTAGGTGAAGTCGACGTGTCCGGGGGTGTCGATTAGATGCAGCACGTAGTCGCCGGCGGGAGCACCGTTCGGTTCCTTAACCGTCCAGGGCAGCCGAACGTTTTGCGCCTTGATGGTGATGCCGCGTTCCCGCTCGATGTCCATCCGGTCCAGGTACTGGGCCCGCATCGATCGGTCGTCGACGACGCCGGTGAGCTGCAGCATCCGGTCGGCCAAGGTGGACTTGCCATGGTCGATGTGGGCGATGATGCAGAAGTTCCGTATCTGCGCCGGCGCGGTGAAGGTCTGGTCGGCGAAACTGCTGATGGGAATCTCCTGGTGAACGGGGGGCGGTAGTGCCTTCTGCCTAGTCAGGGTAGCGAGGCGGAGGCTTCAAAACGAAACCCCCGGAGTCCTATCTCCGGGGGTTCGCGTTTCCGAGCGACAATTACAGGTCAATCGCCAAGTAACCGCCGATGTCGGCCAGGCCGGCCTGGAAGAAGAGCGCGGCATCTTCCCAGGCACTGTCTCCGGCCAGACCGGCGGCGATCGCGGCGTCGGTGCCGAACAGGTAGTCGGCGGCGTTTTCAAAGTCGATCTGGTCGCCGCCGTTGAGGATCGCGAACAACAGCACATTGTTGCCGTCGACGAACTCGGTCAACGCGCCGTTGAGCAGGCTGTAAGCGCCCGGGTCGGAAGAGATCTCGTTCTCCCAGTTGAGGCCGTAGAGCAGCGTCCCGAGGGTGGCGTTCACGTCGTCTTTGTCGATGGTCAGGAAGGGCTGCCCGGCCGAGGCGTCGATGACCTTGTCCGCGACGCCGGCCAAGGCGGCCTGTGACTCGAAGAGGAAGTTCATCGACTGAATCTCACTGGCCAGCACCGCGCTGAAGTCGAAGCCGGTCGAGTCGTCGGCCGCCGCCAACGGCGCCAACGCAAGTCCGATGCCAGCGGCAAAGCTGCCAAGCACGCCGATTTTCTGCATGTCCATCCCCCCAGATGCCCTTCATACGCACTGCCCGGCGGTCGGTTCTCCCCACCTCCGCCGACGGCTCCCCCCAGCACCTTTGCTGTAAGCCGGATTAAATCTAACAAAGACCTGTGATCAACACAAGTGAATGTTCACTTGCACTTCGGATTCTTCGGCCCTTCGCACGTGTTCCCTCAAGGCGGGCCGGGTTTTCGCACGTCAGGGCGTTCCTTGGGCCATACACTGGGCCGCCCATACACAGGATCGGGCGACATGGGAATGCCCAAGTGAACGACTGGCTCGACGGTGCCGCAGCAAGACGAAACCCCCGGAGGCGATCCTCCGGGGGTTTCGCTTCGGGCTGCGGCTAGGAGTCGAAGATGCCGAAATAGCCCATCAGGTCACCCCAGGCGAAGCTGAGATAATTAGCGGCCTCTTCCCAGCCGCTTCCGGCGGAGTTGGCGATGTCCATCGCGCTGTTGCCACCAAATAGGTCGCCGCTGTCCCAGTCGAGCACAGCGCCGTTGTTCATCATCGCGTACAGCAGCGAGTTGATGCTGTCGTCGAAGGGGACCATCGCGCCGTTGAAGACGCTGTAGGCACCCGGATCGGAGGCCAGCCCGGCTTCCTGCGGGTTGAACCCGTAGACCAGGTGGTCGAACAGGGTTGTGCCATTGTCCTGAACCGCCGTAACGTCCGCCGGCTTGATGATCTCGAAGCCCTGCGGGCCCATAGTGACGTCCGTGGACGGGACGCCCGCCAGGAAGGTGTCGGTCCCGAACAGAAAGTTCATTGACGCGATCTCGCTGCTTACGAGGGGCGCCAACGGGTCGGTGTCGGCCGAGGCCAACGGCGCCAATACAAACGCCGCGCCGGCGGCGAAGCCACCAACGACGACGATCTTGCGCATGTTCATGTTCAATACCTTTCGCGGCCTTTCGCGATGTCTCTCTTTGGCGGTAGCCCGCCCCAGGAGCCCCCCCGCCCCATCACTGAAAGCCACAGGGGCTCTGTCAGTTTCACTAACCCGGTTACGATTGAAACCCTGCGCGATAGTTGCGCAAATCCATATACCTCCTGATAGCCCCTCGGCGCATAGAAAGACCCGGGCGATCGCACACCGGACTCAGCCAAGGCATCAGTTACCGGCGAACGCCATGCCATACGTGTCATTCCGGGCGGCGGCTTGCCCCACTTCAAGCACCCCCGGAGGAAAAGCCAAAACCTCCCCAGACTGCGGTTTTCGGCGACTTCCACCCACCGATTGAAATCTTCCGCCCGACTGACGCCCCGGATAAGCCGGCGCCGGCCCGTTGAAAAGAAGCCCCCTGTTAATCAATATTCCCGTACCGTACGCCGATGCGTATCTGCGGACAACACAAGTGGCACTTCAGTTTTCGTACAGGTTCCTGTGTCTTTTGTTTACGTTCGCGTCAAGGGACTGCCGCCGCTGAGACGCCGCCGCAGCGGCCCAGAAACCGGTGCCCGAAACGGGTTTCGCCTATGCTGCGAGCATGGCTTCCCCGCGGAAGACCCCATGGGAGTCGGTGCAGCGATTCGCGGAGAACCTGGTGTTCAACGAAGCCCCACGGTTCATCCGCCAACTCGAGCAGGCACCGGAGGTACAGCAGCGCATCCAGCGCGGTATTGAGCAGGGCATCAAGATCGGCCTGGAGATGCTCAGGTCGGCGCCGGCTACGGAGATCGCCGCCGGCCGTCCCGTGACGGACAGCAGTGTTCCCACCGCGCACCGGGCACGCCGGCTCGTCTACGCCCCCGATCTCAACGGTCGCGCCGACCCGGGCGAGATCGTCTGGACCTGGGTGGCCTACGAGGACGAGCCAGACCGCGGCAAAGATCGGCCGGTATTGGTCGTCGGCCGCGACCGCAACATGCTGCTGGGCCTGATGCTGTCCAGCAGGCAACGACATGCCGAGGACACGAACTGGGTCGGCATCGGCGCGGGTACCTGGGATGACGCTCACCGGGTCAGCTGGGTGCGGCTCGACCGGGTGCTCGACGTGCCCGAGGAATCGATCCGGCGCGAAGGCGCCATCCTGGAGCGTTCGGTGTTCGAGGTGGTGGCTGCCCGGCTGCGCAGCGACTACGCCTGGAGCTGACGCTGCGACCGGCTAGCCCTGGGCGATGTAGTCGCGCAGTTGCTCGTGTTCGGCCTGCAGCTCTTCCATCCGGGACTTGACGATGTCGCCGATGCTGACGATCCCGGCCAGTCGGCCGTTTTCCAGCACCGGTATGTGACGCGCGCGGTGCTCGGTCATCAACATGCTGACGTCGTCGGCGGAGTCGGACTTGGCGCAGGTCGCCACCAGGCGGGTCATGATGGCCGAGACCGGCCGAGCCAGCAGACTGGCGCCATGGTGGTGATCGGGCGTGAGGGTCTGGAGGGGGTGGCCTCCGAGCGTGACGTGGTACGCCAGTTGCACGTCCACGGCGCCAGTCTGCTGGCTCGGCCGGTCTCGGCCATCATGACCCGCCTGGTGGCGACCTGCGCCAAGTCCGACTCCGC
>LZME01000067.1 GCA_001673575.1 Mycolicibacter heraklionensis | reverse complement strand
CCGCCGAACGCAATCATGGTGCGCATCGCCGGGTCGTAGATCGAGGGATAGGTGATGCGGCGGTCGGAGATGAAGTCGCGGGAGGCCTGCGGCTCGGGGTCGCGGACGTCGATGCCCAGGAACGCCACACCCCGGCCGCGGGTGTCGTCGTAAACCCTTTGCAATTGGCTGATTTCGGTGCGGCAGGGTCCGCACCACTGCCCCCACACGTTGACGACGACGACCTTGCCGCTGAAGTCGTCGACGCTGATGGTGCGCGACGGATCCATCAGGTCGGGCCCGGAGATCGGGCCGGGCCGGCCGCGGTCCTCGGGGGGGTCGTAGAAGATGTCGGTCTTGCCGCCGGGCGAGACGAACTCGAAGGTACCGCCGTGGGTGACGGCGTCGTCGCCGACCGAGCAGCCCGAGATCAGCGCGGCCAGCACTGCCCCGACGATCAGCACTGCCCGCATCGTCAGCCGCCGGCCGGAACCTGGTAATCGACGTCGACGAGACGATCACCGTCGTAGATCAGCGTGGTCACCGAGCCCACGCCGCATTCGCGCCGGCGCGGGTCGTGCCAGAGCCGGTTGCCGGTGAGATGCTGGCGCGCGGTCCAGACCGGCAGCTGGTGGCTGACGCACACCACCTCGTGGCCGGCGGCTCGTGCGCGGGCCTTGCTCACCGCGGTGGCCATCCGGGCCGCGATCTGGTCGTAGGGCTCGCCCCACGACGGGGTGAACGGGTTGCGCAGGTGCCACCAGAACCGTGGATTGCGCCAGGCGCCGTCTCCGGGTGAAACCCGTTTGCCCTCAAAGAAGTTGGCCGACTCGATCAGGTCCTCGTCGGTGTCGATGGCCAGGTTGTGCCGGGCGGCGATCGGGGCGGCGGTCTCCTGGGCGCGCTGCAGCGGCGAGGCGATCACCGCGACGATGTCGCGGTCGGCCAGCAGGTCGGCGGCGGCGACGGCCTGGGCGCGGCCGGTGTCCGAAAGCCGGAAACCGGGCAGCCGGCCGTAGAGAATGCCGTCGGGGTTGTGGACCTCGCCGTGGCGGATCAGGTGGACGCGGGTTTGTTCTGCCATCAGGGTTTCGGCTCCGGGGTTGCGTCACGCGCCGCTTGGGCTGCCCTGGGCAGCGCCTCGGCGATCTTGTCGAAGGCCTCCTCGGTCAGGGCCGCCGAGACGAACCAGGCTTCGAAGGCACTGCAGGGCAGGTAGACGCCGGCTTCCAGCAGGGCGTGGAAGAACGCCGGGAAACGCCAGGTCTGACTCGCGCGGGCGGCGGCGAAGTCGGTGACGGGCTCCTCGGCGAAGAACACGCTGAACATGTTTCCGGCTCGCGGAATCTGGTGCGGCACACCGGCCTCGGTCAGCGCTTCGGCCAACATCGCGGTCAACCGGTCGGCATTCTTGTCCAGTGCGGCGTAGACGTCGTCGTCGGCGGCGCGCAGCGTGGCCAGGCCGGCGGCGGTGGCCACCGGGTTCCCCGACAGCGTGCCGGCTTGGTAGACCGGCCCCAGCGGCGCCAGTCGGTCCATCACCTCGGCCCGGCCGCCGAACGCCGCGGCCGGAAGGCCACCGCTGATCACCTTGCCGAAGGTGAACAGGTCGGCAGAGATGGGATCGATACCACCTTCTCCACACCAACCGCTTCTGCTCACCCGGAAGCCGGTCATCACCTCGTCGATGATCAGCAGCGCCCCGTGGTCGGCGGTGATCGTGCGCAGTTCGGCGTTGAAGCCGGGTGCCGGCGGCACCACACCCATATTGCCGGGGCTGGCCTCGGTGATGACGGCGGCGATCTCGTTGCCGAATTCGGCGAAGGCCTTACGGACGGCGTCGATGTCGTTGTAGGGCAGCACAATCGTGTCGGCGGCGGTCGCGCCGGTGACCCCCGGCGACGACGGCAGCGCCAAAGTGGCCACCCCGGAGCCGGCGTCGGCGAGCAGGGCGTCGACATGGCCGTGGTAGCAGCCGGAGAACTTGATGACCTTGGCCCGGCCGGTGAAGCCGCGGGCCAGACGCAGCGCGCTCATGGTGGCTTCGGTGCCGGAGTTGACCAGCCGGACCTTGGCCACCGCGGGAACCCGGGCAATGATCTCAGTCACCAAATCGGTCTCGCCGCGGGTCGGCGCCCCGAAGGACAGGCCGGTCCCGACGGCGTCGCGGACCGCCTCGACCACCGCGGGGTGGGCGTGTCCCAGGATCATCGGCCCCCAGGAGCAGACCAGGTCCACGTAGCGGTGCCCGTCGGCATCGGTCAGCCAGCAGCCTTGCGCCTCGGCGATGAAGCGCGGCGTACCCCCCACCGCGGCGAAAGCCCGGACCGGTGAGTTGACCCCGCCGGGGATCACCGCGCAGGCCTCGGAGAACAACCGCTCCGATACCGCCGTGGCTCGATCCGCATTACCCACGACGACCAGTGTCCCAGCTCGCGCGGCTCAGGCGACTACAGGGTGTAGTTGTTGGGGGTTGAGGTGACCCAGGTCTCGGAGTTGGATGGCAGTCATGCAACTACCGCAGCGGCTGGCCCGGTTCAACCGGCATGTGACCAACCCGATCCAGCGAATGTGGGCAGGCTGGGCACCGACGTTCGGAATCCTCGAGCACGTCGGGCGACGCTCCGGCAAGCCTTACCGGACGCCGCTGACCGTGTTCAGCACCGACAACGGGGTGGCCATTCTTCTCACCTACGGCCCGGATCGGGATTGGTTGAAGAACATCACCGCCGCCGGCGGTGGCACCATGCGCCGGCACGGCAAGACCATCGGCGTCACCGCGCCGCGGGTGGTCAGCAAGGCAGAGGCGGCCGAGCACGTGAGTCCGCGTACCCGCAGGATCTTCGCCCGGCTGCCGTTCGAGCAGGCGGTACTGCTCACCAGGCAGGGCTGACCGGTGCAGTTCTCCGAGAGACGCGCCCGGTTCAACCGGGTCGTGACGAACCCACTGTTCCGCCCGATCTGCGGCTGGGTGCCGATGTGGTCGATAGTCGAGCACACCGGCCGGCGCTCCGGCGCGGCCTACCGCACCCCGGTCTCGATGTTCCACACCGCCGACGGCGTCGCGGTGCTGCTCCCGTATGGAACCGGGCGCGACTGGGTGAAGAATTTGCAGGCCGCCGACGGCGGGCGGGTCAAAGTCGGAGGCAAGACGTTCGCTGTCACGAACCCGCAGGTGGTGGCGACCGAGAATGCGGTGGGGCTGCTGAAAACGCCATGGCGTCAGCTGCTCGGACGCGCCGGGGTGCCGCACACGTTGTTGCTGACCCGCGCTTGAGGCCGGTGTCGGGCTTCGACGTTCCGGAGCTCCCAGAAGCCCCGCTCGGCTGGCTACTGGCGCCGGTGACGGTGCAGACCTTCCTCGACGAGCTATGGGGCGTCGCCCCACACCACATCACCCGGGACCGCACCGACTACTTCGACCGCCTGCTGACCGGCCCGTCGGCGGTTGAGCAACTGCTGGCGGCATTGGCCACCGAGCCGTCGGCGGTGCGCCTGGTGCGCGGCGCCGATCACCTCGAGCCCGAGCAGTACACGCTGCCCAACGGCACTCTGGATGTGGCGCGGGTGCGCGCCGCGGCCGACAGCGGCTACACGATCATCTGCAACAACATCGAGAAGCAGCTGCGCCGCATGTCGACGCTGACCCACGGGGTCGAGGTCGAGCTGAACTTTCCGACCCACGTCAACGCCTACGTCACCCCACCGGCCGCCACGGGCTTCCTGCCGCACTACGACCACCACGACGTGCTGGTGCTGCAGATCCAGGGCAGCAAGACCTGGCATTTCTACGGCGACGATCCGGTGCCACCCCACCGGATGCAACAGATGTACGAGGTTGACCCGGCTGGTCTTCCCGACCCGACGAGCCTGCGCCTGGAAGCTGGCGACACCCTCTATCTGCCGCGAGGCCGAGTGCATTCCGCCGAGACTGGAGGCGAACCGTCGGTGCACCTGACCGTCGGCATCCACGTCCCGACTGTGCTCACACTGCTGACCCACGCCCTGCACCTGTTGAGTCTGCGCGACGACGTCGTGCACACCCGGTTGCCCGCACGGCACCTGGATGACCCGCAGGTACGGGCAGGCCTGAGCACATTGATCCATGCCGGGTTGTCCGCGGTCGAGTCCCCCGACTCCGTCGCGGAAGGCCTTGGCGCCATGCAGGACTTCCTGGTGCGGCGTGCCCGCTGTCCGGTCGTTGGACAGGTCAGCGACACCGTCGCGCTCGATGTCGAGACCTGGGTGCGCAAGCAGCAACCGCTGTACTCGCGGGTGACCACAACGACCGACGGCGTCGGCCTGCAGTTCGCCCAGCTGATCGTCACCGCCCGTCCGGACCACGAGGCCGCGATGCGATTCGTGTCCGAACGCACCGAGCCGTTCCGGGTCGGCGAGCTGCCCGGTCTGGCCGCCGCGCAACAGATCGAGCTGGCCCGCAGTCTGATCATGAGCGGCTTTCTGGTGCGTCCACCCGCCCGATAACCCACCGAGGTACATGGGATTCCATAGATGCGGACGAATACATTGGCGAGTCCCGCATTCCGAGGAAACTTCCAGGAAATAATCACGATCTGAGGTTTAGGCTTTCGTTACTTCACCGCGCGAAAGGCGGCAATGACGGAGCCGATCTGGATGGCGTCACCACCGGAGGTGCACTCAGCCTTGCTGAGTAGCGGTCCGGGCGCGGGCCCATTGCTGGCGGCTGCCGCGATGTGGGATGCGTTGAGCACGGAATACACCGCAGTGGCACAAGAACTTTCCACGATGCTCTCGGCGGTGCAGGCGGGATCGTGGCAGGGACCGAGCGCGGAATCCTATGTGGCGGCGAATGTTCCGTATCTGTCCTGGCTGGCGAAGGCCGGCGCGGACAGCATGACGCTGGCGGCTCAGCATCAGACCGCCGCCACCGCCTACACCTCCGCGTTGGCAGCCATGCCGACGCTGGCCGAGTTGGCTGCCAACCACACCCTGCACGCGGTGCTGGTGGCGACGAATTTCTTTGGAATCAACGCGATTCCGATCGCCCTGAATGAAGCCGACTACACCCGGATGTGGGTCCAAGCGGCCACCACGATGTCGACGTATCAGGAGGTGGCCGGCGCCGCGGTGGCGTCGTCGCCGGCGGCCTCGACCGCACCGACGGTGCTCAATCCCAACACCCCGACACATCGCGACCACCAGCATCGGACCGGCCAAGCGCCCACCCAGGACTTCGGCAATATCTATCAGGAGAGCTGGTGGACCACCCGCATCGCCGAGATCAACGAGGCCATCCAGGCCGACCTGACCAGCAATAACCCGCTCACCAGCCTGATCAGCGATCCGGTGTTGATGACGATCGCGCCGCATTACGCGGGTGAGATCGTGCTGGGGATGGCGCCGGCTGTCACGGCGCTGACCGAGACCATGCTCGGTTTGGTCGCACCCGTGTCGCCGCTGGCCGGTTTGGTCGGTGTCGCCGGGTTGGCGGGCATCAACGCCCCCGCCGCACCGGCGCTGCCCGCCCCGAACCCAGCACAGCCCGTGCCCGCTGCCGCGGCGGCGGCACCGGCGCTGTCGGCCCCGCCGGCCCCCGCCCCGGCAGCTCCCCCGGCCATGGCTCCGCCGACGCTGACCCCGGCCGCCACCGTTGCCGGTGGCGCCCCGGCTCTGCCGCCGCCGTTCACCGGCGCCGAGTCTGCGTTCGTCCCGTACCTGGTGGGCGCCGGCCCGGCCAGCGGGGCGCGGATGAAAGCGCGCGCGAGCACTCCGGCGCAGGATCGGCGGCGCGGCGCGGCAGAGGCGGTGGCAACCAGCGCCACTCCCGCGAACCAGCTACGCCGTCGCCGGCAGCGCAGGGCGCTGACCGATCCCGGCAACCGCTATGAGTACCTCGACTCGGCGGATGCCCTGGCCGCGGAAGACGGCGCGGGCCAGGTGGGGTTCTCGGGCACCGTGCGCAATGAGACCGACTCTGCGGTCACCGGTTTGACCACCTTGACCGCGAGCGCCGCCGGCCCCACCATGCCGATGCTGCCGCACACCTGGAAGGCTCCCGCAGAACGGGATCAGCTCGACTGACCCGATTCGGTCACCCGCTTGAGCTGCCGGGTGCCCCGGCCTGCCCGGCGCCGCCATCGGGGTTCCCTGCTCCGCCGCTACCGGCCTTACCGCCCGCCCCCGGCGTGGGAGCGCGACCGCCCGTGCCGCCATTGCCGCCGTCGCCGCCGCGACCGACCGACCCACCGGGGCCGGCCGCGCCCCCGGCGCCTCCGTTGCCCCCGTCGCCGCCGGTCGCCGCGGCGTTGCCGTCTCCGGCAGTGCCCCCGTTTCCGCCCGTCCCGCCGGCTCCGCCATCGGGGTGAGCAGCCGTTCCGGCACCACCGGCACCACCGGTGCCGCCCTTGCCGCCTCCGCCGGCTTCACCTCCGTTGGGATGGTCGCGCATGCCGTCACCGCCATTGCCGCCGTCACCGCCGTTGCCTGCGATGGCAGTGGCCGATCCGGCAGCTCCGCCGTTGCCGCCCGCCCCGCCGGCACGAGCGTGGCTCGGGTTGCCGCCGGAGCCGCCGGAGCCACTGTCTCCGCCGCGGCCGCCGTTGCCACCGTTGCCGTCGGCCGACCCGGCCAGGCCGTCTCCGCCGTTGCCACCGGGAGCACTGAAGCCGCCGGGCCCCGCGTTGCCCATGAACACCAGGTTGCCGGCGTTTCCGGAGGCGCCGCCGTCACCACCGTTACCGCCGCTCGGGTGGTCAGCGGTGCCGGCGCCGCCGTTACCGCCGTAGCCTCCGGAACCACCGGGGCCACCGAAGCCGGCCACCGCATTGCCGCCATCACCCGCGGCGCCGCCGTTGCCGCCATCGCCGCCGTCGTTGCCCCAGCCGCCGTCACCGCCGTCACCACCGCGGCCGCCCGTGCCGAACAGCGAGATGGCATCGCCCCCGAGCCCACCGTCGCCGCCGTTGCCGGCGGTGCCCGAGACACTGTCGAGCCCGTCTCCGCCCCAGCCGCCGTCACCGCCGTTGCCCATCAGCCAGCCGCCGATACCGCCGACACCGCCGTCAGCGCTGGCCCCGCCGTCGCCGCCCCAGCCGCCGTTGCCGATCATCTTCGCGTCGCCGCCGTCCCCGCCACTGACACCGAGTTCGTTCTCTTCGGAGGCGCCCGGGTTGTAGCCGCTGCCACCGTCGCCGAACAGCCAGCCGCCGTCGCCACCGTCCGGGTGATCGACCGTGCCGTTGACGCCGTTGCAGATCAGGCCGCATGCGCCGTCAAAAGCGAAGAGCGGGTTGATGATCGGGTCCAACAGCACACCTGGCCCCTGGATCCACATCTCGCCGAGATCGTGAACGGTCGCGTAGAGCTGATTCTGGAACAGTCCGGCGAAGACGACCTCGACCACCGATGCCCAGGTGTAGATGTCGTCGCCCAGCACCTGCGAAAGATCCAGCGAGTCGGCGGCATCGGCCGGGTCGGGCAGCGCGGAGGCCCCCAGAGCCGCGGCGTCGAAGAGCTGATCGAACCCGAACAGGTCGTCGAAGTCGGCGGATGCCGGTGCCGCAGGCGCCAACCCCAGCGCCAGGCAGGCCCCCACCAGGGTGTGACGGTTCCTGCTCAGACGCCCCTGACTGCCCCGATCGACCATTTCCCGCCCCTTCGCCTGCCCTGAGCAACTACTGAGTGGCCGGAGCTTAGCCACCGAGCCTTGGAGCCACAAGGGCGGTATTTGAGCGGAAAAATCGCCGCGAATGCGGAAATGACTTAACGGCCTAACAGGCGCATCTTCTGTTCGTTGTACTCGTCGTTGGTGATCAACCCACGGTCACGTAGCTCGGCGAATTCGCGGATCTCCGCGGCGATGCCCATCATTGACGGGCCGGGGCCGCCCTCGGCGTCACCGGCCTGCGTATCGGCCGCCGCGTCACCCGCCGCGCGCTGCGGCATCTGCACTTTCGCGGACGGTGCCGCATCGGCGCCGCCGCGGCCGCGACTGACCGAGCCCGCCAGGGCACTGCCGCCCATGCCCGCCAGCGCCATCTGGCTGAACGCGGTGCCGGCTGCGCCCAGCGACGTCGGCGGCGCGCCGCCGAAGCCCGGTCCGGCCAGCGGCTTGGAATAGGACAGGCTTCGAATTTCCGGGGCGTTGGCCGCCCAGTTGATCGGCACCGACAGGTTTCCGGCGGTGATTGCCTCGCCCATCGCCGCCGACATCGACACCCCGGGCACCATCGGCCGCGACGGGGTCAACGGGGAGAACAGATCGATGTTGCGCAGGATCTCGTACTCCACCATCTGCAGCTGATCCTGCTCGGCCAGGATCTCCCGGGTGCTGGCGTCCCCCGCCGCCCAAGCACCGGCAGACATCACCACCGAGAGCATCGACACCGCGCTGACGCCCAACAGATCGGACAGGCTCGGCCACGTGAGCAGGTCCTCGGGACCCTGCGCTATCCCGGGTAGGGTGGCGGCGGCCGTCTGCAGCATGGAGTTGTTCGGCGACCCGAAGATCCCCGAAGCCAGCTGGCTGAGCAGGGACTGGACATCGGACGACGACGAGGTGGCCTCGGCGGACCCGACCGAGGCGGCCTGACTGGCCGGTCCGGCGGGATTACTGGTCTGCGGTGGCTTCTGGAACGGCGTGAGCCCGGTGGCGGCCGCCGACCCCGCGGCGTAGGCGTACATCGCGGCCGCGTCCTGGGCCCACATCTCGCCGTATTCGGCCTCGTTGGCGGCGATCGCCGCGGTGTTGGTGCCCAAGACATTGGTGGCGATCAGCAGCAGCAGCTGAGCTCGGTTGGCCGCCACCACCGAGGGCGGCACCGTCGCGCTGTGCGCCGCCTCATAGGCGGCCGCCGCCGCGTTCGCCTGTGCGGTCGTGTGGTCGATCTGGGTTGCGGTGGCGGTCATCCAGGCCACGTACAGCGCGGCCGCCCGCGTCAGTGCCTGGGAGGCCGGCCCCAGCCAGGCTTGGGCCGTCAGCTCGGCGATCACCGATTCGTACGAGGCGACCGCCGAGTGCAGTTCGGCGGCGAGTCCGCCCCAGGCGGCGGCTGCTGCTCGCATCGGCGCGGAGCCCGGCCCGGTGTAGATCCGCAACGAGTTGATCTCCGGTGGCAGGGCAGCGTAATTCATCACCGACCCCCTCCCTGGGGCGTACACCGGGCGCGTGAAAGCGGCGTGTGTGTATTTGTAGCCCAAAAGCTAGCGGTTGACCGGGCATTCCGGATTTGCGGAGGCCCTTCCGGCCGCACGCCGCGACGACGATCACAGCCGCACGCTGCGATAACATGCGCGCGTGCGGATGTTAATCACCGCGTTTCGCGATTTGCAGTGGCGACTGCGCCGGTTCATCGTCGCCGCGGTGGGCACCGCGATGGTGTTCGCCCTGACCCTGGTGCTGGCCGGGCTGACCCACGGATTCCGCGTCGAGGCGGAGCACGTCGTCGATTCACTGAATATCGACGGCTACCTGATCCAGACGGCCGCGGTGGGACCGTTCATGGGTTCGTCGCGCTTCCCGCAGGCCGAAGCCGGCGATGTCGCCCGAATTTCCGGCGTGGACGCCGCACTGCCGGTGGTCTACGGCAACACCATCCTGCAGGACGGTAAGGCGCCGCTGAACGTGAATATCTACGGCGTGCCCAAGGCCGCGATGCCGCCACTCACCGAGGGGCGAGCTCCGACCGAACCCAACGAGATCGCGATGTCGACCACGCTCAAGCGCGCTGTCGGGGACGAGATCGAACTGGGCGCGGACAAGCTGCGAATCGTCGGCCTGGTGGAGAAATCGACCACGCTGGCCGGCCAACCCAATGGCTTCCTCACCGTGGCGGGTGCTCAACGTCTGATGTATTCGGGTCAGCCGGTGGTCTCCGCGATCGGCGTGCGGGGCACGCCCTCGCACGTGCCGAAGGGCTACCGGGTGGTGGACCGAACCGCCGCCGTCGACGACATGGTTCGCCCGCTGGCCGGTGCCCAGATGGCCCTGTCATACATGTCGGTATTGCTGTGGGGGGTTGCTGCGCTGATCGTGGGCTCCCTGATCTACCTATCTGCGCTGGAACGCACCCGCGACTTCGCGGTATTCAAGGCACTCGGGGTCACCACCTGGATGGTGCTGGCCGGACTGGCCTTGCAGGCGGTGGTCGTCGCGGTGGCCGCGGCGGTGCTCGGCGGCATCTTGGCGGTGTCGATCGGGCCGCTGTTTCCGATGCTGGTGGCGGTGACCGGGTCGTCGTTCGCGCTGCTGGTCCTGACCGCAGTGGGGATCGGCCTGCTGGCCAGCCTGGCGGGTCTACGCCACGCGGTCGCGGTGGATCCGGTACTGGCGTTCGGAGGGCCGTAACTCATGGGAGACCTGCGGATCCGTGATCTGGTCATCGAATACGCCACCGGCGGCGGAGAACCGATCCGTCCCATCCACGGCCTGAGCCTGGACGTCCCGGCCGGCTCGCTGGTGGTGGTGCTCGGTCCCAGCGGCTGCGGCAAGACCACGCTGCTGTCGTGCCTGGGCGGGATCTTGAGCCCGACCAGCGGTCAGATCCTGTTCGGCGCCACCGATGTGACCACGCTAGGCCGGCGCGACATCACCTCCTACCGGCGGCGCACGGTCGGCATCGTCTTCCAGGCGTTCAACCTGGTACCGAGCCTGACCGCGTTGGAGAACGTGATGGTCCCGATGTGGGCGGCCGGATGGACCCAGTGGTCCGCCCAAGAACGCGCCCGGGATCTGCTGACCCGGGTCGGATTGGCCGATCGGACCGCCCACCATCCCGGGCAGCTCAGTGGTGGCCAGCAGCAGCGCGTGGCGGTGGCGCGTGCCCTGGCCCTGGATCCGCCGCTGATCCTGGCCGATGAACCCACCGCGCAGCTGGACTACGTCCGGGCGGGCGAAGTCGTGCAACTGTTGCGGGTGCTGGCGGCCGGCGATCGCGTTGTGGTGGTCGCGACCCATGACACCCGGATCGTCCCGCTGGCCGACATCGTCATTCAGCTGTCGCCGACCGCCGTACCGACCCGCCCGCAGCAGGCGCCGGTCCTGCTGGGGCCGGGTTCGGTACTGCTGGAACAGGGCACCGTTGAGGACCTGATCTACGTCGTCACCGAAGGCGAGGTGGAGATCGCTCCCGACTCGGCGGGCGCCGGCGACGGGCTGCTCAAGATCGGCAAACCGGACCAGTACGCCGGCCAGCTCGGCCCCATGGTGCGGATCCCCCGCTCGGCGACGGTCCGTGCCCCACGGGAGGCCACCGTCGTGAGTTACACCGTGGACGCGTTTCGCCAGCAGTTCGGCCGCCCGCCGGTCCCCGATGTTCCTAACGAACCGGCATCAACCTGATCAATACCGCGGCGTGCCGGGGCAAACCGGGCAGGCACCACGCGATGATGCTGTACATGGCAGATTTGACCCGCCGGGCTGCTTTGCGCCTCGGGGTCGGTGCCGCGGGGGCTGTAGGCCTGTTCGGCGTGGGTGCGGGGCGGCACCCGGCCGAGTCGCGGGCGACCGGTACTACGTATCCGACCCGCGAATCCGGCTCGTTCGTGTCCGCGGCCCGCGGCGGGGTGGAGACCAACTGGATCATCGCCCGCCCGCCGGGACAGACCGCTCCACTGCGGCCGGTAATCGCCCTGCACTGCAAGGACGGCGACGCGGCCTGGGTGATGGATCTGGGCGTGGAAGAAGAGCTGGCGAAGCTGACCGCGGCCGGCCGGCCGCCGTTCGCGGTGGTGGCCGTCGACGGCGGCAACACCTACTGGCGCCGGCACAGCTCCGGTGAGGACGCCGGTGCGATGGTGCTGGGTGAGCTGATCCCGATGCTGCCGGAGAAGGGCATCGATATCACCCGAGTCGGGTTCATGGGCTGGTCGATGGGCGGCTACGGCGCGCTGCAGCTGGGCACCCGCCTGGGTCCGTCGCGCACCGCAGGAATCTGTGCCATCAGCCCGGCGATCTACATGACCTACTTCGGCGCGCCCGCCGGCGCATTCGACAGCGTCGACGACTGGCGGACGAACTCCGTGTTCAACCTGGCGCCGCGGCTGGCCCCGTTCCCGCTACGCGTCGACTGCGGGACCGCGGACCCCTTCGCGTACGCGACCAAGAGCTTCATCGGCCAGCTCAATCCGCCGCCGGCTGGCGGGTTCTCCCCCGGTGGACACGACGTCTCCTACTGGCGGGAGCAGCTTCCGGCCCAATTGGCCTGGCTCGATTCCTGATCTCCCCGCATAGCCCCGGCGCCCCCTCGCCGAGTGTGCGTTTTTGGGCGCGCTCACGCACGCAAACCGACTAAAACGCACACTCGTCGGCAGGCCTACGGCACTTAGGCCTGGTTCATCGGGTTCATCGGGCTGGCCGGGTTCGCCGGATTCATCGGGTTCATCGGACTTTCCGGGTTCGCCGGGTTCATCGGATTGGCCGGGTTGTCCGGGTTCATCGGATTGGCCGGGTTGTCCGGGTTAGCCGGGTTCAGCGGGCTGTTTATGTTGGCCGGATTGGTCAGGCTGTCGGGGCCGTAAGGACCGGCGTTACACACCGCATTCGCGTTAGCGATGCAGTCGCTGGGGCTGAACGGGTCAGGATTGGCCGGATCCGCACCGGCCGGCCCGGATACCGCCAGAGCAAACGCCGCCAGACCGGCGCACACCGCCCCTGCCTTCGCGATCACACCGTGTGAAACGTTGCGTGCATACATAGAGCAAACCCCCTGTTCGACTTTTTCGGACCTTACCGCGCGAAACGTCGAAGCCGCAGGCTATTGGTCACCACCAAAACCGACGAGGCCGCCATTGCCGCGCCCGCGATCATTGGGTTGAGCAGCCCGGCCGCCGCCAGCGGGATCGCCGCGATGTTGTAGCCGAACGCCCAGATCAAGTTCTGCCGGATGATCCGCAGGGTGCGTGCGGACAGCCGCAGCGCTGTCGGAACCGTGCCGAGGTCACCCCGCACCAGCGTCACGTCACCGGCCTCGATGGCGGCGTCGGTGCCGGTTCCCATCGCCATCCCGATATCGGCGGTGGCCAGCGCCACCGAGTCGTTGACGCCGTCGCCGACCATGGCCACCCGCCGGCCCTGCGCCTGCAGCCGTTTGACGGCCTCGGCCTTGTCCGCGGGCAAGACGTTGGCGATGACGTTGGCCGGATCGATGCCGACGTCGCCGGCGACCATGCGCGCCACCGCCGCACCGTCACCGGTGAGCAGCATCGCAGTGATACCCATGGCCTGGAGCTCCGCCACCGCTGCCGCGCTGGTGGGCCGCACGGTGTCGGTCAGGGTGATCGTCCCGCGCGCCTGGCCGCCCCAGGAGACCTCGACGGCGGTCCCGGTTTCGTGCGCGGCGGCCGATCGGGTGACCTCCACCCGCACACCGTCGACCACCCCGGTCACGCCATGGCCGGGCTGGCTGGCGAAGTCGGTCACCTGGCCGATCTCCAGGCCGCCGGCCTTGGCTCCGGCGACGATGGCCGCGGCGATCGGGTGCTCGGACCCCGATTCGACGGCGGCGGCTCGGGCCAGCACGGTATCGGGGTCCTCGCCGCGGGCGACCGCGAGACCACCGACAGCCATGACTCCGGTGGTGACCGTGCCGGTCTTGTCCAGCACGACGGTGTCGATGTCCTTGACGGCCTCCAACACCTGGGGGTTCTTGATCAGAATGCCGAGCTGCGCGCCGCGGCCGGTGCCCACCAGGATGGCGGTCGGGGTGGCCAGCCCAAGCGCGCACGGGCAGGCGATGATCAGCACCGCGACGGCCGCGGTGAACGCCGACGCGACAGATGCACCGGTCAGCAGCCAGGCAGCCAGGGTGAGCGCGGCGATCCCCAGCACGGCGGGCACGAATACCGCCGAGACTCGATCGGCGAGCCGCTGGACTGACGCCTTGCCGGCCTGGGCATCGGAGACCATCGTGGCCATCCGGGCCAGCTGGGTATCGGCACCGACTTTGGCAGCTCGGACCAGCACCAGCCCGGTGGTGTTGAGCGAACCGCCCAACACTTCGGCGCCGACTCCCACCTCAACGGGCAGCGATTCGCCGGTCATTGCCGAGGTGTCCAGCGCAGTGGCACCGTCGATGACCACACCGTCGGCGGCGACCCGCTCCCCCGGCCGGACCACGATGACGTCGCCCACCCGCAGTTCCGCGATCGGCACGCGGACCTCGGTCAGAACACCGTCCTCGCGCCGCATGACCGCGGCGTCCTTGGCCCCGAGTTCCAGCAATTCCCGCAGCGCTGCTCCCGCCGAACGTTTGGCGTGCGATTCCGCGTAGCGGCCGGCCAGCAAGAAGACCGTGACGACCGCGGCCACCTCGAAATACAGATGTCCCGCCCCGGTGAAGACCGCAACCGCCGACCACAGATAGGCCGCAACAGTGCCCAGCGAAACCAGGGTGTCCATCGTGGCGGCGCGATGGACGGCAGTACGCAACGCGGCGAGGTGGAACGGATAACCGCCCCACGCCACGATCGGGGTGGTCAGGGCGAACACCACCCACTGCCAGCCGCTGAACTGCCAGGGCATCACCATCGACAGCGCCACCACCGGCAGGGCCAACAATGCCGAGACGACCAGCCGGGAGCGTAGTTGGGCAGCCGGGACATCGGCATGCTCGTCCGAGTGCTCGTGGGCCGCGCCGACCACCGCGGCCTGATACCCGGTGGACTCCACCGCGCGCACCAGATCCGCTGCCGAGACATTCGGATCGTGCTCGACGTGTGCGCGCTCGATCGCGAAGTTCACCGTGGCATGCACCCCATCGAGCGCGTTCAAGCCGCGCTCCACCCGCGCCGCGCACGACGCACAGGTCATTCCCCGCAACTGAAGGTCAGTGGTGATCACGCCGTCGACTATACCCCCATGGGGTATATGGGCTCCGCTGCGCGGCGGGCCCGGCGCAGTCGGGCGGCGCCGACCACTGCCAGCACCCCGGCGGCCGTCGCCAACACCCACGCCAGCAGCAGCATGCGTGGGTGGTAGGTCACCGAGGTGGTAGCCGGTTCGCCGTCGATGACCGGCGCGACCAGCACCAGATAGCGCACCTGCAGCCAGCTCATCGCGCAGCCCACCGCCGCGACGGCGGCCAAGGCCAGCTCGACCACGGCCCGCAGAATCGGAGCTCCCGCCCTCACCAGGACGATCCGTCCTCGACATCGGTTTCGGCAGGCCCACCCGGTGGGACCGTTTCCGGAATCAGTTCACTGAGCACGGCGCGAAACCTGCGGTGATCGCGCGCCCAGGCCTGCACCGTGCGCCGCCCGGTCAGCCTCAATCCGATGCCCACCCGGCGTCGGGGCACCCCGCTCAGCTCGCCCAGCGCGCGGGATTCCTGCCACTTCTTCGGTTCCTGCTTGCCCCAGCCGGTGGGCCGCTCAGCCTCGGGGTAGATCGCCAGGATGTCGGCCACCCGAATGGTTTCGGTGCCCTGCCGCAACGTGTCTGCCGTGAGCTCGACGGAGGTGTGAATCCGCGCCGCCTTCACCTGGATGGCGAGCATCGTCGAGACCAGCACCAACAGCACGGTGGGCACCAGCGGCTGAAAGCCGTAGCCGCCGGAGTTCTGGATCAGCACCAGCAGTCCCGCCGAGATCGGCCCGAACAGCACCCAATACCAGCTGGCACCGCGCTCGAAGAACAGCGGTGCGACTGGCGGCTGGGGGTCAGACATGTCGGGTCAGCCTAACGCGGCCCGGAAGCTCCCAGCACCTGGCCGCGACCTCCAGCCGGTTTTGGCGATTATTAAGTTACGCGCCAGTACGCAGAGTTAGATTTCCGCCTACATATATGTTTTACACAGGTTTGCCGCGAACTTGGAGATGAGCACCAGGATGATGCGCCACAGCAGCCCCGCCGCAAATCGCCTCCTGAGCAGCCAGGTCATCGGTGTTGCCGTAACCGCGGGGGCAATCCTGACCTTCGGGCTGGCGCCACTGGCCACCGCACCCGCGGCCCAAGCCGACTTCGATGATGCAATCGACGCAGCCCTCGACCCCTTCCTGGACGCTGGCACCAACGCCCTCGACTGGGACGCCGTAGTCTCTCCTTCCGCCTGGGAAACCTTCCTGGCCCCGGCCCACTGGGACGCAGTCCTGAGCGAACTGAGCGGCTCGGCCCTGGCCAGCCCCGCCGTCGCCGACCCCAACACCGTGCTGCTGCAGTACTTCTACGCCCCAATCCACAGCGGCATCGAAGACTGGATCAACAGCGACCTCGGCCAGCAAATCAACAACCTCATCAACCAACCCTTCCTCGCCCTCACCGGCCGCGCCCTGATCGGCGACGGCATCGACGGCACCGCCGAACACCACGACGGCACCGACGGCGGCTGGCTGTTCGGCGACGGCGGAAACGGCTGGGACAACACCGAATCCGGCGGCGTGGGCGGCGCCGGTGGCAACGCCGGCATGTTCGGCAACGGCGGCCAGGGCGGCGATGGCGGGCTCGGCGCCCATGGCGGTGACGGCGGCAACGGCGGCTGGCTGATGGGCAACGGCGGCAACGGCGGCGACGCCGGAGACGGCACCTACACCGGCCCCGGTGACCTCCCTGCCCTCGGCGGCGCCGGCGGCAACGCCAGCATGCTGCTGGGCGCCCACGGAGACCACGGCCACTACGGCACCCTCGACGGCGCTCCGGCAGCCGTCGCCGGTATCACCACCGCCGGCACCTGGATCACCGACGCCGACGGTCGGGTTCTCGTGCTGCACGGGTTCAACGAGGTCTACAAGATCTCGCCGTACGAGCCGTCCGCCGGCGGATTCAGCGACGATGACGCAGCGTTCTTGGCCGCCAACGGCTTCAACTCGGTACGGCTGGGTGTCATCTGGGCGGGAGTGGAACCACAGCCCGGCGTCATCGACTACAACTACCTTTCCTCGATCAACCAGACTGTGCAGACCCTGGCCAACCACGGCATCGTCAGCATCATCGACTTCCACCAGGACGACTTCAGCCCCGTCTTCGGCGGCGAAGGCGCACCCGAGTGGGCCACCCAAACCGGCGGATTGCCCAACCCCGACATCGGCTTCGGGCTCAACTACGCGCTCAACCCCGCACAGAATCACGCCTGGGACATGTTCTGGTCCAACGCCAAAGGGCCCGACGGCGTGGGCCTTTTGAACCACTACGCGCGGATGACCCAAGCCGTCGCGGACTACTTCAAAGATGAGCCCAACATCGCCGGCTACGAGATCATCAACGAGCCCTGGGCCGGTTCCACTTGGCTGTCAACGATATTCGGGAATTCCTTCTACGAAGCTCAACAGCTGACCCCGTTCTACAACCAGGTCAGCGCGGCGATTCGGTCGGTCGACCCGACCACGCCATTGATCTACGAGCCCAACACCCTGTTCAACGAAGCAGTACCGACTCAGCTCGGTCCGGTGGACGACCCGCACGGCGTCTTCGCATTCCACGACTACTGCATGTTGACCAGCATCAGTGCGGCGCTCTCACCGCTGTGCCCGGGATACATCGAGCTACTGGCCGAGAACGGCGAGGCATACACGACCACCTACGGTGTGCCCGGTCTCATCTCGGAGTTCGGCTCCGCGAACGGCGCAGCCGAAATCAGCCAGGTGATGAACGCGGCGGACCAGCGCATGTGGGGCTGGTCGCAGTGGGCCTATAACGGAGTGCCGGCCATCACCGGCACCGCCCCGGGCAATGCGCTGGTCTTCGACCCGAGCAAGCCGCCCGTCGGCGACAATGTCGATTGGCCCAGGCTGGAAGTCTCGTCGGCGCCCTATGCGCAGGCCGTTGCCGGCACCCCGACCTCCTGGTCGTTCGACTCCGGCACCTTCACGCTCAGCTATTCCACCGAAATGGCCGGCGGCACAGGCCACTTCGCCGCCGGATCGCAGACCGAGATCTCGGTACCGCCGATCCAGTACCCGGACGGCTACCAGGTCTCCGTCACCGGCGGGCATGTGGTTTCGGCCCCTGGCGCACCGGTGCTGATCATCGCCTCGGACAGCGGCGCCACCGCCGTCACCGTCACCGTGACCGGCCCTGCGGGCAGCCCAGCTGCGTAGCTTGACCCCCGTAGGCAAGCTGCCCGAGCTATGCTGAGCCCCATCGAGATCAACACCCGCAAGTTGGGCTACTTCGTGGCCGTGGCCGAAGAACTGCACTTCGGCAAGGCCGCGGAGCGCGTTCACCTTGCCCAGCAGGCACTCAGCCGGCAAATCAAGGAGCTCGAGAGCCTGGTCGGCGCCAAGTTGCTTGACCGCACCACTCGCAAGGTGACGTTGACGCCCGCAGGCGAAGCCTTCCTCGAGGGAGCGCGCACCGCGCTCACTGTTCTCGATGAGGCTGCATCCGCCGCCCGACGGGCCGCGCGCGGGCCGGCCGGCACCCTGCGGCTGGGCTACGTCCCCGGCGCTGCCCTCGAACTGACACCGTTGATCCTGGCCGAGTTCGCGGAACGGCACCCCGCCGTAGTCGTTGAGATGCAAGAGTTTCCGGTCCATGACTCATCGGCGGGCCTGGCATCAGGTGCCACTGACGTGGCGTTCGTGCGGCTGCCGAAGGGCATTCCCAACATCGAGACGGAGGTTTTGTTCGTCGATCCGGTCGTGGCGATGGTGTCGAGTTCGCACCACCTGGCCGGCCGCGGTTCGGTGTGCGCGCGGGATCTCGTCGATGACCCGATCACCAACGGGGACACCGTGGACGAGGCTTACCGTGCATTCTGGTGTTTGGAGGCGGTACGCGACGAGTCAACCAAAGCCCGGCTCGTTCCGATCAGCTCGATCACTGAGGAAGCTCAGCTGGTCGCGACCGGAGCGGCCATCGCCGTCACCAGCGTCGTCGCCATGCACTACATGCCGCTCCCCGGCGTGCAATTCCTGGGAATCAACGACTGGCCCGGCTCGGCGGTCGCCGTTGGCTGGCATCGCGACGAACGCTCCCCCCTGGTCGCCCAGTTCCTCGAGGTCGCATTCGCAGTGCGGGATCGGGAGTCCCAGCTCGTACACACCATCGAGAACCGGCCGACAACCACCTGATCAAGCACCCACCGTCACCATGACGGCAGCGGATAAACCGGCTACCGAACGAAGTAGGCGTGCGCCTCGGATCGGTGCAGCAGGACGGTCCCCGCGGCGATCAGCACCGATCCGACAATGCCGGTGACCGCCACCACCATCGCGACCGCCGGCCTCGCATCGGCATGCCACAGCGCGCTGACCGCATTGACCACCGCGGCGATCCCGCCGCCGGTCAACACGGTGCGCGCCCAGCGATACCCGGAGCGCATCAACATCAGAAACGTCGCCACCACCACGACCACCACGATCGCCGTCAGCGCGACGATCGGGTAGGTGACCGCCGACGCGGGGATCTCCGGGGCGGTCAGCAGGTTCACCACGTATCCGCACGTCATCAACGGCAGGGCGGCCAGCCACAGCCAGAATGCGGTGTCGACGTCCGCGGGACGGTCAGGGAGAGCCTTGCCCGGGGGCTGTGGCTCCTCGGGGGGAGCTGTCACGCCAGCCAACCGGCCGCTTCGGCCGCCCAGTAGCTCAGCACAATGTCGGCACCGGCCCGCCGGATCCCGATCAGGGACTCCAGTGCCGCGGATCGTCCGTCAATCCAGCCGTTGGCAGCGGCCGCCGCGATCATCGCGTACTCGCCGGAGACCTGGTAGGCGGCGACCGGAACCGAGGACACCTCGGCGGTCGCCGCGATCACGTCCAGGTAGCCCATGGCGGGTTTGACCATGACGATGTCGGCGCCCTCCGCGAGATCGAGAGTGACCTCGCGCAGCGCCTCACGGGCGTTGCCGGGTTCCTGCTGATAGGTGCGACGGTCCCCGGCCAGGGTCGAAGCGACAGCGTCACGGAACGGGCCGTAGAACGCCGAGGCGAACTTCGCCGCATAGGCCAGAATCACCACGTCGCTGTGCCCGGCGGCATCCAGCCCGTCGCGGATCGCGGCCACCTGGCCGTCCATCATTCCGCTCGGACTCACCACGTGAGCTCCCGCATCCGCTTGGGCGACAGCCAGTTCCACGTAGCACTTCAGGGTGGCGTCGTTGTCTACCCGACCCCGCTCGTCAAGCACCCCGCAGTGACCGTGATCGGTGAACTCGTCCAGGCAGGTGTCGGCCATCAGCACCGTCGCATCACCGAGATCGGCGGCCAGATCGCGCAGCGCGGTGTTGAGCACGCCGTCGGGCGCGGCGCCGACCGATCCTATGCTGTCTTTGTCCGCCGCTGTCGGAACGCCGAACAACATCAGCCCGCCGACGCCGGCCGCCACCGCCTCGGCGGCCGCGGCGCGCAGCGAATCGCGCGTGTGCTGATACACCCCGGGCATAGAAGGGATCTGCCTAGGCTCGTCGATGCCGTCGGCGACGAACATCGGCAACACCAAATGTCTTGGCTCCAGCGACGTTTGAGCCACCAACCGGCGCAGCGCCGGAGTGGAACGCAGCCGGCGGGGACGTTGGCGAGGAAATGCAGTCATCGGGCCACCGCGCTCGCCGTCACCGTTAGCGCCTGCGGCTCTTCTTACGCGGCGGCGGCAACGCACCCTCTGCCCGCAGACGCGCAGCGTGCTCGGCCAGCGCGTCAACCAGCGGACCCACTGCCGCAGTCTCCGGCTGCACGTCCACCCGCAGCCCGAATTCGGCTGCCGTCTCGGCGGTCTTGGGGCCGATGCAGGCCACCAGGGTCCGGGCGTGCGGCTTGCCGGCGATGCCGACGAGGTTGCGCACCGTCGAGCTCGAGGTGAAGCACACCGCGTCGAACCCACCGGTCTTGATCATCTCGCGGATGGTCGCCGGCGGCGGAGCGGCCCGCACGGTGCGGTAGGCGGTGACATCCTCGATCTCCCAGCCCCGCTCGCGCAGCCCTTCGGCCAGCGTCTCAGTGGCGATGTCCGCACGCGGCAGCAGCACTCGGTTCACCGGGTCGAAAACATCGTCGTAGGGCGGGAATTCGTCCAGCAGGCCCAGCGAGGACTGCTCACCCGACGGCACCAGCTCGGGGCTGATCCCGAACGCCCGAACACGCTCTGCGGTGGCCTCACCGACGCAGGCGATCTTCACCCCGGAGAACGCACGCGCGTCCAGACCGAACTCGGCGAACTTCTCCCACACGGCGCGCACCGCGTTGGTCGAGGTGAACACCACCCACTGGTAGCGCCCGTCCACCAAACCCTTGACGGCCCTTTCCATCTGGGCCGGGCTACGCGGCGGCTCGACGGCGATGGTCGGAACCTCGATCGGTGAGGCGCCGTGCCCAATCAGCCGGTCACTCATCTCCCCGGCCTGGTCCTTGGTGCGCGGCACCAGAACCGTCCAGCCGTACAGTGCGCGGCTCTCCCACCAGTTCAGCTTGGCTCGGTTGCTCACGGTCTTGCCGATGGTCACCACCAGCGGCCCGGCCGAAGTCTCCTGGCCATTGGGCAGGATGACCGGGTCGATGCTGGCCAGCGCCGACGCCTCCGTCAGGCCGCCGAGACTGGACTCGATCGAACGCTGCGCGCAGGTGGTCCCCGAGGTGGTGACCACGCACGGCGTGCCGTCCGACAGGCCGTACTCGATGAGGGTGCGGGCCGCCTCCGGCAGGTGCGAGGTGGTGGCCTGCAAGATCAGTGGCCCCGGAGCGGCCGCCAGCGCGCCCCAATCCACGTTCGGGTCGCGGACGTCGGCCACCGTGTGCGACGAGCCGAGCGGCAGACCGGCGTAGGTGGGCACCGCACTGGTGGCGGGCAGGCCCGGCACGATCTCGAAAGCAACGTTGGTGCGGGCCACCGCGTTTACCTCGGTGATGACCGCGTCGATCGACAGCGGGTCACCGGCGACCAGCCGCACCACGTCGGTACCCGAGCGCGCCTCGGCGGCCAGAATCTTGGCCACCTCGGCCGGCTCTCCCAGCGCCGGACGGATGTCGGGGCCGCCCGGAACGGTCGCAGCAGCCTCGTCGGCAGCGTCATCGTCGGCGTCGGCGCCGTCGGCGTTGTCGGCCGCGTCGTCACTGGCCTTGTCCGCTTTGGGGGCCGGCGGCATCGGACCGGCGATCGGAGGCAGGTCCGTGCCGATCAACGCCAGCACCGCCTCAGGCACATCCGGGTCGATAAACACCAGCGCGGCATTCGTCAGCGCCGTCCGTGCCCGCGTCGTCAGCAGACCCGGGTCGCCGGGACCCGAGCCGACGAAAACAATGCGGCCCGGCTTGGGCTTCTGCCCGCGCACGCTCACCTGGCGAGACATTCCGTACTCCCCGTCACTTCTCACTCACTTCCGACGCACGTCTTCACCGTGCGTCCGCCATCAGCTCGCGCGCACCCAACTCGAACAGTTCCGCCGCGACCGACACGCCCAGTTCCCGGGCTCGGTCCGGACTGCCGATGCCGGACGCGCGGATCACGTCGGATCCGTCCAGCGCCGCCACGCAAGCGCGCAGCGACAGCTCCTCGAAGACCCGGCCGTCCTCATCGATGGACTCGACCACTTCGGCGATCGCGCCCACCGGTGCGGAACAGCCCGCCTCCAGTTCGGCGAGCAGGGTCCGCTCGGCGGTAACCGCCAGGCGGGTGTCGGCGTCGTCCAACTCCGCCAGCAGCTCCGCCAGTGCCGTATCACCGGCGCGGCACTCGACTGCCAGTGCCCCTTGGGCCGGAGCCGGCAACATCTGTACCGGTTCCAACGTCTCGGTGACCGCGTCGAGGCGTCCCAGTCGGGCCAGACCCGCCCGGGCTACCACGATGGCGTCGAGTTCGCCGCTGCTTACCCTGTTCAACCTGCTATCTAGGTTGCCTCGTAGGGGGCGAATTTCCAAACCGAGACCCAGTGCTCTAAGCTGTGCCGCCCTTCGCGGCGATGATGTGCCCACCACGGCACCCGCCGGCAACTCCCCCAGCACCAATCCGTCACGCGCCACCAGCGCGTCCCGAGCGTCCTCCCGAGGCGGATTTGCGGCGAGCCGGAACCGGGAGTCAGCGGCGGTCGGCAGGTCCTTGTGCGAGTGCACGGCAGCATCGACGCGGCCGTCCAGAATGGCCTCCCGCAGCGCAGCGGTGAACACCCCCACGCCGATGTCGGCGATAGGACCGGACGTGACATCCCCGGCGGTGCTGATCACGACCAGTTCAGCGGGGTGCCCAGCAGCCACCAAAGCATCGCGAATGGTCCCGGCCTGGGTGGTGGCCAACAAGCTACCCCGGGTACCGATGCGGATTACTTCACCCAAAACGTCTACCCGGCCGACCCGGTTTCGGCGCTGACATCAAGTCCTCCCGGCACTACTGGCAGTTCACCGGCGGTCGCGACGGCGTCCACGGCGGTCGGATCGAGCTCGAACAGCTCGCGTAACGCCTCGGCGTAGCTGTCGCCGCCGGGCGAGCTGGCCAGCTGTTTGACCCGCACCGTGGGGGCATGCAGCAGCTTGTCGACGACGCGGCGCACGGTACGCGCCACCTCCTCGCGCTGGGCGGCCTCCAGGTCCGGCAGCCGGTGATCCAGCCGCAGCAATTCGGCGGTGACCACGTCGGCGGCACGCTGGCGCAGCGCGGTCACGGTCGGGGTGACCTCGGCCATCCGCTGGCCGGCCAGATAGGTGGCGACCTCGCGGGCCACGATGTTGCGCGCGGCCTCGGTGTCGGCGGTGGCGACCTGCGCCGAGGGCTCGCGCTGAATCCGTTCCATGTCGATGACCCGCACTCCGGGCAAGCCAGCCACCGCAGCGTCGACGTCGCGTGGCATGCCCAGATCACAGATCACCAGCGGTTGGGTCGCTTCGTCGCGGGTGCCCCCGGCCAGCGCGTGGTGCACGTCGGCCAGTGAGACGACGGGGCTGACCGCTCCGGTGGATGACACCACGATGTCGGCGCTGGTCAGGCTGGCAGCCATCCGGTCCAGGGCTACCGCGTCGGCCGTGACACCGCTCTCGCGGATCTTGCGGGCCAACCGTTGCGCGCGCGGCAGCGAACGGTTGACGACGTGGATGTGTTGGACACCGGCGCGCACCAGATGTGCCGCGGACAGCGCGCCCATCGACCCGGCACCGATCACTACTGCGGTCCGTCCCTGCAGCCCGCCGTCACCCCACTGCTTGGCCGCGATGCCCAGGGCGACCGAGACCACCGACGCACCGGCGGCGTCGATTCCGGTCTCGGAGTGCACCCGCTTGCCCACCGACAGCGCGCGCTGCGCCAGTTCGTGCAGCACCCGGCCGACACTGCTGTTGGCCTCGGCCGAGGCGTAGGAACGCCGTACCTGGCCCAGGACCTGCTGTTCGCCCACGACCGCGGAGTCCAGGCCGCTGGCCACCGAGAACAGGTGCTCTACGGCGGCCTCGCTGTAGCGGACGTAGGCGTACTTGGTCAGGTCGGCCATCGACATGCCGGAGTGTTCGGAGAGCACCTGTCCGATCGCCGACAATCCGGCGTGGAAGGCGTCGACGACGGCGTAGATCTCAACCCGGTTGCAGGTCGACAGGATCATCGCCTCGGTGACGAGCGGCGATTGCAGCACCTGCTCGACGATCTTGATCTGATCGGATTCAGCGGTGCTGAGCTGCTCGAGTACGGAGACGGGGGCGCTGCGGTGCGAGACCCCGAAGAGCAGGACGCTCACGGCAATATCACCTGGTCCGCTCCTTGCTGTCACCCGTGAAGAAACTTCTCTCCACGGTAGAGGCTAAAGCGCTGGCCTACCAAATTCGGCGGTTCAGCGAGGCTCGACGCAGGAGAGGCGAAGCTGGAACCGCCGCATGGACCCGGTGGTTCAGTGAGGCTCGACGGAGGAGAGGCGAAGCTGGAACCGCCGCATGGACCCGGTGGCCTCGGCGGGCCGGTGACAGCCCTGCAACACTGGAGCCATGACCCGCCACCAGGTACAGCTGCTCACCCGCGAGGGCTGCCCGGTCTGCGTGCAGGTGCACGACCAGCTGATCCAGCTGGCGGCCGAACTCGCGTTCGACCTGCAGACAGTCGACGTCGACGTCGCCGCGGCGGCCGGGGACACGGGCCCGCGAGCCGAATTCGGCGACCGGTTGCCGGTGGTGCTGCTCGACGGACGAGAGCACAGTTACTGGGAGGTCGACGAGGCCCGCCTACGTGCGGATCTGTCGGGTTCATGAGGCGGTTCCAGCTTCGCCTCTCCTGCGTCGAGCCTCGCTGAACCGCCGAATTTGGTAGGCCAGCGCTTTAGCCTCTACCGTGGAGAGAAGTTTCTTCACGGGTGACAGCAAGGA
>LZME01000066.1 GCA_001673575.1 Mycolicibacter heraklionensis | reverse complement strand
ATGTTGTGTTCGGCGGTGTCCTACTTTTCCACCCGTGTGGGCAGTATCATCGGCGCTGACAGGCTTAGCTTCCGGGTTCGGGATGGGACCGGGCGTTTCCCTGTCGCTATTTCCGCCGTAACTCTATTTTCTTTTCCTGTGTGGTGAACGTTCCCCTTGGTGTGGGGGTGGTTCACTCGTGTCACCAAGTTTGTGTTTGGTGGTGGGGTGTGGGTTTTGAGTGTTTTGTGGTGTGGTTGCGGGCAACACGTTTGTTTCTTTGTGTTGGTAAGTTTTCGGCCGGTTAGTGCCAGTTCCCTGCACACCTTGCGGTGCTTCCAGGTCTGGTCTATCAATCCCGTAGTCTGCGGGGGGCCTTATCCCTCTAAAAGGGTGAGAATCCTGGTCTTGGAGTAGGTTTCCCGCTTAGATGCTTTCAGCGGTTATCCTGTCCGAACGTAGCCATCCAGCCGTGCTCCTGGTGGAACAACTGGTATACCAGAGGTTCGTCCGTCCCGGTCCTCTCGTACTAGGGACAGGTTTCCTCAAGATTCTGACGCGCGCGGCGGATAGAGACCGAACTGTCTCACGACGTTCTAAACCCAGCTCGCGTGCCGCTTTAATGGGCGAACAGCCCAACCCTTGGGACCTGCTCCAGCCCCAGGATGCGACGAGCCGACATCGAGGTGCCAAACCATCCCGTCGATATGGACTCTTGGGGAAGATCAGCCTGTTATCCCCGGGGTACCTTTTATCCGTTGAGCGACACCCCTTCCACTCGGGGGTGCCGGATCACTAGTCCCGACTTTCGTCCCTGTTTGACGTGTCAGTCTTACAGTCAAGCTCCCTTGTGCACTTACACTCAACACCTGATTGCCGTCCAGGTTGAGGGAACCTTTGGGCGCCTCCGTTACATTTTAGGAGGCAACCGCCCCAGTTAAACTACCCACCAGGCACTGTCCCTGAACCAGCTTCATGGTTCGAAGTTAGAGGTCCAATACGATCAGAGTGGTATTTCAACAACGACTCCACCCACACTGGCGTGCGAGTTTCACAGTCTCCCACCTATCCTACACAAACCGCATCGAACATCAATACCAAGCTATAGTGAAGGTCCCGGGGTCTTTTCGTCCTGCCGCGCGTAACGAGCATCTTTACTCGTAATGCAATTTCGCCGAGTCTATGGTTGAGACAGTTGAGAAGTCGTTACGCCATTCGTGCAGGTCGGAACTTACCCGACAAGGAATTTCGCTACCTTAGGATGGTTATAGTTACCACCGCCGTTTACTGGGGCTTAAATTCTCAGCTTCACCCCGAAGGGTTAACCGGTCCTCTTAACCTTCCAGCACCGGGCAGGCGTCAGTCCGTATACATCGTCTTGCGACTTCGCACGGACCTGTGTTTTTAGTAAACAGTCGCTTCTCACTGGTTTCTGCGACCCCCTCCCGCTGCCGGCCGCGAAGGCCATGACGGTATGAGGGTCCCCCTTCTCCCGAAGTTACGGGGGTATTTTGCCGAGTTCCTTAACCATAGTTAACTCGTACGCCTTGGTATTCTCTACCTGACCACCTGTGTTGGTTTGGGGTACGGGCCGTGTGTGAGCTCGCTAGAGGCTTTTCTCGGCAGCATAGGATCACCGAATTCGCCGCAATCGGCTATGCATCACCTCTCGGACTTATATGCCAGACGGATTTGCCTATCTGACGTCCTACGGGCTTGCCCCAGTATTACCACTGACTGGTACGGCTACCTTCCTGCGTCACCCCATCGCTTGACTACTACCAGCGAAGGTCCCACGCAGCGGGCAGTCGTCGCTCCCCGAAAGGATTGATCGACCACCTTTTGGGTGGTTAGTACCACTGATTCATCATGGGCGCGCACACACGGGTACGGGAATATCAACCCGTTGTCCATCGACTACGCCTGTCGGCCTCGCCTTAGGTCCCGACTCACCCTGGGAGGACTGGCCTGGCCCAGGAACCCTTGGTCTTTCGGCGGGCAAGGTTCTCACTTGCCTCATCGCTACTCATGCCTGCATTCTCACTCCCACACCCTCCACCACTAGATCACTCTGTGGCTTCACCGGATGCAGGACGCTCCCCTACCCAATACTTACGTATTGCCGCGGCTTCGGCGGTGTGCTTGAGCCCCGCTACATTATCGGCGCACAATCACTTGACCAGTGAGCTATTACGCACTCTTTCAAGGGTGGCTGCTTCTAAGCCAACCTCCTGGTTGTCTAAGCGACTGCACATCCTTTTCCACTTAGCACACGCTTTGGGGCCTTAGCCGGCGATCTGGGCTGTTTCCCTCTCGACGCACGGAGCTTATCCCCCGCCGTCTCACTGCCACGCTTACACTCACCGGCATTCGGAGTTTGGCTGACGTCAGTAACCTAGTAGGGCCCATCGGCCATCCAGTAGCTCTACCTCCAGTGAGAAACACGCAACGCTGCACCTAAATGCATTTCGGGGAGAACCAGCTATCACGGAGTTTGATTGGCCTTTCACCCCTACCCACAACTCATCCCCTCAGTCTTCAACCTAAGTGGGTTCGGGCCTCCACGCGGTCTTACCCGCGCTTCACCCTGGCCATGGGTAGATCACTCCGCTTCGGGTCCACAACACGCCACTACACACACCCCAACGGATGCGATACGCCCTATTCAGACTCGCTTTCGCTGCGGCTACCCCACACGGGTTAACCTCGCGACGTGCCGGTGACTCGCAGGCTCATTCTTCAAAAGGCACGCCATCACCCCACCACAAGGGAGGGCTCTGACGGATTGTAGGCACATGGTTTCAGGTACTATTTCACTCCCCTCCCGGGGTACTTTTCACCATTCCCTCACGGTACTAATCCGCTATCGGTCATCGAGTAGTATTCAGGCTTACCGGGTGGTCCCGGCAGATTCACAGCAGATTCCACGGGCCCGCTGCTACTCGGGAAATCATCACAAGACAGGTATCGGGTTTTCACGTACCGGGCTCTCACCGTCTACGGCAGGCCATCCCAAGCCACTTCCGCTAACCACAACACTTTCTCACTGTCCTCCGGCCAGGTAGAACCGGACATGACACTCCCACAACCCCGCACACACAACCCCTACCCGGTATCACATGCATACGGTTTAGCCATCCTCCGCTTTCGCTCGCCACTACTCACGGAATCACATTTTGTTTTCTCTTCCTACGGGTACTGAGATGTTTCACTTCCCCGCGTTACCTCCCCACTGGCTATACATTCACCAGTTGGTGACACGACATCACTCGTGCCGGGTTTCCCCATTCGGACATCCTCGGATCCACGCTCGGTTGGCAGCTCCCCGAGGCATATCGCAGCCTCCTACGTCCTTCATCGGCTCTCGATGCCAAGGCATCCACCATGCGCCCTTAAACACTTACAAACACAAAAACCAAGAAACAAAAATTGCAAAAACAAACAAGACACAAGCCTTGCTTGCTAGATGCTCGCAACCACTATCCACAAAACAAACACCACACCCCACCACCAAGATGGAGCGACAACACACCCACCCCACAAAGGGGCGACAACAGGCCTGTTGCCTCAGGACCCAACAGTGTGCCCAACCCAAAGGCCGGCCACCAGAAGCACAAAGCCCCTGGCGGTTGGTGATCAAAGCTGTTGTTGTTTCAAAACAATCTGCACCACCGAACACCCACTACAGGCCCCGGCGAAAAATATCCCAACCATCTGATCCCACACTCTTGCGGGGACGGGGGAAAAATGGTGCTCCTTAGAAAGGAGGTGATCCAGCCGCACCTTCCGGTACGGCTACCTTGTTACGACTTCGTCCCAATCGCCGATCCCACCTTCGACGGCTCCCTCCACAAGGGTTAGGCCACCGGCTTCGGGTGTTACCGACTTTCATGACGTGACGGGCGGTGTGTACAAGGCCCGGGAACGTATTCACCGCAGCGTTGCTGATCTGCGATTACTAGCGACTCCGACTTCATGGGGTCGAGTTGCAGACCCCAATCCGAACTGAGACCGGCTTTAAAGGATTCGCTAACCCTCACGGGATCGCAGCCCTTTGTACCGGCCATTGTAGCATGTGTGAAGCCCTGGACATAAGGGGCATGATGACTTGACGTCATCCCCACCTTCCTCCGAGTTGACCCCGGCAGTCTCTCACGAGTCCCCACCATAACGTGCTGGCAACATGAGACAAGGGTTGCGCTCGTTGCGGGACTTAACCCAACATCTCACGACACGAGCTGACGACAGCCATGCACCACCTGCACACAGGCCACAAGGGAACCGATATCTCTACCGGCGTCCTGTGCATGTCAAACCCAGGTAAGGTTCTTCGCGTTGCATCGAATTAATCCACATGCTCCGCCGCTTGTGCGGGCCCCCGTCAATTCCTTTGAGTTTTAGCCTTGCGGCCGTACTCCCCAGGCGGGGTACTTAATGCGTTAGCTACGGCACGGATCCCTAAAGGAAGGAAACCCACACCTAGTACCCACCGTTTACGGCGTGGACTACCAGGGTATCTAATCCTGTTCGCTCCCCACGCTTTCGCTCCTCAGCGTCAGTTACTGCCCAGAGACCCGCCTTCGCCACCGGTGTTCCTCCTGATATCTGCGCATTCCACCGCTACACCAGGAATTCCAGTCTCCCCTACAGTACTCCAGTCTGCCCGTATCGCCCGCACGCCCACAGTTAAGCTGTGAGTTTTCACGGACAACGTGACAAACCACCTACGAGCTCTTTACGCCCAGTAATTCCGGACAACGCTCGCACCCTACGTATTACCGCGGCTGCTGGCACGTAGTTGGCCGGTGCTTCTTCTGTACCTACCGTCACCCCAAGAAGAATCCTGGAGCTTCGCCGATACTGAAAGAGGTTTACAACCCGAAGGCCGTCATCCCCCACGCGGCGTCGCTGCATCAGGCTTGCGCCCATTGTGCAATATTCCCCACTGCTGCCTCCCGTAGGAGTCTGGGCCGTATCTCAGTCCCAGTGTGGCCGGACACCCTCTCAGGCCGGCTACCCGTCGTCGCCTTGGTAGGCCATTACCCCACCAACAAGCTGATAGGCCGCGGGCCCATCCCACACCGCAAAAGCTTTCCACCACACACCATGAAGCGCGTGGTCCTATTCGGTATTAGACCCAGTTTCCCAGGCTTATCCCAAAGTGCAGGGCAGATCACCCACGTGTTACTCACCCGTTCGCCACTCGAGTACCCCCGAAGGGGCCTTTCCGTTCGACTTGCATGTGTTAAGCACGCCGCCAGCGTTCGTCCTGAGCCAGGATCAAACTCTCCAAACAAAAACCATTTGGAAACAATCCCAAAACATCAGTCAAAAACTGACATCAAAAAAGCGCCACACCCCCAACACGGGGCGCCGAAGGCATGGCAAAAACAACAACAAACAAAAACCACCAAACACACTATTGAGTTCTCAAACAACA
>LZME01000065.1 GCA_001673575.1 Mycolicibacter heraklionensis | reverse complement strand
CGCGACTCAGCAGCCACCGATGCAGGTGTCACCCATGTCGCGACTCATCTGTCACCTATGTCGTGAACTCACACACCTTCGGGCGCACAT
Source organism: Mycolicibacter heraklionensis (assembly GCA_001673575.1). Classification (GTDB taxonomy): domain Bacteria; phylum Actinomycetota; class Actinomycetes; order Mycobacteriales; family Mycobacteriaceae; genus Mycobacterium; species Mycobacterium heraklionense_A. The sequence continues at coordinate 70,039 of LZME01000065.1, read as the reverse complement.
TTTCATCGGTGACAGATTGCCCCGGCTACGGCCGGGGCTTTTCTGTTTTATGGGCCGGGCCACTCCGGGCACCAAATCCCTCTAATTAGGTTAGCCTTACCTTGTGGCGGCGCGCATTGGGTTGGGTGATCTCGAACGCACGGTCATGGAGTGCCTGTGGTCGGCGCCGGGCGCGTTGACCGTCCGCGAGGTGCACGCGTCGGTCGCGGTAAAGCGAAACCTGGCCTACACCACGATCATGACTGTGCTGCAACGACTTGCGAAGAAGAACCTGGTGGCCCAGCGGCGTGACAATCGCGCCCACCGGTACGTACCGACGCGGGGCCGTGCCGAGTTGGTCGCCGAACTGATGTCGTATGCGCTCGATCAGGTGGCCGACTCCTGCGGGCGTGAGGCCGCGTTGGTTCACTTCGTCGAACGTGTCGGCGTCGACGAAGCCACCGCGCTACGACGAGCGTTGGCCGAACTCGACGGCGCCTGACGGATCGGCGCCACGCGCCGTCGGCTAGGACCGCCCGCTTCGTCTATCGCTGCGCGGGGTGGAGGTCTTCGGTGCGAACCATGCCCTCTTGGCCTGCCAGGACCTCACCAGGCCATAGGCGAAGATCGACACCGAGAGACAGACGCAGGCCCAGATCGCCGGGCCGGCGTCGCGGTCGAGAACGATCGAGATGATTCCGGCCAGGCAGGCCGCCACCGCGAACGTCATTGCCGCCAGGTACAGCACGAGCGTCGTCCGGGCCCGGTGGTCGTGCCGCAGCGACAACATCAGCCGAGCGACGTAACCGGTCAGGTACAGCAACACCACGGTGCCAGTCACCTCGAAGGCGGCCACCCAGCGATCGCCGGCCAATGTGGCGAACAGATCTGGCTCGAAGCCCCGATCGGTATTGAAGAACGCCACCAGCATCACCGCGACGCACAAACCGACCGGCACCAGGAGGTGCTTGCGCATGATCGGCCACACGTGCGCGGGATCGGCGAGCCGCACCAGCATGTGGTAGATGTTTCCGATCACCCCGGCGAGCAGGCATAGCAAACCGAGCACCTGCTGGGCGTTCCACCGCCCCAGCAGGTCGTAGAGGGTCGGGCCCAGCTCGGTGCCCGCCCAGGGCGTCAACAAGACCAGGGCAAGGCCCTCCATCGCGATGGCAAAGGTGGCGCCGGCCTCCCAGCGTGACCACCAGGTGTCGCGACGAACCCACAGGCAGTAAATGACCATCGCTACGGTGGCCAGGATGAACACAGGTGTCATTGCGCGCCGATCACCGACTCGTCGCCGTTGGCGGTGAACCAGGCGCTCTTGGCTTTCCAGGATCGCGCGGACCCGTAGGCGAACGTGCCCACCGCCAAGCAGATGCAGAGCCAGATCCCGGGGCTGGCGTTGTCACCGTCGACCCACGTCGAACCGACCACGATCAGGCATGCCGCGGTGGCGAATGCCATCGAGACCAGGTAGAGGTCAATGGTGGGCTTGGCGCGCGGATCGTGCCGCAGCGTCAGCATCAGCCGGGTGACATAGCCGCTCAGGTAGATCACCAGCGCACTGCCGACCACTTGGTACAGCTCCATCCAGCCATCGGTCCTGGGCGCGGCGAACACATCAGGCTGGTAGTCCTGATCGGAGCGCAGGTAGGCCGGCACCATCACGGCGATGCCCAACCAGATCGGGATCATCAGCTGGCGGCGCATGATGAACCGCACTTGATCGGGGTCGGCCAGACGCACCAGCATGTGATAGATGTTCGCCGTGACGGCCACGATCAGGCACAGGTGGCCGATCAGCTGTTGAACGTTCCACACCCCCAGACCGTTGTGCAGCACTGGACCGATCTTGGCTCCGGCCCACGGCGACATCAGTAGCAGCGCACAGGCTTCCAACGCCAACGCGAAGGTGGCGGCGTTCTCCCAGCGCGTCCACCAGGTGTCGCGGCGAACCCAGAGGCTATAGGCGACGACTGTCAATGTGGTGACAATGATTCCGGACGTCATCGGGCGCCCTCACGACAGGGCTGGCGGGGGGTTCTGCTGCGCAACCGGACGCTCACTGCTGGTGAACCACGCGGCTTTGGCCTGCCAGGACCGGGCCGAACCGTAGGCGAAGATCGCCACGGAAATACATGCGCACAGCCAAATCAGCGGGCTGACATCTGCTTTGGACCAGGCATTGCTCAAAAGCGCCATGATGGCCGCCACCGCGAAGGCCGTTGAGGCCGTGTAGAGCTCGACGGTCTCTTTGGCGCGTGGATCGGATCGCAGCATCGACAGCACCCGTGTCGCGTAGCCGGACAGGTAGATCAGCATCAGGGACAACAGCACCCAATATGCGCGCGCCCAGGCGCCGCCGCCCCCGAGCGAGGAGAAACCGTCGGGTCGATAGCCGGCGTCGGCGACGAGGAACACTGCCGCCATCGCCACCACCCCGGCCTGTACGGGTAACTGCACGTGCAGGCGGAACAGCGGGCGGACTTGGTCGAAGTCGGCCAGGCGTGCCAGCACGTGGTAGATGTTGGCCGCGATGGCGACGACGAAGCAGATGTGACCGGCCAGCTGCTGGATGTTCCATATCCGCGTGACATGGTGCAGCGCCGGGCCCAGTGTTTCGGCTGCCCATGGGGACATCAGCACGAGCGCGAAGGTCTCCAGTGCGATCGCCAGGGTGATACCGATCTCCCACCGCGACCACCACGTATCGCGGCGCACCCACAGGGTGTACAGCGCCACCGCCACGGTGGCACCAATTAACGCCGACGTCATGCGTCGACGGTACTTCCTAGCGGTCCGGTTAGACGGGCGGTTTGTCCAGATCCGCCTTCAGATCACCCAGCCGCAGCGGCCGCGATGAGGACTCCAGGTATTCGGCGACGGCGTCGTGCTCGATCAATCCGAACCGTACCTGCAGGTCGACGGGGTTCAGGCCGAAGTACCTGGCGACTCGGATCAGGTTGTCCGCGCTGATCAGTCGGCCCTCATGCGCCGCCTTGTAATAGGCGGACTTGCGATAGCCGAATGCCTCGTAGACCTCGGTCGCTCCTAGCGGCCTGCCCACGAGGTAGGGCAACACGACGGTTGGGTCTTTGTGACGATCGTCCACAGCAATACACCTTAGCTCGTCTTCGTGGACCGCACAAGTGTTTCAGAAACTCGGCGGCGTGAAATTACTACTAAAACCGACTGGGAGTAAGCAATTCAAGCATTGCACGGGCTGCAATCCTGGTTCCGAGCGGGATAGCGGAAAGGTCGACCATATAGTCCGGCGAGTGCGGTGTATAGGGGAACAATTGACCCTTTTCCGCGGACTTCGCGTACACCTGTGGATCGGCCACCCCGACCAGCAGATATGCCAGCGGTACATCGACGTGCGGCCCTTTGAGCAGGTGGCAATCCTCGGAGCCGGTCAGCGCCGGAAGCTGACGCACGACGTTGTCCGGGCCGAGCAGATCGCCCAGCGCGGTTGCCACCCGGTCGGTCAGTGCGTCGTCGTTGACCAGTGGGGTGGCGCCACCGGCCATGGTGATCTCCGGCAGCCGGTCATCGGGCATGCCGTAGCTGCGTGCGATGCCCGTGCAGATCGCCCGAATGCGGCTCAGCATCGTTTCGCGCACGGCCGGGTTGAACCAGCGCAGATTGACTTTGAGCAGTGCCCGGTCCGGAATGACGTTGTAGGCACTGCCGGCCTGGACCGAGCCGACCGTCAGCACCGCCGTCTCGCTGGGGGCCACGGCCCGGCTGACAATGCTCTGGAACTGCACGACCGCCTGCGCCGCCATGAGCACCGGGTCGCGGGCCAACTGGGGCATCGATCCATGCCCGCCAACGCCGTGGAACACGATGTCGAGCTGATCGGTACCGGCCATCCGTTCTCCGCCGACCGCGGCGACCATGCCGACCGGTACCGGCGCGGTGTGCAGCGCCAGGAAGGCGTCCGGTCGCGGAGCGACGTCATAGAGGCCCGCGTCGATCATGGCTTGGGCGCCGGTGATCAGTTCCTCGGCGGGCTGTCCGATCAGCACCGCGGTGCCCGCCCAGGAGTCGGTGGTCTCGGCGAGCACCTTGGCCAACCCCAACATCCAGGTCACGTGCGCGTCGTGGCCGCACATGTGTCCCAGTGCCGGATTGCTGCTGGCGTAGTCCAGGCCGGTGGCCTCGGGAACTGCCAGCGCGTCCATGTCGGCCCGGTACATCACCACCGGACCCGGGCCGTTGGCCAGCACCGCCACCACGCCGGTGCGACCGATCCCAGTGGTCACCGTGAAGCCGAGGTTGCCCAGTGCCTGCGCGGCGGTCCGCGCGGTGCGCACTTCCTGAAACCCCAACTCGGGGTTGCGGTGCAGGTCTTTGAAGATGTCGACCAGACGCCGCGTGTCGGCCTCAACGATCCTGTCGATGTCGCCGGTACGCTCCGTCATTTCGCGCTCGCCATCCAGGTCTGGGCCCGGTCGAAGAGCCAGACGGCGGCCTCGTGCAACTGGTCGCCCACTTCCTTCTGCGCCATGCCTGCCGACGCCCGGGCCAGGGTGCCCTCGATCACGATGGCCAACTTGAAGGCGGCCATCACCGTGTACCACCCGATATGCGTCAGATCGCGAGAGCTGCCCGCGGCGTAGCGCTGCACCAGGTCATCGGGGGAGGCCAGCCCGTCCATGCCGGTCAGCGTGTGGCTGAACACGCTGGACCCGTCATCCTGGCGCCAGGTGGCCAGCAGCCAGCCCAGGTCCAACAACGGGTCCCCGATGGTCGACATCTCCCAGTCCACGATGGCCGCCACCTCCGGTCCGGTGGGGGAGAACATCACGTTGGCCGCGTGATAGTCGCCGTGCAGGATCCCCGGCTGCCAGGACGTCGGCACATTGCGCTGCAGCCAGTCGGCGACGTCGTCGAGTCCGGGCAGGTCGGGCCCGGGGTAGTTCTCGAACTGCCGGTAGGAGTCCAGTTCGGAAAGCCACCGCGGCACTTGGCGTTCCAGGAAACCATCGGGTTTGCCGTAGTCCGCCAACCCCGCCGCGACATGGTCGACAGCGCCGAGCTTCGCCAGCGCGTCGGCCATCGACAGCCCCATGCCGTACCGGACCGTCGGGTCGCCGGCGTGCAGGGCGGGCAGGTCCCCACTCGCGTTGAACCCGTCGACCGGCTCCATCAGGTAGAACACCGCGTCGCCGAGCACCGCCGGGTTATCGCAGACCGCGATCAATCCGGGATGCGGCACGTCGGTGCCGGCCAACGCGGCCAGCAGCCTGGTCTCCCGCAGCATCACCGCGTTGCTGCGCGGTCGCAGATGCCGTGGGCCGCGCCGCAACACGTAGCTGCGGCCGGCTCGGGTGAATTGCAGCATGACGTTCTGCGTGCCGCCGGCCAGCTCGGTGACGTTTTCCAGCGGGCCCTCGCCCAGGCCCGTGGCGGACATCCATTCCGCGACCGCTTCGAGGTTCACGGGGGGAACCTAACCCGTCAGCCCGCGGCGATTCAGTGGTTTCGCGGGCCCCGTGTTCGCGCCGTCAGCTCTTGGGGCGGACCTGTTGGGAGATCGTCTGCACCCGGATCGAGTCATCGCCGAACAGGAAGGTGTCCACCCCGTCGACGCTGAAACCCGCTGCCTCCAGCGTCCATTCCAGCAGCAACACGTTGCCGCTGTAGGTCTGCGACTTGATCTCGAAGTTCGCGTCGGCCAGTGCGGCGGACAGCTGGCTGAACGCGGCCCGGATGCCGCTGCTGCCCCGCGCTACGCCGGCGGCGGTGATCAGCTCCGATTCGTCGGTGTAATCGACGAGCAGCTCGTCGACGTCGCGGGCGAGCAGAGCCTGGAGATGGTGGTCGAAGATTTCCTGCGGTGAGCGTGCCATGCGATGAACATATCGGCGCGACCGACATACTGGAACGTGATGTCTGCGCCACGGGGATCGGTCGAACGCGTCGTGATGTCGCGCGCCGACGGCAAGCCCATCACGGTGCTGGTGGTCGACGACGAGTCGGTGCTGGCCGAGATGGTGTCGATGGCGCTGCGCTACGAGGGCTGGACCACCGCGACGGCGGGGGATGGCGCCTCGGCGATCGCCGCCGCCAAGGCCGAACGCCCCGACGTCGTGGTGCTCGACGTGATGCTTCCCGACATGAGCGGACTCGACGTCCTGCACAAGCTGCGCGAGATCAACCCGCGGCTGCCGGTGCTGTTCTTGACCGCCAAGGACGGCCTCGAGGACCGCATTGCGGGGTTGACCGCCGGCGGCGACGACTACGTCACCAAGCCGTTCAGTATCGAAGAAGTGGTGTTGCGGTTGCGGGCGTTGTTGCGCCGCACCGGGGTGAGCACCGCCGAGGCCGGCGCCCAGATCGTGGTCGGTGACCTGGTGCTCGACGAGGATTCCCACGAGGTGACCCGGGGCGGTGACCCGATCACGTTGACGTCCACCGAATTCGAGCTGCTGCGTTACCTGATGCACAACGCCAAGCGGGTGCTGTCCAAGGCGCAGATCCTGGACCGGGTGTGGGACTACGACTTCGGCGGCCGTGCCAACATCGTCGAGCTCTACATCTCCTACCTGCGTAAGAAGATCGACAACGGCCGAGAGCCGATGATCCACACGCTGCGCGGTGCGGGCTATGTGCTCAAGCCGGCTCCCTGATCTCTGGCGCCCCTGGTCGCTGCGGGCGCGGCTGCTGGCCGGTCAGATCGTGCTGCTCACCGTGGCCTGCCTCGGTATCGGCGCGGTGACGGAGCTGGCCCTCTACCAGTATCTGGTCGGCCAACTCGACCATCAGCTCTCCGACGCCGCGCGCCGCTCCGCGCGGCTGCACGGCCAGCCCCTGCCGCCGCCCGGGCACCGGCACCACCGGCCGCGGCCCGGGCCGGGGCCGGACTTCCTGGACGCCCCCGGCCAGCCGGCCGGCATGGTCGGTGCCGTGATGGAAAGCGGGAGTGCTCCCGGGCCTGGTCAAGACGTCGAGGCGGGTTATCTGAGCATCTCGGGTCAGCGGGAGGAGCTGAGTCCTTCCGCCACAACACGATTGACCGATGTGTCGGCCGGGGAACCGCCGGTGACGCGGCGCCTCGACGGTGTGGGCCGCTACCGGGTGGTCGCGACCACCGCTCGACGCGGTGACGACGTGATCGTCACCGGGCTGCCGCTGGCCGCGGTGGACGACACCATGGTCCGGGTGCTGCTGATCTTCGGGCTGGTCACCCTGGTCGCGGTGGCCGCGGTGGCCACCGCCGGCAGTGTGGTGATCCGGCGGGCACTGACCCCGCTGCGCCGCGTCGCGCAGACCGCCGGGGAAGTCGCCGGCCTGCCGTTGGATCGCGGCGAGGCGACGCTGCCGGTGCGCGTCGCCGAATCCGACGCCAATCCCCGCACCGAGGTGGGACAACTGGGCGCCGCGGTCAACCGGATGCTCGACCACATCGCTGCCGCGCTGTCGACCCGCCAGGACAGCGAGACCCGGGTGCGCCAGTTCGTCGCCGACGCCAGCCATGAGTTGCGCACGCCGCTGACTGCGATCCGCGGTTACACCGAATTGGCCCAACGTATTCCGGTATCGGATGGAGCGGACTCGCAAGCCCTGGCGCATGCGTTGAGCCGGGTGCAGTCCGAGACCGAGCGGATGACCCAACTGGTCGAAGACCTGCTGCTGCTGGCCCGGTTGGACTCCGGCCGGCCGCTGGAGCACGAGCCGGTGGACCTGTCGCGGCTGGCGGTCGACACGGTCAGCGATGCCCACGTGGGGGGACCAGACCACCAGTGGCAACTCGATCTGCCCGACGAGCCGGTGACGGTGCCCGGCGACGCCGCCCGGTTGCACCAGGTGGTGGCCAACCTGCTGACCAACGCCCGCGTCCACACCGGCCCGGGAACGGTGGTGACCCTTCGGCTGGGTGTTGACGGCGCCGAGGCCGTGCTCAGTGTCACCGATGACGGCCCGGGCATCCCCGCGGAGTTCCTGCCGGAGATCTTCCAGCGGTTCGCCCGCGGGGACACCTCCCGGTCGCGTAAGGGCGGCAGTACCGGTCTCGGGCTGGCGATCGCCTCGGCAGTGGTCCGGGCCCACCGGGGCACCATCACCGTCAGCAGCGAACCCGGCCGGACCGCGTTCACCGTGCGCCTGCCCCGGTAGCCGGGGTTTGCTCCCGCCGCCCCGCGGGTAGGCGACCCAGATGAATCCCGAACTGCCACCCGAACCGGGCCGGCCGGAAGAGCCGCCACACCGGCGTGTTCCCGAAGAGCCGCCGGAACGACTGGTGCCCGCGGAACCGCCGGAACGACTGGCGCCCGCCGAGGTGCCCGAACGGCTGGTTCCCGAAGACCCGCCGGCCCCGCCCGACGACACACCGGAGAAGTGATCCCATGCGTGCTGAAGAAGGCGACGAATCCATCCGTGACTACGCGCACGAGGCGCGCGAGACCCGCGACCGGGTCGCCCGCCCATCGTGGCCGACGCGGCTGCGTCACGCACTGACCTCGTTGCGTCGGCGCCACTGACGCGACAACCGCACGGCGGCACGGCATTGATGGCAAGCTGGACGCCATGGAAAGCCAGCCGGTGAGTGCAACGATCGAAGCCGCCCACGCCGCGCACCTCAAGGCGCTGCCCTTTGGCGACACAACGGATTTCGCCGACGCAGACCGCGGCTTCATCGCCGCATTGACACCGTGCGTCATCACCGCGGCCGACGGCCAAGTGGTCTGGGATAACGACAGCTACGACTTTCTCGCCGGTGACCCGCCGACCTCGGTGCACCCGTCGCTGTGGCGCCAATCGCAGCTGGCCGCCAAACAGGGCCTCTATGAAGTGGTCGAGGGCATCTACCAGGTGCGCGGCTTCGACATCTCCAACATCACCTTCGTCGAAGGCGACTCCGGGGTCATCGTGATCGATCCGCTGATCTCCACCGAGGTCGCCGCCGCCGCACTGAAGCTCTACCGGGAGCACCGCGGCGGGGACCGCCCCGTCACCGCGGTCATTTACACCCACAGTCACGCAGACCACTTCGGCGGCGTGCTGGGCGTGACATCCCAAGCCGAAGTCGACGCCGGGCGGGTGGCCGTGCTCGCCCCCGAGGGCTTCATCGAGCACGTGGTGGCCGAGAACGTCTACGCCGGCACCGCGATGCTGCGCCGGGCCGGCTACATGTACGGCACCGTGCTGGCCCGCGGCCCGCGCGGGCAGGTCGGCTGCGGCCTGGGGCAGAACACCTCGACCGGGGAGGTGTCGGTCATCGTCCCCACCGTCACCATCTCCCAGACCGGCGAGTCCCATGTCATCGATGGTGTACAGATCGAATTCCAGATGGCGCCGGGCACCGAGGCGCCGGCCGAAATGCATTTCTATTTCCCGCAATTCCGGGCGCTGTGCATGGCCGAGAATGCCACCCACAACCAGCACAATCTGCTGACGCTGCGTGGCGCGCTGGTTCGTGATCCGCGGGCCTGGGCCGGCTACCTGACCGAGGCCATCGACACCTTCGCCGGGCGGGCTGACGTCGTCTTCGCCTCGCACCATTGGCCGACGTGGGGCACCGAGCGGATCGCCGAGTACCTGGGGCTGCAGCGCGATCTGTACGCCTACCTGCATGACCAGACGCTGCGGCTGCTCAACCGCGGCTTCACCGGGATCGAGATCGCCGAACAGTTCCAGCTGCCGCCCGCGCTGGAAAACGCCTGGCACGCCCGCGGTTACTACGGCTCGGTGAGCCACAATGTCAAGGCCGTCTACCAGCGGTATCTGGGCTGGTTCGACGGCAACCCGGCCCGGTTGTGGCCGCACCCGCCCGAGGCGCTGGGGCCCCGTTACACGGCAGCGCTGGGCGGCGTGGACCGCGTTGTCGAACTGGCCGAAGCGGCCTTCAATGACGGTGATTTCCGTTGGGCCGCAACCCTGCTCGACCATGCGATGTTCACCGATGCCGACCACGCCGGGGCGCGCAGGCTCTACGCCGACACTCTGGAACAACTGGCCTACGGCGCGGAGAACGCGACCTGGCGCAACTTCTTCCTCTCCGGCGCCACCGAATTGCGCACCGGCAACTTCGGCACCGTCGGCCAGGTGACCTCGGTGGCGCTGATCTCGCAACTGAGCCCGGAGCAGCTCTTCGAGAGCCTGGCGATCCGGATCAACGGTCCGCGGGCCTGGGACCTGGCGCTGGCCCTCGATGTCTCGTTCGCCGACACGGGGGTCAACTATCGCCTCACCCTGCGCAACGGGGTGCTCGTGCACCGCAAGACGCCGGCGGACCCGGACAGCGCCGACGTCACCGTCACGGCGCCCACCAAGCTGGCGCTGCTGGCGGCGCTGCTGGGCAATGGTGGGCTGGAGGTCTCCGGCGACCAGAGCGCCTGGGCGAACCTGCTCGGTGCCCTGGACAACCCCGACCCGAACTTCAACATCGTCACCCCGTAAGGCCGGGCCGAACTGGCCCCTTAGGGTGAAACTCATGCAGTTGCTGCTGATTCGCCATGCCCTCCCGCTGCGCAGCGAGTACGGCCAGGGCTCAGACCCCGAGCTGTCCGAGACCGGCTTCGCCCAGGCGCAACGCCTGCCGGACGCGCTGGCGCGGTTCCCGATCACCCGGCTGGTCAGCAGCCCGCAGCGTCGTGCGATCCAGACCGCTGAGCCGCTGGCCGCGCAGCTCGGCCGCAGCGTCGACATCGATGAGCGGTTCGCCGAGTACGACCGCGATCTGGCCGGCTATCTGCCCGTCGAACAGTTGCGCACCGAACGGCCCCAGGATTGGGCCCGGATGGCGCAGGGGCACCTGCCCGCCGACGTCGATGAGGCCGCGTTCTGCGCCCGAGTCGCTGACGCGGTCGCCGACGTGGTGGCCGGCTCCGGGCCCGACGACACGGTCGCGGTGTTCAGTCACGGCGGCGTGATCAACGTGATCCTGCACCAGGTTCTGGGCACCCAGCGGCTGCTGTCGTTTCCCATCGACTATGTGTCGATCACCCGGCTGCTGTACTCGCGGTCGGGCCAGGCGGCAGTGGCATCGACGAACGGCACCGAGCACGTCTGGGACCTGCTGCCGCGCAATCAGGCCCGCTTGCCCGGCCGTGACGAAAGCGGCGAAGCCGCGGGCTGATCCGGCGGGCTACCGCCGAGCCGCGAGGGTCTTCTTGGCGGCGCGACGCAGCTGGAAGATCCGCGCGGTCCCCACCAGGGCGGTCACCAGCCCGCCGCAGATCGCCGCCAGCAGGATCGCCACGCCCTTGGGCAGGCTCCAGGTCCAGGTCAAAAACGCCAGGTCGACCGGATCCGTGTTCTGGGTGACGAACACCAGCAAGACGATCAGGACCAGAAAACCAGCGATCAGCGCGCTCCACAGCGCGCCGGCACGGGTGAACGGCATCGTCGCCGCAGGCGGCGGGGTGCTGGCTTCGCCCGCAGGCGGGTCGACGGGCACGCTCGGGTCGCTGCTCATGAGGACATCTTGCCGCGTAGGACCCAGAAATGAACGGGTTCCGGTGAGTTTGCGCATCGGGGGGCCTGACTGCGGATCGTTGGCCGGTCGCTTACGGTGGGTTGGTGAGTGCAGCCCCGTCCGGCCAGTGGCCGGCGATTCTGACCTGGCGGGCGCCCGACGCCCCTCGGATGGAATCGGTACGTGTGCAGCTGTCCGGAAACCGGATTCGGGCCAACGGCCGCATCGTGGCCGGGGCCACCGCCGACCATCCGGCGTTCGGCGTCTATTACGACCTGCACACCGATGAGTCCGGCGCCACCAAACGGCTGGGGCTGACGGTCACCCTCGCCGAACGGGAACGCCAGCTGGTGATCGCCCGTGACGAAGAGAACATGTGGCTGGTCACTGACGCCCGGGGCCAGTCCCGCGCCGGCTATGACGGTGCCCTGGACATCGACATGCTGTTCAGCCCGTTCTTCAACACCTTGCCGATCCGGCGGGCCCGGCTGCACGAGCGGGCGGCAGCGATCACCCTGCCCACGCTGTACCTGAACCTGCCCGACATGTCGGTGGTGGCGGCGACCGCCAGCTACAGCAGCGCCGGGACCCAGCCCGGCATCAAGGTGATCACCCCGGGCACCGATGCCCGCGGCACCACCATCACCGTCGATGCCGACGGCTTCGTCATCGACTATCCCGGGTTGGCAACGCGGATCTGATCACCCCGCCGGCCCGGCCGGCGGCGGCCAACTCGCGGCGCCAGTCCTTGGCGCCGACGACGACCGTGACGATCTCGCTGCGGGGGAAGTTGTCGTAGCGCGTGCGGGCGGCGTGCCCATGATTGACCAGTTCGGCCACCGAATCCGAGGCCGACAGCGAATCACGCGCATCGGCCAACAGTGCGATCGCGCGATCCAGCGCCGGCAGCAACCGCTGCCAGTTGGCCTCACACATGGCCCGGACCAGGTCTGGAGCCGTGCCGGCCACCCGGGTGCCGTCGCGGAAGGAGCCGGCGGCCAGCGCGAACGCCAGCGGCACGTCGGCCGCCGTCACGGCCAGTGCCTCAGCCATCAGGTGCGGCAGATGAGAGATGGCGGCCGCGGCCGCATCATGTTCCTCCGAGCGCGCCGGTACCGCCAGCGACCCGCAGTCCAGAATCAGGTCCAGCACCTCAGCGAACACCGTCGGGTCCACGTGGTCGTCGACGCTGATCACCCACGGTGCGCCCTGGAACAGATCGGCGTGCCCGGCCGGCCAACCGGAGTGGGCGGTGCCGGCCATCGGATGGCCGCCGACGAAGCGCGCCTGCAGTCCGGCGGCGGTGATCTCGTCGAGCACCGGGCTCTTGACGCTGGTGACATCGGTCAACGGGCATTCGGGTGCCAGGCGGCTGATGGGGCCGAGCAGCATCGGCAGCGCCGGCACCGGGACGGCGATCACGATCAGCGCTCCGGTCTCCGCGGCCCGCTTCAGGGCCGTTTCGAGCTCGGTGGTGGCGTCGAATCCGTCGGCGACGGCGGCGTTCACCCCGTCGGCCGACCTGTTGTAGCCGAACGCCGTCCGGCCTGCCGCCGCGGCTGCACGCAGCACCGAACCGCCGATCAGGCCGAGCCCTAAGACACACACCGGAGTTTTCACTGCGCTTACTGCCACCTGTCCAGGTTGGCACACGCTGGTCAAGGGCGTAAGCGGCGACTACCGTAGGCGCCCATGGGAGCACAGAGCTCGTCTGCACCGGGCCGGCCGGCAGAGACGCTGGACGGTTTCGGAGTGGCTGTTGTGCGCGAAGACGGCAAGTGGCGTTGTACGTCGATGCGTGCCGCGGCCCTTACCAGCCTGTCCACAGCAGAGACCGAGCTACGTGAACTGCGCAGCGCCGGAGCTGTTTTCGGTCTGATCAATGTCGACCACGAGTTCTTCGTGATCATCCGGCCGGGCCCGGCCGGCACCCGCCTGCTGCTCTCGGATGCCACCGCAGCCCTGGATTACGACCTTGCCGACGAGGTGCTTGAGGAGATCGACGCCGACATCGACGCCGACGACCTGGAGGATGCCGATCCCTTCGAGGAGGGCGATCTGGGGGTGCTGTCCGACATCGGCCTGCCCGCCGCGGTGCTCGGCGTCATCCTCGACGAGTCCGACCTGGCCGTCGACGAGCAGCTGCACCGAATCGCCAACGAGATGGGTTTCGACGAGCAGCTCACCGCGGCGCTGCCGCGACGCAATCGGTGAGCGGTCCGCTCACCGACGAGGACCTGATCCGCGCGGCCCTGGTGGCCGCAGGCCAGGCTGGGCCCCGCGATGTGCCGGTGGGTGCGGTGGTGGTCGGTCCCGACGGCACCGTGCTGGCCCAGGCGGCCAATGCGCGCGAAGCTCTGGGCGACCCGACCGCGCACGCCGAACTGCTGGCCATCCGCGCTGCCGCCGCCGTCCTCGGTGACGGTTGGCGGCTGACCGGCGCGACGCTGGCCGTCACCCTGGAGCCCTGCACTATGTGCGCGGGCGCGCTGGTGGCCGCGCGGGTGGAGCGGCTGGTGTTCGGGGCCTTCGAACCCAAGACCGGGGCGGTCGGTTCGCTGTGGGACGTAGTGCGGGATCGCCGGCTCAATCATCGCCCCGAAGTGCGTGGTGGAGTGCTGGCCGCAGAGTGCGCTGCACCACTGGAAGCGTTCTTCGCCCGGCAGCGATTGGGTTGATGGCCCCCTCATTGGGTACGCTGTCCCGCGGTGGCGTGTCCGAGCGGCCTAAGGAGCACGCCTCGAAAGCGTGTGTGGGGTAACCCCCCACCGAGGGTTCAAATCCCTCCGCCACCGCCAAATGCCCCCTATCTGCACTTGCAGGTAGGGGGCATTTTTGCGTTTGCTGGACGTCAGGTCTTATCGGATGCGGCCGTCAGATTCCGGCGGTCACTTCCTTCTGCACCGCCGAAGTGTTGCGCTTGGGCGCGGTCCGCGAATGAGTCGCGTACATCGCCAACCCGGTGAACGCCAATCCGCCCACCAGGTTGCCCAGCACCGTGGGAATCTCGTTCCACTCGATGTAGTCCAGGATGGTGAAGTGCCCGCCGAGCATCAGGCCGGAGGGGAACAGGTACATGTTGACGACAGAGTGCTCGAATCCCATTGCGAAGAACAGTGATACGGGCAGCCACATGGCGATCACCTTTCCGGTGACGTCGGTGGCCAGCATGGCCCCGACGACGCCGGTGGAGACCATCCAGTTGCACAACATGCCGCGCACGAACAAGGTCAGCATGCCTGGAAAGCCGTGTGCGGCATAGCCGAGCGTGCGAGCCTCACCGATGTGCCCGATCGCCTGACCGATTTCGTTGGGTGGGCTGGAGAAGCCGTAGGTGAACACGATCGCCATCAGCACCGCGACGGTGAAGGCACCGGCGAAGTTGCCGAGGAAGACCAGTCCCCAGTTCCGCAGCACCCCGCCGATCGTGACACCGGGACGCTTGTCGAGCCAGGCCAGCGGCGCCAATACAAACACGCCGGTCAGTAGGTCGTATCCGAGCAGGTAGAGGATGCAAAAGCCGGCCGGAAACAGCATTGCCCCGATGATCGCGTGACCGGTCTGCACCGTCATGGTCACCGCGAACGCCGCGCCCAGCGCCAGTGTCGCACCGGCCATGAAGGCACGGATCAGGGTGTCGCGGGTGGACATGAAAATCTTGGACTGGCCGGCGTCGATCATCACATTGATCAGTTCGGGCGGCTTGACGTAGGTCATCGAACTCCTCAGGTCCACAGGACGCAGTAGTTGGATCGGCGCGTGTGACCCTATTTCGCTGCGGCCCGCTCGGACCTAGCTCGTCAGCCAACTCCTAGCCAGCCCACAGACGTTGTCCAACAACGTCTTTGCGGTGACTTTTCCGCGTTTTACCAGCTAAGACCTCACCGCGGACGGTCGACCGCGTACGTCCCGGCGTCGTCGGTGAACTCCGCGAGCACCCGGCGCTGAGCGCCGTCGACAGTGACTACACAGCTGAAACTGGTGCCCTTGCGCACGGTCGGATTCACCCCGTTGTTGCATCGGACATTGGTCACGTTGTCGCGCCCGTAGCCGTTGATCGGGTCGGTGAGCACCTGGCGAACACCGTCTTGGGCTTTGAGTACATCGAGTTCGACGGGGCCCGAGCCGCCGACGGTGCCGCGCAGCACCAACATCAGCAGCACGCCGAGGACGAGCAGTCCGGTCAGGCCCGCGGCGATCAGCACGGCGCGGTTCGACGGAGGTTGCGGGCTCGCCGGTTTCGGGGCACCGGCATCCGAGCCCGCTCGCGGCTGGCGACGGTCCGGCGGTACCGGAGGCCGAGGGCCCGACGGCGGCCGGTGCGGCTGTGGCGGCTGTGGCTGTGGCGGCTGTGGCGGTGGCACTCGGTGCGGCGGGGGTGTGGGGGGCCTGCGGACCTCCAGATACCAGGGCCGTTCGGGTGGCCGTGGTCGCTGCGGTGGTGGCCCCTGTGGCCCCTGTGGCCCGCCAGGGCCACCCGGCCCACGCGGCCGCTGCGGCTGCTGTGGTGGCCGCGGTATCGGCGTGGTCCGCCGCTCCGGCCGTTCGCGCGGGTCGTCTGGACGGTTCATGACGTCACGCTCATCACCCGAACCGCTCGAAGCATCCGTCGATGTCGCCGTGCAGCCCGGAGCGGAACGCAAGGATCCGGGTGAAACCCGCCGGCACGGTGTTGTCGTCGGCGTCGCTGGCAACGATCCCGTTCATCAGCAGGCCGGTCACCGCCTCGTCGAGATCCCCGCCGGCCAGCGTCAAGCCTTGGCCGGATGACAGCGTCATGGGCTCGGCCATCCGGCGCTGGGCGACCCCGGTCAGGCACGCGGTGCGCAACGCCGCCGCCGCCGACTCCAAGCCGACCTCGCGTTCCCGTTGCACCGCAAGCGCATAGCGCGACGTGACGGCCGACAAACCAGTGTTGTCGCCCTGCGGCATACCCAGCGTCGACTGATCGGTCGGCGCGCTCATCTCCTGCAGTCCGGCCAGATCGACGACGATCAGGTTGGACTCCGGGCAGTAGGCCACCGGATCGGGCTGGTGACCACTGGGGCATTTGCCCGAGGTGGCCAGCTCCGGCGGGCGGGACAAGCCGAAGATCTGGCCCAGCTGCTCCATCAGGGTCGACAACACCGACTCGTCGATCGTGAGGTCGCTTTGCGGGTTCTCCGAATCGAACAGGGAATTGGGCAGATTGCCACGGCGCTTGCGGATCTCGTCCATGTCGATCTCGGCGCACATCGCCGCGCCGCCGTCGAAGCCGGTTTGGAAGGCACCGACCCGGTCCAGTGCGGTGCCATGCTCATCAGAGATCGAGACCGGATTGTCCGGCGTCGATACCGGGTCGCGGATCACGATCAGGCCGGCCAGCACATGGTTGAGGCCGTCGCCGGTGCTCAACTGCACCCGTGAGGAACTGCCCGCGGCCACCCACTGCAGATACACCCCGGCAAAACAGTCGGCCTGCTGTTCGCGGACCAGGGTGCGCGTCAGTGGGTTGACGATTCCCGCCATGTTCTGCAGGGCGTGCCCGTATTCGTGAGCCAGCGTCCCATTGATCGCCATGTCGCCGAAGTACTTTCGGGCGGTGGGCAAGAATTTGGCGCGGTCCCAGGCCATCGTGTCCATCCGACGGCAATACATCGCGTTCGGCAGGTGGTAGACGTCGCCGCCGCACACCGACGGGCCGTCCGCGTCGGTGGAGTCATACGACATCAGCGTCGAGACCGGCTGGAAGCGTCCGCGCAGCGCCTCGGCGTAGTGCTGCGTCCAGAAGTCCTCGATGTCATCGATTGCCAGCAGCGACAGGCGGTCGATGTCCCCGCCGTCGCTGTTTTGCACCCGGGCGGTGACCGCCGGAACGTCGCCGCGCGGGCCGCTGGGCCCCTCCGCGGTAGGCAGCCCGCCGACCCGTCCGGGGTCATACAGCATCGATATCGCGTGCCCAGCGATCACCGTCGGCGTGCTGTTCTGTGCGCACCCCGTCAGCGCCAGGGTCAGGGCGGCCACCCCGAAAAGTGTTCTGGCGGTAAGGCCGAATCCGCGTTGAGACATCGTCACCTGCTGAGGTAGGCCACGATCCCGTTGGTGACCGCCGCGGCGTACTGCGCTCGCCCGTCGGCACTTTCCAGCAGCGCCGCGTCCTGGGCATTGCGCATGTTGCCCAGCTCGACCAGCACCGCCGGATACTCGGCCAGATTCAGCCCGGCCAGATCCGCTCGCCCGTACAGGCCGTCCGCCCCGAGATAGCTGGACTGGGGAATTCCCGCGGCCAACAGGGAATCCCGGATGTCGCCGGCCAGCGCCACCGCCGGCCCGGACTGGGCGTCGTTGAGTGCTGGGCTGGAGTAGTTGACGTGAAAACCGCGGCCCGAAGCGGGCCCGCCGTCGGCGTGGATGGACACGATCGCGTCCGGGTGGGCGGCGTTGGCCGCGGCGGCGCGCGCGTCGATGCACGGGCCCACCGAGGTGTCGTCGGCACGCGAGAGTTCGGTGTGCACGCCCAGCCGTTCGAGCTCCGCCCGGATCCGGTTGGTCACGTCCCAGTTCAGGCTGTGCTCGGGATAGCCGTCGTCGGCGGCGGTTCCGCTGGTCTGACAGGGCTTGGTGCCGCCGCGCCCGTTGGGAACCTGCCGGGCGATCGAGGCGTCGTTGGCGCCGCTGTGCCCGGGGTCCAGAAACACCGTCTTGCCGGCGACGGCGGGGTTTGCGGGATCTGCCGGAGCGGCGGGCGCGACAATGCCGGCCGCGAGCAAGCACGCGGCCGCGGTGACACAGACAACGGCCCGCCGGCGCACGGGGCAAGACTAGCAAGCGGCAATGGGCCCCTCCGGGGTCTAATGGGTTGATGCAGCTGATGTCACCGCTCGACTCGGTCTTTCTGTTGACCGAAACGCGTGAGCACCCCATGCACGTCGGCGGGCTGATGTTGTTGGAGCCGCCGGAGGGCTCCGGACCGGAATTCGTCGGCGAGATCTACCGGGGCCTGCTGGGCGCCCGTGATCTGCAGCCCGCGTTCCGGAAGCGCCCGGCGTCGCTGTTCGGTGGCATTCCGAGTCTGCGCTGGGCCTTCGACGACGACGTCGATCTCGAATACCACGTGCGCCGCTCGGCGCTGCCGGTGCCCGGGCGAGTGCGCGACCTGTTGGAGCTGACCTCACTGCTGCACGGCAGCCTGCTTGACCGGCACCGCCCGCTGTGGGAAGCCCACGTGGTGGAGGGCCTGGCCGACGGCCGGTTCGCCGTCTACGTCAAGATCCACCACTCGCTGATCGACGGTGTCTCGCTGCTGCGGTTGATGCGCCACACGCTCTCGACCAACCCGCGGGAGTCGGAACTGCGCACCCCGTGGTCGGTCCGGCCCCAGTCGCGGCCGCGCCCGGATTCTCCGTCACCGTTGAGCGAACTGACCTCGATGGTCAAAGGCGTTGCCGCCCTGGGGCCGTCGACGGTGAAGCTGGCGCGTGCCGCACTGGTGGAGCAGCAGCTGACTCTGCCGTTCGAAGCGCCGCGCACCATGTTCAACGTCAAGATCGGCGGCGCCCGCCGGTGTGCGGCGCAGTCTTGGCCGGTGGAGCGGGTGGTCGCGGTCAAACGGGCGGCCGGCGTCACCCTCAACGACGTGGTGCTGGCGATGTGCGCC
The DNA here is from genome assembly GCA_001673575.1 of Mycolicibacter heraklionensis. Classification (GTDB taxonomy): domain Bacteria; phylum Actinomycetota; class Actinomycetes; order Mycobacteriales; family Mycobacteriaceae; genus Mycobacterium; species Mycobacterium heraklionense_A. The sequence continues at coordinate 50,996 of LZME01000065.1, read as the reverse complement.
GGCGCGCTGCGTGGCTACCTCGATGAGCGCAACGCCCTGCCGGACCATCCGCTGGTGGCGATGGTCCCGGTGAGCCTGCGCACCGAGGCCGAAGCCGACTCCGGCGGCAACATGGTCGGCACCATCTTGTGCAACCTGGCCACCGACATCGAAGACCCGGCGCAGCGGCTGGAGACCATCAGCGAGTCGATGCGCCGCAACAAGAAGGTGTTCAGCGAGCTGCCGCGCACCCAGGCGCTGGCGTTGTCGGCGGCCAACATGGCGCCGCTGGCCTTGGCGGCCATCCCCGGATTCGTCTCGGCGGCCAAGCCACCGTTCAACATCGTCATCTCCAACGTGCCCGGCCCGGCCGAGCCGCTGTACTGGCGGGGCGCCCGCCTGGACGGCAACTATCCGATGTCGATCGCGCTGGACGGGCAGGCCCTGAACATGACCGTCGTCAGCAACGCCGGAAACCTTGATTTCGGACTGGTCGGCTGCCGTCGCTCGGTTCCGCACCTACAACGCCTGCTCGGGCACCTGAACACCGCGCTGGAAGACCTGGAACACGCCGTGGGGGTGTGAGGCGTGGCCAAGCGCAGCGCCGGGCTGCTGGTGTACCGGTCGAGCGCCGACGGCGGAGTCGAGGTGTTGATCGCCCACCCCGGTGGCCCGTTCTGGGCGCGCAAGGACGACGGGGCCTGGTCGATCCCCAAGGGCGAACAACCCGAGGGTGAGGACCCGTGGCACACCGCGCGACGTGAATTCGCCGAGGAGCTTGGCCTGCCGCCGCCGGACGGCGAGCGCGCAGATCTGGGTGAGGTGCGCACACCCGGCGGAAAGGTGGTCACGGTGTTCGCCGTCGGCGGCGACCTCGACGTGACCGACGCCCGCAGCAACACCTTCGAACTGGAGTGGCCGCCGCGGTCGGGCCAACGACGGGAGTTTCCTGAAGTCGACCGGGTCGGCTGGTTCTCGGTGGCCCAGGCGCGAACCAAGTTGTTGGCCGGGCAGCGACCCATCCTCGACCGACTGGTCGACTACCTAGGGGCTACGCAGTCCTAATTGTTGGCGGGATTTGGCGGTGTGCCTTGTTGCTGCTGACGGCGCTGCGCCAAGCTGGAAACGATCATCCGGGCCAGGGTGCTCGCTCCGGTTGCGCCGGGTGCCTGCGGGTGCCGTACGGCCGGCACCGCCGGAGCATGCCACTGCGCCAGCGCATTGAGTTCGCCGGCGAGGAACTGTCGCCGGCATTCGCCCCGTTGAATCTTGCCGCTTGAGGTGGTGGGCACTCGCATCGCCGGCACCAGCAATACGTCATCGGCGTCCAAGCCGTGCTGCTGGCTGACCGCCGCGCGGATGGAGTCCATGATTCCGGGATATTCGCTCTCGGCGACCTGCAGCCGATAGTCCAGTTCCTGCACGATCACCAGGCGGCTGTCGGCATTCGGTTTCGGTTGCACCGCGAAGACCGCGCCGCGGTCGGGCAGCAACGCCGGATGACTCTCCTGCACAGTCGGCTCGATGTAGTTCGGGAAGTAATTGCTGTCGCCGATGGTGATGAGATCTTTCCAGCGCCCGGTGACGAATACCTCGCCCTGGCACAGGAATCCCATGTCGCCGGTCCGCAGGAAGGGGCCTTCACCGGTGTCCGACAGGAACCCGGCGAAGCTGTGTGCGTTCTCTATCGGCCGCGCCCAGTACCCCTGTCCAACGCTGGGTCCGGACACCCAGATCTCGCCGACCTCGTCCGGTCCCAGGAGGCGCCGAGTCTCCGGGTCGGCGATCACGACCCGTTGGCCGTACACCGGGGGGCCGCAGCTGACCACGGCGACGGCGTCGGTGGTGGCGTCGACGTCGACGGTGCGGTTCTCGCTCAGCGCCTTGCTGTCGACGTAGCGGACGCCGGCGACGCCAGGAGTGGGGTCTGCGGAGACCAGCAGGGTGGCCTCGGCCAGGCCGTAGCACGGCAGAAACGCCTCGATGCGGAATCCCGCCGGGGCGAACGCGTCGGCGAACTCCTGAATGGTCGATGCATTGATCGGCTCGGAACTGCTTGCGGCCGTGGTCCAGTGCGACAGATCCAGTGCCGCACGCTGCTCGGGGGTGCTTTGTTTGACGCACAACCGGTAGGCGCTGTTGGGTGCCGCGGTCGTGTTGGCGCGGAACCGAGACATCGCTTCCAGCCACGCCATCGGCCGCTGGAAGAAGACGATCGGCGACATCAATACGGTGGTGCAGCCGACGTAGATCATCTCCAGGACCCCACCGATCAGTCCCATGTCATGCTGCTGCGGCAGGAAGTAGACGCTCGTCTCATGCTCGTTGCCGTGGTAGGCCCGCCGGATCGATTCCAGGTTGTGCATGAGGTTGCCGTGGGTCACCACCACACCCTTGGGTGACTTTGTCGAACCGGAGGTGTACTGGATCATCGCCGTGGTGCTGGGGTCGATGTCGGGCGCCTGCCACGCTTCGTGGTCGACGGCTTGGTCGATGGCGCACCACCGTAGCTCCGACATGCCGGGCACATCGGCGGCCGCCATCTGAAGTTGGGTTTGGGTGGTGGCGGTCGCCACCGCGAAGGTGGCCTGGGCGTCGGGCGCGACCAGCTTCAGGCGGGCCAGTGGAGTGTCGACCGGCACCGCGATCGCCCCAGCGTAAAAGCAGCCGAAAATGCTGATGATGCTGTCCAGGCCCGGCCGGCAGATCGCCAGCACCCGTTGCCCGGCAGCGCCCTGCCGCTGGAGATCGGCTCCAACTGCCCGAGCCTGGGCGTCGAGTTCCCGATATGTCAGGCTGGCGGTGACGTTGTTGCCGTCGGGGGCGAATTGGAAGGCGACCTTGTCTCCGTACCGTTCCGCCTGTAGCCGCAGCATGTCCACCAGCGTGTGTGCGTTCGGCATGAAATGCTCGGCCATCCCCACACCATAAAGGGTGCGCCCAGCGGCGTGACTAGGAGCGTTGCGTCTCCGAGTGGCCGGCGCACCACTGCTCCGGAAGCACCTGAGCCTTCACCTCTGCGATGTGCTCGCCGCACCCGTCCCAGGTGGTCTTACCGCAGACTCGGCAGGGCACGGGGTAGCACATCGGCGGTTCCTTTCAGGTGGTGCGCAACGCAACCGCCAGCGTATCGATGACGGTGCGGATTTTCTCGCTCACCTCGTCGGCGATCGCCGCTAACGCCGGATTGTCGATGACCTGGGCCATCAGTTGCGGATTCATGGCCTCCACCAGCACCGTGCCCGGCCGCTCGGTGTCTTCGCGGACCACGACGTTGCAGGGCAGCAGCACCCCGATGCGCTTCTCGGCGGTCACGGCCCGGTGGGCCAGCGGTGGATTGCAGGCACCCAGGATCAGGTAGCGCTCCATCTCCTCGCCGAGCTTGGCTTTCAATGTTGCCTGCATGTCGATCTCGGTCAGCACGCCGAAGCCGTTGTCCTTCAAAATCTCTCGGGTCTTCGCGGTGACTGCGTCGAAATCGGCGCCGGTCACTGCTGTGCTCATTGCCAGGGACATTCCAGACCTCCTTGGTCGCGGTGAACCCAGTCTACCAGACACCCCCGGGGGTATATACCGACGCGGTATCGTCGCCTCATGCAGACCCTGCGAACCCCCGACGACCGGTTCGCCGGCCTCCCGGATTTCCCCTACCCGCCGCAGTTCTGCGACCTCGACGACCTGGACGAGGACGAGCCCGGCGGCACACTGCGGGTGGCGTGGGTTCAAGACGGCCCCGACGACGGGGACCCGATCCTGATGCTGCACGGCGAACCGTCGTGGTCGTATCTGTACCGCAAGATGATGCCGATCCTGGCCGAGGCCGGGTATCGGGTCATCTGTCCGGACCTGGTCGGATTCGGCCGGTCGGACAAGCCGACCCGCGCGCAGGACCACACCTATGCGCGGCATGTGGAATGGATGCGTGCGCTGGCGTTCGACGTCCTCGACCTGCGCAACGTCACGCTGGTGTGCCAGGACTGGGGCGGGCTGATCGGGCTGCGGGTGCTCGCGGAGAACCCGGACCGGTTCGCCCGCGTGGTCGTGGCCAACACCGGTCTGCCCACCGGGGACATTCCGATGCCGAAGGTCTGGTGGCGCTTCCGGGAGGCGATCCAGACCGCACCGACGATCAACGTCGGATGGTTCGTGCAGGCCGGATGCCGCCGGCCGATGAGCGACGCCGTGCGGGCCGGCTACGACGCCCCGTTCCCCGACGACAGTTACTGCGTCGGTCCCCGGACCATGCCGTCGCTGATCCCGACCACGCCCGAGGATCCCGCGGCCCCGGCCAACCGGGCGGCCTGGGCTGCGCTGTGCGCCTCGCAGACCCCGGTGCTGGTCGCGTTCAGTGACGGCGACCCGATCACCGGGGCCATGGCGCCGATCTTCGAGCGCGAGATGGCCGGTGCGCACGGCCGCGCGCACCCGATGATTCACGACGCCGGGCACTTCCTGCAGGAGGATGCCGGCGAAGAACTCGCCCGCCACATCGTGGAGTTCCTGCGCCGCTGAGACTCCACCGCCCATGATGGACACCATGGACCTGCCCGTGGCGCCGCCGGTAGCCCCGATGCTCGCCAAGGCGGCCGCCAAGGTTCCCGACCAACCGGGCGCCTGGAGCTATGAACCCAAATGGGACGGCTTTCGCGCGATCGTGTTCCGCGACGGCGACGACGTACTGCTGCAGTCCCGCAACGGCAAACCGCTGAGCCGCTACTTCCCGGAGCTGCTGGAGGCGCTGCGCGCCGAGACCGCCCCGCGCTGTGTGCTCGACGGCGAGGTGGTGGTGCCGCGCCAGATCGGCGGGCGGACCCGGCTGGACTGGGAGTCGCTGAGTCAGCGGATCCATCCCGCCGAGAGCCGCGTGCAGATGCTCGCCGAGCAGACCCCGGCACAGTTCATCGGTTTCGACGCGCTGGCCACCGGTTCGGCCTCGCTGCTCGACGAGCCGTTTCGGGTGCGCCGCGAGGCGCTGGGCGATCTGATCACCGGCGGCGTCAGCTGCCACATCACCCGGGCCACCGCCGACCCCGAACTGGCCACGCGCTGGCTCACCACCTTCGAGGGCGCCGGGCTGGACGGGGTGGTCGCCAAGCGGAATGACGGGCCGTACCTGCCCGGTAAGCGCGAGATGGTCAAGGTCAAACACCACCGCGACGCCGACTGCGTGGTGATGGGCTACCGCATCCACAAGAGCGGTGTCGGCATCGGTTCGCTGCTGTTGGGCTTGTATCGCCCCGACGGCGAGCTGGCAATGGTGGGCGGCTCCTCGGCGTTCTCCGACGCCGATCGGCTCAAGCTTCTGGCCGAGCTGGAGCCGCTGCGCATCGGTGACGTCCGCGAGGGCGAGGCCAGCCGGTGGAACTCGGCGGCCGACAAGCAGTGGGTGCCGATCCGGCCCGAGCGCGTGGCCGAGTTCGCCTATGACCAGATGGAAGGGGACCGCTTCCGGCACACGGTGAAGCTGCTGCGGTGGCGCCCCGACCGCGATCCGGCCAGCTGCACCTTCGACCAGCTTGAGGTGCCGCTGAACTACGACCTCGCCGACGTACTGGAGACCTGAGATGGCCAGCCCGGAGGAGTTGCAGGTCGATGGCACCGCCGTCCGTTTCACCAGCGGCGACAAGGTGTATTTCCCTCGGTTGGGCGGCGGCGGCACCAAGCGGGCGCTGGCCGACTACTACCTGGCGGTGGCGGGCGGGCCGCTGCTGCACGTACTGGCCGACCGGCCCAGCCATCTGCAGCGGTTCCCCGACGGCATCGAGGGCGACGAGGTCTACCAAAAACGGCTGCCGCGGGGTCGACCGGAGAGCCTGCAGTCCTGCCAGGTGACGTTCCCGTCCGGCCGCACCGCCGACGTCCTCAAGGTCACCCGGCCCGCCGACATCCTGTGGGCCGTGCAGATGAGCACCGTGACCTTCCATCCTTGGCCGGTGCGCTGCCCCGACACCGACCACCCCGATGAGCTGCGCATCGACCTGGACCCGCAGCCCGGTACCGGCTTCGCCGAAGCACGGGCTGTCGCGTTGGAGGTGGTGCGCCCGCTGCTCGACGAGCTCGGGTTGGTCGGCTACGTCAAGACCTCCGGCGGCCGCGGCCTGCATGTTTACCTGCGGATCAAGACCGACTGGGACTTCATCGAGGTCCGCCGGGCCGGTATCGCGCTGGCCCGCGAGATCGAGCGGCGCGCGCCGGACGCGGTCACCGCTGAGTGGTGGAAAGAAAAGCGTGGTACGAGGGTCTTTCTGGACTTCAACCAGAACGCCCGCGACCGCACCATGGCTTCGGCTTACTCGGTGCGGGCCACGCCGATCGCGACCGTCTCGACGCCGTTGACGTGGGACGAGCTGGCCGACGGCGCCGATCCGGACGACTACACCATCAGCACGGTGCCCGACCTGATTGCGCGCCGAGGTGACCCGTGGAGCACCATCGACGACCTCGAACAGTCCCTCGAGCCGTTGCTCGACATGGTGGCTGCCGACGAAGCCCGGGGGCTGGGGGACATGCCCTACCCGCCGAATTACCCGAAGATGCCGGGCGAACCCAAGCGGGTGCAGCCCAGCCGGGAGAAATCGGACTGAGTCAGTTGGGGGACGCCAGCAGTCCGACGCAGGTGGCGGTGAGCAGTCGGGTCAACGCGGTGGTGAAGTCCAGGTTCCACTCCGGTGGTACTTGCCGCTCGGCGGCATAAGCGTCGGCCAGTTTCGTCGGTGGGTGCGCAACCTGCCACAACGGCGCCGCGAGTGAATAGGACGCCAACAACAGGTCGAAGGCGCCTTGCTTGCCCAGTCGGGGGAGTGCCTGCAGCAGGGCGTCGGCCATGGTCAGCCCCGCCGCGGTGATCTTTCGTCGGATCTCGATCACCCGCTCGGCGTCTACTTCATGGTCGAGGTGCAAATGCAAGTTGGCCAGCATGTCGCAGAACAACGGGTCTGCGGCTAATCCGCTGGCCAGGGTGGCGGCCACCCGTTCCGGCGACATCGTTTCGGACTGTTGCAGTGCGGTGCAAACGGTGTCTGACCAGCCTTCCCAGCTTTCGGCGGCCAGGCGCAGCAGCACTTCTTTGTGCGAGCTGAAGTAGCGCCGCACCGCGGAGTGGTGCACCCCGGCCCTGCTGGCCACGGCGGTCAGGGTCACCGATGCCACGCCGGTCTCTATTGCAACCGAGCGGGCGGCCTCCATCAATGCTTCAGCCCGCTGACGCTTGTTCGCGTCGCTGCGGGCGCGTTTGAAGGCGACCTGCCGCACAGCGAGAGGATAACGCACAAGATGTGCGTTGCAGGCCTCCGTGGGAGTGCTGTAGCGTGCGTTTACGCACGTTGATGTGGGTTAGGGTATCCAAAGCTTGCTGGTGTGAGGGGACTTCGATTTTCAAGGTACTGAGCCGGGTGTGGATACCCCTGGTGATCTTGGCGGTGGTCTGTGTTGCCGCATTCGCCGTGACGCGCATCCATGGACTCTTCGCCTCTGAGAAGCGCCCTTCCTATTCCGACGGTCAGAACGACGAAACCAAGCCGTTCAACCCCAAGCGGTTGACGTACGAAATCTTCGGCCCGCCAGGAACGGTGGCCGACATCAGCTACTTCGACGTCAACTCCGAACCGCAACGCGTCTCCGACGCCACGCTGCCGTGGCACCTCGAAATCGTCACCACCCTTCCCGCGGTAGTGGGAAGCATCATGGCCCAAGGCAATAGCAACAGCATCGGCTGCCGAATCACGGTGGACGGAGAAGTGAAGGCGGAACGGATCTCCAACGAGGTCAACGCCTACACCTTCTGCCTGCTGAAGGCGGCATGAGCCAGCCCAGCTCCCACGGCGCCGGCGCCGCGCCGGAGCGACCGTTCATCGCGCGGACCATCCGCCGGTTCGCCATACCGATCATCCTGGCGTGGATGGCGCTGATCGCGGTGCTCGTCACCACCGTCCCGCCACTGGAGGAGGTCGGTAAGCAGAACGCCGTTTCGGCGAGCCCTAAAGACGCCCCATCCATGCAGGCCATGACCGAGATGGGCAGGGTCTTCCAGGAGTCGGACTCCGACAGTACTGCGATGGTCGTGCTGGAGTCCGACCACGAGCTGGGCGATGCCGAGCACGAGTACTACGCCGAAGTGGTCGAGAAGCTCAAGGCCGACACCGCACACGTCCAGCACGTGCAGGACTTCTGGGGTGACCCGATGACTGCCGTCGGCGCCCAAAGCCCCGACGGCCGAGCGACATACGTGCAACTGAACCTGGTCGGCAACATCGGCCAGGCGGCTGCGAACGACTCCGTCGAATCCGTTCGGCAGATCGTGGACTCGGTCCAGACCCCGCCCGGGCTGAAGGTCTACGTGACCGGCACCGCGGCGCTGGCCAAGGACATGAACCACGCCGGCGACAAGTCGATGTTCAAGATGATGATGGTCACCATCCTGGTGATCCTGACCATGCTGTTGCTCGTCTACCGGTCGATCATCACGGTGGCGCTGCTGCTGGGCATGGTCTACATGGAGCTCAACGCCGCCAGCGGAGTGGTGGCGTTCATGGGCCACCACCACTGGGTCGGCTTGACGACGTTCGCCGTCAACCTGCTGGTCTCGCTGGCGATTGCCGCCGGCACCGACTATGCGATCTTCCTGATCGGCCGCTACCATGAGGCGCGCCAAGCCGGCGAAGACCGGGAATCGGCGTACTACACGGCTTTTGAAGGCGTCGCGCACGTCATCCTGGGCTCGGGCCTGACCATCGCCGGGGCGGTGTTCTGCCTGCACTTCACCCGGATGCCCTACTTCGTCACGCTGGGCATCCCGTGCGCGGTGGGCATGCTCATCTCGGTCACCGCGGCGTTGACGCTGGGCCCGGCGATCATCACGGTCGGCAGCCGGTTCGGCCTGTTCGACCCCAAGCGCGCGACGAGCACCCGCGGCTGGCGGCGGGTGGCGACGGTGATCGTCCGCTGGCCGGGCCCGGTTCTGGTCGCCTCCCTGGCGGTCGCGGCCGTCGGCCTACTGACGCTGCCGGGATATCAGCCGGCCTACGACGACCGGAAGTACATTCCCACCGACATCCCCGCCAACGAAGGATTCGCCGCAGCAGACCGGCATTTCTCGCAGTCCCGAATGATGCCCGAGATACTGCTGATCGAGTCCGACCACGACATGCGCAACCCGTCGGACTTCCTGATCATCGACAAGCTGGCCAAGTCGGTATTCAAGGTCGTCGGGATCTCCCGGGTTCAGGCGATCACCCGCCCGCAGGGCACCCCGCTGGAACACACCTCGATCCCGTTCCAGATCAGCATGCAGAACGCCGGTCAGCTGCAGACCATGCAGTTCCAGAAGAAGCGCATGGACGACATGCTGACCCAGGCCGAGGCGATGGCCCAGACCATCGCCACCATGCGCCAGATGTATGGCCACATGAGCCAATTGGCCGGCATCACCCACGACATGGTCGTCGACATGGATGACCTGCAGGCCCAGATCTACGAGATCCGGGACCACATAGCCGATTTCGAAGACTTCTGGCGGCCGATCCGCAATTACTTCTACTGGGAACCGCACTGCTACGACATTCCGATCTGCTTCTCGCTGCGCTCGGCGTTCGACATGGTCGACAGCGTTGATCCGATGAGCGAGAGCATGGACAAGATGATCGCGCACATGGGCGACATGGACGCCCTGATGCCGCAGATGCTGACCACCTTCCCGCCGATGATCGACACCATGGAGACCATGCGGACCATGATGCTGACGATGCACAGCACCATGTCCGGGATCTTCGATCAGATGGACGAGATGAGCGACAACGCCACCGCGATGGGCAAGGCGTTCGACGAATCCAAGAACGACGATTCGTTCTACCTGCCGCCGGAGGTGTTCGAAAACCCGGACTTCAAGCGGGCCATGAAAATGTTCATCTCCCCGGATGGCAAGGCCGTCCGGATGATGATCTCGCACCGGGGCAATCCGGCTACGGCCGAAGGCATTTCGCACATCGACAAAATTCGCGTCGCGGCGGAGGAAGCGCTCAAGGGCACGCCGCTCGAAGACGCCAAGATCTATCTCGGCGGGACAGCGTCACTGTTCAAGGACATGCACGACGGTTCCAACTACGACCTGCTGATCGCCGGAATCGCCTCGCTGTGCCTGATTTTCATCATCATGTTGCTGATCACCCGCGCCCTGATCGCGGCGTTGGTGATCGTCGGCACCGTGGCGTTGTCGCTGGGTGCGTCGTTCGGGCTGTCGGTGCTGTTCTGGCAGTACCTCATCGGCATGCAGCTGCACTGGCTGGTGCTGGTGATGTCGGTCATCATCCTGCTGGCGGTGGGCTCGGACTACAACCTGCTATTGGTGGCCCGGTTCAAAGAGGAGATCCACGCCGGACTGCATACCGGCATCATCCGCGCGATGGGGGGCACCGGGAAGGTGGTGACGTCGGCCGGGCTGGTGTTCGCCTTCACCATGACGTCGATGGCGGTCAGTGACCTGCGCATCATCGGACAGATCGGCACCACTATCGGGTTGGGGCTGATGTTCGACACGTTGATCGTGCGGGCATTCATGACTCCTTCGATCGCGGCGCTGCTGGGGCGCTGGTTCTGGTGGCCAATCAACGTGCTGCCGCATGTCGGCGGGAAAGCCGCCCGGCATCGAGATGCCGCCGCCCTGGCACGAGGGGATGACACCGAGGAGCTGGCCCACAAGCGGTAGTCGAGTGTGAGCGATCGCATGCTCAGGCCCAGAAAACTAGTTAGGTAGCATGGCTAAAGTTATGTAGCATTGCTTACTGAGTTCGGATGGCTAAGCGGCCCTTTGCTGGCGCTTTCGCCTCATCTGCTTCACCCGACTCAGCGGTCTCACCGGCGGGTTTAGCGTCCGAAAACTGACAGAGTGAAAGGACCGGGGAATGGCTACAGTGGACTCCATGCGTACGCACCGCTCGATTCTGCGGGGCATCGTCGTGACCGCTGCCGCCGCCGGCGCAGCCGTGGCCGCGGTGCTGTTGCCCGCCACCGCCTCCGCCGACGCGACCGACGACTTCCCGATCCCGCGTCGCGTGATTCGCACCGACTGCAGTGCCGAGCAAATGCTGGCCGCCAGCCGCGACCTGTCGCCGATCTACTACGAGCGCTACATGATCGACATGCACAACAAGCCGGTCCAGGTGCAGCAGGCCACCATCGACAAGATGCACTGGTTCTTCTCCCTGAACCCCGATCAGCGCCGGGCCTACTCCGAGGAGTTAGCGACCAATTTCGCCGACCCGCTGACGGTGTCGTGGCCCAACCACGCCAAGATCTTCTTCAACAACAAGGGCGTCGTCGCCAAGTCGACCGAGGCCTGCAGTCAGTACCCGCGCGACGACATGTCGGTGTGGGACTGGGCCCCCAAGCCGTAACAGGAGACCGATGAACGGTTCCACCCGTCGAGCCATGCGGGTTCTGCTCGTCGCCGGCGCGGCGGGCGGCCTGTTTCTCGGGGCCCCGGGATCACCTGCGGGCGCGCAACCTGCGGGGTTCCCCAACTTCGACGACTTCACCGCGGTCCCGGTGGACAACTACATCTCGACGGGCCCCAAGGGGCCGGGGCGCTGGGTGAACTTCTCCACCCCCTACAACGTCGCCTGCCAATTCGACGCCATCGACCCGCCAGCGGGATCGTCGCAAGCCATCATGTGCGACGGCGATATGCCGGGCCTGGCCAACGCGCCGCTGGGCTCGGGCGCCCCAGTGCCGGGCGGCTGTGTGATCGGCACGGTGCGCTCGCAGGGCGCGGCGGGCCTGCGGCTGAACCGCGAATCGACCGGCTGCGGTCGCCAGTTCTCCAACGGAGCTTTCTTGGGCGTCGGGCAGAAGTTGTCGTACGGCAACGTCACCTGCGCGGTGGGCACCGACCAGCTTGTCGCCTGCCTGGACACCTCGCTGGGGCATCACGGCTTCGTGCTGAGCCCGTCGGGCAGCACGGCGTTCTAGAGGTTCTTTTGCCTCCCGGTCCCGCCTGCGCTACCGGTTGATGTTGAACGTGGTGGTGTAGGTCCGCGGGTGATAAGGCGGTGGCGGCGCATCCGGCCCAGTCGGCCAGCCCTCGGGCCTTGGCCACGTGCTGACCCGCATCGTGACCTGCTCTTGCCCGTTGGGAAGCGTTTCGATGTTGACGATGCTCGGCCCGTACGGGACGGCCGGCTCATTACCGGGGCTTGGGATGAATCCGGGGCCGGTGAGCTCCTGCGAGGGAGCCTGCAGCAGTCCTTGCGGGCTGCCCGCGGTGACGCCCACGACCTGGCCGTCGTCGCTGGCGCTGGTCAACAGATACCCGCCCTGGGGCAGCGACACAATCTGATTCTCCCGATCGGCCGGACCGAGGTTGTTGAAGGTGCCGACCTCGTGCAGGCTGTTCATCCAGGCGTTCGGTGGGTCACCGGGGGCGATCGGGGCCGACTGCCACAGGGCGCGCTGACCGTCCTGGCCGACGTTGCCGACGATCATCATGGTTCCGGATGCCGGGTCGTAGACGCCGCTGGCCTGGGAGATGCCCACCTTGGTGTCCGAGCCGAGCGGGGTGCCCAGCAGCGGCCCCAAATCCGTTGCCGGGTCGGCCAGATTCTGGACCCGCGATTCTGGCGCGATGTAGTTCTCGGGTGAGGTGCCGGGCCCGTAGGGGCGCACACTGTAGAAGGCGTATTGCTGGCCGTCGGGGCCGACGGCGGTGCCGGTCGGTAGTGCCCGGAAACCCTCGTCGACGGGGAACGGATTGTCGATGTCGGGCTTGCCGGGGGTGTGCAGGCGGGGGTGGCCGCTCTCCGGGTCGCCGGTGATGACGATGCCGGTGCCCGGGATCGTCGCGCCCAGATCGTAGGGCGAACCGTCTTGCTTCTCCGGCATCGGTGGGCTGCCCACCCCGGCGATGGTGGGATCGCGGGGCTGCTGGCCGTCAGCGGGAATGGTGTTGTCCACCAGTCGGACATGCGAGTCCTGGCCGTCCTCACCGCTGCCCAGCTTGTAGTGGTTGGTCAGGGTCTGCGCCAGCTGCGACCGGTGCCGGCTGTCGGCGGCGGCGTCGGAGACCACCCGGTGGATCTCGCGGGTCTTGGCGGTGAGGAATCGCTGGAACTGCCGGGAACCGGTGGGGGTGTCCAGTCCTGACCAGGTGGCGGCCGTTTCGCGGATCTCGGCCTCGATGGCGTCGAGGCGTTGCCGAGAACTCACGGCATTGCGTACGGCCTGTTGCAGGATCGTCTGGAGCTCTTTGTCGGCTGCTACCGATGTGGCCAGCCGGTTCGCGAGCTCCTCTTCACGCGCGCGCGCCGCATCCGCGAAGGCACCGAGGTTCTCGGCCATAGCGAACAGGGTAGCCGCGGCGGATGGGGCTTACTGGCCCTTTTTCGCCCGGCGCTTGCCGGACGGGCGCAACTTGTCCTCGCCGGTTGAGGCCGACTCGCCCGCTTCTTCGCCCGTCGACTCGACGATCTCAGTGGCTTCCGGCTCGTCGGCAACCGCGGCGTCAGCGTCGGCGGTGTCGTCGGACTCGTCGGTGTCAGCCTCCTCGGAGTCCTCAGGGCCCTCGGAGTCCTCAGCGTCCTCAGCGTCCTCGGCCTTGGCGTCGTCGGACTTCTTACCCCGGCGGCGCCCGCGCTTGGGCTGCTTCTCGGCCTTGGGCTTGATCGGTTTGGGCGGCGGCGGCGGCAGTTCTGCGACGAACGCCAGGTAGAACGCGCCGATCCCCAACAGGGCGATCGCGGCTGCGGCGCCGTAGATCCCGAACAGCCACACGCCGAAGCTGTCCAGCGACAACCAGATCTCACTGACGGCGGTGCCGGCGATCAACACTGCGGCCACCAGGTGCGCCACGATCGAGCCGGTTCGCAGCGACAGCGCAAGCTGCGGGGTGCCGTACTCGGGCTTGCGGGACTGCTTCAACACCGCTGCCACCGGCAGGGCCATCGCCCCGACCAGCAGTCCGAGGAGGACTCGCATCACGGTGCCCAGCACGTGCGGGCTGAAGCCGGTCAGCTCCCACCACCGCGGCAGGACAAAGAGGAAATAGAGGATGGCGGCGAGAGTCGAGAGCGACGCGTGCCAAACCGTGGCGACGGTACGACTCACGCCACCTCCCATGCTCGTCAGCTAGTGATTCAGGTGCGGCCGGACCTCGATCTTTCGGTCCGGCCGCACCTGAATCGGGTGCGGAGGATAGGGGATTTGAACCCCTGAGGGCTATTAACCCAACCCGCGTTCCAGGCGAGCGCCATAGGCCACTAGGCGAATCCTCCGTCGGCAATGGTAGCTGAGTCCCGTGCGTGCCTCGCGCACTCCTCTTCCTGCCCGCCTTCGCGGTGGCCCGCAGCGCCCGGCTTCGCCGCGCTCGCGACCCCCGCTAGACTTGCCCCTGGACCCCGCGCGGCGTCCATCCTGTGAACTCCCCCAGGGCCGGAAGGCAGCAAGGGTCAATGGGCTCTGGCGGGTGCGCGGGGTCCCCTTATATCTCGGGCCTTCGACGTTGAAAGGCGCACCCGTGTCGCTGCATACCCTCAACCGTGCCGACCTGACCGCGCAATATGAGCGCTACCAGCGGGACTACGCCGAGCTGCAGGCCAAGAAGCTCGCACTGGACCTCACCCGCGGTAAGCCGGCGCCCGAGCAACTCGACCTCGCCAACGGACTGCTGGCCCTGCCCGGCCCGGACGACTACCGCGGTGACGACGGCACCGACACCCGCAACTATGGCGGTCTGCATGGTCTGCCCGAGCTGCGTTCCATCTTCGGTGAGCTGCTCGGCATCGCGGTGCCCAACCTGATCGCAGGCAACAACGCCAGCCTCGAATTCATGCACGACGTCGTCGTCTACTCGATGCTGCACGGCGGCGTGGACTCGCCGCGGCCTTGGAAGGACGAGGCCCAGGGCATCAAGTTCCTGTGCCCGGTGCCCGGCTATGACCGGCACTTCGCGATCACCGAGACGCTGGGCATCGAGATGATCCCGGTCCCGATGCGCGAGGACGGCCCGGACGTCGACCTGATCGAAGAACTCGTCGCCGCCGACCCGGCCATCAAGGGCATGTGGACCGTGCCGGTGTTCGGCAACCCGACCGGCATCACCTACTCCTG
This sequence comes from Mycolicibacter heraklionensis, assembly GCA_001673575.1. Lineage (GTDB taxonomy): Bacteria > Actinomycetota > Actinomycetes > Mycobacteriales > Mycobacteriaceae > Mycobacterium > Mycobacterium heraklionense_A. Next base: position 35,924 of record LZME01000065.1, on the reverse strand, counting down.
GGAGACCGTGCGCCGGCTGGTGCAGATGAAGACCGCCGCCCCCGACTTCCGGCTGTTCTGGGACAACGCCTACGCGGTGCACACCCTGACCACCGAGTTCCCCCACCAGATCGATGTGCTGGGGCTGGCCGCGGCGGCGGGCAACCCGAACCGGCCGTACGTGTTCGCCTCCACCTCGAAGATCACCTTCGCCGGAGCCGGCGTCAGCTTCTTCGGTGGCTCGCTGGGCAACATCGCCTGGTACCTGCAGTACGCCGGGAAGCGCTCGATCGGACCGGACAAGGTCAACCAGCTGCGTCACCTGCGGTTCTTCGGCGACGCTGACGGCGTGCGGCTGCACATGCGCCGCCACCAGGAGATCCTGGCGCCCAAGTTCGAGTTGGCGGCCGAGATTCTGGAGAACCGGCTCGGTGACTCCAAGATCGCGTCGTGGACCGACCCCAAGGGCGGCTACTTCATCAGCCTGGATGTCTGGCCGGGCACCGCCCGACGCACCGTGGCGCTGGCCAAGGATGCCGGCATCGCGGTCACCGAAGCCGGTGCGTCGTTCCCGTACCGCAAGGACCCCGACGACAAGAACATTCGGATCGCCCCGTCGTTCCCGTCCCTCGAGGACCTGCGCGACGCCGTCGACGGTCTGGCCACCTGTGCGCTGCTGGCCGCCGCCGAGCACCTGTTGGGCTGACATGCCGCGTACCTGGGGCTGCGCAGTACTGACGGCAGCGTTCTGTGTGCTGGGTCAGCTTCCCGCGGTCCACGCGGTGCCGGATCGGCCGGTTGACCCTGCGCCGGTGCAGGTCGGGCCCGAGGAGCCGGGGGCATTGCCGCCGAGGGCCGCCGAACAACTCGACGCCTTCCGCCACGATGCCGCCGAGGGCGCACTGGGGAATCCGGTCATGTACGGCGACGGCCAGTGTTATCCGCTCGTGCAGCAGTACATTCAGGCGCTGGGTTCCTGGCAAAACAGAGACCCCAGCGGGAACGCCTTCGACCTCTACGAGCATTTCCCCACCAACGGTCTGGGCCAATACTTCGACCAGGTGCCGTTCGACGGCGGTCTGAACGCGCCGCGGGTCGGCGATGTCGTGGTCTATGGCCCCGGTGGGTACGTCAGTGAACACGGGCATGCCGGGGTCGTCACGGCCGTGCGGGGCAGCGGCAGCCTGCTTCAGTACGAGGTCGCCGAACAGAACTCCAGCGGCCGGTTGTTCGTGACGCTGAACTGGCGTGACGTCAGCCCCATGTGGAACACGCTGGGGTATCTGCGCCCGAAGCCGTAGCGCTTCGGCTGCCGGGCCTGCACCGCCGTCGGGCCGAGCAAGTACCCTGCTGGCGTGGCGCTCTACCGCAAATACCGGCCGGCATCCTTCGCCGAAGTGGTGGGGCAGGAGCACGTCACCGAACCCCTGTGCACCGCGTTGTCGGCGGGCCGGATCAACCACGCCTACCTGTTTTCGGGACCTCGCGGCTGTGGCAAGACCTCGTCGGCGCGCATCCTGGCCCGATCGCTGAACTGTGCGCAGGGGCCGACACCGACGCCGTGCGGAACGTGTGACTCGTGCGTGGCGTTGGCCCCCAACGGCCCGGGCAGCATTGACGTCGTCGAACTAGACGCGGCCAGCCACGGTGGCGTCGACGACACTCGCGATCTGCGCGATCGCGCCTTCTACGCACCCGCCCAGTCGCGCTACCGGATCTTCATCATCGATGAAGCGCACATGGTGACCACCGCGGGTTTCAACGCGCTGCTCAAGATCGTCGAGGAGCCGCCCGATCACCTGATCTTCGTGTTCGCCACCACCGAGCCCGAGAAGGTGCTGCCGACCATCCGGTCGCGCACCCACCACTACCCGTTCCGGCTGCTTGCGCCACGGACCATGCGAGAGCTGATCGGCCGGATCTGCGAGCAGGAGCACGTCGCCGTCGACGACGCGGTCTATCCCTTGGTGATCCGCGCCGGTGGCGGCTCGCCGCGCGACACCCTCTCGGTGCTCGACCAGCTGCTGGCCGGCTCGGAGAAGGACGAGGCCGGCGTCGATCACGTCCACTACCAGCGGGCGCTGGGGCTGTTGGGCGCCACCGATGTCGCGCTGATCGATGAGGCGGTCGACGCCCTGGCCGCCGGGGACGCCGCATCGCTGTTCGGAGCGGTGGAGGCGGTCGTTGACGCCGGCCACGACCCGCGCCGGTTCGCCATTGACCTGCTGGAGCGGTTTCGGGATCTGATCGTGCTGCAGGCCGTCCCCGACGCGGTCGCCAAGGGTGTGGTCGACGCGCCCGAAGACATGCTGGAGCGGATGTATGAGCAGGCCGCCCGGCTGGGTCCGGCGACCTTGGCCCGCTATGCCGAGGTGGTGCACGCCGGCCTCGGCGAGATGCGCGGCGCTACTGCTCCCCGGTTGCTGCTGGAGGTGGTGTGCGCCCGGCTGCTGCTGCCGTCGGCCGCCGACACCGAAGCCGCACTGCTGCAACGGGTTGAGCGCATCGAGGGCCGACTGGACATGTCGATCCCGGCGGCGCCCGCACGGACCGGGGCCGCCCCCGCCGCGAGCTCGCCGGCGCCGGCCCCTGCCGCCGCGCCAGCGGCACCCGCCGCGTCACCCCCCAAGCAGTTCACCCGTCGCTCTACCCGGGCCGCTGAGCCCGCGCCCGCGCCGGCGCCTGCGCCCGCTGCCGCGCCCCCTCCCGAGCCGGTGCCGGCACCCGCCACGACGGTGCCCGAACCCGAGCCCGCTGCACCACCCGCGTCGGCCCCCGCGCCGCCACCCGAACCGGCGCCTGCCGCCGCGCCGCCGGCACCCGCACCCGCTGCGGTGGTGACTCCGGGCGAGCCCGATGCCGCGGCCGTGCGCGCGATGTGGACCACGGTGCGCGACAAGGTTCGTCAGCGCAGCCGCACCACCGAGGTGATGCTCGCCGGCGCGACCGTGCGCACCGTGGACGGCAACACACTGGTGCTCAGTCACGAGTCCGCCCCGCTGGCCCGGCGGCTCTCCGAGCAGCGCAACGCCGACGTCATCGTCGAGGCGCTCAAGGACGCCCTCGGGGTGAACTGGCGGGTGCGCTGTGAGGCCGGCGGACCCGCTCCGGACGCGGGCCAGTCGGCGGCGCCCGCCCAGGTCGACGTGGAGTCGGCGCGCCGCGCCGACGAGGAGGCCATGCTGGCCGAGGCTTTGGAAAACACGGCAGACGCCTCCGGTGCCCCACCTCGCCGCGACCCCGAAGAAGTGGCCCTGGAGTTGTTGCAGAACGAGTTGGGCGCCCGCCGGATCAGCGGCGACTGATCGGCTAGGGCTGCCACCAAGGCCGCAGCGGCAGGTCGTCGTCACCGTCACGGTCGACATTGCTGGCCAACACCTGATGCAGCTGGAACAGGTTGCGCTCGAAGCACAGCACCGACGCCGCCATGTACAGCCCCCACACCTTGGCCCGCCCCAGCCCGACCTCGGCGACGGCCTCGTCCCAGTGCGACACCAGGTTGCGTCCCCACTGCCGCAGCGTCATCGCGTAGTGGTGGCGGAAGTCCTCCTCGTGCAGCACTTCGAGCCCGGTCTGCTGAATGTCGGAGATCACGCGGCCCGAGCCGGTGATCTCGCCGTCGGGGAAGACATAGCGGTCGGTGAAGGCGTCGCCGCGGTAGATCGAGTTGTCCGGCAGCGTCACGCATTGATTGAGCAGCAGCCCACCGGTGCGCAACTTCGACTTGAGGAAGCCGAAGTAGGAGCGGTAGTTCTTCACCCCGATGTGCTCGCTCACCCCGATCGAAGAGATGGCGTCGAACCCGTCCTCGCGGATGTCGCGGTAGTCGCAGTGCCGCACTTCGGCCAGGCCCGCGAGTCCCTCGTCGGCGATCGCCCTTCGTGCCCACTCGACCTGTTCGGCCGACAGGCTCACCCCCAACGCCTGAACGCCGCGGCGGGCGGCGTAGCGCACCATGCCGCCCCAGCCGCAGCCCACGTCGAGCAGCCGGTCGCCGGCTTGCAGGCGCAGCTTTTCGAAGATCAGCCGGTACTTGTTCTCCTGCGCTTCCTCCAGGCTCGCACCGGGATTGGGGTAGATCGCACAGCTGTAGGTCATCGACGGGCCGAGCACCCACTCGTAGAAGGTGTTGGAGACGTCGTAGTGGTGATGGATCGCGTCGGCGTCGCGAGCCTTGGAATGCCGCAGTCCCTCCGCGGTGCGACGCCATCGGGGTGGGGCCTCCTCCGGTGGTGGCGGGATCGGCTTCAGGTTCTTCAGCCCGATGGAACGGACGATGTTGGCCAACTCGCGCGGCGACGGGTGCTTGAATTCCAGGTCCGCCATGGCGTTGAGCACCGGGTACGGATTGCCGGGGTGCACGCCGCGCAGTTCCAGATCGCCGGCGACGTAGGCGCGGGCGATCCCGAGTTGACCGAGTGAGGTGGCCAGATAGGCGGTGGCGCGGGGGTTCAACAGATCGACGCCCAGCTCCGTGTCGCCGGGTCCGACGCTGCTGCCGTCGTAGGCGGAGATCTTCAGCGGTGGCTGGCCGCCGCCCGCCAGAAGCATCAGAATCTCGGCCAAACCCAGCTTGCCGTTGGTGGTTTTCGTGCTTTTGGTCAGTGTTTTGGCCGCCATGATATGAACCCCCCTTGCCGAGATGCGGATAACCGCCTGGAAGGCATCTCAAACACAGGTAACGTCGCACTTCTATGGGCGCTATGACCGAAGCAACCACCTGCGCGATCGTCGGTGGCGGACCGGCAGGCATGGTTCTCGGGTTGTTGCTGGCCCGGGCCGGCGTGGAGGTGACGCTGCTGGAGAAGCACGCCGACTTTCTGCGCGATTTCCGTGGCGACACCGTGCACCCCACCACCCTGCGCCTTCTTGATGAGCTCGGGCTCTGGGAGCGTTTCACGACGCTGGGGCACAGTGAGATCCATCAGGTCAGCCTCGACGTGGCCGGGCGCGACGTCACGGTGGTCGATTTCGGTCGGCTGCGTCGCCAGCCGCACCCCTATGTTGCGATGGTGCCGCAGTGGGACCTGCTCAACCTGCTCGCGGAGTCTGCGCAGACCGAGCCGACGTTCACCTTGCGAATGCAGACCGAGGTCACCGGGCTGCTGCACGAGAACGGTCGGGTGGCCGGAGTGCGCTACCGCGATGGCGAGGGCATCGGCGAACTGCGTGCCGATCTCACGGTGGCCTGCGACGGGCGCTGGTCGGTCGCGCGGCATGAGGCGGGCCTGCACTCACGCGAGTTTCCGGTGAACTTCGATGTGTGGTGGTTCCGGCTGCCGAACGATCGCGCCGCCCAGCCCACCTTGTTGCCGCGCCTCGGACCGGGGCGGGCCGCGATCATGATTCCGCGCGACAGTTACTTTCAGGTCGCCTACCTGGGGCGCAAGGGCACCGACGCCGACAAGCGGGCGCGCGGCATCGAGGGGTTCCGCCGCGACGTGGTCGAGCTCATTCCCGAGGCCGCGGATTCGGTGGAGGCGCTGCAGAGCCTGGACGACGTCAAACACCTTGATGTGCGAGTGAATCGGTTGCGGCACTGGAGCATTGACGGGCTCTTGTGCATCGGCGACGCCGCACACGCCATGTCGCCGGTGGGTGGGGTCGGCATCAATCTGGCGGTGCAGGATGCGGTGGCCGCTGCGACCATCCTGGCCGAGCCGCTACGGCAAGGGCGGGTGACCGTTCGGGATCTGGCCGCCGTGCAGCGACGCCGGCAGCTGCCCACCGTCGTCACCCAATCGGTGCAGCGGGCAGCGCACCGGGCGCTGAACCCCATCCTGCGCGGCCAGAACCTCAGCCCGCCCGCGAGCGTGGGCAGGCTGTTCGCGATGTTGCCCTGGCTCTCGGCGATTCCGGCTTACCTGGTCGGGGTGGGCGTGCGCCCGGAGCGGGCCCCGGCCTTCGCGCGCCGCCAGAGCCGCTAGGGCTTTTAGGGCCGCCACCACGGCCGCAGCGGCAGGCCGGCGCCGTCGGCGCCGTTGACCGCCAGCGCGTGATGGAGCTGAATGCCGTTGTGCTCGAAGCCCAGCCGGGAACCGGCCATGTACAGGCCCCACACCTTGGCGGTGGCCAGCCCGACCTCGGCCACGGCGTCGTCCCAGTGCGCCACCAGGTTGGCGCACCAGTCGCGCAGGGTCAGCTCGTAGTGGTTGCGCAGGTTCTCGGTGTGCAGTACCTCTAGGCCGACGTCCTGGATCTCGCTGATGATCCGGCCGGATCCGGCCAGCTCCCCGTCGGGGAACACATAGCGGTCGATGAAATCGCCCGCGGTCGCACTGGATTTGTTGTCCGCCCGGGTGATGCAGTGGTTGAGCAGCAGGCCGCCGGGACGCAGCTTGGATTTGAGGAATCCGAAGTAGGCGGGGTAGTTGGCCACCCCGATGTGTTCGGTCATCCCGATCGAGGAGACCGCGTCGAACCCGGATTCGGCGACGTCGCGGTAGTCGCAGTGCCGCACCTCGGCCCGGTCGGACAGGCCGGCGTCCGCGATCGCGCGCTGCGCCCACTGGGCCTGCTCGGCCGACAGTGTCGCACCGATGGCGCGCACCCCGTGCCGTGCCGCGTAGCGCACCATGCCGCCCCAGCCGCAGCCCACGTCGAGCAGCACGTCGCCGGGGCTCAACCGCAGCTTGTCGAAGATCAGCCGGTACTTGTTCTCCTGCGCCTGCTCCAGCGTCGCGTCCGGGGTTGGATAGACCGCGCAGGTGTAGGTCATCGACGGCCCCAGCACCCACTCGTAGAAGTCGTTGGACACGTCGTAGTGGTGATGGATCGCCCCGGCGTCCCGAGACTTGCTGTGCCGCAAACCTTCCGCGATGCGCCGCCACCGGGGGAGTGCTTCTTGGGGCGGCGGGGCGATCGGCACCAGATGTTCGATCCCGATCGAGCGCACGATGTTGGCCAGCACTCTCGGCGAGGGCCGTTTGAAGTGCAGCTCGTCGGCCAGTGCCTTGAGCAGCCGATAGGGATCCCCGGGGTGCACGCCGCGCAGCCCCAGGTCGCCGGAGATGTAGGCGCGGGCCATCCCCAGGTCGCCGGGGGCGGTGGCCAGATAGGTGGTGCCACGCGGGGTCAGCAGGTCCAAGCCCAGGGGGGCGTCCTCGGGCCCGGTGCTGCTGCCGTCGTAGGCGGTGAAGCGCAGCGGCAGGTGTCCGTCGGTGGCCAGGGTCTCCAGCACCTGGGCCAGGCTCAATCTGCCGGTCGGAGTGCGTACCTGCTCGCTGTCGATCGTCATCGTCGTCGCACCGCCTTGGCGTAGAGGTCCAGTAGCCGCGAGTCCGGGTCGTAAGTCTTTTTGATCCGCCGATAGGTTTCACCGCCGTAGAGCTCGTCAAACTCCGCGGCGGTGTAGTAAGAGTCGGAGTACAACGACTTGTGGCCGTCGAGCTCGCTCACCTTGGCCTCGATCAGGCGATTGGTGGCTCCCTCGGTAGCGCCGGCGGGGACCGATGACCAGAACCCGACGTTGACGTAGGTGCGATTGGACCGGATCGGGTACAGCGGCCACTCCTCGTCGCCGCGCAGCCGGAGCGGGCACAGCCACACCGGCTCGATCGGGACGTGAGCGAAGAACCAGTCCAGGAATTGCCGGCAGCGCTCCAGCGGGACCTCGATGTCCTGCACCACTCGCTCACGAGGCGGGCGGTTATGCCGCTTCTCGATCCGGTCGGCGATGGCGAAGCGCTGGTCGTAGGCGATCAGCTTCGAGTAGACACTGCTGCGCCGGTAGCGCCGCGGCCACCACCGGCGCACCAGGGGACGCTGGGCGCCGAACGCGCGCGAGCACCAGAACCAGTCGGTGTCCCAGCGCCACAGGTAGTCGTGGATGGTCAGCCGGTCGTCTTTGATCCCGTGCGCGTGCCTAATCGAGCGGTAGTAGATCTGCTGGCCGGTGTAGTCGCTGACGGCGCCGGGGGAATCGGTCGCGATACCGACACACAGGTAACTCTCCCGGGGGCTGAACACCACGCCGTCGAGGTAGTCCACCGGAACGCCTTCGAGCCCGCCGGTATCGATGATGCGGTCCATCGTCGCGACCAGCTCGTCCAGGGAATCGAAGCGGATGTGTCGCAACGCGACGAACGGCTTGACGGCCTCCAGCTCGATCCGTAGACGCGTCGAATACCCCAGCGTGCCATAGGAATTCGGAAACGCGTGGAACAGATCCTCATGCTGGTCGCGCGATACCGTCAACAGTTCGCCGTCGCCGGTGAGCACGTCCATCTCCAGCACCGACTCGTGGGGAAGCCCGTTGCGAAACGACGCCGACTCGATTCCCAGGCCGCTGACCGCACCGCCGACGGTGATCGTCTTGAGCTGCGGGACCACCAACGGCGCCAGGCCGTAGGGGAGGGTGGCCGCGACCAGATCCTCATAGGTGCACATGCCGTCGACGTCGGCGGTGCGGTTCTCCGGGTCGACGGCGATGACGCTCACCAGGCCCGAGGTGTCCAGACCGGGTGCTTGGCGCTTCGCGCGTGCCCGAAACAGGTTGGAGGTGGGCTTGGCCAGCCGGACCGATTCGTCAGCGGGGATGTTGCGGTAGCTGTCCAGCAGCCGGCGCACCCCCCGCGCGTGGGATGTCGGTGTATCGGCCGGCCGAACGGACATCACCTCCCACGCTAACGGCGGATCGGCGGACGCGCACGCCGCAGCGCTGCGAGTTAGGGCACTTGTGTCTGAGCGCTCAGGAAGCTGGCGATGCCGCGCGCGACCGCGTCGGCGTAACGCTGGCGGCCCGCCGGGCTCTCCATGAGGGCCGCATCGGTGGCATTTTTCATGTTGCCGAGCTCGACGAGGATCGAGGGGTATTCGGCCAGGTTGAGCCCGGCCAGGTCGGCGCGACCCTTCAAGCCGTCGGTGCCGATGTAGTTGGCCGGCGGAATGCCCGCGGCCTGCAACTGGCTGCGCATGATCTGGGCGAACCGCACTGCCGGGCCCTCCTGGGCCGGGTTCAGCGGAGGTGCGGAGTAGTTGACGTGGAATCCGCGGCCGGCGGGCTGTCCGCCGTCGGCGTGGATGGACACGATGGCATTGGGGTGCAGCGCATTGGCCGCCGCGGCGCGTGCGTCGATGCACGGAGCCGGCCCGTTGTCGTCACCTCGCGACATCGCGGTGCGGACCCCGGCGGAATTGAGGGCTTGGCGGATCCGCAGTGTGGTGTCCCAGGCGAAGCTGTGCTCGGGATAGCCGGAGTTGGTCGCGGTGCCGCTGGTCTGGCAGTTCTTGGTGCCGCCCCGGCCGTTGGGCACCTGACGCGACAGGGCGGCGGGGTCACCCGCGCCGCTGTGGCCGGGGTCGAGGAACACGATCATGCCGGCGATGTTGCCGGGGGCTGCCGAGGCCAAGGGAGCCAGCGGGGCGCTCGGCACCGCGGCGGCCACCACCAGGCCGGTGGTGATCGCGATACCGACACGGACAAGAACTGGTACGCGCACGCCGCCAACGTAGGCCGGGGCCGTCTACGCTGGAATTCTCACACGCACCGGGTCTCGGAGCTGAAACCAAGCCGCAACCCAGTCGAGACCACGCACACGACAAACGCAAGGGGAGTGTCATGCAACCAGGAGGCCCGCCCGACATGTCGGCGTTGCTGGCCCAGGCTCAGCAGATGCAGCAGCGACTGCTGCAGGCGCAGCAGGAGCTGGCCGTCACCGAGGTGCACGGGGAGGCCGGAAACGGCCTGGTCAAGGTCACGTCCAACGGCAGCGGCGAGGTGCTCGCGGTGCACATCGACCCGAAGGTCGTCGACCCCGAGGACATCGAGACTCTGCAGGACTTGCTCGTGGGAGCGCTCGCAGACGCCTCGAAGAAGGCGCACACGCTGGCCCAGCAGCGGCTGTCACCGCTGGCCGGCGGCATGGGCGGCGCGCTCGGCATGCCGGGAGCCTAGGTGTTTGAGGGTCCGGTTCAGGACCTGATCGACGAACTGGGCAAGCTGCCGGGCATCGGCCCCAAGAGCGCCCAGCGGATCGCGTTTCACCTGCTGTCGGTGGAGCCGCCGGAGATCGACCGGCTTACCGCGGTGCTCACCAAGGTCCGCGACGGGGTGCGGTTCTGCGAGGTGTGCGGCAACGTCTCCGACGCGGAGCGGTGCCGGATCTGCGGGGACCCGCGCCGCGACTTCGCCCAGATCTGCGTCGTCGAGGAGCCTAAGGACGTCGCCGCCATCGAACGCACCCGGGAGTTCCGCGGCCGCTACCACGTGCTCGGCGGCGCGCTGGACCCCTTGTCGGGAATCGGCCCCGAGCAGCTGCGGGTGCGTGAGCTGCTGAATCGGGTCGGGGAGCGGGTCGATGGGGTGGACGTCAGCGAGGTGATCATCGCCACCGACCCCAACACCGAGGGCGAGGCCACCGCCACCTATTTGGTGCGGGTGCTGCGCGACATTCCCGGGCTCAGCGTGACGCGGTTGGCGTCCGGGTTGCCGATGGGCGGCGACCTGGAGTTCGCTGACGAGCTGACATTGGGCCGGGCCTTCACCGGCCGCCGCGCCATGGCCTGACGTTACCCTTTGCCGCGAAACCGACGTTTTGCAGGGAAAGTGCGAGTAGAGGCCTGCAAAACGTCGGTTTCGAGGAAGTGTCGGTGCCCGGGGGCACCATCGCGCCATGGAAAGGGTCTTCGTCGGCAGCGAGGCGATCGCCGCGGGCCGGCTGACCCGTCACGAGCTGCAGCGGTGGTATCGCCCGCTCTTTCGCGGGATCTATCTGCCCAAGGACACAACGCCCACCTTGCGTGATCGCACGACGGCGGCCTGGCTCGCCTCCGGGCGCCAAGGGGTGATCGCCGGGGTCGCAGCCTCGGCGCTGCACGGGGCCCAGTGGGTCGACGCCGACGTGGACATTGAGCTCATCGCGCACGACACCCGCACGCAACCGGGCCTGATCGTTCGCGACGAAACCCTGGCCGACGACGAAATAGCCACGGTCGCCGGCCTACCGGTCACCACGCCGGCCCGCACCGCCTACGACCTGGGTCGCCACCTGCCCAGACGACAGGCGGTGGCCCGCCTCGACGCCCTCGGCTGGGCCACCCCGTTCAGCAGCGAGGATGTGCTGCTGATCGCCAAGCATCACAAAGGCGCACGCGGTTTACGCAAGTTGCGGGTGGCGCTTCCGCTGGTCGATGCGGGGGCTGCCTCGCTCCAGGAGTCCTGGCTGCGGCTGCGGTTTGTCGACGCCGGCCTGCCCGCCCCGACCACCCAGATCCCGGTGATCGAGCGGGGATATTGGCCGTTCGCCTGGCTCGATATGGGCTGGGAGGACTACAAGGTGTCGGCCGAGTACGACGGCGAGCACCACCAGAAGGATCGTCCGCAGTACGTCAAAGACCACAAGCGGCAGCGCCGGCTGGAACGCCTGGGCTGGATCAACATCCGGGTGATCAACGAGGACAACCTCAAAGAGACCATCCGCCGCGTTACCGAGGCGCTACAAGCCCGCGGCTGGCGACCCTAGACCGGCTGCAGCACTTCCGAAATGGGCGCCCCAGCGGCGATCCCGGCGCGAGCCGTCCGCACCTTCTCCGGGATACCGGCGCCCACCACCGCGACCAGCACTCCGTCACGCTCGTAATAGGCCAGGAAGCGGCGGCCGTCGTCGTCGACCACGTGCACGGTGTCGCCGGCTCCGGGCCGTCCCAGGCACTGAATCTTGACGTCGTACTGGTCGCTCCAGAAGTACGGCACGCCCGGGCTCACCACCGCTTCCAGGTTCAGCATCGCCGCCACCAAGGTCCGCGCCTGATCGGCGACGTTGCTCCAATGCTCGACGCGGGTCTGGGTTCCGGCCGCATCCCGCCAGGACGCCACGTCGCCGATCGCCCACACATCCGGAGCGCTGGTGCGCCCGACCGCGTCGCAGACCACACCGTCGGCGACCTCGACATCACTGCCGGTCAGCCAGTCGCTGGCGGGCCTCGACCCGATGCCCACGACCACCAGATCGGCGGCCACCACCGAGCCGTCGGACAGCGTCACCGACTCGACGCCGTGGCCACCGGAGAGGGAATCAACTGCCACGCCGGTGCGCACGTCGACGCCCTCATCGTGGTGCAGCCGGGCGATCAACGCCCCGGCCCGCTCGCCCAGCACGCCGGCCAGAGGTGCCGGCTGCGGCTCCACCAGCGTCACCTGCACGCCCAGACCGCGCAGGCTGGCGGCGACCTCGCAGCCGATGAAGCCGGCGCCGATCACCACGGCGCGGCGTGCGCTCGCGGCCCGGCGCTGCAGCGCCACACAGTCGTCCAGCGAGCGCAGCACGCAAAGGCCGTCCAGGTCGCCGAACGCCGCGATGCGGTTGGGCACCAGGCCGGTGGCGATCACCAGCTGGTCGTAGCCGAGCAGCTGTCCGTCGGCCAGCTCCACGGTGTGCGCAGCGGCGTCGAGACCAAGAGCCGGGACACCGAGGCGCAACGTGATGCCGTTGTCGTCGTAGAAACTCGCCGGTTTCAAGGCAACATCATTCACCTCGCCACGCAGCATCTGCTTGGACAGCGGCGGCCGGTCATACGGCGGGTGCTCTTCGGCGCCGACGATCGTGATCGGGTCGCCAAAGCCGTTGCGCCGAAGTTGTTCGGCGGTGCGTACCGCAGCCAGGCCGGCCCCGACGATGAGCACCCCGCTCACGACCGGACCACTTCCACCATTTCGAAGTCGGCCTTGGCCGCGCCGCAGTCCGGGCAGCTCCAGTCTTCGGGGATGTCGGCCCAGCGGGTGCCGGGCTCGATGCCGTCCTCCGGCCAACCCAGCGCCTCGTCGTATTCGAAGCCGCACTGCAGGCACCGGAACAGTTTGTAGTCGCTCATGACGTCACTCCCATCGGTTCGAAATCCAGCTTTTCGCGTACCGCGCAGTCCGGGCAGGTCCAGTCGTCGGGGATCTGTTGCCAGGGTGTGCCGGCCGGGAATCCCTCGCGGGGTTCCCCGTTGGCCTCGTCGTAGAGGTAGCCGCAGCCCGGGCATCCGTAAACGGCCATCAGACGGCCGCCCCGTAGCGAGCCAGCACCTTGTCGCGCACCCGCGGGTGAATGTTGGCCCGGGTGATGTCACCGGCGTAGTGCTCGAGCACCCGGTGGTCCATCAGCTTGCGCCACACCGTCGGGAAGTAGGTCACCCCGATCAGCGCCCCATAGCCGGCCGGCAGGTTCGGCGAGTCGTCGAAGCTGCGCAGCGTCTGGTAGCGCCGGGTGGGGTTGGCGTGGTGGTCGCTGTGCCGCTGCAGGTGATAGAGGAACAGGTTGGTGACCATGTGGTCGGAGTTCCAGCTGTGCTGCGGTGTGCAACGCTCGTAGCGGCCGCTGGCTTGCTTCTGGCGCACCAGCCCGTAGTGCTCGAGGTAGTTCACCGACTCCAGCAACGACGACCCGTAGATGGCGTTGATCAGCACGTAGGGCCACAACGCGACGCCGAACACCGCGATCAGCACGCCCCAGAACAGCACCGACATGGCCAGCGCGTTGATCACGTCGTTGTCCGCCCAGGTCCGCGGGTCCCACGGGTTCTTGCCGGTCCGGCGGACCCGCTGGGCTTCCAATTCCCATGCCGACCGGATACCGCCGAAAGTGCTGCGCGGCAAGAACTCCCAGAACGTCTCGCCGAAGCGGGCCGACGCCGGGTCTTCGGGGGTGGCCACCCGGACGTGGTGGCCCCGATTGTGCTCGACATAGAAGTGGCCGTAGCAGACCTGGGCCAGCGTGATCTTGGCCAGCCAGCGCTCCAGCGAGTCTCGCTTGTGGCCCAACTCGTGGGCGGTGTTGATGCCGACCCCGGCGACGGTCGCGGTGGTCAGCGCCACCCCGATCTTGCCCAGCCAGCCCAGCGGCCCGTCGAAGCCGAGCCAGCCCAGGTCTGAGGCGGTGAACAGGTAGGCGCCGAAGATGGCGCTGGCGTACTGGAAGGGGATGTAGGCGTAGGTGGCGTAGCGGTAGTACTTGTCGTTCTCCAGCGCCGCCATCACCTCGTCCGGCGGGTTCTGCCCGTCGGCCCCGATCCAGAGGTCCAGCGCCGGAAGCAGCACGTAGAGCAGGATCGGCCCGATGTACAACGGCAGCTGCGCCGCGGTGTGCAGGCCGGCCTGGTTGAGCGCCCAGACCAGCGGCAACATCAAGAACAGCATGGTGGGCACCACCAGACCCAACAGCCACAGGTGACGTTTCTTGTCCTGCCAGAGCTTCGGTTCGCTGGCCATCTCGGTGCTCATCGCGTTCAACCCCTCGCCTCGGTCACACCACGTGTTTTCGGATGTGCCTGACGTTAGGTAGCGCCGCAGCCTCGCCGCTCGTCCCGCGCGGCCGGAATTCGGCCGGCTATTCGTCCCCGGAAGACAACACTGCAGCGCCATACCACTGACACAGCAGCAGGGCGATCTCAACGTCCAGGCGATCGTCGGCGATCGGGCGGCCGCGGCGCTCGACCGCCCGCTGCACCCGGTACTTCATGGTGTTGACATGGAAATGGAGTTGCTCGCCGGCCGCCTTATAGCTGGATCCGGTGCGCAGGAACACCCGCAGGGTGTCGCGCAGCCGGCCGTCGCTCTCGGTCGCGCGGGCCAGCGGGCCGAGCACCTCGGCGACCCAGACCCGCGCGGCGGCCAGGTTGTCCCCGCCGAGTAATGCCGCCGCGGCCAGTCCGGGGTCGCCGGCCGCACTGACCCGGTTCGCGGTTGCGCCGGAGGCCACCGCCAGGGCGTGGGCCGCCAGGGCCTGCTGATGCGATCGGCGGAAGCCCTCGACGCCGGGCAGCGGATCGCCGATCGCCACCCACGGTGCACCTTCGGCGGCGAGCGCGCAGGCGCGGATCTGTTCCACCACATCGTCTCCGGCTCCCGATGGCAGCGGAAGCCACGCCCACCCGCATGCGCTGTCGGCTGGGACGAACAGCGGTGCCCCGTGCACCGGCAGCGACTCGGCGAGGTGCTTGATAAAGCCCTCCGCGGCGGCCAGTCGGTCGCCGGCCGAATCGGGATACCACACCACGATCCCGGCATGGGTGCGCCGCAGCGGGTAACGGATCGCGGTCGTCATCGCGTCCACGTCCAGGCTATCGTCGGCCAGGATGTCGCGGACCCGCAACGCGCGCACCGCATTTCGACTCTCCAACCAGCGTTCCCGCTCGGCTTGGTAGACGGCTGAGACCTGCTGCGACATCTCGTCGATATAGCCGAACATGAGTGCGGACATGGTGCCGAGCACGCTGAGGCTCAGGTCGGGATCCAGTTCGGCGGAACGGATCTCGGCCAGCACCAATTGCAGCGCCACCGAGTGGCCCAGTCGGTAGCCGCGCACCAACGCGTTGACCGGCACCCCGCGCTGCGCCAACCGGCGGGCGTGTTCCAGGGCGACCGGCGGTGCCGCGATGTCAGCCACCGGAATGTTGTGGCGGATCGCCGAGAAGTATGTGTCGACGTTCGCCGACACGGTCTCGTGCAGCAGCTGCAGCAGCGACGAGTCGCTGGTGAGGTCCGGCGACTCCTTGGCGACCAGATCCTCGATGACCCCGATGGTCTCGGCCAGCCGATCGTAGAGGCGCTGGGAGATTGCGATCGCGGCCTCGGCCACTGGGGCATCCGGGGCATCCGGGGCGCTCTGATCGGTCATGGTCCGACCGTAGTCAGACCCGCCGGGGTGCAGCCAGCCGTTCGCGGCGCAACACGTCCACTTCCGGCAGCTCCAGGGGCGCCAGCTCGCCGACCACCTTCGACAGCAGCAGATCGGCCAGTTCCGGGTTGCGGGCCAGGCACGGCCCGTGCAGATAGGTGGCGACAACGCTGCCCTGCACCGCGCCGTCGTAGCCGTCGCCGGCCCTGTTGCCGGCCCCCTTGGTGACCGCGCTCAGCGGCGAGGCGTCCGGCCCCAGCACGGTGCCGCCGCGGTGATTCTCGAAGCCGGTCAGGGGCGCCGACAACCCCGCCAGCAGCGGCGTGGCGACCACCTCGCCGATGGTGCGCGTCTCCTGCGGAGAGGTGGTCACATCGAGCAACCCGACCCCCTCGACTCGCTCACCGGCCGAGGTCTCATACCAGTGCCCCAGCACCTGGATGGCCGCGCAGATCGCCAGCACGGGCGCTCCCCGCGCCGCCGCGCGCTGCAAACCAGGGTGGGTGATCAGATGCCGGGTGGCCAGTCGCTGTGCGTAGTCCTCGGCGCCGCCCAGGGTGTACAGGTCCAAGGACTCGGGCACCGGTTCGGCCAGGGTGATCTCGACGATCTCGGCGGGAATCCCGCGCAGCAGCAGTCGCTGCCGCAGCACCACCGCGTTGCCGCCGTCACCGTAGGTGCCCATCACGTCGGGCAGCACCAGCCCGATCCGCACGGTCATGCCAACCTCCGCTGCAATTGCAGGAACGCGGTGTAGTTGGCCACCACCTCGACCGGCCCGGGTGGGCAGGACGCGATCGCGGCGAGGGTGTCGTGCACCAGGGTGTGCTGCACACCGGCGTAGCCCAGCCGCACCGCCAGGTCGGTTCCGCGCTCCCCGGCCGCCACCACAGGAACACCTTCGAAGTGCTCGAAGCGCACATCCCACAGCCAGGACAGGTCCTCGCCGTCGGGCACCTGACCGTTGACGGCGATCACCACGCCGGCTGCGTGCTTGTCGACCATCGACAGCGCCTCCTGCCAGCCGGCCGGGTTCTTGGCCAGCAGCATCCGCACCGTGTGGTCGCCGACCTGCACACTGCGGTAGCGTCCGGCCACCTCGTCGACGGTGGAGACCGCGGCCACGGCTTTGGCCGGATCGGCGCCCAGGGCCACGGCGGCCGCCACGGCCTGGGCGGCGTTGCCGCGGTTGACGGTGCCGGGCAGGGCCAGCCGCATCGGCAGCACCAGCCCGTCCGGCCCGTAGAGCGAGTCGTCGTCGAACCACCACTGCGGGGTGGGGCGGCTGAACTCGCTGCCGGTGGAGCGCCAGTGGTCCTGGTGGCGGTCGATCACCTCGCCGCTGCGCGGGCAACTGACCGAGTCGCCCGACCAGCCGGCGCGGGCGGCCACCCAGACCACGTTGGGGCAGTCGTAGGCGGCCGAAGTCATCAGCACATCGTCGCAATTGGCGACCACCACCGTCTGTGGGTGACGGGCCAGGCCGGTGCGCAGCGCGCGCTCCACGGCATTGATCTCGCCGACCCGGTCCAGCTGGTCCCGGGACAGGTTGAGCAAAACGACTACCGCCGCATTTACCGCGTCCAAGACGTGCGGGACGTGCATCTCGTCGACCTCGAGCGCCGCCAGTTGCGCGTTCCGGTCGGCTGCCAGCGCCGCCACCAGCCCGGCGTCCATATTGGCGCCCTCGGAGTTGGTGGCCACCGCGCCCAGGTCGCTCAGCGCGGCCGCGAGCATGCGGGTGGTGGTCGACTTACCGTTGGTGCCGGTGACGATCGCGGTGCGTCGCCCCGCGCCGAGCTGACGCAGGATCGATCGGTCCAGGGTCATTGCGATCAGACCGCCGATCATCGCGCCGGCGCCACGGCCGGTCACGCGCGACGCCCACCGGGCACTCGCGCCGGCGGCCAGCGCCAGGCGTCCTCGGGCGGTGATCATGGCGGTGAGTTTAAGGTGACCGCGAGCGCGGTGCGTGCGTCGGGCGAAGCGGGTCGCCTGCGGAGGTTTAAGGCGGCGACACGGGCGGTGGCGGCCCGGATCGGTCACACCGGCATGCCATCCTCGTCACATGAGTGCTCGGTGGGGCCGCCCGGCCCGCGAACCCGGCGACGGCTGGGTCGTGGTCGACGTCGAGACGTCGGGGTTTCGGCCCGGGCAGGCACGGGTGCTCAGCGTCGCCGCGTTGGCACTGGACGCCGACGGTCGGGTGGAGCAGGCGGTATCGCACCTGGTCAACCCGGGCATCGACCCCGGCCCCACGCACGTGCACGGGCTGACCGCGGAGATGCTGGTCGGACAGCCGCAGTTCGCCGATGTCGTGGACGAGGTGGTCGCGCTGCTGCCGGGACGCACCCTGGTGGCCCACAATGTGGCGTTCGACTACACGTTCCTGGCTGCCGAAGCGGAGATGGCCGGTGCGGTACTGCCCGTCGATTCGGTGATGTGCACCCTGGAGCTTGCGCGACGGTTGGACCTGGGCCTGCCCAACCTGCGGTTGCAGACGCTGGCCGCACATTGGGGCGTCGTCCAGACCCGCGCGCACGATGCACTCGATGATGCGCGGGTGCTGGCCGGGGTGCTCGAGCCTGCGCTGCAGCGCGCGCGGGAGCGCGACGTGTGGTTGCCGGTGCGGCCGGTGACCCGGCGGCGCTGGCCCAACGGGCGGATCACCCACGAGGAGCTGCGGCCGCTGAAGGCGCTGGCGTCGCGGATGCCGTGCGCCTATCTCAATCCGGGCCGCTACGTGCGGGGACGCCCGCTGGTGCAGGGCATGCGGGTGGCGTTGTCGGCGGAGTGCACCCGCACCCATGAGGAGCTCGTCGAACGCATTCTGCACGCCGGGCTGGCCTACAGCGACGTCGTCGACGCCCACACATCACTGGTGATCTGCAACGAGGACCGCCCTGAGCAGGGCAAGGGCTACCTGGCGCGCGAGCTGGGCGTGCCGATGGTCTCCGACTCCGACTTCATGGCATATGTCGGCGGGATCGGCGGCGGCGTCGTCGGAGGCACCGGCATCGAGGAATTCGTCGACACCGGGGTCGCCGGAGATCAGATCTCGCTGTTCTAGGGGCCTCTCCCGGGGCGGCGAGTGTCCCAAATTGGGACATCGACAGGTGAACGGATAACGCCATGCTGTTAACCGTGACGAAACATTTGGCGTCATCGGCGGTCCAGCGATGACCACCGCCGTACGCGAAGACCGGGTAACCGCCGACGTGACCCCGCTGCTGGGCCGGGCTCGTCGAGGCGCGTCGACCCCGGGTCGCCGGCGGAATTCTTCGATGCCGGACGAGGTCGTGGAGAACGGTCCCAGCCTCGCCGGCCAACTTGTCGGGCTCGCCGCCCGCCTCAGCATCTGGCCCATCCTGGCTATCGGCAGTCAGCTGCCGAAGGCGCCATGGCCCTGGGGCCTGGTGGACCACGCTGCCCGGGTCGTCCCCTCCGCCCCGGGCAGCGTTCGCCACACGATTCGGTTGCCGTACTGCACGGCGCGGTTGGTCCGCGCCGCCGGCGTGCTGCCGGCGGACGGCATCGGGCGCGTCGTGCTGTACCTGCACGGCGGTGCCTTCTTGACGTGTGGCGTCAACACCCACGACCGGCTGATCACCACGCTGTCGAAGTACGCCGACAGCCCCGCGTTGGCGGTCAACTACCGCAAGATCCCCACCCACTCGGTCGGGGCGGCGATCGACGACTGCTATGAGGGCTACCAGTGGCTGCGTCGTCAGGGGTATGCGCCGGACCAGATCGTGGTGGCCGGTGACTCCGCCGGCGGTTATCTGGCTCTCGCGCTGGCCCGACGGCTCCTGGATGAGGCCGAACAACCCGCGGCCCTGGTCTGCATGTCGCCGCTGACCCAGATCGCCAAGGCATCTCGGCGCACGCACTCCAACAGCGGCACCGATGCGATGTTCCCGGCCAAGGCCTTCGACGCGCTGGTCGAGCTGGTCACCCATGCCGCCGAGCGCCGCAGCACCGACGGCACGCGCGAGGAGGTCTTCGAACCACTGGATCACATTGAATCTGGGATGTGCCCCACTCTGATCCACGTCTCCGGCTCCGAGGTCATGTTGCAGGACGCCAAGCTGGTTGCGCACAGCCTGGCCGGTGCCGGCGTTCCGGTCCAGCTGCGGGTGTGGCCGGGCCAGATGCACGTGTTTCAGATCGCCGGCCCGATGGTGCCGGAGGCCGACCGGTCGTTGCGCCAGATCGGCCGGTACATCCGTGACGCGACCGCTTGGATGACGGTTCCCGACGCGATCGACGACTACGTGGTGATCCCGTAGGTCTTGAGCTTCCGGTACAGGCTCGACCGCGACATCCCCAGTTGCGTCGCGGCAGCCGCCCGATTGCCGCCGGCCTGTCGTAGGGCTGCGACGATCGCGTCTCGTTCGATGCCTTCGAGCGGAGTCAAGGTCCGGCGAGATGTCGTCTGGCAGTACCCCGGTAGGTCGACGTCTTGGATTTCCCCGAGTGGGCGGCGGCTCACCGCGTGGTCCAGCGCCTCGCGGAGTTCGGCGATGTTGCGCGGCCACGTATACCGCAGCAGCAACCGTTGTGCCGCCGGGCTCAGGGCGAGTTTTCGCCCCGGGGCGATCTCGGCCAGCAGGGCGGCGGCGATACCGGGCAGGTCGTCGGTGCGGGTGCGCAGCGGCGGCACCGTGATCGCGGTGTCGAAGTGATCCAGCAGCCGGCGGAACGGCAGGTCCGTCGTGGCGGGAGCATGCGACGCCGTCGCCACCACCCATTCGTCGTCGCGGGCCGCGACCGTCGCCAGATAACCGCCGAGCCGGTCCACCTCGTTCTCACTCACGCCGTCGATGCCCCGCACGATGTGCACGGTGGGCGCACCGGCGGCACTCGGCGGCACGGCTGCGGTCCGGGCGTCGACATCGAGGCTGTTAGCGCCGGGATGGACCGCGGTGAGCAGCTCGGTCAGCAGGGTGAACTTGCCGGCGCCGGTCTCGCCGAGCAGCAGCGTCGGTCGCTGCGTCGCCACCGCCTCCCGCAGTTCGGTGCAGGCGCGTACCCACGCCGGTGAGTGGCCGACGGCCAGCGCGGCGCCGGCGCGAAACGTCACCCCGGGTGCGGCAAGCGGCCGGGACGTCGCCGGCTCAGCGATCACCACCTTGCCGGCGACCTCGGTGCCGACGAGGATCCGGGTTCCGCGCAGGTGCACCAGGCGTTGGCCGCCCGGTAGCACCAACGTGTCGGCCATCTGATCGCGGTGCGCCAGTAGGAAGTCGGCGTGGTCACGCAGTACCTGCTGCTCGCGGGGGTCGAACAGCTGCTCGGCGGCTGGGCTGGCCATCCACAGGGTGGTGCCGAACGCGAAGACCGCCAGACGAGACGATCGGGCGGTGGCATGCAGGTAGGCATCGAAGACGGCGCGTTGGGACTGGCTGCGGTCAAGCAGCAGGTTGCGGCCGATCTCCGCCGCAGTGTTGCGGGCCAGGGTGCGCGCGAGCGGGTTCCAGTCCCGGACCAGGGCCGCGATGGTCACGACGCCCTCGATGCGGCCGGTAACGGGATCGATGACCGGGGCACCGGCGGCAGCGAATCTTTGCAGGCGCTCGCTGAAGTGTTCCAGACCGATCAAGCTGACCGGCTGACCCGCCTCCACGACGGTTCCGACGGCGTTGGTGCCCATGGTCGACTCCGAGAAGTCGAAGCCGGGCGCGAACTCCACCCGGTCGACCTCCCGTCCCGCCTCCGGGGTGCCGTCCACCCGCCGGACCACGCGCACCCGCTTGTCGGCCAAACCCATGGCAACCGGTAGGTCGGCGATGTCGGCGGCCAGTTGTTCGATCGCCGGTCCCGCGCAGCGCAACAGCAGGGAGTCGGGGTCGAAGTCCGCACTGTAGGAGCTGCGGGGCAAAACGACATCCACCCCGGCGACCCGGCACCGCTCCCACGAAGCGACAACCAGGTCGGAGACGCCCGCGCCGCCTGAGCCGCCGAACTCCAGGAATGCCATCCGGTCGGCGGCAGCCCTCAGCAGCGGGTTGTCATCCCCGGACATCGCGTCACTCGCGTCATGCCTGCCCCCCCCGTAGGTCGCGTCAGCCGAGCCGGGCCGCCCTGTTCACCGCGGAGACCACCGCCCGCAGCGATGCGGTGGTGATCGATGGTGCGATCCCGACACCCCAGACGGTGTTGCCACCGGCTGTGCCTTCTGCGTGCCGACCCGCTTCGCCCGGCTCCGCCGCGCTCGCGATCGTCACGCGAGCCTCCACGTACGCCGCGGCCTGGGCCTCCTCGCCGGCGCTCATCGCGTGCTCGGAGTAGTCCAGCACGTGGACCTGGACACCGACCTGGCCCAGCGCGTCGACGAACGCGGCCAGCGGGCCGTTGCCGGCCCCGGTGATCTCGGTCTCGACTCCGTCGACCTTGACGGTGGCCTCGATGCGGTCGGTGCCGTCGTCGGTCTCGGCGGCGAGCAGCTTCTGGTGCATGCGCTCCAGCGGCCGGATCGGGTTCAGGTACTCGTCGGCGAAGGCGTCCCACATCTCCTTGGGCGTGACCTCGCCGCCTTCGCCGTCGGTCAGTTGCTGGATCACCCGCGAGAACTCGATCTGCAGCCGGCGCGGCAGCACCAGGCCGTGGTCGGTCTTCATCACATACGCCACGCCGCCCTTGCCGGACTGCGAGTTGACCCGGATCACCGCTTCGTAGGTACGGCCCACATCGCGGGGGTCGATCGGCAGGTAGGGCACCTGCCAGAGCATGTCGTCGACGTCGGAGTCTGCGGCGTCGGCGTCGATCTTCATCTGGTCCAGGCCCTTGTTGATGGCGTCCTGGTGACTGCCGGAGAACGCGGTGTAGACCAGGTCGCCGCCGTAGGGGTAACGCTCCGGGACGTTCAGCTGGTTGCAGTACTCGACGGTGCGGCGGATCTCGTCGATGTTGGAGAAGTCGATCTGCGGATCCACGCCGCGCGAGAACAGGTTCAGTCCCAGCGTCACCAGGCAGACGTTGCCGGTGCGCTCGCCGTTGCCGAACAGGCAGCCCTCGATCCGGTCGGCGCCGGCCGCATAGCCCAGTTCCGCGGCGGCCACGGCAGTGCCGCGGTCGTTGTGCGGGTGCAGGCTCAGGATCACCGAGTCACGGCGCTTCAGGTTGCGGCTCATCCACTCGATCGAGTCGGCGTAGACGTTCGGGGTCGCCATCTCCACGGTGGCCGGCAGGTTGAAGATGATCGGATTGTCCGGCGTTGGCTCGATGACGTCACCGACCGCGTCGCAGACCGCCTTGGCGTAGGCCAGTTCGGTTCCGGTGTAGGACTCCGGCGAGTACTCGTAGCGCCACCGGGTGTCCGGGTACTTGGCCTGCTCCGCCAGGCACTTGCGTGCCCCGGCCACCGCGATGGCCTGCACCGCCGCCTGGTCGGCGCGGAACACCACCCGGCGCTGCAGCACCGACGTCGAGTTGTAGAAGTGCACGATCACGTTCTTGGCGCCCGCGCAGGCTTCGAAGGTGCGCTCGATCAGCTCGTCGCGGCACTGGGTCAGCACCTGCAGGGTGACGTCGTCGGGCACCGCGCCCTGCTCGATGATCTCCCGGACGAAGTCGAAGTCGGTCTGGCTGGCCGACGGGAAGCCGACCTCGATCTCCTTGTAGCCCATGGCCACCAGTAGGTCGAACATCCGCCGCTTGCGGGCCGGGCTCATCGGGTCGATCAGCGCCTGGTTGCCGTCGCGCAGATCCACCGCGCACCACAGCGGGGCGCGTTCGATGACACGGTCCGGCCAGGTGCGATCGGCCAGCGTGACGGGTTCGACCTCATCGGCGAAGCTGCGGTACCGGTTTACCGGCATTGCCGAGCCGCGCTGCGGGTTCCAGGCGGGCTGGCCGGGGTTGGGAGGCCCCGAGGGTGTGGTGATGGCACGGGTGGACGTGAAGGCGTCCGGGTGAGAAGGGCTGGAATAGGTAGTCACGATTTTCGCTCCGGCTTGTCAGGGACTTGTCCAGTGGACTCAAGAACCGGCGCATCGGCGAAACCCGCGACGGGGAGCCGGTCCTGGTCAGACCCCGTCGCGGCGTCCGAGCAGGAGCACGCGCTGCACGTGGAGAAGCTTACACGCCGATCCAGCGGCCGCAGCGCGATGTCCTCGCACGTCCTCGCCCTGGAGGCCGAGTGAACCCGCGAAGTCCTTCCCCTATCCTTGTTGAGGTTCTTGTAGAGGCCCGATCAGTCAGATCGGCGGAAAGGACGACCGTGGCGCTCGTCGTGCAGAAATACGGCGGATCGTCGGTGGCCGACGCCGACCGGGTCCGCCGGGTCGCCGA
The DNA here is from genome assembly GCA_001673575.1 of Mycolicibacter heraklionensis. Classification (GTDB taxonomy): domain Bacteria; phylum Actinomycetota; class Actinomycetes; order Mycobacteriales; family Mycobacteriaceae; genus Mycobacterium; species Mycobacterium heraklionense_A. The sequence continues at coordinate 12,054 of LZME01000065.1, read as the reverse complement.
GCGCATCGTCGAGACCAAAAGAGCTGGTAACGAGGTCGTGGTGGTCTGCTCGGCGATGGGCGACACCACCGATGACCTTCTGGACCTTGCGCAGCAGGTGTGTTCTGCTCCGCCGGCCCGTGAACTGGACATGTTGCTGACCGCCGGAGAGCGGATCTCCAACGCCTTGGTCGCGATGGCCGTCGAGGAGCTGGGCTGCAACGCCCGCTCGTTCACCGGGTCACAGGCCGGGGTCATCACCACCGGCGCGCACGGCAAGGCCAAGATCATCGACGTCACCCCGGGCCGGCTGCAGGCCGCGCTCGGCGAAGACCAGGTGGTGCTGGTCGCCGGCTTCCAGGGCGTCAGCCAGGACACCAAGGACGTCACCACGTTGGGCCGGGGCGGCTCGGACACCACCGCGGTGGCGCTGGCCGCGGCGCTGAAGGCCGACGTCTGCGAGATCTACACCGACGTCGACGGCATCTTCAGCGCCGACCCGCGCATCGTGCCCAACGCCAAGCGCCTGGACACCGTCACCTTCGAGGAGATGCTCGAACTGGCCGCGTGCGGCGCCAAGGTGCTCATGCTGCGCTGCGTGGAGTACGCCCGTCGCTACCACCTGCCCATCCACGTCCGGTCCTCCTACTCGGACAAGCCCGGCACCATCGTTTCCGGATCGATCAAGGACATCCCCATGGAAGACGCCATCCTCACCGGAGTCGCTCACGACCGCAGCGAAGCCAAGGTGACCGTGGTCGGCATCCCCGACCTGCCCGGTTACGCGGCCAAGATCTTCCGCGCTGTCGCCGACGCCGACATCAACATCGACATGGTGTTGCAGAACGTCTCGAAGATCGAGGACGGCAAGACCGACATCACCTTCACCTGCCCGCGCGACAACGGGCCGGCCGCGGTGGCCAAGCTGGAGTCGCTCAAGGGCGAGATCGGCTTCAATGAGGTCCTCTACGACGCCAAGGTGGGCAAGGTGTCGCTGATCGGCGCCGGGATGCGCAGCCACCCGGGCGTGACGGCCACCTTCTGCGAGACGCTGGCCGATAACGGGGTCAACATCGACCTGATCTCCACCTCCGAGATTCGAATCTCGGTGCTGTGCGCCGAAGATGATCTGGACAAGGCCGTCGTTTCGCTGCACGAGGCGTTCGGCCTCGGCACCGACGAGGCGGCCACGGTCTACGGCGGGACGGGGCGCTAAATGGTTTCCATCGGTGTGGTCGGTGCGACCGGCCAGGTCGGTCAGGTGATGCGCACCCTGCTGGAGGAGCGCAACTTCCCGGCCGAGCAGGTGCGGTTCTTCGCCTCGGCGCGGTCGGCCGGACGCAAGCTGGAATTCCGCGGCGCCGAGATCGAGGTCGAGGACGCCGAGACCGCGGACCCGTCCGGGCTGGACATCGCGGTGTTCTCCGCCGGGGCGACGATGTCGCGGGTGCAGGCGCCGCGGTTCGCCGCCGCCGGGGTCACGGTGATCGACAACTCCTCGGCGTGGCGCAAGGATCCCGATGTCCCGCTGGTGGTCTCGGAGGTGAACTTCGACCGCGACGTACGCGGGAAGAAGTTGGCCAAGGGCATCATCGCCAACCCGAACTGCACCACGATGGCGGCGATGCCGGTGCTCAAGCCGCTGCACGACGAGGCCGGCCTGACCCGGCTGATCGTCTCGACCTACCAGGCGGTTTCGGGTAGCGGGCTGGCCGGCGTGCAGGAGCTGGCGACGCAGGTCCGTGCGGTCGTCGATGGCGCCGAGCAGCTGGTGCACAACGGTAGTGCGGTGGATTTCCCGGCGCCGGACAAGTACGTCGCACCGATCGCGTTCAACGTGGTTGCGCTGGCGGGCTCGCTGGTCGACGACGGCTCGGGCGAGACCGACGAGGATCAGAAGCTGCGCTACGAGAGCCGCAAGATCCTGGGTGTGCCAGAGCTTTTGGTGAGCGGCACGTGTGTTCGCGTGCCGGTCTTCACCGGGCATTCGCTGTCGATCAACGCCGAGTTCGCTCGGCCGCTGTCGCCGCAGCGAGCCGCCGAGATCCTGGCGGACGCCCCGGGCGTGACGCTGACCGACGTGCCGACCCCGTTGGCTGCCGCCGGCGCCGACGACTCGCTGGTGGGCCGAATCCGGGTTGATCCGGGTGCTCCCGACGGGCGCGGCTTGGCGCTGTTCGTCTCCGGGGACAACCTGCGTAAAGGCGCGGCGCTCAACACCATTCAGATCGCCGAGCTGCTGGCTGGATCTTAACCGTCCAACCCCTCCTCAATGCGCCCAACGTGCAACCACTGCGAAGAATCGTTGAAAATTTCGCAGTGAGTACACGCTCGGCGGGGGCGGCGGTGATGGCGCTGCTGTTGGCTCTGCCTGGGGTGGCGCACGCCGAGCCGCCCTCGCCCATCCCTCGTCCGGTGCTGTGGCCGCTGGCCGAAGGCCAGGTGGTGCGGATCGGGCCCAGTGCCGGAACCGGAACGCCTACCGGCGATTACGGTATCGGCGCCACCGACCTGTGTGAATTCATGGAGTTCCCCACCGCGGTGCTGCAGATCTGCGGGGACAGCTTCGCCGGCCAGGGCGTCGGGTACGGCGGCTGGTATTCGCCGATTGCGCTGCGGCTGGACCCCGATTCGGTCGACGACTCCGACGGGGTGCGCTACACCGGGGTGCTCGGGGTGGACCGGCCGCTGTTGGCCGACCCGGGCCCGCCGGGCAGTACGCAGCTGCCGGCCGGAATCGTCTCGATCAACCGGACCAACTATCTGATGGTGACCACCGCCAAGATGTTGGTGCCGCAAAGCTCACGGTTGGTGAAAGCCGATCCGGCGCAACCGGGTTGGCAGACGGTGCCGGGATCGGTGCGGCCCGCCTCCTATCAGGATTATGGTCAGTCGCAGATCAGTGGTTACTACGACCCGATTCCGACCCCGGACTCCGCCACCGGCTGGGTGTACTTGGTGGCCAACAACTTTGACCGCAGCGCATCGGTGACGCTGTACCGGGTCGCGCCGGCCAAGTTCACCGACCGCTCGGCCTGGCAGGGTTGGTCGGCCACCGCGGGCTGGGGACACCGACCCACTCCGTTGTGGAACGACCAGATCGGTGAGCTCAGCCTGCGCCAGATCGACGGCAGGCCGGTGCTGTCCTACTTCAACGGCACCACCGGGAACATGGAAGTGCGAGTGGCCTACGAACCGACCGGGTTGGGCACCGCCCCGGTGACCACGGTGGTGCAGCACGCCGAGTGGCCGGATCCGCCGGTGCCCGTCGAGACCCTGCCGTCGCCGTTCGACAACCGGCTGGCCCAGCCCTACGGCGGCTACATCTCACCGGGATCGACCCTCGATGAACTGCGGGTGTTTGTCAGCCAATGGAACACCCAGCCGCGTGACCGCGCGCCCTATCGGGTGATCCAGTTCGCGGTGAACCCGTTCAAGCCCTGGTCGGTCAGCTGAACAAGTGCCACAGCCCGGCCAGGAAGTCCGCAGCCATGTTGCCGCTGCCGCCGCCTGGCCGGCGCTTCGGCTCATAGCTGATGCATAGCCAAGACCTAGCGGCGCCGGGTGTTGACCCCGGCAAGATGCCTTACATGAGCGAAACACCCGACACCACAACTGCCCCACCCGCACCGCCGGGTGAGCCCAAGCCCTACTGGCTGTATCGGCTCGCGGCCTGGGTCGCGATCGTCGCCGGCATCGTCTTCATCGTCTCGTCGATCTTCTTCGCCGGCGTCTGGGTCAGCCGCGGCGGCCCGGGCGGGCACCACTGCCACGGACATCACGGGCATCATGGCCAGCACGCGATGTTCCACAAGGGCCACCACCGCGGCCCGGGGCCGATGGGGCCCGGCCCGGACCAGCGAGGACCCGGTGAGCTGCCGCCCTCGGTGAGCACCCAGGCACCGCCGCCCCCACCCGGCCGGTAACCCGGTCCGGCCACGAGCAACCGGCCGCCGCCCCTCCCGAAGGGCGGCGGCCGGCGTCGTTGTGGGGCATGATTGATCGGTATGAGCGAGTCGCCAGTTTCCACCCCACCGCCTCCTCCGCCAGCACCGCCGCCGAACCGGCTCTACCAAGCCGCTGCCTGGGTGGTGATCGTCGCCGGAACCGTTTTCGTCGCCGCCGTCATCTTCGGCACCGGTGTGTACCTCAGCGGCGGCGGTTGGTACGGGCACCACCACCACGGACCGTGCATGATGCATCACGGTCCGCCGATGGGCCCGGGATTCGGGCCGGGTGGGCCCGGTTTCGGTCCCGGCGGTCCCGGCGAGGGCCCGGAGTGGCCGGGATACCGGCCGGCCGGCCCGGGTAACGGTCCCGGCGGTCCCGGCGGGCCACCCGCACCGCCGCCACCACCGCCGCCATCGGCGCCACCGGCGCCACCGCACCGCTGATCCTTTCCAAGGCTGCCGAGTGTGCGGTTTCCTGCGCGACTTGCCATGTCGGGCGCAGGTAACCGCACACTCGTCGGCGGCCTGAGTCAAACGCGTTGATTCACAAGCTCTTGAGCACAAGGGGAGACAGGCAGATGACCGAGCACCACACCACCACCGATGCCGGAATCCCGGCGCCCAGCGACGGTGAATCGCTGACGATCGGCCCGGATGGCCCCATCCTGTTGCAGGACCACTATCTGATCGAACAGATGGCGATGTTCAACCGGGAACGCACCCCGGAACGTCAGCCGCACGCCAAGGGCGGTGGGGCATTTGGGCACTTCGAGGTCACCGCGGATGTCACCAGGTACACCAGGGCCGCGGTGTTTGCGCCGGGCGCCAAGACCGAGACGCTGACGAGGTTCTCCACCGTCGCCGGTGAGCGCGGCAGCCCCGACACCTGGCGGGACCCGCGCGGTTTCGCCACGAAGTTCTACACGTCGGAGGGCAACTTCGACCTGGTCGGCAACAACACCCCGGTCTTCTTCATGCGTGATCCGTTGAAGTTCCAACACTTCATCCGCTCCCAGAAGCGTCGCGCGGCCAGCAACCTGCGCGACCACAACATGCAGTGGGACTTCTGGAGCCTCACACCGGAGTCGGCTCACCAGGTCACCTGGTTGATGGGGGATCGGGGCATCCCGAAGACCTGGCGCCACATGAACGGTTATTCCAGTCACACCTACAGCTGGATCAACGCCGCCGGAGAGATCTTCTGGGTCAAGTACCACTTCATCAGTGATCAGGGTGTGGAGTTCCTCGCCCAGGATGAGGCCGACCGTTTGGCCGGCGTCGATGCCGACTACCACCAGCGCGACCTCTACGAAGCGATCGAGCGCGGTGAGTATCCGAGTTGGACGCTCAAGATGCAGATCATGCCGTTCGAGGAGGCAAAGACCTACCGTTACAACCCGTTTGATCTCACCAAGGTGTGGCCGCATGCCGACTACCCGCTGATCGACGTCGGCAAGCTGACCCTGGACCGCAATGTCAGCGACTATCACAGTGAGATCGAGCAGGCGGCGTTCCAGCCCAACAACATGGTGCCGGGCACCGGTTTGAGCCCGGACAAGATGCTGCTGGCTCGAGGGTTCTCCTACGCCGACGCCCATCGGGCCCGGATCGGGACGAACTACAGCCAATTGCCGGTCAACGCACCGAAATCCGAGGTGCACAGCTACTCCAAGGACGGCGCCATGCGGTTCGTCAATGCGACGGACCCGGTGTACGCGCCGAACTCGATGGGCGGACCCAAGGCCGACCCGGCCCGAGCCGCCGAAGTCCGCTGGCACGCCGACGGAGACATGGTGCGTGCCGCCTACACGCTGCGCCCCGACGACGACGACTTCAGCCAGGCCGGGACCTTGGTCCGCGATGTCCTCGATGACGATGCGCGGAAGCGGTTGGCTGCCAATATTATTGGGCATGTGTCGGCCGGCGTCACCGAGCCGGTGCTGTCCCGGGTGTTCGAGTACTGGCGCAACGTCGACCCGGATCTGGGTCGAGCGGTGGAGGCCGGGGTGCGGGCCAACCTTGCCTGACGGCCGGCGGGCCGCCGCGATCCTGCTGGCGGGACTGGGACTGGCCGCTGCCGGTGCAGCGGTCACTCCGGTAGCCGCCGCCGGGCCGTCGGAACCCGGCGTGGTCTCCTACGCGGTGCTGCCGAAGGGATCGGTCGGCAACATCGTCGGCGCCCCGATGGGCTTCGAAGCCGTCTCCGGCCAGCCGTACCAGGCCTACTGGGTCGACGACCCGGCCTGCAACAACTGGGCCGACATCGGACTGCCCGAGGTCTACAACGATCCCGACCTGGCGTCGTTCAACAGCGCCGTCACCCAGACCTCGGCCACCGATCAGGGCCACTTCGTCAAGCAGGCGGTGGGGGTGTTCGCCACCAACGATGCTGCCGCCGCGGCATTCCACCGTGTCGTCGACCGGACCGGCGGCTGCTCGGGCCGCACCACCGCGATGCATCTGGACACCGGAGCCACCCAGGTGTGGGAGTTCAGCGGCGGGCCGGCCACGGCCACGGACGCGGCCTGGACCAAGCAGGAGGCCGGCACCGACCGGCGCTGTTTCAACCAGACTCGGCTGCGGGCCAACGTCTTGCTGCAGGCCAAGGTCTGCCAGACCGGTAACGCCGGCCCCGCGGTGAACGTGCTGGCAGGGGCGATGCAGAACTCCCTAGGTCAGTAATCACCGGTCCGCTTGTCGCCCCTCTCCGGTAGCGTCAGGAAGATCGACGGGCGGAGGGGTTGATATGGGGTTCGCCGCGGCGACGCAACTGTCCCGCGGAGATGAGTCTTGCCTGGGCGGCCCCGAGCTCTCCGGTGCCGCCGACGCCGCCGACTACATCGCCGAACGATGCCTCACCGACGCCCCGCACGGCCGGGTGGGTTTGGAGATCGAGGCACACTGCTTCGACCCGACCGACCCGCACCGCCGGCCCGGCTGGGCCGAGATCGGCGACGTGCTGCGGTCCCTGCCGGCTTTGCCGGGTGGCAGTGTCGTCACGGTCGAACCCGGCGGCGCCGTGGAGCTCTCCGGCCCGCCGCTGACCGATGCCCTCGCCGCGATCGACGCGATGGCGGCCGACCAGGCGGTGCTGCGGGCGGCGTTCGCCGACGCCGGCCTGGGGTTGGTACAGCTGGGCGCCGACCCGCTGCGGCCCACGGAGCGGGTCAACCCCGGCGAGCGTTACGCGGCCATGGAGCAGTTCTTCGCCGCCAGCCACACCGGTTCGGCGGGTGCGGCGATGATGACATCGACGGCGTCGGTCCAGCTCAATCTGGATGCCGGTACACGTTCCGGTTGGGCCGACCGCGTCCGGCTGGCCCACGCGCTGGGCCCGACGATGGTCGCGATCGCCGCGAACTCCCCGCTGCTGGCCGGGGAGTTCTCCGGCTGGCGTTCCACCCGGCAGCGGGTGTGGAGCCGGCTGGACTCGGCTCGCTGCGGGCCGGTCCTCGGGCTGGACGGAACCGACCCCGCCACCGACTGGGCGCGGTACGCGCTCAAAGCGCCCGTCATGCTGGTACATACTCCCGAAGCGATTCCGGTCAGCCGCTACGTGCCGTTCGCCGACTGGGCCGACGGGCGAGTGCGGCTCGGTGACCGCCGCGCCGGGACCAAAGACCTCGACTACCACCTGACCACATTGTTTCCGCCGGTGCGGCCACGCGGATGGCTGGAGATCCGCTACCTCGACAGTGTCGACGACACCCTTTGGCCTGCCCTGGTTTTCACCTTGGCCACCCTGCTCGACGACCCGGTCGTCGCCGACTGCGCCGCCGACGCCGTCGCCCCCGTCGCTACCGCCTGGGACGTCGCCGCCCGGATCGGCCTGGCCGATCCACGGCTGCATGCGGCGGCCGGATGCTGCGTGGGACTGGTCGCCGACCGGGCACCCGCATCCCTGCGCGACGGGATCGATCGGCTGGTCGGCATGGTTGAACGAGGGCGCTGCCCCGCCGACGACGTCACCGATGAAGTGTCCCGGTCCGACGCCACGGCGATGGTGACTCGATTGGCGCGCAGACAGTTATGACGACATCGGAAAAATTGGCCCGCGACCTGACCCGGGCGCGGCAGCGCACGCTGGCGCTCGTCGATTTCGACGATACGGAGCTGCACCGCCAGTACGACCCGCTGATGAGCCCGCTGGTGTGGGACCTGGCTCATATCGGTCAGCAGGAGGAGCTGTGGCTGTTGCGCGACGGGGACCCGGTGCGCCCCGGCATGCTGCCGGCCGATGTCGAGGGCCTCTACGACGCCTTCGTTCACCCCCGGGCCAGCCGCGTCGACCTTCCGCTGTTGGCGCCCGATCAGGCTCGGAAGTATTGCGCCACCGTGCGTTCCAAGGTTTTCGACAAGCTGCAGACCCTGCCCGATCGGCCGGGGGACGGGTTCGTGTTCGGTTTGGTGCTCAGCCATGAACATCAGCACGACGAGACCATGCTGCAGGCGCTGAACCTACGTGCCGGCCCACCGCTGCTCGGCGCCGGCGACGGCCTGCCCGCCGGGCGGCCCGAGCTGGCAGGAACCTCGGTGCTGGTACCGGGGGGTGAATTCGTGCTCGGCGTCGATGCCGGCGATGAGCCCTTCTCGCTCGACAACGAGCGCCCCGCGCACCACGTCGATGTGGCGGCGTTCCGGATCGGCCGGGTGCCGGTGACCAACCGCGAATGGCGGGGGTTTATCGACGACGGCGGCTACCGGCAACCTCATTGGTGGAGCGAGCGGGGCTGGCGTCATTGTGTGCAGGCCGGGTTGACGGCGCCGGAGTTCTGGGGACCCGATCATCGATTCCGGGTCCGGTTCGGCCACGCCGAGGATCTTCCCGACGACGAGCCGGTGCAGCACATCAGTTATTTCGAGGCGCAGGCATACGCGGAATGGGCCGGCGCCCGGCTGCCCACCGAGATCGAATGGGAGAAGGCCTGCGCCTGGGATCCGGTCGTCGGGGCGCGACGCCGCTACCCCTGGGGCGGCACCGAACCGTCGGCCGAGGTGGCCAACCTCGGCGGCGCGGCGCTGCGGCCGGCGCCGGTCGGGGCCTACCCGGACGGGGCGTCGGCCTATGGTGCGCAACAACTCCTCGGCGATGTCTGGGAGTGGACGAGTTCGCCCCTGCAGCCGTGGCCGGGCTTTTCGCCGATGATCTACCAACGCTATTCGGAGCCGTTCTTCGGCGGCGACTACCGGGTGCTGCGCGGCGGTTCGTGGGCGGTCGCCCGCGAGATCCTGCGGCCGAGCTTTCGTAACTGGGACCACCCCTATCGGCGGCAGATCTTCGCCGGCGTCCGACTGGCTTGGGACGCCTGATGTGCCGGCACCTGGGCTGGCTGGGCCGGCCGCGGTCGCTGGCCGAACTGATGCTGGAGCCGCCGCAGGGGCTGCTGGTGCAGTCCTATGCTCCGCGCCGGCAGCAGCACGGCTTGCTCAACGCAGACGGTTGGGGCGCGGGATTTTTCGATGCCTCCCACGGCGGGGTTCCTCGCCGGTGGCGCAGCGCGGCACCGCTGTGGAGCGACGGGTCGTTCGCCTCGATCGCCCCGGTGCTGGCAAGCCACTGCGTGGTGGCCGCGGTGCGCTCGGCCACCGTCGGGATGCCCATCGAGGCCAGCGCCACCGCGCCGTTCACCGACGGCAGTTGGCTGCTGTCGCACAACGGCGTGGTGAACCGCGACGTCCTGACCAACACCGGCCGTGCTGAATCGGTGTGTGACAGTGCCGTACTGGCCGCGGCGATCTTTGCCCGCGGGGTGGAATCGCTGGGTGAGGTGGTTACGGAGGTCGGTGCGGCCGATCCGCAGGCGCGACTGAACATAGTGGCCGCCAACGGTTCCCGGATGTTGGCGACGACCTGGGGAGATACCTTGTCGATGTTGCATGGTGCTGATGGCGTGGTGCTGGCCAGCGAGCCTTACGACGACGACCCACGCTGGGTGGATATCCCGGATTGCCATCTGGTGGATGCGCACGACGGCGAGGTCCGTGTCACCCCTTTGGGCGTGACTCGATGACGGGGGTCACCATCGCCAACCACCTGGCCGCCGACGCGGCGCGCACCGCGCTGCGGACCGATGTCCGCCACGGCCTGGCGCAGCATCCGAAGTCTTTGCCGCCCAAGTGGTTCTACGACGATGTCGGCAGTGAGCTGTTCGACCAGATCACCCGGCTGCCCGAGTATTACCCGACTCGCGCCGAGGCGGAGATCCTGCGGGCACATTCGGGCGAGGTGGCGGCGCTGTCGGGTGCGGACACCCTGGTCGAACTGGGCAGCGGCACCTCGGAAAAGACCCGGATGCTGCTCGACGCGTTGCGGGACGCCGGGACGTTGCGCCGATTCATCCCGTTCGACGTGGACGCCGGGGTGCTGGAAACGGCGGGGGAGGCGATTGCCGGTGACTATCCCGGCGTGCGAGTGGACGGTGTCTGCGGTGACTTCGAGCACCACCTGGCGCAGATCCCCGACGGTGGCAGGCGACTGTTCGTGTTTCTGGGGTCGACCATCGGCAACCTGACGCCGGGTCCCCGTGCCGATTTCCTGGCCGACCTCGCCGCAGTCATGCACGACGGCGATGGCCTGTTACTGGGCACCGATCTGGTCAAGGACACCGGCAGGCTGGTGCGTGCCTACGACGATGCGGCCGGGGTGACCGCGGCGTTCAACCGTAACGTGCTCGCGGTGGTGAATCGTGAACTCGATGCCGACTTCGATCTGGACGAGTTCGCCCATGTGGCGCGCTGGAATTCGGCGGAACAGCGCATCGAGATGTGGCTGCGGGCCTGTCGCGCCCAGCATGTCGTGGTCGGTGCGCTGGATCTGGCTGTCGATTTCGCCGCCGGTGAGGAGATGCTGACCGAGGTTTCCTGCAAATTCCGGCCGGAGCAGGTGGCCGACGAACTGGCCGCCGCGGGTCTGCGCCGCCGACGGTGGTGGACCGATGCGGCAGGCGATTTCGGCCTGTCGCTCGCCATCAAATGAGTCTCGCCGACAGCTGGCGCGCCGCGCGCCCACCGGTCGCCGGGCTGCACCTGGACAGTGCGGCCTGCTCACGGCAGAGCTACGCGGCACTGGACGCCGCAGCCCACCATGCGCGTCACGAAGCCGAGGTCGGTGGCTACGTCGCCGCCGAGGCGGCCGCGCCGGTCCTGGATGCCGGGCGGGCGGCATTCGCGGCCTTGACCGGCATGGCCGATGCCGACGTGGTGTTCACCACCGGCTCGCGAAATGCGCTGGATCTGCTGCTGTCCCGATGGCCGGGGGCGCAGCGCACCGTGGCCTGTCTGCCCGGCGAGTACGGCCCGAATCTGGCGGTGATGGCGGCGCACGGGTTCCGCTGGCGGCTGCTACCGGTGGACGACACCGGCCGCCTGGTGCTCGACGATGCGGCGACTGCACTAGCGGCCGCCCCGCCGAGCCTGGTGCACTTGACCCCGGTTGGCAGTCACCGCGGGCTGGTGCAGCCGCTGGCGCAGCTGGCGGATATCTGCCGCGGGCTCGGCGTTCCACTGGTTGTCGACGCGGCGCAGGCCCTGGGTCAGATCGACTGCGCCGTGGGCGCCGATGCCGTCTATTCGTCGTCACGCAAGTGGCTTGCCGGGCCGCGCGGTGTCGGGGCGCTGGCGCTGCGGCCGGCGTTGGCCGAACTGTCGGCGCCCGGACCGGAGGCCGGTGACGTCAACGTCGCTGCGCAGCTGGGGTTCTCCGTTGCGCTGGGGGAACACTTGGCGGCCGGGCCGGTGGCAGTTCGTGCTGCGCTGGCCGGCGTGGGTGCCCGGAGCCGACGGGTGCTGGCTCAGCTGCCCGGTTGGCGGGTGGTGGAACAGCCCGACGAGCCGAGCGCCATCACCACCTTGGTACCGCCCTTGGGTACTGATCCGGTGGCGGTGCGGGCATGGCTGATCACCGAGCACGGGATCGTCACCACCGCAGCCGGAGTCGAACGCGCACCGCTGGAGCTGACAGTGCCGGTGTTGCGTATCTCACCGCACGTCGACACCACCGAGGCAGACCTGGAGGTGCTCGCCACGGCGTTAGCCGATGCGCCGCACGGCGAATGAAGGCGCTCTCGGCGAACGTTAGTGGCCGAACAGGCCCTTGCCCCCGCCGCCGAAGAGTCCGCCACCACCC
>LZME01000064.1 GCA_001673575.1 Mycolicibacter heraklionensis | reverse complement strand
ACGGTCGCGAATTGTGTTGGCGGCTGCCGATGGCGAGTCCAATACCGACATGGCTGCCCGGATGGGCATCTCGCGGTCAACGGTCAAGCGGTGGCGCAACCGGTTCGTGGAGTATCGCTGTGACGGCCTGCTCGACGAACCGCGTCCCGGCCGGCCTCGGATCGTGGGTGATGACCAGATCAAAGAGTTGATCACCCAGACACTGGAGAGCGCACCGCGAGATGCCACCCATTGGTCGACCCGGTCTATGGCCGACCACCTGGGTCTGAGTCAGTCGATGGTCTCGCGGGTGTGGCGGGCATTCGGATTGGCTCCGCACAAACAGGATTCGTGGAAACTGTCGAAGGACCCCCTGTTCGTGGAGAAGGTCCGCGACGTGGTCGGGCTTTATCTGGACCCGCCGGAGCGGGCGCTGGTGTTGTGCGTCGACGAGAAGACCCAAATCCAGGCACTCAACCGCACTCAACCAGTCTTTCCAATGCTGCCAGGCGCCCCGGCGCGGGCCAGCCACGACTACGTCCGGCACGGTACGTCGAGTTTGTATGCGGCGTTGGATCTGGCCTCGGGTCAGGTGATCGGCTCACTGCACGCCCGTCACCGCTCCCAGGAGTTCTTGGCCTTCCTCAAGAAGATCGACGCCCAAGTCCCCGCCGATCTCGATGTGCACCTGGTGCTCGACAACGCCTCGACCCACAAGACTCCCGCCGTCAAACGTTGGCTGACAGCCCATCCCCGCTTCGTACTGCACTTCACCCCGACCAGCTCGTCGTGGCTCAACCTCGTCGAGCGCTGGTTCGCCGAGTTGACCACCAAGAAGCTGCGCCGCGGCACCCACACTTCAGTCCGCCAACTCAACGCCGACATCCGCGCGTGGATCAAGACCTGGAACGACAATCCCCGGCCCTACGTCTGGACCAAGACCGCCGACCAAATCCTGGCCAGCATCGGGAACTACTGCACCCGAATTAATGACTCAGGACACTAGGGCGTCAGAACCACTCGGGGCGCATCTCCAGGGTCGTACGATCCAGGCTTTCCAACAGGTCGAGCTGCGGACCGGTCTTCGGCAGTTCGTAGCGGAAGAAGTACCGGGCCGCCTGACGTTTGCCGTCAAAGAAGTCCCCAGCGCGCCCCGCTACGGCCAACAACTGCTCCAGCCAGATCCAGGCGATCACCACATGGCCGAAGGCCTCCAGATAGATCGCACTGTTGGCCAGGGCGGCATCGATGTCACCGGCGGCGAACATGCCCGCGGTGACCGCCACCAGCCGCTGGACCACCGCGTCGAGTCGCGCTGCCATCTCGGCCAGTTCGCCGCCGGCCCGATGCGCGGCCGCGGCACTCTCGGACATCGCACCATGTAGTGCGGCCAGGCTGGCGCCGTTGCGCTGTACTACCTTGCGGCCCAACAGGTCCAGACTCTGGATGCCGTGGGTGCCCTCGTGGATCGGGTTGAGCCGGTTGTCCCGGTAGTGCTGTTCCACGTCGTACTCGCGGGTGTAGCCATAGCCGCCGTGCACCTGGATCGCCAGATCGTTGGCGGCCAGGCACCACTGCGACGGCCAGCTCTTGGCGATCGGGGTGAGGATGTCCAGCAGGGCGGTGGCGTGCTCGCGTTCCTCCTCGGATTCAGCGGTGTTCTGAACGTCGACGAGCCGCGCGCAGTACAGTGCCAACGCGAGCGCCCCCTCGACATAGGATTTCTGCGCCAGCAGCATTCGCTTGACGTCCGCGTGCTCGATGATCGCAATCTGCGGTGAGGCAGGGTCTTTCGCTGTCGCCGGTCGGCCCTGCGGCCGGCTTCGGGCGTACTCCAGTGACTTCAGATAGCCGGTGTAGCCGAGCGCGATCGCACCCATTCCCACACCCAGCCGGGCTTCGTTCATCATGTGGAACATGTAGGTCAAGCCGCGGTGTTCGTCGCCCACGAGATAGCCGACGGCACCCGGTTCGCCGCCGGGCTGGTGGACACCCTCTCCGAAGTTGAGCACGGTGTTGGTGATGCCGCGATAGCCCATCTTGTGGTTGAGACCGGCCAGCACGACGTCGTTGCGTTCACTCAGCGTGCCATCGGGATTCACCAGATACTTCGGCACAATAAACAGTGAGATCCCCTTGGTGCCGGCCGGACCGTCGGGGATCTTGGCCAGCACCAGATGGACGATGTTGTCGGTCAGTTCGTGTTCGCCACCGGAGATCCACATCTTGGACCCAAACAGCCGGAAGGTGCCGTCGGCGCGCGGTTCCGCGCGGGTGGTGATGTCGGCCAGTGATGATCCGGCCTGGGTCTCCGACAGGCACATCGTTCCGGTGAAGCGGCCGGCGATCATGGGTTTGACGAAGGCGGTGATCTGTTCTTCACTGCCGAACTTCGCGAGCAGGTTTGCGTTCGCCATAGTCAGCATCGGGTAGCCGGCGGTGCTGACGTTGGCGGCGAATAACCAGGCGAAGCCGGCCTGAGCCACCGTTGCCGGCAATTGCGCGCCACCGAGGCGGTAGTCCATGGCCATGCCGATCAGCTCAGCGTCTGCGCAAGCCGCCAGTGCCTCCTTGACCTCACCGATGATGGTGACCTTCGTCCCGTCGAAGGTGGGCTCGTGGGCGTCGCTTTTCTTGTTGTGCGGGGCGAAATAGCGAGTCGCCAGCTGTTCACACAGATCCAGCGTGTCGGAGAAGGTCTCCCGGGAGTGCTCGGAGAACCGGTCCCGCCCGGTCAGTTCCTCGACGCGCAGCCAGTCGAACAGCAGGAAATCGAGGTCTTGCCGCGACAGCAGGGTGGACTTCATCTGCGGTCCTTTCACTCCAGCCCAAGCAGTGCGTTCTCGACGACCTCGGGCAGCGCCGGGTGAATCCAGTATTGACCGCGGGCCATCTCTTGCGCGGTGAGACCGAAACTCATCGCCTGGATCAGCGGCTGGATGATCGAGGACGCCTGGTAGCCCATGATGTGCGCGCCCAGCAGTCGTCCGGTACCGCGTTCGGCGATGAGTTTGGCGAATCCGGTGCTGTCTTCCATGGCCCAGCCGTAGGCGACGTCACCGTAGTCCTGGATCTTCACTGAGATATCGAGACCCTTTGCCAGTGCCTGTGTTTCGGTTAGTCCCACGGAGGCGATCTGTGGATCGGTGAACACCGCGGCCGGCACGTAACGATGGTCGACCATCCGCATCGAGTCTACGTCGTCCCAGTCGCACAGCAGGTTGTGTTGTACCACCCTGGCTTCGTGGTTGGCGACATGCTTGAGCTCATACGGTGAGGACACATCGCCGAGCGCGAAAACGCCGCGCGCCGAAGTTCTTTGGTAATTGTCGACGCTTACCCGCCCGCCGGCGATGGTGACACCGGCCTGCTCGGCATCCAGCAAGTCCCCGTTGGGCACCCGCCCGGTGGCGACCAGCATCGCGTCAGCCCGCAGCACCGAGCCGTCGTCGAGCTCCACGACGACACCGCTCCCATCGTCGCGCGCTGCGACCACGTTGCAGTGCGAGCGAACCTCCCACTTGGCCGCGGCCATCCGGGTGAAGCGTTCGGCAACCGTCGCGTCGCAGTGACTCAGAAACGTCGAGCCGCGGATCACCACGGTGACGTGGACGCCCAGCGCGGCGAACACGTGGGCGAACTCGGCGGCGATGAAGCCCCCGCCCACGATCACCAGATGCTCGGGCAGCTCAGCGATCCGCATGATGTCATCGCTGGTGTAATAGCGCGCCCCACTGGCGGCGATGGCGGGCGGGATGACCGGACGCGCCCCGGCGGCGATCACCACCTGCTCGGCGCTGAACTGGTCGCCACCAGCGGTGCGCAGCACATAACGGCCCTCCGAACCGATCGGACCGAACCGGGTGTGCTCGTCGTAGACGTCGACATTCGGCAGACTGCGGCGATACTGCTCGCCGCCGGCGGCGATCGGGTCGATCCGCCCGAACACCCGCGAGACGACGTCGTTCCAGCGGACCCGCTCGATACGGGCGTCAATCCCGTAGCGTGACGCCTCGGTCACCGTCTTGGCGACCTCGGCGGCGTAGACGAACATCTTCGTCGGGATGCAGCCCACATTGAGGCACGTGCCGCCGAAAGTGCCCTGTTCGCAGATCGCCACCCGCTTGCTCGCGTAGCGCTCGTCGAGAATGCTGTTGCCCGAACCGGTTCCGATGATCGCCAGGTCGTAGCTCTCCATTGCGTCAGCCTAAACGGTGTGGGGGGCCGCGGTGATCGCAAGCGCGGCGAAGCCGGGCGCAGCGGGTCACCGCCATCCTGGATACGCTGATGGCGTGTCCCCATCGGCTCAGACCGAGATGACCGACGTAGCGCTGATCGGCGCGGGCATCATGAGCGCCACCTTGGGGGCAATGCTGCGCCGGCTGGAACCGAATGCCGCGATCACCGTCGTCGAACGGCTGGATTCCGCCGCCGGCGAAAGCAGTGATCCGTGGAACAACGCCGGTACCGGCCACGCCGGGCTGTGCGAGCTGTTCTACACACCGCAGCGGCCGGACGGCTCGATCGACACCGCCAAAGCCGTGCGCGTCAACGAGCAGTTCCAGGTGACCCGGCAGTTCTGGGCCTATGCCGTGCAGAACGGTCTGCTGGAGGATCCGCGTGACTTCGTGCACCCGATCCCGCACGTCAGCTTCGTACACGGTGCCGAAGGCGTGGATTACCTGCGACGGCGCCATCATGCGCTGGCCGACAACCCGTTGTTCGCCGGAACCGACTTCATCACCGACTTCGGCGAGTTCGCCGCGCGCCTGCCCGCGATGGCCGCCGGGAGAAGCCCCGACGTGCCGGTGGCCCTGGATTGGGCGCCACACGGCACCGACGTCGACTTCGGTGCGCTGACGAGCCAGCTGATCGGCTTTTGCGTGCGCCACGGCACCGCCGTGCACTTCGGCCACGAGGTGCGCTCGCTGCGCCGGGAGTCCGACGCCAGCTGGACGTTGGCTCTGGCCAACCGTCGCACGGCCGAAACCCGAAGGCTCAACGCCAAATTCGTCTTCGTCGGCGCCGGGGGAGCGACCCTGGGGCTGCTGCAGCGCGCCGGGATCCCCGAAGCGCGAGGTATCGGCGGTTTCCCGATCGGCGGGGTGTTTCTGCGCTGCGGGGCCGCCGAGTTGACCGCCGCACACCGGGCCAAGGTGTACGGCGCGCCGGTGCCGGGCGCGCCGTCGACGACCGCCCCGCACCTGGATGCCCGAATGGTCAACGGTGCGTCGTCGTTGCTGTTCGGACCGTTCGCCGGCTGGTCGCCGAAGTTTCTCAAGCACGGTCGGGCCACGGATCTGCCGCGATCCGTTCGCTTCGACAACGTCAGGTCGCTGCTGGGGGCCGGGATCCGAGAGCGCGAACTGGTCGGGTACCTGCTCGGCCAGCTGCGGCGAACTCACGGCGCTCGAGTCGAGGCACTGCGGGAATTCCTGCCGGGTGCGGATCAGGCGGACTGGCATGAGATCCGGGCCGGCCAACGGGTGCAGGTGATTCGCGACGGACAGCTCGATTTCAACACCACGATTGTCAGCGCCGGCGACGGCAGCATCGCGGGACTGCTCGGCGCCTCGCCCGGGGCCTCGACCGCGGTGCCGGCCATGCTGGAGGTGCTGGCGCGCTGTTTCGCCGGCAGGTTCGCCGACTGGATGCCGACGCTCAAAGAGATGGTGCCGTCGCTGGGTACGCGACTGTCCGAGGAGCCCGTGTTGTTCGAGGAGGTGTGGGAGTGGGGCACCCGACAGCTTCGGCTCAGCCACTAGAGTTATCGGGTGACCGAGAACCCCTATCTGGCCGGTTTACGGCTGGCCGGCCGCAAGGTTGTTGTCGTGGGCGCAGGAAGCGTCGCGCAGCGACGTCTTCCGCTGTTGGTGGACAGCGGCGCGCAGGTGCTGGTGATCGCGCCCAGCGCCACCCCGGCGGTCGAAGCGCTGGGGGAGCGTAAGCCCGGCATCACGCTGGTCTCGCGCACCTACCGCGACGGGGACCTGGCCGATGCCTGGTATGCGATCGCGGCCACCAACGACCCTGAGGTCAACGCCGCGATCGTGGCTGAGGCCGACCGTCGCCAGATCTTCTGTGTGCGCGCCGATCTGGCCGTCGAGGGATCCGCGGTCACTCCGGCCACGTTCGGTTACTCCGGGCTGTCGGTGGGCGTGCTGGCCGGCGGTGAGCACAACCGGTCGGCAGCGATCCGCTCGGCGATCCGGGAGGCCCTGCAGAACGGCACCATCACCGTTGACGCCGAGACGACCCCCGACGTGGTGCGCGGCGGCGTGGCGCTGGTGGGCGGCGGACCGGGCGATCCGGAACTGATCACGGTGCGCGGCCGTCGCATGCTCTCGCACGCCGACGTCGTGGTGGCCGACCGGCTCGCGCCGCCCGAGCTGCTCGCCGAACTGCCCCCGACCGTCGAAGTCATCGACGCCGCCAAGATCCCCTACGGGCGGGCCATGGCGCAGGACGCGATCAACGCGCTGATGATCGAACGCGCCAAGGCCGGCAAGTTCGTGGTGCGCCTCAAGGGCGGCGACCCATTCGTGTTCGCCCGCGGCTATGAAGAGGTGCTGGCCTGTGCCGACGCCGGGATTCCGGTGACGGTTGTGCCGGGTGTGACCAGTGCCATAGCGGTCCCGGCTTTGGCTGGGGTGCCGGTCACCCATCGGGCCGTGAACCACGAGTTTGTGGTGGTCAGCGGGCACGTTGCCCCCGACGATCCCGAATCGTTAGTGAATTGGGACGCCCTGGCCGCGATGCGCGGAACCATCGTGTTGCTGATGGCCGTCGAACGCATCGAGCAATTCAGTGCCGTGTTGCAAAAAGGCGGCCGACCTGCGGATACGCCGGTTCTGGTGGTGCAGCACGGCACCACACCAGCCCAGCACACGCTGCGAGCGACCCTGGCCGACGCGCCCGAGAAGATCCGCGCGGAGGGCATTCGACCGCCCGCGATCGTGATTATCGGGGCCGTCGCAGGTTTCGGGGTTTAAACAGCTCTTAATATTACTGTAGGGTAGCCCGTTATGACTGCACTCGATGATGCAGGGCGGGCGAGCGCGCAGTGGTCCGAAGGCGGTGCCGGGGCGGTTCCCCGAGGACGTACCGGCTCCGATCTCGTGAGTTGGACCAGCAAATATGTGTCGTCCTGGCTGCCTTCTCGTCGCTTTATCTATGCCGTGATCGCCATCGGTGGCATGCAGCTGCTGGCCACCATGGACAGCACTGTCGCGATCGTCGCGCTTCCTAGGATCCAGGATGATCTGGGGTTGTCCGACGCGGGCCGTGGCTGGGTGATCAGTGCCTATGTGCTGACCTTCGGCGGCCTGATGCTGCTCGGCGGTCGACTCGGCGACACCATCGGCCGCAAGCGCACCTTCATCAGCGGGGTCGGGCTGTTCACCATCGCGTCAGTCTTATGTGCCGTGGCCTGGGATGCCCCCACACTGGTGATCGCGCGGCTCCTGCAGGGTGTCGGCTCGGCCATCGCCTCACCGACGGCGCTGGCGCTGATCGCCACCACCTTCCCCAAGGGGCCGGCCCGCAATGCCGCCACCGCGATATTCGGCGCGATGACCGCCGTCGGATCGGTGATGGGCCTGGTGGTCGGCGGCGCGCTGACCGAGGTGTCCTGGCGGCTGGCGTTCGGGATCAACGTGCCCATTGGCCTGCTGATGATCTACCTGGCCCGCACCGCGCTGACCGAGACCAACCGGGAGCGGATGAAGCTGGATGCGGCCGGCGCGCTGCTGGCGACCCTGGGTTGCACGGCGGCGGTGTTCGCCTTCACGATTGGCCCGGAGAAGGGCTGGATCTCGGTCATCACCATCGGCTCCGGCGTGGTCGCCCTCGTGGCGATGCTGGCGTTCGCCGTGGTGGAGCGCACCGCCGAGAATCCGGTGGTGCCGTTCAGTCTGTTCAAGGACCGCAACCGGCTGCTGACCTTCGCGGCGATCTTCCTCGCCGGCGGCGTGCTGTTCACCTTGACCGTGACCATCGGTCTGTACGTCCAGGACCTGATGGGCTACTCGGCGTTGCGTGCCGGCGTGGGCTTTATCCCGTTCGTGATCGGGCTGGGCGTCGGGCTGGGTATGTCCTCCCAGTTGGTGCGCCGATTCCCGCCCCGGGTGCTGGTGATCGCCGGCGGCGTCGTGTTGCTGGGCGCGATGATCTACGGTTCGACGATCAACCGGAACCTTCCGTACTTCCCGAACTTCGTCACGTTGATCGTGCTCGGTGGGTTCGGGATCGGCGTGATCGTGGTGCCGCTGACCCTGTCGGCGATCGCCGGCGTGGGCTTCGACCAGATCGGGCCGACTTCGGCGATCGCATTGATGCTGCAGAACCTGGGCGGGCCGATCGTGCTGGCGGTCGTCCAGGCCGTCATCACCTCGCGCACGCTGTACCTCGGCGGCACCAACATGCCGGTCAAGACCATGAACCCCGCGCAGATCGCCGCGTTGGATTCCGCCTACACCTATGGACTGCTGTGGATTGCCGCGGTGGCGGTCCTGGTCGGCGGGATCTCCCTGCTGATCGGTTACACCGCCAAGCAGGTCGCGCATGCCCAGGACGTGCAGGACGCCTTCGGCGCCATGTGAGTTCGCCCGGACGCCGCGCTGCCGGCGCCGTCGGTGGCTAAGCTGACCTGCTATGGCCGCGGCGGGGGAATCCCAGTCGGCCGGCCGGTCGTTGTCGTCCAACGTGCTCGGTATCGCCATCGTGGCGATCACCGGCATGCAACTGATGTCGACGCTGGACGGCACCATCGTCATAGTGGCGTTGCCGCGGATGCAGGCTGATCTTGATCTGTCCGACGCCGCCAAGAGCTGGGTCATCACCGCCTACGTACTGACCTTCGGCGGCCTGTTGCTCCTCGGCGGCCGGGTGGGCGACGCCATCGGACAGAAGCGGGCGTTCGTCTCCGGGGTTGGGTTGTTCACGATCGCCTCGCTGGTCTGCGGAGTGGCCACCGACTCCGCCACCTTGATCGCCGCCCGGGCGGTTCAGGGCATCGGGGCCGCAGTTGCCGCACCGACCGGCCTGGCGCTCATCGCGACCACCTACGCAGCCGGCCGGGCCCGGAACCAAGCGATGGCGGTGTCGGCCGCCATGCAGGGCATCGGCTCGGTCATGGGTCTGGTGCTCGGCGGCGCCCTCACGGTCCTCTCGTGGCGGCTGGCGTTTCTGATCAACATCCCGATCGGGATCGCCATCGTGGCCATCGCCGTGACGCGGCTGACCGAGACCAATACCGAACGGCTCCGGCTCGACCTCACCGGGGCGCTGCTGGCCACCGGCGGGTGCACTGCGGCGGTGCTGGTGTTCACCCAGGGCCCGCCCCACGGCTGGGCAAGCCCGTGGGTGATCGGCGCCGGGGTCGCGGCGGCGCTGTTCCTGCTGGCTTTCCTGTTTGTCGAACGCAACGCCGCCAACCCGCTGGTACCGGCCGCGGTGTTCGACAACCCCAGCCGGGTCGCCACCTTCGTCGCGTACTTCATGGCCGGCGGGGTGATGCTCACGGTGAGCGTGATGATCGGACTACTGGTTCAGGACGTGCTGGGCTACTCGGCCCTGCGCGCCGGTATCTGCTTCATCCCGTTTGCGGTGGCCATGGGCGTCGGTAACCTGGTGACCAGCTGGGCGGCCGCGCTGATCGCGCCGCGCTGGCTCATCATCGGGGCCGGAAGCCTGGTCTGGGGCGCCATGCTGTTCGGGTCGACGTTGGACCGTGGCGTGCCATATATCCCCGATCTGGTGATGTTGTTCGTGGTCGGTGGTGTCGGTATCGGCGTGATCTCGGTGGTGCTGCCGCTGTGCGCCGTGGCCGACGTAGGTCCACGCGAGATCGGTCCGGTGTCGGCGGTCACCTTGATGGTCTACAACTTGGGTGGCCCGGTGGTGCTGGTGATCATCCAGGCGGTGCAGACCTCCCGAACGCTGTACCTGGGCGGCACCACCGGCCCGGTGAAGAACATGACCGATAGCGAATTGGATGCGCTCGGCCACGGCTACACCTATTCGCTGCTGTGGGTTGCCGCGATTGCCGTGCTGGTGGGTGCGGCGGCGCTGTTCATCAGGTTCTCGGCCGACCAGATCGCCCGGGCCCAGCACACCCGCGAGGCCGTGGAGGCGGGGGAGCTGTAGGGGCGCCGGGCAAGTCCGCGTCTCCCCGCGGCTGAAGATAGGCTCTCCGGCTGTGATCACCCGGATGTCCGAACTGTTCCTTCGCACCCTGCGCGACGACCCCGCCGATGCCGAAGTCCCCAGCCACAAGCTGCTGATCCGGGCCGGCTACATCCGGCCGATCGCACCCGGTCTGTACAGCTGGCTGCCGCTCGGTCTGCGAGTACTGCGCAACATCGAGCGGGTGGTCCGCGAGGAGATGAACGCCATCGGTGGCCAGGAGATCCTGTTCCCGGCGCTGCTGCCGCGCGCACCCTATGAGACCACCAACCGCTGGACCGAGTACGGCGACAGCCTGTTCCGGCTCAAGGACCGCCGCGACAACGACTACCTGCTGGGGCCCACCCACGAGGAACTGTTCACCCTGACAGTCAAGGGGGAGTACAACTCCTACAAGGATTTCCCGGTGGTGCTGTATCAGATCCAGACCAAGTACCGGGATGAGGCGCGGCCGCGGGCCGGCATCCTGCGCGGCCGCGAATTCGTCATGAAGGACTCCTATTCCTTCGACGTCGACGACGCCGGTCTGGCCACCGCCTACGACGCGCACCGGGTGGCCTATCAGAAGATCTTCGACCGGCTCGGCGTGCGGTATGTGATCGTCTCTGCGGTGTCGGGCGCCATGGGCGGATCGGCCTCCGAGGAATTCCTCGCCGAGAGCGCGGTCGGTGAAGACACCTTCGTGCGCTGCGTCGAGTCTGGCTATGCCGCCAACGTCGAAGCGGTGACCACGGCTCGCCCCGAGCCGCAACCGGTCGACGGCTTGGCCGAGCCGCAGGTTCACGACACCGGCGACACCCCGACGATCGCCACCCTGGTGGACTGGGCCAACGGCGCGTTGGACCGTACGGTCACCGCCGCCGACACCCTCAAGAACGTGCTGTTGAAGGTTCGCCAGCCCGACGGTGAGTGGGAGTTGCTGGGCATCGGGGTCCCCGGCGACCGCGAGATCGACGAGAAGCGGCTCGGCGCGGCTCTCGAACCCGCCGAGTACGCCTTGCTCGGCGACGGTGATTTCGCCAAGTACCCGTTCCTGGTGAAGGGCTACATCGGCCCGAAGGCGTTGCAGGACAACGGGGTGCGTTACCTGGTCGACCCGCGTGTGGTGGACGGCACCAGCTGGATCACCGGCGCCGACGCCCCCGGCAAGCACGTCGTGGGGCTGGTCGCCGGGCGTGACTTCCACGCCGACGGCACCATTGAGGCCGCCGAGGTCCGCGACGGGGACCCGTCACCGGATGGGGCCGGCCCGCTGGTCAGCGCCCGAGGCATCGAGATCGCTCACATCTTCCAGCTGGGCCGCAAGTACACCGACGCGTTTGCGGTCGACGTCCTCGGCGAGGATGGCCGTCCGGTGCGACTCACCATGGGTTCCTATGGCGTCGGGGTCTCCCGGCTGGTGGCCGTCATCGCCGAACAGCAGCACGACGAGCTGGGCCTGCGTTGGCCCTCGCAGGTCGCCCCGTTCGACGTACACGTGGTGGTCGCCAACAAGGACGAGGCCGCACGCGCGGGCGCGACCGAACTGGCCGCCGAGCTGGACCGGCTTGGTCTGGAGGTGCTCTTCGACGACCGGAAGGCCTCACCGGGAGTGAAGTTCAAAGACTCCGAGTTGATCGGGGTGCCGTGGATCGTCGTGCTGGGGCGCGGCTGGGCCGACGGCGTTGTCGAACTGCGCGACCGCTTCTCCGGGCAGACCCGCGAGCTGGCCGTCGGCGCGGAGTTGGCCGGGCAGATCCTGGCCGCGGTCCGCGCTGAGGATTAACCCGGCGCCTGGGTGCACATGGCGCTGCGCGCCGCGCGCACCACGAGGGCGGCTTGCTCGGGGCTGGCCCCGTACTGTGCGGCGACCTGGTCGGTCACCGCGCCCGCAGACTGACCGGTGTAGAGCTGCCGGCAGACCTGCTTGCCGGCCAGCAGGAGCTGGTCGTCGTCACCGGGGAAGTTGCCGCGGGTTGCTTCGAGGTATCTGATGTCCTCGGAGGTGTAGGGGATCGGCCAGGCGGCGGCCGGCCCGGCACCGAACAACACCCCTGCTCCTATGACGGTCGCGATAAGGGCACCACGCTTGTGCACCAACAGCATCCCTGCTCCCTTCGTCTGGTCGAGGTCAGTCTCGCTCAGTCCTGGCCGCCCGGGAAGGCCTGGGTGATCGGCCAATTGCCCAGCGCGCGGTTCCAGTGCGCGGCCAGTACGGCGCTTTGGCCGAGCGCGGTCGCCGCGAATTCCCGGTCTGCGGCATCGCTGGCCTGTTCGACGACCGCGCGCCAGGCCGTCGCGGTGTCGTATTCCATCCGGACCGCCAGCCGCAGGGCATCGTTGGACGTGGACATCGGCATGGGCAACTGATATCCGGCCGCGGCGGGTGGGACGGCAACCGAGCGGCTGGTCAGGATCGCGATGGTGCGGTCCCGGCGCTCGCGGTGCTGACGGATGGTGGTGACCACCAGATCGTTGAATTCCGGCAGCGAGTACGCCGACACCAGCCCGTAGCCGTAGACGACTCCGTATTCGGTGGCCAGGGCGTCGATCAGGGCTGCGTCGGGGCCCGACGCCGGGCGGGGCTCGGGGGATGTCATGCCTGCATCACCAGGGCGACTGCATAGGAGGCCGTGCAGGCCGCGGCGATCGAGGCCAGCAGCCCGGCCCGGTAACCCGACGAGGCGACCGCCAGCTTCCCGGCGCTGTCGGCGGCGGCCCGCAACGCGTTGATCACCTGCGAGACGCTCGGAGCGGGCCCATCCGGCGCGGCACTGGGTGTGGTGGTTTCGGTCTCGCCCGCCGGCGTCTTTCCGGCGGCGCGGGCGATCTCGGCTGCCAGCGCTCGAGCGTGGTCGGTTCGCTCCTGCGACACCTGGTCCAGTGCTGCGGCCAGTGCCTTGGACTCCGGGTCGGTCAGTGCCGCGGCGGCTGCGGTGGCCAGCTCGCTGTCGCGCAGTGCCAGCTGTCGCTGCGCTTCCAGGTCGTCGACGAGGGGCGCCGTTGGAGCCGAGCCGCAGGCCGGCGCCGCAACGGCCAGCAGGGCGAGCATCCCGGCACCGGTGAGCATGCGCCGTCGGTCGATGGCGGACAGGGGGCCGGGCACCCTGACATCCTGCCATTGCGACTGTGCGGCAGGGACGCGACGTGGCCGCGAGCGGGCCAAGGTACGCTGACGGGCGCTTTTGCCGGTTTGCTGTGGCTGTGTTTCCCACGGCGTATCGTTGATAACTGGTTCCCGGCCGCGCCTGGCGCGTGGGAACGCGCCGACTGAACAACTCAAGATGAGGAGCTCGCCGTGGCCACCGGGCTACCTTCCCAGACACAGGTGATCGAGCTGCTCGATGCTGAGTTCACCCGCGCCGGATTCGAGATCGAAGACGTCGTCGTCGACGATCAGGACCCGCTGCCGCGAATCACCGTGGTCGCCGACGGCGACACCCCTCTGGATCTGGACACCGCCGCCGCGTTGGCCCGCTCGGCGTCGGAATTGCTCGACACCCTGGAATTCGACAGCCAATATGTGCTGGAGGTCAGCTCGCCCGGCGTGGGCCGGCCGCTGACCTCGGCGAAGCATTTTCGGCGCGCGCACGGTCGCAAGGTTGACCTGACGTTGTCCGACGGGTCGGGCCTGACCGGTCGGGTGGGCGTCGTCGATGACGACATCCTGACGCTGGTGGTGCGCGCCGGCCGGGACTGGAACCGTCGCCGTCTGCCACTGAGCGAAATCAGTCGAGCGGTGGTGCAAGTCGAATTCTCGCCACCGAGCGAACGTGAGTTGGAGTTGGCGGGCGTCAAGGCCCCCGAGGTGGGATCGGAGGCCGGAGCATGAACTGCCCCGGCGATGCGGGACATAGCGACGGAGAGGAGTGGCGCCAATGAACATCGACATGGCCGCGCTGCATGCGATCGAGGCAGACAAGGGCATCTCGGTTGACGTGGTCGTGGACACGATCAAATCGGCGTTGCTCACCGCGTACCGCCACACCGAAGGTCATCAGGCCGACGCGGTGATCGATGTCGACCGCAAGACCGGCGTGGTGCGGGTGCTGGCACGCGAGATCGACGACGACGGCAACGTGATCAGCGAATACGACGACACGCCCGAGGGCTTCGGACGTATCGCGGCGACCACGGCGCGTCAGGTGATCCTGCAGCGGCTGCGGGACGCCGAGAACGAGAAGGCTTACGGCGAATTCTCGGCGCGGGAGGGCGACATCGTCGCCGGAGTCGTCCAGCGCGACGCCCGGGAGAATGCGCGCGGTGTCATCGTGGTGCGACTCGGAACCGAGGCCAAGGGCTTTGACGGCGTCATCCGCCCCGCAGAGCAGGCACCCGGTGAGGCCTACGACCACGGCGACCGGCTGCGCTGCTACGTGATCGGTGTGACTCGGGGCCTGCGCGAACCGCGCATCGAGCTGTCGCGCACCCACCCGAACCTGGTGCGCAAGCTGTTCGCCCTGGAGGTCCCCGAGATCGCCGATGGGTCGGTGGAGATCGTCGCCGTCGCCCGCGAGGCCGGCCACCGATCCAAGATCGCGGTGGCCTCGCAGGTTCCCGGGCTCAACGCCAAGGGCGCCTGCATCGGACCGATGGGCCAGCGTGTGCGCAACGTGATGAGCGAACTGGCCGGCGAGAAGATCGACATCATCGACTACGACGAGGACCCGGCGCGCTTCGTCGGCAACGCGCTGTCACCTGCCAAGGTGATGTCGGTGACCGTGATCGACCAGGCTGCCCGGGCCGCACGCGTGGTGGTGCCGGACTTCCAGCTGTCCCTGGCCATCGGCAAGGAAGGCCAGAACGCCCGGCTGGCGGCCCGGCTGACCGGCTGGCGCATCGACATCCGCAGCGACGTCCCGGAGCCCGGTGCCAATGGCGCCGAGCGTGAGGCCGGTCAGGGCGTGCCGCACGAAGCCTGAGCGGAACGCGACCAAGGGCACCGAGCGGGACGCGACCAGCGCGCCAGTAGTGCACTGCCGGGTTCATGCGGCGGTTCCAGCTTCGGCTCTCCTGCGTCGAGCCTCGCTGAACCGCCGGGTTCATGCGGCGGTTCCAGCTTCGGCTCTCCTGCGTCGAGCCTCGCTGAACCGCCGGGTTCGGATTCGGGTGGTTCGGGTCATGGCCGTTGTATGGGTAGACTGAGCCGTGATCCAGCGCGAGACTTCGACAACCGCCTCGCGGACGCACCGTTCCCCAGATGGACCGGTGCGCACGTGTGTCGGATGCCGGAAACGTGCGTTGACCGTCGAATTGCTTCGGGTGGTCGCGGTGTCAACGGAGAACGGCAACGGCGCCGTGATCATTGACCGCGCGGGCAGCCAACCGGGGCGGGGTGCGTGGTTGCATCCCGCATCGGAGTGCCTGCACGCGGCGATTCGGAGACGGGCATTCGTGCGCGCGCTGCGGATCAGCGGTTCCCCGGATGTATCCAGGGTGGAGGAGTACTTCGAAGGTTTCGTAGATCGGCTCACCACCCCGGGCAACAGAACAGGTAGCGAAGAACATGAGCACACCGTGAAGTCCCGATGACCATGCGTCATAGCTAAACCCGAGGCGCGGCCCACCACCGCTGTCGCCTCATAGACAGGAGATGTAGTGGCAAAGGCCCGCGTACACGAGTTGGCCAAGGAACTCGGTGTCACCAGCAAGGAAGTTCTCGCCCGCCTGAGCGAGCAGGGCGAATTCGTCAAGTCGGCATCCTCAACCGTGGAAGCCCCCGTCGCACGGCGGCTGCGCGAGTCCTTCGGCGGCGGCAAGCCCGCGCCGAAGGCCGAAGCGCCCGCCGCCCCGGCGCCCGCCAAGGCCGCTCCGGCCCCGGCGGCGACCCCGGGACCGGCGAAGCCGGCGCCGGCACCCGCCCCTGCGGCTGACGGTACGGCCGCAAAGCCCGCAGCTCCCGCCGCAAAGCCGGCGGCTCCGGCGGCTCCCGCAGCTCCGGCCGCCCCGGCAGCGCCCGCGGCCGAGACCCCGCCGCCGGCAGCTGCGGCACCCTCCCCGGCGGCTCCGCCCGCTCCCGGCCCCCGGCCGGCAGCACCGGGCCCCAAGCCCGGCGCCCGCACCCCGCGCGTCGGCAACAACCCGTTCTCGTCGGCGCAGCCGGTCGAGCGCGCCATCCCGCGTCCGCACCCGCAGGCGCCCCGACCGGGCGGAGCACCCCGGCCCGGCATGCCGCGTCCCGGCGGCGGTGCGACACCGGGCAACATGCCCGGACGCTCCAGCAACTTCGGCGCACAGGGTCGCCCGCCGCGTCCCGGTGGTCCGCCTCGTCCCGGTGGCGGGGGCCGACCCGGTGCCCCCGGCGGCCGACCGGGCGGTCCCGGTGGCGGTCCGGGCGGTAACTACCGCGGCGGTGGTGCCGGCGGTCCCGGCGGCGGCGGCCCCGCAGGCGCCGGCGCCGGAGGTTTCCGGGGTCGTCCCGGCGGCGGTGGCGGCGGCGGTCGTCCCGGCCAGCGCGGTGGCGCGGCCGGCGCCTTCGGTCGCCCCGGCGGTGCACCCAAGCGCGGACGCAAGTCGAAGCGGGCGAAACGCGCCGAGTACGAGAACATGCAGGCCCCGGTCGTCGGTGGGGTGCGGTTGCCGCACGGCAACGGCGAGACCATCCGGCTGGCCCGCGGCGCATCGCTGAGCGACTTCGCCGAGAAGATCGACGCGAACCCGGCTGCCCTGGTGCAGGCGCTGTTCAACCTCGGTGAGATGGTCACCGCCACCCAGTCGGTGGGTGACGAGACGCTGGAGTTGCTCGGCAGCGAGATGAACTTCGTGGTGCAGGTCGTCTCGCCTGAGGACGAGGACCGTGAGCTGCTGGAGTCCTTCGACCTGACCTACGGTGAGGACGAGGGCGGCGAGGAAGACCTGCAGAGCCGGCCGCCGGTGGTGACCGTCATGGGTCACGTCGACCACGGCAAGACCCGACTGCTGGACACCATCCGCAAGGCCAACGTCCGCGAGGGCGAGGCCGGCGGCATCACCCAGCACATCGGCGCCTACCAGGTGTCGGTCGACTTCGACGGCTCCGAGCGTCTGATCACGTTCATCGACACCCCGGGTCACGAGGCGTTCACCGCCATGCGTGCCCGTGGTGCCAAGGCCACCGACATCGCGATCCTGGTGGTGGCCGCTGACGACGGTGTGATGCCCCAGACGGTGGAGGCGATCAACCACGCCCAGGCGGCTGACGTGCCGATCGTGGTGGCGGTCAACAAGATCGACAAGGAAGGTGCCGACCCGGCCAAGATCCGGGGACAGCTCACCGAGTACGGACTGGTTGCCGAGGACTTCGGCGGCGACACCATGTTCGTCGACATCTCCGCCAAGCAGGGCACCAACATCGCGGCCCTGGAAGAGGCGGTGCTGCTGACCGCTGACGCCGCCCTGGACCTGCGGGCCAACCCCGACATGGAGGCGCAGGGTGTGGCGATCGAGGCTCACCTGGACCGCGGTCGCGGTCCGGTGGCCACCGTGCTGATCCAGCGCGGCACGCTGCGGGTCGGCGACTCGATCGTGGCCGGCGATGCCTACGGCCGGGTGCGGCGCATGGTCGACGAGCACGGCGACGACGTGGAAGAGGCGCTGCCGTCGCGGCCCGTCCAGGTCATCGGGTTCACCTCGGTGCCGGGCGCCGGCGACAACCTGCTGGTGGTCGACGAGGACCGCATTGCTCGCCAGATCGCCGACAAGCGCAGCGCGCGTAAGCGCAATGCGTTGGCGGCGCGCTCGCGCAAGCGGATCTCGCTGGAGGACCTGGACTCGGCGCTGAAGGAAACCAGCCAGCTGAACCTGATCCTCAAGGGCGACAACGCCGGTACCGTCGAGGCGCTGGAAGAGGCCTTGATGGGAATCCAGATCGACGACGAGGTGCAGCTGCGGGTCATCGACCGCGGTGTCGGTGGTATCACCGAGACCAACGTCAACCTGGCATCGGCGTCGGACGCGATCATCATCGGGTTCAACGTGCGTGCCGAGGGCAAGGCCACCGAGCTGGCCAACCGCGAGGGTGTGGAGATCCGGTACTACTCGGTCATCTACCAGGCCATCGAAGAGATCGAGAGCGCGCTCAAAGGCATGCTCAAGCCGATCTACGAGGAGAAGGAGCTGGGGCGTGCCGAGATTCGCGCCATGTTCCGCTCCTCCAAGGTGGGCAACATCGCGGGCTGCCTGGTCACCTCCGGTCTCATCCGCCGCAACGCCAAGGCGCGGTTGCTGCGTGACAACGTGGTGATCGCCGAGACCGTCACGATCTCCTCGCTGCGGCGGGAGAAGGACGATGTCACCGAGGTCCGCGACGGCTACGAATGTGGTCTGACGCTGACCTACAACGACATCAAGGAAGGCGACATCATCCAGGCCTACGAACTCGTCGAGAAGGCTCGGACGTAGTGGCTGATCCGGCACGCGCACGCCGGCTGGCCAAGCGGATTTCCACGATCGTCGCCTCGGCGATCGAGTATGAGATCAAGGATCCGCGACTGGCCGGCGTGACGATCACCGACGCGAAGGTGACCGCTGACCTGCACGACGCGACCCTGTACTACACGGTGCTGGGCCGATCCCTGGACGACGACCCCAACTACGGCGGTGCTGCCGCCGCGTTGGAGGGCGCCAAGGGCGTGCTGCGGTCCAAGGTGGGCGCGGGCACCGGGGTGCGGTTCACCCCGACCCTGACGTTCGTGCGGGACACCGTGCCCGACGCCGCCCATCGGATGTCGGAATTGCTGGCCGCAGCGCAGGCTGCCGACGCCGACCTGGCCCGGATACGGGAGGGCAAGAAACCGGTCGGGGATGCCAACCCGTATCGCGAGGCGCCTGGACAAGCGGGTGCCGACGACAGCGGTGACGGTGAGCAGTCGGGCGACTGACCCGCTGCCCACGGGCCGGCGGGTCGACGCCGCCGGGGCCGTGGAACTGCTGGCGGGCGCGAGCACGTTGGCGGTGATCTGTCATGTGCATCCTGACGCCGACACCATCGGTGCGGGGCTGGCGCTGGCGTCGGTCCTGCGCCGGCGCGGCAAGGCGGTCGAAGTCAGTTTCGCCCGCCCGGCGGTGTTGCCGCAGTCGCTGCAGTCGTTGCCGGGCGGCGAGCTGCTGGTCGGACCCGACGTGATGCGTCGCGACGTCGATCTGGTGGTGACCGTCGACGTCTCGAGCGCGGACCGGCTCGGGGAGCTGGGGCAGCTGGCAGTCGGACGCGAGCTGCTGGTGATCGACCATCACGCGTCGAATCAGTTGTTCGGCACTGCCAATTACGTTGATGCGTCAGCGGATTCGACCACGATGATGGTGGCGCAGCTGATCGACGCCTGGGGTGAGCCCATCGATGCGGACGTGGCGCACTGCCTGTATGCGGGGCTGGCCACCGACACCGGGTCGTTCCGGTGGGCCAGTCCTCGGGCGCATCGGCTGGCGGCGCGCCTGGTGGATGCCGGAGTCGACAATGCAGCGGTCGCCCGGGCGGTGATGGACACCCACCCGTTCGGTTGGCTGACGATGCTGTCGCGGGTGCTGGCGGGCGCGCGACTGCTGCCCGACGCGGCGGGCGGGCGCGGCCTCGTCTATGCCGTCGTCGACCATGCCGAGTGGACCGCGGCGCGCCCCGAGGAGGTGGAGAGCGTCGTCGACATCGTGCGCACCACCGCGCAGGCCGAGGTGGCGGCGGTGTTCAAGGAGACCGCGCCGGGGTGCTGGGCGGTGTCGATGCGCGCTAAGTCGGCGGTGGACCTGAGCGCCGTGGCCGTGGCATTCGGCGGCGGCGGGCACCGGCTGGCCGCCGGATTCACGTTCACCGGCACGGCAGCGGACGCGGTTGCCGCGCTGGTTGCCGGCCTTGGCTGACGATTCCGGCGCCGGGACCAAGCGCATCGCGGCGCTGGCCCTGCCGGCGCTGGTGGTGTTGGCGGCCGAACCGCTGTATCTGTTGTTCGACACCGCGGTCATCGGCCGGCTCGGCGCCCTGGGCCTGGCTGGTTTGGCGATCGGCGGGATGGTCCTGAGTCTGGTCGCCTCGCAGGCCACCTTCTTGTCCTACGGAACCACGGCGCGATCGTCGCGGCATTTTGGTGCCGGCGATCGCTCCGCCGCGGTCGCCGAAGGTGTACAGGCCACCTGGCTGGCGCTTGGCCTGGGAGTGCTCGTCGTGCTGGTGGTGCAGGCGGTGGGGGAGCCGCTGGTCTCGACCATCGCCGGACGTGACAGCATCGCGCAAGCCGCGTGGGAGTGGCTGCGGATCGCCATTTTTGGCGCACCGGCAATTCTGGTGTCGCTGGCGGGCAACGGATGGCTGCGCGGGGTGCAGGACACGGCCCGGCCGCCGCGTTATGTGGTTGCCGGCTTCGCGCTTTCGGCGCTGTTGTGCCCGCTGCTGGTCTTCGGCGGGCTGGGCCTGCCGCGCTGGGGTCTGGCCGGCTCGGCGGTGGCCAACTGTGTGGGCCAGTGGCTTGCCGCGCTGTTGTTCCTGCGTGCCCTGCGCTGTGAACCGGTGTCGTGCAAGCTCGATGGCAGCGTGCTGCGGGCGCAACTGGTCATGGGGCGCGACCTGATCGCACGCTCGCTGGCATTTCAGGCCAGCTTCGTCTCGGCCGCCGCGGTCGCCGCGCGCTTCGGGGCCGCAGCGTTGGCTGCCCATCAGATCGTGTTGCAGCTGTCCAACTTCCTGGCGTTGGCCCTTGATTCATTGGCGATCGCCGCGCAGGCGTTAGTGGGTGCGGCGCTGGGTGCATCCGACGTCGGACATGCCAAAGCGGTGGCCGGCCGGGTCACGGTGTTCTCCGCGGCCGCCGCCTCCGTGCTGGCAGGGGTATTGGTCGTCGGTGCGCGCCTCCTTCCGGGGCTGTTCACCAACGATGATGCGGTGCTGGCCGCGATCGGGGTGCCGTGGTGGTTCTTGGTGGCCCAATTGCCCATTGCCGGAATTGTTTTCGCCCTCGACGGGGTGTTGCTCGGAGCGGGTGACACGGCGTTCATGCGTACCGCCACGGTGATCAGCGCGCTGGTCGGTTTCCTGCCGCTGGTATGGCTGTCGTTGGCCTTCGGCTGGGGGCTTGCCGGAATCTGGTCGGGGCTGACGGCTTCGCTGGTGCTGCGATTGCTGTTCGTCGGCTGGCGGGCACTGTCTGGGCACTGGCTGCGGGCCGGACGGCCGTAGGATCGGCTGGCGTGAGCGATCAGCGAGAGCGGATGCTGCACGGGGCGCCGTATCGGCCCGACGACCCGGACCTGGTCGCCGGCCGGCGGGCATGTCAGCGCCTGGCCGC
This sequence comes from Mycolicibacter heraklionensis, assembly GCA_001673575.1. Classification (GTDB taxonomy): domain Bacteria; phylum Actinomycetota; class Actinomycetes; order Mycobacteriales; family Mycobacteriaceae; genus Mycobacterium; species Mycobacterium heraklionense_A. The sequence goes on along the minus strand of LZME01000064.1, from coordinate 21,542 downwards.
GGCGTTCAACTCCACCGGGCCAGACGACGAAGACACCCGCCGTGAGCTGCTGGGCGAACTGCTCGGATCATTCGGGGCGAACTCGGAGATTCTGCCCCGATTCTCTTGCGACTACGGGATATACATCAGCATCGGCGCCAACTGTTTCGTCAACTACGACGCGGTCTTTCTGGACTGCGCGCCCATCACCATCGGGAACCATGTGTCGATCGGACCCCGCGCGCAGCTGCTGACGGCGCTGCACCCCGTGGACGACGTCGACGCACGGCGGGCCGGCTGGGAGTCCGCCGCCCCGATCACCCTTGGCGACAACGTGTGGCTGGCGGCGGGGGTGATCGTGTGCCCCGGCGTGTCGATCGGAGCCGACACGGTCGTGGGCGCCGGCAGCGTGGTGACCCGCGATTTGCCGGCCGGCGTGCTGGCGGCCGGAAATCCGTGCCGGATCCTTCGCCCGATCGGCTAGTCGACGAGGTCTCAGTCGCTCACTCCGGCGTTCAACAGCAAGCCACCGGCCACGTAGGTGACCACGAAGATCAACCAGCCCAGTGCCGGCCAAACGACCATGCGGCTCCCTCGGCGCGCGCCGACGCTCATGCCCGCCAAGGTGGTGAGCACGGCCGCGCCAATGCCGCCCCAGGCCACCAGGTATGCCCCGTTGATCAGGTTGTAGTCGCAACGATGGTTACTTGAGCACACGTCGGTCGCCATCCCGGCGAACATCGAATAGATCAAACCCAGCCCGCACGTCAGGAGCAGCAGCACCGCGAGCAGCGTTGCGGCGATGACATCTGCGGGCCGCCGACGGGGCGGCGGCGCGACGTCGCCATAGGGCCACGGGGGATGGGGCGGGTAGTTCTGAGTCACGGCTGAGTCCACCTGCGTCCGTCCGGTTTGCTGTCTCAGCGTAACCGTGCCCGCGCGACCCGGAGGCGTTCTATTTGTCCAGCCGATTGACAGGAAAAACCTACACAGCCTATCTATACATTTAGGTTACTCGCGGGTAGCGTTCGGCGCGTTGTTACCAGTTGCACACGCCTGGTACTGGCGGTGTAACCCACTGGCTTGGGAAATCGACGGAGATGGGGAAGCGCACAATGATGCATTACCGACTGATCGCCGCAGGTCTGGCCACCGGGGGTGGGCTGCTCACGGCGGCGTTCTTGCAGGCGGCGGTCGCCGTAGCGGGCCCGGGTGACGATGTCGTCGCGCCGAGTGCCACCGGTGCCGACGCCTTCACGATCGGCGGATACACGTTTGATCCCTTCAACGAGGCCACCGGTGCGGAGGGGTTCGCCCTGGTTCACCCGCTCACCGGCTCTGCGCCACTGCTGACCTTGGGCGGCGGTAGCCCCGGGGGCCTGTTGCCCACCGCGCCGCAGAACTTCGAGGTGTACGGTGCCGACGGCACCAGCCTGGGCAGCATTAACTCCAGCGTTGTCGTCACTAACCTCGCGGGCCTTTCCAATACGCAGTTCACCATCACCGATGTCAGCGCCGCATCCGGTGGTTCGGCGGCGGATCTGCCGGTGACGGGTTCGGTCTACGACGTCTTCAATTTCGGCGGCGGTTTTGCGAACGTCTACGTGGCCACCCCCGGAGAGGACGGGACAGTCACCGACACCTTCGTGACGCCCTGGGGCAGCATGGACCTGAGCTCGATGTTCGCCGGCTTCAATGCGGCGGACCCGCTGCAGCCGGGCGACGCGTTCGCCGCGCTGCAGGCTGGGGCGTCCGGCGGCGGCGATGACGCCTTCGCCATCGGTGGCCTCACGCTGGATCCGTTCACCGGCGCGGGTGACTCTGCGGTGGAGGGTTTTGCGCCGATCATCGCGCTCGGCGGCGCGGCGCCGCTGTTGGCCATCGGCGGAGCATCGCTGGGTGACCCGAGCCACCAAGGCAATGGGCTGGCCTCCCAGGACTTCCACGTGTACAGCGGTACCGGCGACGATGCCACCCAGATCGGCACCATCAACACCGCGGTGGACGTGACCAACCTGTTGGGCATGACCAACACCCAGCTCGTCGTCACCGACGGTTCGGACACCGGCGACGGCCTGCCGGCCGCGGGGACGATCTACGACGCGTTCAACTTCGGTGGCGGTTTCGCGAACGTCTACGTCGCCACCCCGGGCGAGGACGGCACCGTCACCGACACGTTCGTGACCCCGTTCGGCAGCATGGACCTGAGCTGGTTGTTCAGCGGCATGGCCACCGGGATCTCGATGGACCCGGGAGCCGCATTCGGCGCCCTGAGCAACAGCGCCGTGGGCGAGGACGCCTTCACCATCGGCGGCACCACTTTCGACCCGTTCACCGGGTCCGGAGCCGACGCCGCCTCGGGGTTCACGCCGGTCTTTCAGACCGTCGGTGCGCTGCCGTTCCTCAACATCGGCGGCGGCACCCCGGGTGTCGACCTCGGGGGCACCTACTTCCCGCTCCCGATCACATCGCAGGACTTCAACATCTACGACGGCACTGAGCTGCTCGGCACCGCGCACGCACAGGAGACCGTCACCCAATTGCTGGGCCTGACCACCACCGAGTTCGTCATCGATGGTGTGACGCCCGGCGACGGTGATGCTGCGGACCTGCCCGAGATCGGTTCGGTGTACAGCGTTTTGAACCTCGGTGGCGGGTTTGCCAACGTCTACTCCGCCATCCCGGGGCTGGACGGCGCCGACAGCACCATCACCGACACGTTCGTCACCCCGTTCGGCGACTTTGACCTGAGCGGGTTGTTCGGTGGTTTCGACGCCTCGGCGTTGATGGACCCGGGCGCCGCCTTCCTGGGGCTCGACTTCTAGCGGTTCGCCTCACTAAACAGTCCCGGGCGGTGCGCAAGCGCCGCCCGGGACGTGTTGTGTCACTGCACCTGGGCGCGCCCACGTTCCAGTACGGCCGCCCGGTTGGCGGCCACGTCGGCTCCGGTCACGGTCTGTAACCACTGCTTAGCCGCCATCGCCTCGATCCAGAGTCCGGTGGCGGTCTGCGACTCGTCGATGCGGTGATAGGAGGCCAGCAGCGCACGCACCGCGGCCTGGTTGTTGCCGACGATCGACGCCGCCACCCGCAGCGCCGCGGGTAGCAGCTCGTCGTGCGGCACCACTTCGGTGACCAACCCAGCCCGCAGCGCGTCGGCCGCCGAGAGGTAGTCGCCGGTCAGGCTCATCCGGCGGGCCAAGCCCACCCCGACCTTCTGGGGGAGTCGGACACTGAGGCCCCAGGACGGCAGCAAACCGACGCGGGCGTGGGTGTCGGCGAATCGGGCCTGCTCCGAGGCAATCAGGACGTCGCAATACAGCGCCAACTCGAGCCCGCCGGTGACTGCCGCACCGTTGATGGCACCGATCACCGGCTTGGTCATCGATGGCCATTGGGGGGAGATGTCTGCAATGCCAGTGGATTCGCCGAACTCCTTGAGATCCAACCCGGCGCAGAACACCGGATCGGCACCCGTCAGGACCAGCACGTCGACGCCCGTGTCGGCGTCAGCATCGGCCAGTGCGCTGAAGATGGCCGTACGCAACGCCCCGGACAGCGCATTGCGGGCCTGCGGGCGGTTGAGGGTCAGGGTGCGGATGCGGTCCTGTGTCTGAACCAGCAGAATGTCGTCGCTCACCGGTTCACCGTAGCCCCGGCTACGCTGGGCGAAATGCACGGTATGGCGTTGAAAGAGTGGAGCGCTGTCGTTGCCGCGCTGCTTGGCGGCCGGCAACGAATCCTGCTGCGCAAAGGCGGCATTCACGAGAAGCGCTTCGATGTCAGCGCCGACGAGTTCCTGCTGTTCCCGACATCGGTACACAGCCATGCCGAGCGGGTCCGGCCCGAACACCGCGATCTGCTCGCGCCGGCCGCCGCCGATTCCACCGCTGAGCAGATCGTGATTCGGGCCGCTGCGAAAGTCGTTGCGGCGCTGCCCGTCGAGCGGCCGGAGGCGTTGGACGACATTGCGGGCTTACACATCTGGACCGCTGAATCGGTGCGCGCCGATCGGCTGGATTTCCGGCCCAAACATCGGTTGACGGCGCTGGTGATCCAGGTGTTCCCGCTGTCGGCACCGGTGCGGCTGCCGCGCAGCCCCGACTATGCCGGCTGCGCCAGCTGGGTGCAGCTACCGATCGCCGACCCGGAGTTGGGTGCCCCGGTGTTCACCGCCGAACAGCTCGAGTCGGTGACCGCCCGGGTCCGCGGCACCGTCGGCTGAGCGCTCGACGAGGTCTGGTCTACCGCCGCGACCGCAGGGTCCGGATGATCTGTGCCGAGAGTTCCGGGTCGGCGAGCAGTTGGTCGATCAGTGCCGTCATAACTTCCTGCCCGGTGATGCGAGCACATCCCACCCGGTCGGCGGCGTCGCGTTGCCAGAGGTCGAGCCCGCGATGTTGGGCCGGCGAGAGATCGACCGTGCGGCGGGTTCGTGTCTGACGCAGCGGGATTGGCTCAGTCGGCTTCATCCCCGTGTCGCGAGTCGGTGCCCAGCCGGTGGCCGGGGCGCCGATACTGCGGTTATTGAGGGAATCGCTGGCAGTGCTCATTGTGTAGACCTTCGGTTGCGGTGGAACCTCACCCTGGTACTCAGGCCAGCGTAACCCGTCAACCGTCGCGACCGGCATCCGTCGTGGCCTGCGCTCCGCGGTGGCAACTCAGTGGACCTCCGCTTGAGCGATGGTGTTGCGCAGCTGGCCAGCGAGTATGTGCCGTCCCGGTCGTCGCCGAGGTCGAGGTCGGACCCGGCGATCGCCTGGCCGCGAGTGCGACAGACCACTGCGCGACGATGCTGATGCCGGAGTCGGCGGCCAGGACGATGCCGGGGTTGAGAGCGATCGTCTCAAGTCGCACGGCGATCACCAGGTAGTGCGCAGGGCCACGGTCCGGTGCTCGCGATCGGGGTCGCCAGCTTGCAGCGTTGCCAGATCGAAGGTCAATTCATCTGACAGCAATTGTTTGCGCCATTATCAACGCAAGGTTAGAGAACTATTAAACGCGCTGATCGGTCATGATTGCATTAAATACGGACATCCGTGAATCAGTGATTCAGTAAGTCAGTAGATGGCTGTTTACCTGCACTGATGATAGAGGCATGGCTGGGTTTGACACGTCAAACATGAAATAGGTGGAGTGCAGAAAAATTGTCAATCCGACGGTTGTTCAGTGGCCTTTGCCGGTGCTACTCTCCGAATATCAAGATAATTTCGGGAATCTTGGCGAGGGAGAGGAAATCATGTTGATTTCGCGGAATTCGTGCCGACGCGTGGCAGCCGGAGCGATCAGTGCCGGCACAATCGCCGGCGCGCTCTTGGTCGGCCCCGCGGGACCGGCGCAGGCCTCCCCGGGGGAGGTTGCGGCACCACTGCCTGCCACCGTCCAGGTGGCCGGGAATCAGGTCGGCCTTCCGGCCGGGGTAGGAAGTCGCCTCGGTATCGACCGCGCACCGGCGGACACCGTGTTCGCCACCGACCTACGCATGGCACCAATGCCGCAGTGGTGGGGCCACCACTGGTGGCGCCACCATCACCTGTGGCATCGCTGGTGGTGGTGGTGGTGATCGGGGCTTCGGTCATGCCACGTTTCGACCGCGGTAGGCGGCTTACCGCCAAACCCGGACTGGTACTTGCGGCCGCACTCGGCGTAGGGGCAACCCTCGCCGGGTGCGGCGCGAGCACCGAAGTCGCTCCCGCGGCGAGTCCGGTCGCGTCCCAGAATCCCGCCGCCGAGCCAAGCCCGGCACCCTACGACATCTCACGAGTCGGCGCCGTCGCCGACGACTTTCCGCAAGGCTTCACGGCGCAGGCGCACCCGGCTAAGACGCTGGGGCAGTCCGATATCGACGGGTCCGCCGTCGCGGCGTTCACCGACGCCCAGGTGGATCCGTCGCAGTGCAGGTCGGTAGTCATCCCGCCGTATGTCGATCCGACGGTCGGCACCGAAGCTGCCGGTGTGATCGGACAGGGCGATCAGGGCAACATGTACGTTGTCGCCTTGCGATCACCCAATCCCGTTGCGGTCGAGGCTGAACCGGCGGGCTGTGATCGGATCTCGCTGGCCGGTTCGCCGGAGGCGACCGGGACCGTGGAGCGTATCCCGGCCCCTGCCATCGCCGGCGCCACCACGACCGGGGTGAAGCTGAGCGTCGAGGGCCCCGAGGAGGATCCCGACTACCTGTACACGGCGGCGCTCGACGATCGAACGTCGGTCGTCGTGATGGGCAGTGCGGATGCGCAGCTGGACCCGCAAAGGCTGATGTCAGACCTGCTGGTCAAAGCCGTTTCGGCGGTCCGCGGGCAGCAGCAGTCGTGAGCCGGCCAGCTGGACGGTGTGCGTAGCCGGTCGCTGAACGGCGCCGCTGATCGCGGGTTCGTCGGTGCCCAGGTTGCGTGCGAACCGGGGATGACAGCCGCCGGCGATCAGTAGCCGGATACGGGAACCGGCCACGAAGCGGTGGGCGATCTGGTCCAGATCGATTCGGACCGTCCCCGAGGACTGGTTGAGCCGACGGTAGCCGTCGCTGACATTGCGTGAGCGTCCGCGGCTGTCGACCTCGCTGACCCGGACGAACACGTCGACGTTTGGGTTGTCGCTGGAATGTGCCAGCTCCACCACCGGGCCGCCGAGCACGTCGACATCCTCGGTCAGGGGCTGCCCGGTGAAGGTCAGCACGTCGGCACGGCGGGCCAGCACGTCGTCGCGCTGGTAGCCGCCACCCGGGGCAAGCAGCCGCCCGCCCACCGTGGGCGTGGGGTCGGCCGGGTCGTAGTGAAAGCTCGCCGAGTCTGTCGTACCGTCGGCCACGGGGGAGTCGCCCAGCTTTCCGCCGGGCAGCAGCCACCAGCTACGGTCGGTCGACGCGGGCGGCCAATCCGGCAGGTCACGCCAGCCCCCGCCGCCGGTGACGCAGACGCGCACCGGGCTGGACCGCGACCGCCCGTCGACGCCGGCCAGGTGAGTGCCGAGCCAGTCCAGGGATTCCGCAGTGACGGTGCGCAGTCCCTTGGTCAGCATCTCGGTGTGGGTCCACGGGCCGACGGTCAGGGCCACCTCGGCTCCCCGGTCGCGCAATGTCCGGAACTGGGTCAGGGCCTGGTCCAAGAACAGGTCTTGCCAGCCGCTGAGCAGCAGTACCGGCACCTGGGTCTGTTCCAGGGCCACCGGATAACGCATCCGGTCCCAGAACGGGTCATCGCGATCGGGGTGCTCCACCCAGGACTCATACCAGGGCGAGCCGCCGCCCAGCAGGGCCCGGCCGGCCGAACCCAGCGGCAGTGCTGCCGCAGCGCGTTTGACCCTGCGTTGCGCGGTGAGCTGCTGCAGCCCGGCACGGATCCGCGGACGGACCTCCTGGTGGGCCATCATGTGGCTCCAGCCCAAAAAGTCGTTGAGCGCGAATGACCCCACACCCCAGGTCGACTGGTACAGATCGTGCGGCCCGACGGTGATGACCGCCGCGCTCAGCTCGGGCGGCGGGTCGGCCAGCAACGCCCACTGCGTGAAGCCCAGATACGACAACCCGATGGTGCCGAACGACCCGGTGAACCAGGGCTGGGCACGCATCCAGGCCACGGTGTCAGCACCGTCGGCGGCCTCGTTGACCATCGGCTCGAACACACCGGCAGAGCCGAAGGTGCCGCGCACACTCTGCAGAATCACCCGGTAGCCGCGGGCGGCGTACATTCGGGCGAACACCAGCGAGAACGGGAATCGGCGGCCGTAGGGGCAGCGCACCAGCAGGGTGCCGGACACGTCGCCGGTCGGCTGATAGTGATCGGCGCGCAGCTGGACCCCGTCGCGCATGGGGACCTGCTCCCGACGCACGGTATAGCCGGTGGTGGGCGGCGGCAGTCGCCGCAGCGCCCGGTTCACCACAACATCGGCCAGACGCGGCGAGCTGGTGGCGGCCACGCGATCAGTACTTGTAGTGCGGGGCCAGCTGGTGGGCGCGCATCAGGTTCTCGGTGGGGCAGTCCACGTCCGGGTTGGAGTACACCGGCGAGTAGTACAGCGACTGCTGGATCAACCCGTAGCTGGTCTTGAACGCCACCATGCAGGAGAACCACCACCGGTTGTTCCACTCGGTGGGCTTCATCACCCAGTACTGCGCCGCCCGGTGGCCGTTGATATCCATCTCGATCGCGTCGGCCGGAATCGACTCGTCGTAGCTGCGCCAGACGAACGTCTCGACGGCCATCTGGTAGTTGCCGGCGTCGAATTCGCAGCGCACGCCCTCGACCGGCTTGGGCGGCGTGAACGCCAGCCCCAACTGTGCGATGACGTCGTAGGGGATGTCGTCGCAGGCGTCGAACGGCCGCGGGTTGGTGAGATTGACCGCCTTGCTCGAGGTAGGCGGGGGTGCCAGCGGTATCGCGGTGGACCGCAACTGCACCGCGGACCCACCGGCGACGTCCCGGTTGGGGGGTGTCTGTTGCCAGACCATCACGACGGCCATCACCAGCGCCCCCAGCGCGGTGATAAGACGCAGTTTGGTGAGCATGACACTCCTCGCTTCCGCCCGGTGTTCTGCCGGGAGTGTACAAGTTGTGGCACCGGCCACTGCCCCGAAGGCGAGAACACGTTCTAATTCTTCCTACCTATTAGGCTCGACCCTCGTGACCACCCACGAGCGCAGGGCCGCAGATGGCCCAACTCTGTGGGCGATCTCGGACCTGCACACCGGCCACCTGGGCAACAAGCCGATCACCGAGGCGCTGCATCCGGTCACCGGTGATGACTGGCTGATCGTCGCCGGCGATGTTGCGGAGCGCACCGACGAGATCCGCTGGGCGCTGGATCTGCTGCGCAAGCGGTTCGCGAAGGTGATCTGGGTCCCCGGCAACCACGAACTGTGGACCACCAACAAGGACCCGATGCAAGTGTTCGGCCGTTCCCGCTACGACTATCTGGTCGACATGTGCGACCAGATGGGCGTCATCACCCCCGAGCACCCCTTTCCGGTCTGGACCGAGCAGGGGGGACCGGCCACCATCGCGCCGATGTTCCTGCTCTACGACTACACGTTCCTGCCGGCCGGTGCGACGAGCAAGGCCGAAGGGCTGGCCATCGCGCGGCAGAACAACGTGGTCGCCACCGACGAGTTCCTGCTGTCACCCGAGCCCTACGGCACCCGCGACGCATGGTGCCGCGACCGGGTGGCGGCCACCCGTAAGCGGCTCGAAGACCTCGACTGGATGACCCCGACCGTGCTGGTCAACCATTTCCCGATGGTGCGCCAGCCCTGCGACGCACTGTTCTATCCGGAGTTCTCGTTGTGGTGCGGCACCGTCGAAACCGCCGACTGGCATACCCGCTACAACGCGACGTGTTCGGTCTACGGCCACCTGCACATCCCGCGCACCACGTACTACGACGGCGTGCGCTTCGAAGAGGTTTCGGTGGGCTACCCGCGGGAATGGCGCCGACGCCAACCGCACCGGTGGCTGCGCCAGATCCTGCCTGAGCCGCATTACCCGCCCGGCTACCTCAACGAGTTCGGCGGCCACTTCGCCATCACTGACGAGATGCGCGAGGCCAGTGCCAAGTTCGCCGAACGGCTACGTCAGCGGCAGGCGCGATGAGCAAGCTGCTGGACAGGGTGCTCGAAGGAGCGCCGGCTGGATCACTGGCCTGGGCCGAACGCTACGACGATCCGCCCGGGCTGGCTCCGCTGCCTGAGGAGGAGCCGCTGGTTGCCCGCTCGGTTGCCAAGCGCCGCAACGAATTCATCACCGCTCGTTATTGCGCTCGGCTGGCGTTGGAAGAGCTTGGGCAACCGCCGGTCCCGATTCTCAAGGGAGAGAAGGGCGAGCCCACGTGGCCCGCCGGCGTTGTCGGCAGTCTGACGCACTGTGCGGGCTTCCGCGGTGCGGTGGTGGGTCGCAGTGGCGATGTGCGATCGGTGGGTATCGATGCCGAGCCGCACGACGTGCTGCCAGACGGCGTCCTGAAGGCGGTCAGCCTGCCTGTCGAACGTGACGAACTAGCAGCGCTGCCGCAAGACTGGCATTGGGACCGAATCCTGTTCTGCGCCAAAGAAGCCACCTATAAGGTGTGGTTCCCGCTGACCCGGCGCTGGTTGGGTTTCGAGGACGCCCACATCACCTTCGACAGCGACGGCAGCTTCGTCTCTCGCATCCTGATCGACCCCGCGGCGCTATCCGGGCCTCCGCTGACGGAACTGCGTGGGCGCTGGTCGGTGGCGGGCGGCCTGGTGCTGACGGCGATCGTGCTGTGAGCACGCCCCCGCCGGCCGGCCTGGTTATCGTCGACAAGCCCGCCGGAATGACCAGCCACGACGTCGTTTCCCGGTGTCGCAGGTTCTTCGGGACTCGTAAGGTCGGCCACGCCGGCACGTTGGACCCGATGGCCACCGGGGTGCTGGTGATCGGCATCGAACGGGCTACCAAGATTCTGGGGTTGTTGACCGCGTCGCAGAAGTCCTACGCCGCCACCATTCGGTTGGGGCAGACCACCTCGACCGAGGATGCCGAAGGCGAGGTGCTGGAGACGATTTCGGCCACGCACATCACCGACGATCAGATCGCCGCGGCGATCGCCGGCCTGCGCGGCGACATCGCGCAGGTGCCCTCGGCGGTCAGTGCCATCAAGGTCGCCGGCAAGCGCGCCTATCAGATGGTGCGCGACGGCGAGACCGTCGAATTGGCTGCCCGGCCGGTGCGTATCGCGCGCTTCGAGTTGTTGGCGGTGCGGCGCGACGAGGAGTTCGTCGATCTGGACGTCGAGGTGGACTGCTCGGCGGGAACCTACATCCGGGCACTGGCCCGCGACGTGGGCAGCGAGCTGGGAGTGGGCGGGCACCTGACCGCGCTGCGGCGCACCCGGGCCGGCAGCTTCGGGCTGGATCAGGCCCGCACCCTCGACGAACTAGGGGAGAGCCCAGCGTTGAGCTACAGTCTGGATGACGCCTGCCTGCAGACCTTTCCGCGCCGGGACCTGGGCGTCGAGGAGGCACTCGACGTCAGCCACGGCCGGCCGTTGGCCCCGGCGGGCATCGACGGGATCTACGCGGCGACCGACGCCGACGACCAGGTGATCGCACTACTGGAGGATTCGGGAAGGCGGACCAAATCGGTGGTCGTCATCCGGCCGGCGACGCTATAGTCCGCCGATGGCCACCGCGGAACGCGAGATCATCGAGCCGGTCGATCTGTGCGATGCGTCCGGATTGCTGAACCCGGCCGCCATCGGTTGGACCCGAACACCGCTGCACCGCTGCAATCTGCGTGGCTGGGGCCGCACCAAGCGGTGGGAGTACTGGTGTGTGACCACGCCCACCCACCTGATCGCGATCACCCTCGCCGACCTCGATTACCTCGGCGTGAGCAACGTCTTCTTCCTGGACTATTCCGGGCGCGAGGTGAGTCGGAGTTGTCTGCATCCGGGCGGGTGGGGGATAACGCTGCCCACCAGCCTCGGCGATGGACCGGCCTCTGCTCGCGGCCTGGTCGCGATCGACCTCGCCACCGAGCCCGACGGCACGCGGATCCGATTCTCCTGCAAGACCTCCGCCGGTCCGATGACCGGCGACCTGTTTGTGGCCCTGCCGCCCGGGCACGAGACGCTGGCGGTGGTGGTGCCGTGGAGCGAGAAGAGATTCCAGTACACCGCCAAGCACACCGCGCGGCCGGCGTCGGGTGTCGTGCGGATCGGTGACGACACCTACGACTTCGCCGGCGGGTGGGGTGTACTCGACCACGGGCGCGGACGCTGGCCGGCCAACATCGTGTGGAACTGGGGTGCGGCCTCCGGGCACACCGACGGCCACACGGTGGGTCTGCAGCTGGGCGGCAAGTGGACGGTTGGCACTGGCAGCACCGAAAATGCGCTCTGCGTCGATGGCCGACTGTCCAAGATCGGCGCCGAACTGGACTGGCACTACCCGGAATACACCGGGCCGTGGACGATCCGCACGCCGGACTCCGATCAGGTGGAGCTGACGTTCACTCCGTTCCATCACCGGTCACCGTTGCCGGGGACCCATCAGTGTTTCGGGCACTACGACGGCCGAATTCGCACCGACGACGGCGCGAGTGTGGACGTGGGCGGTCTGCTCGGCTGGGCCGAACAGGTGCACATGCTCTGGTGAGCGCAGCCCCGCGGTAGTTACATGCCAACGAGAACGTATGTAAACGTGGGCCCGCGCGGTTATGCTGACGCGCGAGTTGCGGTTGGAAACTGGTGGAGGTGGCGGGATGACTGCGAGCGGTAGTGCACCTGCGGTGCGGCGCACCCAGGCCGAGCGCAGCGCCGCGATGCGAACCCGCCTGCTCGACGCCACCATCGACTGCTTGGTGAGCTACGGCTACTCCGGCACCACGACACCGCGTATCGCCGAATTGGCCGGCGTCACTCGGGGTGCCCAGATCCACCATTTCCGGTCAAAAGAAGATCTCGTCGTCGCCGCCGTCGAGCACCTCGCCCAACAGCGCACGCAGGCCGCCATTCGTGAACTCGGCCAGGTCCGGTCGATTCCGGATCCGGTGGCAACCGCCCTGGACTTCCTCTGGGAGGCCCACCAGGGGCCGATGTTCATTGCCACCGTGGAACTCTGGGTCGCCGCCCGCACCGACCGGGTCCTGGCGCAACACATCGAACGGGTGGAAGGCGTCGTCAACGCGACCCTGGTCGCCGCGATCGCCCAGTTGATGCCCGGGCACCCGGCGCAGAAGGAGATTCGCAACGTCGTCTACACCGCGATGGACGTGCTGCGCGGCATCCTGGTGTCGAATTTCGTCGACGACGATCCCCAGCGCGCCCGGCGGCGCTGGGACCGGGCCTGCGTGCACCTGCGTCAGGTCGCCGCCGGCGTCTTGCCGCAAACCGACTGACCTCCCGGGCCGAGAACTCACCGCACCTTCACGCTTGTGGCGTCCCGCCGCGCACCCTTGTATAGATGCAATCAGGTCTGTATGTTTCTAGCCACTGGTCGGAGGCGAAAGGGAACCATGGCAAACAAGGTGTATGTGATCGGCGTCGGGATGACGAAGTTCGAGAAGCCGGGCCGGCGACAGAACGACGACGGATCGCCATGGGACTACCCGGACATGGCCCGGGAATCCGGCACCAAGGCGCTGGCCGATGCCGGGATCGACTACCGCGAGGTGGAACAGGGCTACGTCGGTTACGTCTACGGCGAGTCGACCTCCGGGCAGCGGGCGCTGTACGAATTGGGGCTGAGCGGGATCCCGATTGTCAACGTCAACAACAACTGTTCGACGGGGTCGACCGCGCTCTACCTTGCCGCCCAGGCGATCCGGGGCGGGCTGGCCGACTGCACTATCGCGCTGGGCTTTGAGAAGATGAAGCCCGGCTCCCTAGGGTCCACCTACGACGACCGCGCCCAGCCGATGGAGAAGCATGTGCTCGCGCTGGCCGAGATCTCCGAGGTGCTGTTCCCGGTGGCGCCGTGGATGTTCGGCGCCGCCGGCCGCGAGCACATCAAGCAACACGGCTCCACCGCCGAGCATTTCGCCAAGATCGGCTACAAGAACCACAAGCATTCGGTCAACAACCCCTACGCCCAGTTCCAGGACGAATACAGCCTCGACGACATCCTGGGTTCGCGGATGATCTACGACCCGCTGACCAAGCTCCAGTGTTCGCCCACCTCGGACGGCTCCGGGGCCGCGATCCTGGCCAGCGAGGCGTTCGTCGACAAGCACGGCCTGGCCGGACGCGCGGTCGAAATCGTCGGGCAGGCGATGACCACCGACTTCGGCTCCACCTTCGACGGCAGCGCCAGAAACCTGATCGGCTACGACATGAATGTGCAGGCCGCGCAACGTGTTTACCAGCAGTCCGGCCTGGGACCGGAAGACTTCCAGGTGATCGAACTGCACGATTGCTTCTCGGCCAACGAACTGCTGCTCTACGAAGCGCTGGGACTGTGCGCCGAAGGTGACGCGCCCAGGCTGATCGACGATGGTGACACCACCTACGGCGGGCGCTGGGTGGTCAATCCGTCCGGCGGCCTGATTTCCAAGGGGCATCCGCTGGGGGCCACCGGATTGGCGCAGTGCTCCGAACTGACCTGGCAGCTTCGCGGTGACGCCGACAACCGCCAGGTGCCGGGTGTCACCGCCGCCCTGCAACACAACATCGGCCTCGGCGGCGCCGCCGTGGTCACCGCCTACCAGCGCGCCGAGCGCTGAACCGCCGTCAGCCGAGGAGAACACGTCATGGGACACATCGAAGCCACCAAAAGCCTTGCCGTCAGCCCGAATGCGCTGTGGGACACCATCAGCGACCTGTCCAGCTGGGACAAGTGGTTCACCATCCACGAGAAGTGGCTCACCGAGCCGCCGGCCGCGCTGGCACCGGGTTCGACGTTGACGGCCAAGATCGTCATGCTCGGGATGGCGAACAAGATCGAATGGACCGTCGAGAAGGTCGAGGCACCCACCAGCCTGACGCTGTCGGGCACCGGCATGGCGGGGGTGAAGTGCCGCTTCGACTTCACCGTCACGCCCGACGGCGACGGTTCCGAATTCAGTGTGGCCGGGGACTTCGAGGGCGCCCTGATCAAGGGTGCGCTGGGTAAGGCGGTCGAGAAGGACGGCGCCAAGCAACTCGACAAGACCCTGGCCCAGCTTGAGGCGCTGGCGTCGGCGGCGGCCTGAGATGGCCGACGATCTGGCATTCGACGACGCCGGGCTGGACAAGTGGAGCGACGAGGACCGCTTCGAGGTCACCCGCGAGCGGATCGTCGAGTACGCCGCGGCGACCAACGATCCGATCGCCGCGCACCGCAGCGGCGATCTCGCACCGCCGGTGTTCGCGATCGTGCCGGTGTTCGAGTCGCTGCTGGTTCCCGCCGTCGAGGTGGCGCCGGTCGAGCTGATCCCCCGGGTAGTGCACGGCGAGCAGGACTTCTGGTTCCACCGGCCCATCCGACCGGGAGACAAGCTGGTTTCCCGCGGCAAGATGATCGGCTACGAAGGACTGGAGAAGGGCACTCGCGCGGCGATTCTGCTCGAATGCCGCACCGAGGACGGCGAACTGGTCAACGAGCAGTACGTGACCTGTTTCTTCCGCGGTCACAATGCGGGCAAACGGATCGGCGAACTCAGCCCCGGACACAAGTTCGACGACGCACTGCGTGAGCAGGCGCCGGTGGCCAAAGTCGTCCAGCACGTCGACCACGACCAGACTTTTCGCTACGGGCCGGCCGCCGGTGACCCGATGCCGATCCACCTGGACGAGGAAGTCGCCCGCGACGCCGGACTGCCGGGGATCATCGCGCACGGCCTGTGCACCATGGCGTTCACGTCCTGGGCGGTGCTCACCGAGGTGGCGGGCTCCGATGTCAGCCGATTGCGGCGGTTGGCGGTTCGGTTCTCCAAGATGGTGCTGCCCGGCGACGACCTGGAGACCCGGATCTGGACCAGCGGTCGCGGCGACGGCGCCACGACGTACGCATTCGAGACCGCGCGCGTAGGCGCCGGTGAAATGGCGATCACCGACGGCCTGGCCGTCATCGCCGACTGAGACGACAAGGAGTCAGATATGGGCGTATTAGAAGGCCGGGTCGCGGTGATCACCGGCGCCGGACGAGGTATCGGCCGCGAACACGCTCTGCTCTTCGCGGCCGAAGGTGCCGCCGTGGTGGTCAACGACCTGGGCGGAAGCAACGCCGGCGAAGGCTCCGACAGCACCACCGCGCAACAGGTCGTCGATGAGATCGTGGCGGCCGGCGGGCGGGCGGTGGCCAACACCGACAGCGTCTCCGACTGGGCGTGCGCGAAAAACCTTGTCCATCAGGCCATCGACGAATTCGGCCGGTTGGACGTGTTGGTCAACAACGCCGGAATCCTGCGGGACGCATTCATCCCCGGCATGGAAGAGTCGCAGTGGGATGCCGTGGTCGCGGTACATCTCAAGGGGCACTTCGCGATGCTGCACCACGCCGCGACGTATTGGAAGGCGCAGTCCAAGGCAGGCGACCAACCCAACGCCGCGGTGATCAACACCGCCTCGGGGTCCGGGGTCACGCTGCCCAACGCCGGGCAGGCGAACTACGGTGCGGCCAAGGCCGGGATCGCGGCACTGACCCTGATCGCCGCCGAGGAGTTGGACCGCTATGGGGTGCGGGTCAACGCCATCGCCCCTATCGCCCGCACGCGACTCACGCTGGCGACTCCCGGCATGGGCGCACTGATGGCCGAGCCGGAGGACGGGGAATTGGACCTGTTCAGCCCGGCCAACATCTCGCCGCTGGTGGCCTATCTGGCTACCGAAAAGTGCCCGATCACCGGCGCGGTCTACGCGGTGCAGGGCGGTGCCATCTCGAAACTGTCCGGGTGGCATGACACCGACACCATCGAGACCGACGGCATCTGGCAGATCGACGACATCGCAGCGAGGTTGCCCCAATGATCGAGTGGTCCGACACCGACGAGCTCATCCGGGACAGCGTCCGGGAATTCATCGACCGGGAGGTCCGGCCGAACCTCGACGCACTGGAGAGCGGCGAACTGCCGCCGTATCCGATCCTGCGGAAGCTGTTCGCCGACTTCGGGATCGATGTGATGGCCGCCGAAGCCATCAAGGGCCGACTGGAAAAGGCGCACGCGCGACAGGCCGCCGAAGGCAAGAGCAAGCCATCGTCAGAAGGCGGCTTCGCCGATCTGGGGGCTCAGGCCTCGATGGGGTTGATCCTGGTCAGCGAACTCGCCGGTGTCAGCTTGGGAGTGGTCGCCGCGGTCGGTGTCAGTCTGGGCCTGGGGGCTGCCACGATCATGTCGCGCGGCACCCTGGCGCAGCAGGAGCGCTGGTTGCCGGAGCTGGTCACCCTGGACAAGATCGCTGCTTGGGCGATCACCGAGCCGGATGCCGGCTCCGACGCGTTCGGCGGGATGAAGACCTATGTCCGGCGTGACGGTGACGGCTACATTCTCAACGGCCAGAAGACGTTCATCACCAACGGCCCCTACGCCGACACTCTCATCGTCTACGCCAAGCTGGACGAACAGGACGGCGCAGATCCGCGCAATCGCAAGGTGCTCACCTTCGTCCTCGATGCCGGCATGCCGGGCCTGACTCAGGGCAAGCCGTTCAAGAAGATGGGCATGCACTCCTCGCCGACCGGCGAATTGTTCTTTGACGACGTGCGGTTGGGACGTGACCGGCTGCTGGGCGAGACCGAGGAACACACCGGCGGAGACGGGCGTGACAGTGCCCGGGCCAACTTCGTGGCCGAACGGGTCGGCGTTGCCGCACTGGCGCTGGGAATCATCAACGAGTGCCACCGGCTCTGCGTCGACTACGCCAAGAGTCGCACCCTGTGGGGCCAGAACATCGGCCAGTTCCAGCTGATCCAACTCAAGCTGGCCAAGATGGAGGTGGCCCGGATCAACGTGCAGAACATGGTGTTTCAGACGTTGGAGAAGGCCAAGCACGGCAAGATCCCGACACTGGCCGAGGCATCGGCGATCAAGCTGTACTCCTCGGAGGCGGCCACCGAGGTCGCGATGGAGGCGGTGCAACTGTTCGGCGGCAACGGCTACATGACCGAGTACCGGGTGGAACAGTTGGCACGCGACGCCAAGTCGCTGATGATCTACGCGGGCAGCAACGAGGTCCAGGTCACCCACATCGCCAAGGGATTGCTCAGCGGCTGAGCGCTGCTTCGGCTGCTCTGATGCGCCGGCCGGTGCCTCAGCTGTAGAGCTGCTCGAATCGCTTGATCGATCCCTCGATGTCACCCTTGACGGCGCGGGCGGCGGCCGCCCCGATCGGCCCGAACAGCGGCCGCCCGCCCAAGTCCATTCGCAGGACGAACTTCGATCCCTTTGCGGCGGGGCTGATCGCCAATGTCAGTGCGTACTTGGTGCCGCCCACACCGTCGCCGGTCAGTTCCAGCAGTGCTGGTGGGTCGAACTTGCGGACTGTCCAGGTGACCCGGTTGCGCATGCCCTTGGCTCCCGCCACCCCGACCAACGTGGTTTCGGCGGTGAGCTCGTCCGGGATCTCGCAGCGCCACCCCTGGTGCAAGGACAGCCAGTCGCCCAACTCGGCCAGATTCGACGCATGGGCCCAGGCTTCGTCGGGAGGCAGCGACAGTTCACGAGAGAGCTCAAGCTTTGCCATCGGCCGATCGTAGGGCCGACGGTGTTTGCTGACACAATTTGATACATTCGGACATGTGTCGATCGGCGATGCCGCGCAGGCGGATTGGGACATTCCGCGGCCGGTGGCGACCTGTCGGCATCTTCTGGAGGCCGCCCGCCTACATGGCATCGATGCGGCGGATTGCCTAGCAGATACCGGTGTCACACCCGCCGACATCGATGACAGCGCGACCGAGGTTCAAGCACGCCAAGAGCTGGCGATCCTGCGAAACATCCTAGGCCGCGTGAACGATCCACATGAGTTCGCGCGCGACGTCGGTCTGCAGTACAACTTCGCCAACACCGGCGTGCTCGGCTATGCGCTGTTGGCCAGCCCGACATTGGGCGATGCGGTCAACCTGGCCTGTCGGTACGCCACGTTGTCGTCGACGTTTCTGCGGCTGAGTCGCCACGACACGCCCGATGGCGCCGTTCTCGTGTTCGACGACAGCGCCGTGCCCGCTGACGTTCGCGGTTTCATGATGGAACGGGATCTGTTCGCGCTGACGAGCATGGTGCCGTTGTTGATCGGTCAGCTGAGCTCGGACACTCCGATCAAGGTCGAACTGCCCGGTATCGACTTTCCCGCTGGACGTCTCGAGTTCCCCGGGGTGACAGTTGAACTCGACGTGTCCGCGACACGCAGCGCGATCACCCTGCCGCGCGACCTGCTGGCGCTTCCGATGCCGGCGGCCGACACTGCTGCGGCCGAGGCGTGTGCGAAGGAGTGTGAAGAGCTCTTGCAAACACGTCGTCGGCGTCGCGGAATTGCCGCACAGGTGCGCTCCCGTCTGGTCCGGGATCCGGGTGTGTTGCCGTCGATGGCGGTGATCGCCGACGAACTCTGCATCACCGAACGCACTCTGCATCGCCGCCTGATGGCCGAACACACCAGCTACCGCGCCTTGGTGGACGAGGTGCGGGTGACCCTGGCCGTAGCCATGCTCGAATCGGGCCTCACTGTCGAGGAAACGGCGTGCCAACTGGGGTACTCGGAGACGGCCGCCTTCAGTCGTGCCTTTATTCGGTGGACCGGTGGCCCGCCCAGTAAACACCGGGGCCGCAGGCCCTGACAGCGGCTGTCCGAAAACATCAAATCCTTGTCCGGCCCGCTCATTCCGCTCGTCCGGTCGGCAGGCCTAGCGTCGTTGACATGACGAACGTGATGACATATCCGGCGGTCCGACGACTGAATTTCGGATTCGGTGAACAGCCCGACGGCAACCGGTATTTCGCCGACGGCAGCATCGTGTTCAGCCATCTGGTGGCCATCTTGTCGGCGATCTTCCCGCCGGGCGAGGACATCTTTGTGCGCTCGGTACGCCGCTACTCCGACCAACTTGCCGACCCCGAACTGAAGAAGCGCGTGGCCGGCTTCATCGGCCAGGAGAAGACGCACGGCCTGCAGCATCGTGAGCTCAATGAACAACTCTCCGCCATGGGATATCCGACCGCATGGTTCGAATACCTACTGCAGAGCACCGAACGCATGGAAAAGTTCCTCGACAGGCAGTACCCCAGCCCGGACCGGCTGCCGCGTCTTCGCCACTTCTTCCTCGGATTCACGGTGGCCGCAGAGCATTTCACCGCGGTGTGGGCGGAGAACATCCTCAAACGCCCGGCGGTCCAGGCGATGATGTATGACCCCGAGATCCGCAATCTGCTGAACTGGCATGCGCTGGAGGAGCTGGAGCACAAGTCGGTCGCGTTCGACGTGTACCGCGCGGTCGGTGTTCCGGAGTCGACGCGCATCCGTTGGATGCGATTCGCACAGAACTGCGGAATTCCCATCCTGGTGTTCTTCTCCTGGCTCTCGATCGCGACCACCGATGTCGAGGGGCGCCGTCAACCGTTTCGGATCCTCAAGGAGACGGTGCAGATGCTGCGCAACCCGATGTGGCAAGGCTTTTACGCTGATATGCGGCCGTTCAAGAGGCGGGATTTTCACCCCGATCAGATCGATACCACCGAACTCGTCGCGCGCTGGCAGCAGGAACTCTTCGGGACCGAAGGTCAGCTGGCGGGTCACGTGAAGTAGCGGTCAGACCACCCAGATAGCTTGGGCGGCAGGACTTCCCAGATCAATCGTGACGTGCTCGCCATCGGATCCCTCGACGCCCACCGAGATGATTCCGGCGAAGTCGCGGCGAGTCAGCACCCGCAAGTGAGCGTCGAGGCTGATGCCCACCTGGGCGAAGTAGCGCAGCATCTCCGGATCGTTGTCGGAGATGCGGGCCACCGTGCCGGTCTCGCCGTCGGCGCACGCCCACAGTTGGCGGGCGGGGGGAGTGGGCACCTGACCATTCGGCGCCGGGATCGGGTCGCCGTGCGGATCGCGCTGCGGGAACCCCAGCTTGGCGTCGATGCGCGAGATCAGCCGGTCGGACACCGCGTGCTCGAGGACTTCGGCTTCATCGTGTACCTCGTCCCAGCCATAGCCGAGCTCACAGACCAGAAAGGTCTCGATCAGCCGGTGCCGGCGCACCATCGCCAGCGCGGCCCGGCGCCCCTCGTCGGTCAGCGTCACCGCGCCGTACTTCTCGTGATCCACCAAGCCGGCGTCGGCGAGTTTGCGGATCGACTCCGAGGCGGTGCTGGCGGACACGCCGATCTTCTCCGCCAGCATCTTGGTGCTGACCTTGTCGGGTGACCATTCCTGGGCGGTCCAGATGACTTTCAGATAGTCCTGGGCGACGCTACTCAGCCCATCCGACTGCTCCCAAGGGCTCACGCCCGACAGTTTAGGCTGTCCTCGTGCAGCGGTGGCGGGGGCAGGATGAGATCCCCACAGACTGGGGCAGGTGCGTGCTCACCATCGGCGTGTTCGACGGTGTGCATCGCGGACATGCGGAACTGATCACCCATGCGGTGAAGGCCGGCCAGGCGCGCGGCGTACCGACGGTGCTGATGACCTTTGATCCGCATCCGATGGAGGTCGTCTATCCCGGCAACCATCCGGCGCAGCTCACCACGCTGGCGCGCCGCGCCGAGCTGGTCGAGCAGTTCGGTATCGACGTGTTTCTGGTGATCCCGTTCACGCCCGAGTTCATGAAGCTCACCCCGGACCGCTACATCCACCAGCTGCTGGTCGAGCACCTGCACGTGGTGGAAGTGGTGGTGGGGGAGAACTTCACCTTCGGCCGTAAGGCGGCCGGCAACGTCGAGACCCTGCGTCGCGCAGGCGAGCAGTTCGGCTTCGGGGTCGAATCGGTGTCGCTGGTGGCCGAGCGCGCCGACGCCGCGCAATCGGTCACCTTCTCCTCGACCTACATCCGGTCCTGTGTGGACGCCGGCGATGTGTTGGCGGCAGCCGAGGCGTTGGGCCGGCCGCACCGAGTCGAAGGACTGGTGGTGCGCGGCGACGGGCGTGGGCGCGGACTGGGTTTCCCGACCGCCAACGTGGCGCCTTCGGCCTTCGCGGCGATTCCG
>LZME01000063.1 GCA_001673575.1 Mycolicibacter heraklionensis | reverse complement strand
ATCGCGAGATGCCCATCCGGGCAGCCATGTCGGTATTGGACTCGCCATCGGCAGCCGCCAACACAATTCGCGACCGTAACGCCAACCCCGCGGCACTCGTTCGGCGCCTCGCCCAGCCCTCCAACTCGGCACGCTCAACATCGGTCAACACAATTACGGCAGCCTGGGGACTGGGCACAACCCAGCTTACCAACTGACCCGCAATTAATGACTCAGGACACTAGGCGCCTGCGGTGTTACTCCGGAAGCCGCAGCTCCGGCTTCTCGACCTCTTCGATGTTGACGTCTTTGAAGGTGACCACCCGCACCTGCTTGACGAACCGGGCCGGGCGGTACATGTCCCACACCCAGGCATCGGCCAGCCGAAGCTCGAAATAGACTTCGCCGTCGGCGTTGCGGGGCACCATCTCCACGCTGTTGGCCAGGTAGAAGCGCCGTTCGGTCTCCACCACGTAACTGAACTGCCCCACGATGTCCTTGTATTCGCGGTACAGCGAGAGTTCCATCTCGGTTTCGTACTTCTCGAGATCTTCGGCACTCATCTGCTCAGCCGTCCTTCTGCTCGGTTCGTCGACCCCATTGTCCCCGCAACCGGGGCGACCGCACCGGTCCCGGCCAAGGCCAGTGCCACGGTGCGCACGTTGATAAACGAGAAGCGATGTTGGCTGCACGGTCCTAATGCAGCCAGGGCCGCGGTGTGCGCCGCGGTGGAGTAGCCCTTGTGTACCGCGAAGCCATAGCCGGGGTAGTCGGCGTCCAGGCTCGCCATGTAGCGGTCCCGACTGACCTTGGCCAGCACGCTCGCCGCGGCAATGCACGCCGCCGCTCCGTCGCCGCCGATCACCGGAAGCGAGGGCATCGGCAGCCCAGGGACCCGGAACCCGTCGGAGAGCACATAGCCCGGCCGCAGCGGCAGGCCCGCCACCGCGCGCCGCATGCCCTCGATGTTGGCCACGTGCACGCCGCGCGCGTCAACGTCGGCGGGCTCGATGAACACCACGTGGTAGGCCAGCGCGTGCCGGCAGATCAGCGGGAACAGCTGCTCGCGGATCTTCTCGGTGAGTTTCTTGGAGTCGTCGAGCGCGGCCAGGGCCGCGGGTTTGCCCGGCCCGAGCACACAGGCGGCCACCACCAGCGGTCCGGCGCAGGCGCCGCGGCCGACCTCGTCGACACCGGCGACCGGGCCGAGCCCGCTGCGGTACAGCGCCGACTCCAGAGTGCGCAGCCCCGGTGAACGACGGATCACCGTGCGCGGCGGCCAGGCCGGAGCCATCGTTACGGGCCCTGCTCGGCCATCTTCTGGGGATTTACCGATTTCACCGGCCCCCAGCGCGACGGCGGCCAGGCGATGAACCGGGTCTTGCCGATCACGTTGGCCACCGGCACGGTGCCGGCGTCCAGATCTTCTCCGGTGCACAGGATTCGACGCTGCAGGTCGGGTTGGACCTGCACCGAGTCGCAGTGCGCCCGCGAATCCGACGAATGGGTGCGGTTGTCACCCATCACCCACAGCCGCCCCTCGGGCACGGTCACCGGACCGAACTCGTTGCCGAGGCAGGGATAGACCAGCGGGTCGACCATCAGGGTGGCCGGGTTCAGGTAGGGCTCATGGAGCAGCTTGCCGTCGACGGTCAGGCCGGTGTCGTTGCGGCACTGAACCGTCTGGCCGCCTACCGCGATGACCCGCTTGACCAAGTCGTTCTCGTCGGGCGGGACGAACCCGATGAACGACAGCGCGTTTTGCACCCAGCGCACCGGCGTGTTCGTCGACCGGATCGACTTGTAGCCGACGTTCCACGACGGCGGGCCGCGGAAGACCACGACGTCACCGGGCTGCGGTGTGCCGAAGCGGTAGGTGACCTTGTCCACCATGATGCGGTCGCCCACGCAGCCGTGGCAGCCGTGCAGTGTCGGCTCCATCGACTCCGACGGAATGAGGTACGGACGTGCCACGAACGTCAGCATCAGGTAGTACAGCACCAGCGCGATCGTGATCAGCACGACCGACTCGCGCAGCGTGCTGTGCTTGCCGTCCTCGGGCACCTCGGCAGCCTCAGCCGCCTCGGGGGAACTTTCGGGTGATGAGCCCGTGGTTTCGGTCACGAGATCAGGGTAATGACCGCGTCAGCGGCACCCGAAACCGATCGGAAAAAGCCCGGCGCGGGCAAGATCAGCGCTTTTCCTTGATCTTGGCCTTCTTGCCGCGCAGCTCACGCAGGTAGTACAGCTTGGCGCGCCGGACGTCACCGCGGACCACGACGTCGATGTGGTCGACGTTGGGCGAGTGCACCGGGAAGGTGCGCTCCACGCCGACGCCGTAGCTCTCCTTGCGGACGGTGAACGTCTCGCGCACGCCGCCACCCTGCCGACGGATGACCACACCCTTGAACACCTGGATGCGCTCCTTGGAGCCCTCGATCACCTTCACGTGCACGTTGACCGTGTCGCCGGGGGCGAAGGCCGGGATGTCGTCGCGCAGCGACGCCTTGTCGACGATGTCCAGCGTGTTCATTGCGGAAACACTTCCTCGCGGGTCGCGGCTTCGGACCGGCCGACACGCGTTGTGAGCATGCAGACGGTTACCGAGCCGATGGGTTCGGGCATGTTGTCGCACTGTGCGGTGACCGGGACGCCAGGACTCCGCTGCAGCATCAACCGCAGGCGACAACTGCTCAATTGTGCCAGACGCAGCGCAACCAGTGAAATCGCGCAAATCGCCGCTGGTCGTTCCACGCCGAACCCCGCCGCCGTGATAATTCTGGAGGCGACCGAACTGCGCGATCCGCATGCCTACGCGGTAACCTATCCGGCGGGCCGATGGCAGCAGTTATGGCGAGCCCGTGAACCCCAATGTCGGTGCACTCACGCGCCTGATACCTGTTGAGGAGGCCACCCGCCGTGCGGCCATCGATGCTTCTGTTGACCATCGTCATGGTGATTTCCACGGTGGTGTTCGGCTGCGACGAGAAGGTCTATGGCGCCGACGCGGTACGGCCGACGCCGTATCGCGCACCCGAGGTGACGCCGGTGGCCACGGCGATCGAAGCTCCCCGGGCGCCTGCGATTCAGCCGGCCGCGGTGGTCGACGGCCTCTCGGCGCGCATGCAGGAAGCCACCGACGATGCCGCCAAGGTCGGTGCCAACATCTCGGTGGCGGTGTTGGACCGGATCTCGCACCAGTTGATCACCAACGGCAACACCCGGCCGATCGCCACTGCGTCGGTCGTCAAGCTGTTCATCGCCGACGACCTGCTGCTCCGCAAGCCCGAAGGCGGCCTGTCTGCTGACGACCGAGCTGCCCTCGATTCCATGCTGCGTGCGTCCGACGACGGGGCGGCCGAGACGTTCTGGAACCAGAACGGCGGCAACGCGATCATCACCCGGGTGGCCGGCCGCTATGGCCTGGCCAACACCTCACCGCCGTCGAACGGCGCCTGGTGGAACACCATCAGCACCGCACCGGACTTGGCGCGTTACTACGACATGCTGCTCAACGGTTCCGGCGGTCTGCCGCCGGCGCAGGCCAACATCATCATCAACAACCTCGCGCAGTCCACCCCGAGCGGCCTCGACGGCTACCCGCAGCGCTTCGGGATCCCGGAAGGACTCTACGACGAGCCGGTGGCGGTGAAGCAGGGCTGGATGTGCTGCATCGGCAACAACTGGATGCACCTGTCGACCGGCGTGGTCGGGGCGGATCGTCGCTACATCGTGGTGATCGAGTCGCTGCAGCCCAGCGATGACGCCACGGCGCGCACCACCATCACCGAAGCCGTGAAGACCATCTTCCCCGGCGGCCGGATCTAGCCCAGCGTCATCGTCGGCACTGGGCGATTCCCAGCCGGCGCCGAACGTGCGGTTTGGTGGGCAAAAACCTCGAAACTCCCGATAATTCCGCACACTCGCGGCCGAAACCCGTCGGCTTAGTCGTCCAGCAGGTCGGGACGGCGTTCGCGGGTCCGCGCTAGGGCGGCCTCGTGGCGCCAGGCATTGATCCGGGCGTGGTCACCGGAGAGCAGCACGTCCGGTACGTCCAGGCCGCGCCAGCTCGGCGGACGCGTGTAGCTCGGCCCCTCCAGCAACCCGTCACGGTCCGGGGAATGCGAATCGTCACGTTGGGACGCCGGATTGCCGAGCACGCCAGGCATGAGCCGCAGCACCGCCTCCAACATCACCAGGACTGCAGGCTCCCCGCCGGCCAGCACATAGTCACCGATCGACACCTCTTCGACCCGCATCCGCCGAGCAGCGTCGTCGGCGACCCGCTGATCGATGCCCTCGTAACGGCCGCAGGCGAACACCAGATGCTCTTCGTGGCTCCAGCGCTGCGCGGTGGCCTGGTCGAACAGTGTTCCCGCCGGGGTCGGGACGATGAGAACGGTCTGCTCCGAACAGATTTCGTCCAGCGCTTCACCCCAGACCGGCGCCTTCATCACCATTCCCGGGCCGCCCCCATAGGGCGAGTCGTCCACCGAGCGATGCACATCGTGGGTCCAGCGCCGTAGGTCGTGAACCTCTAACGCGACCATCCCGGATTCGATCGCCTTGCCGGGCAGTGACTGGCGGATCGGGGCCAGGTAGTCGGGGAAGATCGTGACGACATCGATTCGCATGCCGCGCTCTACCCGTCCAGCTCCAGCAGCCCGTCGGGCGGTTCGATCACCACGGTGCCCTCGGCCAGCGACACCGACGGCACGAACGCAGCGATGAACGGCACCAACAGCTCCCGGCCATCGGTCCGCTTGATCGCCAGCAGCTCACCGGCAGCGGTGTGCAGTACCTCGGTTACCGAGCCGATCTCCTCCCCCGCCACGGTGCGCACCTGCAGACCCTCGAGTTGATGGTCGTAGTAGGTGTCCGGTTCGGTGATCGGCGGCAACTCCGCGGAGTCGACCACGAAAACGCTGCCGCGGACCGCGTCGGCGCCGTCACGGTCGACGATCCCGGCCAACCGCACCAACAGGCGCGCACCATGAGGGCGCGCCGCCTCGACGACGTAGTCGCGTTGCGGCGCACCGGACTTACGGGCGTGCAGCGTTGCACCCGGCGCGAACCGAAGTTCGGGGTCGTCGGTACGGACATCGACGACGAGTTCGCCGCGGATGCCGTGGGCTTTGACCACACGCCCGACCGTCAGCTCCATGAGCCGGCCGGCTACCGGTCGGTGTCCACCACGTCCACGCGGATGCCACGTCCACCGATACCGGCGACGAGGGTGCGCAGCGCAGTGGCGGTGCGACCGCCGCGACCGATTACCTTGCCCAGGTCGTCGGGGTGCACGTGCACCTCGACGGTCCGGCCACGGCGGTTGGTCACCATGTCGACGCGTACGTCATCCGGGTTGTCGACGATGCCGCGCACCAAATGCTCGACGGCGTCTGCCACCACGGCACTCATGGCCGCGGTCAGCTCTCGCTGGCCGACTCGGCGGCCTCAGCAGCGGGCGCCTCGGCGGCAGCGTCAGCCTTGTCGGCTGCCTGCTCAGTCTTTTTTGCCGGCGCCTTCTTCTTCTTGGCGGTGGTGGCTTCGGTGGTGGGGCCACCCTCGGCCTCGGCCAGCGCGGCGTTGAACAGCTCCAGCTTGCTCGGCTTGGCCGGCTTGACCTTCAGGCGGCCCTCGGCGCCGGGCAGGCCCTTGAACTTCTGCCAGTCACCGGTGATCTTCAGCAGCTTGAGCACCGGCTCGGTGGGCTGGGCACCGACCGACAGCCAGTACTGGGCGCGCTCCGAGTCGATCTCGATCAGGCTCGGCTCTTCCTTCGGGTGGTAGCGACCGATGACCTCGATGGCGCGGCCGTCCCGGCGGGAGCGCGCGTCGGCAATCGCGATGCGGTACTGCGGATTGCGGATCTTACCGAGGCGGGTGAGCTTGATCTTGACAGCCATGAATAACTCCTGCGATATCACGCTGCAATTCAGCGATGCGGGCGGGATTGCCCACATCCGGTTTTGCCTCGCGTGGTTGTGTCACCCCGCGCGGAGCCCCAACTAGGGTCGCGTCGCACGGCGGACAGCCGCCCATTGTGCCAGAAGCAGGCCGGTCAGCAGAAATCGCCTCAGGGCATCTTCTGGAAGCACTTGATCTCGGAGCGCCGGCTCATCCGCCAGCCGTCGGCGGTGCGGACGAACTCGTCGTCGTACCACAGCCCCACCAGCATCATGGGGTCGTTCTCCCCGCTGAACACCATCGGGTTGAAACAGAAGGTGCGCGCGGTGGCGCTGTCGCCGTCGACGCGGATCGCCGGTAAGCCCAGCATGTGGGAGTAGTTGGCGAAATTGGGCAGCACCTCGGCCAGCCAAGCCTTCACCTCCGGGAAGCGTCCGTCGATACCGCCCAAGGCGCGGTAGTCAATGTAGGCATCGGGGGTGAACACCGCGTCCAGACCGTCGAAGTTGCGGGTGTCGATCGCGGTCGAGTAGTCGACCAGCAACTGCTGGATCTCCCAACGGTCCGAAATTTCTTGTTGGCTCAGCATTCCTCGATTGAACACCACAGCGGTAAGGTAGGCCGCCATGCGGAAAATCTTGGCCGCAATCGCGGCTCTCGCAACCGTGTTCGCCTCTCCCGCCGTGACTGCCCACGCCGACGCTGCGCAGCCTCTCGGCTCGGCGCCGGTGCCGGTCGGCCCGGCCCCGAACTGGCTGATCGCCGACCTGGATTCCGGGCAGGTGCTCGCCGAGCAGAACGGCTACGCGGCGACTCCGCCGGCCAGCACGATCAAGGTTCTGCTGGCATTGGTGGTACTCGACGAGCTGAATCTCGACGACACCGTGGTGGCCACCCCGGCCGACACCCGCGTGGAGTGCAACTGTGTCGGGGTCAAAGCCGACCACACCTACACGGCCCGGCAGCTTCTGGAAGGCCTGCTGCTGGTTTCGGGCAACGACGCCGCCAACGCACTGGCAGACATGCTCGGTGGGCCTGAGGCGGCGGTCGCGAAGATGAACGCCAAGGCCGCTGCGGTCGGGGCGACCGATACCCACGCCAGTACTCCGTCCGGGCTGGACGGCCCCGGCGGTCCGGGCGCGAGCACCCCGCACGACCTGGCGGCCATCTTCCGGGCGGCGATGGCCAACCCGGTGTTCGCCGAGATCACCGCGCAGCCGGCGGCGACGTTCCCCACCGATGCCGGGGAGCGACCGATCGTGAACATGAACGAGTTGCTGGCCCGTTATCCGGGGGCGTTCGGCGGCAAGACCGGTTTCACCGACGCCGCCCGCAAGACCTATGTCGGTGGAGCGGCCCGCGACGGCCGGCGGCTCGTGGTCGCAATGATGTACGGGCTCATCCATGAAGGCGGCCCGACCTACTGGGACCAGGCGGCCGCCCTACTGGATTGGGGTTTCGCGCAAGGGCCGATGTCGGGCGTCGGCAGCCTGTAGGCCGAACGTTCGGCGCTGACCGCTAGTAGACCCGGCCGCGCAGCATCACCAGATCGGGACGCCCGAGCACCTCGGGACCGGTCCGCGGATCCTCGACGAAACAGACCAGGTCGGCCGGCGCGCCCTGCGCCAGCACCGGTGCCCCCAACCAGCGCCGGGCATCCCAGCAGGCCGCGCCCAGCGCTTCGGTGCGGCTGAGGCCAATCCCGGACAGGGCGTCGACTTCGTCGGCGATGCGGCCGTGGGCCACCATGCCACCGGCGTCGGTGCCGGCGTAGATCGGCACGCCGGCTTCCCGCGCCGCACCGATCCGCGATCGACAGGTGGCGTGCAGCGCGCGCATGTGCGCGGCGTAGGTCGGGTACTTGGCCGCCGAATCGGCGATCCCCGGAAAGTTGTCGATGTTGATCAGCGTGGGCACCAGGGCCGTGCCGTTGGCCAGCATCAGCTCGATGATGTCGTCGGTGATGCCGGTGCCGTGCTCGATACAGTCGATGCCTGCGTTGATCAGGCCGGGCAGTGCGTCCTCGCCGAAGACGTGCGCGGTGACCCGCGCGCCGTTGGCGTGCGCGGCGTCGATGGCCGACTTCAACATGTCGTCGGACCACAGCGGCGCAAGGTCGCCGACACCCCGGTCAATCCAGTCCCCCACCAGCTTCACCCAGCCGTCGCCGCGAACAGCTTGGGCGGCAACCGCTTCCGGCAGTTGCGCCTCGTCGTCGACGTTGATGCCCAGCCCGGGGATGTAGCGCTTGGTCCGGGCGAGATGCTGCCCGGCGCGGATGATGCGCGGCAGGTCGGCACGGTCGTCGAATGCGCGGGTGTCGACCGGTGAACCCGCGTCACGGATCAGCAGTACACCGGCACGACGTTCGGTCTCGGCCTGGCGCAGCGCCTCGTCGACGTCGACCGGACCGCCGGGCCCGATCCCGACGTGACAGTGCGCGTCTACCAGACCCGGGATGATCCAGCCGTCGGAGAAGACGGTCTCAGCACCGTCGACCGACTCGAGGCTGACCGCACCGTCGACGATCCAGTACTCGACAGGCTGTTCGTCGGGCAGCCCCCGACCGGAAACGTGGAGCGCCAAACTACTTCTGGCCCGGGAAGTTCAGCTTGGACAGGTCGAAGTCGGCCAAGCCGGGGGGCAGCTCGTTGAGGCCTTCGGGCATTTGCGACAGGTCGGGGAAACCGGCGGGCATGCCACCGGGCCCACCGGGCCCGAATAGACCCCGCACTTTAGGTGGAGTCGGGCCCCGCTTCTTGCCGCCCTTCTTGCCCTTGGCCTTGCGGTTGGAGCTCTTGCGCCCCATCCCGGGCAGGCCCAGGCCGCCCATCATCGACGACATCATCTTGCGGGCCTCGAAGAACCGGTCGACGAGCTGGTTGACCTCCGAGACGCTGACCCCCGAACCGTTGGCGATGCGCAGCCGCCGGGAGGCGTTGATGATCTTCGGGTCAGCCCGCTCGGCCGGCGTCATGCCGCGAATGATGGCCTGCAGGCGGTCCAGCTGGCTGTCGTCGACGGCGGCCAGCGCGTCCTTCATCTGGCCGGCTCCGGGCAGCATGCCCAGCAGGTTCCCGATCGGACCCATCTTGCGGATGGCCAGCATCTGCTCGAGGAAATCCTCCAGCGTGAGCTCGCCAGAGCCGATCTTGGCTGCTGCTTCTTCGGCCTTGCGGGCGTCGAAGACCTGCTCGGCCTGCTCGATGAGGCTGAGCACATCACCCATGCCCAGGATGCGGCTGGCCATCCGGTCGGGGTGGAAGACGTCGAAGTCTTCCAACTTCTCGCCGGTGGATGCGAACAGGATGGGCGCGCCGGTGACTTCCCGCACCGACAATGCCGCGCCACCGCGGGCGTCGCCGTCGAGCTTGGTGAGGACGACCCCGGTGAAGCCCACGCCTTCGCGGAACGCGTCGGCGGTGGTGACCGCGTCCTGGCCGATCATGGCGTCCAGGACAAACAACACCTCATCGGGCTGCACCGCATCGCGGATGGCGGCGGCCTGGGCCATCATCTCCTCGTCGATGCCGAGGCGCCCGGCGGTGTCGACGACGACGACGTCGAAGTGCTTGGCCTTGGCTTCGGCCAGGCCGGCTGCGGCCACGGCGACCGGGTCGCCCGCCGTACCGGTGTCACCGGCGACCGAGGTCCCCGGGTGCGGGGCGAACACCGTGACCCCGGCGCGCTCCCCGACCACCTGCAGCTGGTTGACCGCACCGGGGCGTTGCAGATCGCAGGCGACCAGCAGCGGAGTGTGCCCCTGGCCGCGCAGCCAGGTGGCCAGTTTGCCGGCGAGCGTGGTCTTGCCCGCACCCTGCAGACCGGCCAGCATGATGACCGTCGGCGGGGTCTTGGCGAACGTCAGCTGCCGGGTCTGACCGCCGAGGATGCCGATGAGCTCCTCGTTGACGATCTTGACGACCTGCTGGGCCGGGTTGAGCGCACCGGAGACCTCGGCCCCCTTGGCACGGTCCTTGATCCGGCCGATGAACGCGCGCACCACGGGCAGCGACACGTCGGCTTCCAGCAGGGCCAGCCGGATCTCGCGGGCGGTGGCGTCGATATCGGCGTCGGTGAGACGGCCCTTGCTGCGCAGCCCCTGCAGGGCCCCGGTCAACCGGTCGGAGAGGGATTCAAACACGCCGCCAGCCTATATCTGGTCACGTCGCGGGCGGGCGGGCCGAGGCGACAAGGGGTGACCCGAGCGGGCAGCGGGTCACTAACGCCTCCGATATCCGCGGCGCCCTAATTGTAACCGCGGCGTTAGATAAATTGCACAGTTAATGCCGCAATTCCCATCCGTTAAACGGCCGTTTCGGAGCGTTCACAAGCACCCTATTTCCGTTAAGGATTAGCGTTCGGCCGCTAAGAAAGCGTTACGAACGACTTAAGTTCGCCGGTTACTGCAATGCTTCACAGCATCGATGACCGGCCCGTCGGACCATCACATTCTGGTCCGGCTTCCTGCGAGGAGGATGCATGTCTTTTGTGAAAACACTCCCCGAATCAATGACGCACGCCGCGGGTCAACTCGCAGGTATCGGCGAGGCGCTGTCCGCCGAGAGCGGCGCTGCGGCGATTCCGACCACCGTCATCGCGCCGGCCGGCACCGACCCGGTCTCTGCCCTGCAGGCCGCCGTGTTCGCGACCTACGGAAGCCTCTACCAGTCGATCAGCGAGCAGGCGGCAGCCGTTCACCAGCAGCTGGTGCAGGTCCTCGGACAGAATGCCGGGGCCTATGGCACGGCCGAAGCGACCAACCAGGCGGCCTCGTCGATGGATTCGGGGCTCCAGTGGTTCCTGACCAACATCCTCGGCGTGCCGACCAGCGGCAGTGGTTCCCTGCTCTCGGGCAACCTCGCCAACATCGAGAACATCGGGATGGGCAACTGGGCTTCGGCCGGCTCGGCACTGCTCGGCCTGGCCGGTGGCGGTCTGCTGGACTTCCCCGAAGAGATCGCCGCCGAAGGTGCCGCCGGCCTCATGGGCTACGAAGCGCCCGCGGCAATGGCCGGCGTCGGCGCGATGCCGGTGGCAGCCGGGATGGCGCAGGCCACCACGGTCGGCGCCTTGTCTGCGCCGCCGAGCTGGGGGACCGAGCCGGTGGCGGCCGCGGCCGCTGCACCAGCGCGTTTGGCGGCTGCGACCAGCATGGCTACGCCGCACTCCATGCCCGGGATGGCGGCCGTGCCGGCAGCCATGGCGGCGGCCGGAGCCGGCGACCGCGGCGTCGGGAGGTTCGGCGCCCCGCGCTATGGCGTCAAGCACACCGTCATGCCCAAGCCGACCGCCGTCTAGCCACCCGCCCCACCAACGAGAAGGGGAATACAGATATGTCTTTCGATTTCGGAGCACTCCCCCCGGAGATCGTCTCTGCGTGGATGTACAGCGGAGCCGGTTCCGGACCGCTGATGTCGGCCGCCTCGGCGTGGGGCAGCCTGGCCGCCGAGCTGGAGGCGTCGGCCACATCAGCCCAGCTGGTGCTCTCCGAGCTGGTCGGCGCAGACTGGACGGGGCCGGCCTCAGCAGCCATGACCAGCGCCGTCACGCCGTATCTCGCGTGGTTGAACACCACCTCGACGGCCGCCTACCAGGCCAGTTCGCAGGCCATGGCCTCGGCAGGAGCATTCGAGGCCGCCCGCGCGGCGGTGGTGTCTCCCGCGATCATCGCCGCAAACCGGGCCCAGCTGGCGGCATTGGTTGCGTCGAACTTCCTGGGGGTGAACACCCCGGCGATCCTGGCCACCGAAGCCCACTACATGGAGATGTGGGCGCAGGACACCATGGCCATGTTCGGCTACAGCACCGCGTCGTCCAGCGCTGCTGCGCTCACCCCGATGACCCCCGCGCCCCAGACCACCAACCCGGTCGGTGCGGCGGTCGCCACCGCCGGGAGTGCCACCGGTGGGCTCCAGCAGGAGCTGACTCAATCGCTTGCCTCGCTACAGGGTGCACTGCAGGGGCTCCTCTCGCCTTTCGTGGCAGCCGACGGATCGCTCGGGCCAATCGGAAACGCGGTCGACCTGTTTCTCGGAACACCGTTGTTCGCCAATGCCATCAACGGCGGCGTGAACACTGCGGCCTGGTTCACCGCCACCGCCATTCCGACGGCGGTATCACTGGGCCACACGCTGGCCCTGGCAGGCCCGGCCAGCCTGGCGTCCGATGTCACCGGCATCGACGGCCTGGCAGCCGGGCTGGGTTCTGGGGTGTTGGCGGGTATGACCCAGCCTGTGGGGGCAGTGGCTGCCGCCGGGACGCCGGTCTTGGCGGGCCTGGGTCAGGCCTCCACGATGGGCGGGATGTCGGTCCCGGCGGGCTGGTCGGCCGCGGCAGGCACTCAGGTCGCGGCGTCGACGGGTTCGGGCTGGACGGTTGCCGCCGAAGAGACTGCCGGCATGCACGCCGTGCCGGCCGGAATGGCTCCGATGGGCGCCGGCGGACGCGGCGGCCTCGGTTCCGGCGGCCCCCGTTACGGCTTCCGGCCTACGGTGATGCCAAAACAGGTGCTGGTGTGAAGCCGGGTGCGCCCTCTTGATCGCTGGTGATGGCGGGAACCCCGTCGAGCCGCGCCTCAGGAGGGCGCACCGCCTGCCTCCGCCGATCCCCGGGGCAGGTGCGGCCCCGGATGCAGCCGCAGTTGAGGCCGATGATGCAGGCCTGAGGGCTGACGGAAGTCACACCCGGTAGGGGGGCCACGCCACTCACAGGGACAGGCGCCGCCTGCGCGATGCCGGCCGCTCCGGCTCCGGTGAACCCGACTACCAAGGCTGCGCCTGCTGTACTCAACAAGGCGGCCGTCATCCTGCCGAAGCGTCTCATCGCAATCCCTATGTTTCGTCCGTGTTTCACCCCCTTCACACAAAGTAGTTACCGTTTCTGGCATCCATCTGAATCTTCCTGGCATCTAACTGAGTCTCTGCAGCTCGCAGCCCTGCCCCATGCGGACGATCTCACGGACAGACCGTGCCTTCGGACTTACGACACCGACGCCAAAAGCCGCCCGAGGATATCGGCGCGACCCCGCCCCATATATCGCCTGGCGTCCTAAATCGGCGGAAATCAATTCCGATCGAATGGCAGAAATATGACTCTTCGCTGCCCCGGCCAGGACCCGACCAAGGCTGCAGACCGCGCATCCCGAACGTGACTCATCTAGAAAAGAGATATTCCCGCCATAGCGGAGTAACCGATAACTATGGAGACAAGGGAATTCCGGCTACACCGCGCGCAGCCAGCAAATCATCTAATTCGGCGGCTCTCATGCCCCCAAAGCCGACATCCTGCGCCTCGGCGACACTTTGACGGGGCCCAGTACGGCGTCGACACGCCGGCTGATCGTGTGTGCCGCATCGAAGAGCCTAGCCGCCAGCTCGTACCTGTCGCCGAGTTCCAACGCGGCACTGACCTCGTCGGCGTACTGGGGCGACAGCAGATCGTGGGCGCGCCCGCCCGCCCGGTGCAGTTCGGTACGGACGTCCAGCACCGTGCGATAGGCACCGCGCAACGAACTCCCGCTGCCATCCGGCCGACGCCTGGTCCAACCGCCGGAGACATGGGCCACTGTCAGCGCATCGAGCAGTTGAACGTCGCGCAGGCCACCTCGGCCACATTTCAGATCTGGTTCGGCGCTACCCGCTATCTCCCCGCTGCGCTGCCACCGGGCGTGTGTCACATCGACGAGTTCGGCGTAACGGGTGCCGATCTTGTGGCGCCACTGCTGTCGGACGCCGGCGATCAGGCGTGTCGACAGCAGCTCATCGCCTGCGATATGGCGTGCGTCCAGCATGGCCAGGGCGGCGAGGATATCGGAGTCTGCGACCCGCAGCGCCTGTGGAACTGTGCGCACACTGTGATCGAGACGAACATTGGCGTCCCACAAGGGATACCAGAGCAGTTCCGCTGTCCGCCGCACCGTATCGGCAGGCATGCCGTCGTGCACCAGCAGGAGGTCCAAGTCCGAGTTCGGAAGAAACTCGCCGCGGCCCAGCGAACCGGTAGCAACCACCGCGAAACCACTTCCGGCCACGACCCCGATCTCGCTCGCCTTGGCAACCAACCACGACTCGTGCACCTGGCGCCACATTTGCCGCAGTGCGACCGAATCCCATTGCGTTGACGTGGCGCACCGCAGTGCCGCTCGGACAGCGGCCAGGTCGGTTGCGGAGCAGCCGCGCCGACGCTGCTCAGGGCTCGTGGTTGGACCCCCGCGGTTCATGGCGCTCTACATCGACTCGGCTCGCGTTACAGACTCATACCGCGTCGGGGCCGCGTTCACCCGTGCGCACCCGGACCACGGATTCCACCGCGCTGACCCACACCTTGCCGTCACCGATCTTGCCGGTGTGGGCCGCCCGCACGATGACGTCGACGATCTTGTCCACCGCGAAGTCATCGACCAGCACCTCGACCCGCACCTTCGGCACGAAGTCGATCGAGTACTCAGCACCCCGGTAAACCTCGGTGTGCCCTTTCTGCCGGCCGTATCCCTGGACATCACTGACCGTCATTCCCAGAATGCCGGCCTCCTCCAAGCCAGTCTTGATGTCCTCCAACGTAAACGGCTTGACGATCGCGGTGATCAGCTTCATCTTCTCTCCTGTCTTCAGCCGAGTAAGCAAGAACAGCACTGCCGGTACTGGTACTCACGAGGTCGTAACCGCTTTGGACGTGCTCGGCCTCATCGATGCCCGAGGCTTCATCCTCCGCGTCCAGTCGCAGCCCGATGGTGTATTTGAGGATCAAGGCCACGATCGCGGTTCCCACCGCCGAGTACACCAAGACACTGGACGCGCCGATGGCCTGGCGCCACAGTTGATCGAAACCACCGCCGTAGAACAAGCCGGGCGACACGTCGGACGCACCGTCGATCGCGGCGGTGGTAGGCGCCGCGACCAGACCCACCAAAAGGGTTCCGACGAGTCCTCCGACCAGGTGCACTCCGACGACATCGAGCGAATCATCAAAGCCGAAACGGTATTTCAGACCCACTGCCAGCGCGCACGCCACGCCGGCCACCGCACCCACGACCAGCGCGCCGACAACATCGACTGACGCACACGCCGGCGTGATCGCGACCAGCCCGGCCACGATGCCCGACGCTGCACCCAATGAGGTGGCGTGGCCGTCGCGGATCCGCTCGGCCAGCAGCCAGCCCAGCATCGCGGCCGCTGTCGCGACCGTCGTGGTGATGAAGGTCGAGCCCGCAACACCGTTGGCGCTCACCGCCGACCCGGCGTTGAATCCGTACCACCCGAACCACAGCAGGCCGGCCCCAAGCATCACCAACGGCAGATTGTGCGGCCGCATCGGAAGGGCCGGCCATCCTTGGCGCTTGCCGAGTATGAGCGCCAACACCAGAGCTGCGACGCCCGCATTGATATGGACCGCGGTGCCGCCCGCGAAGTCGATCGCGTGGAGCTTGTTGGCGATCCAACCGCCGTGCGGGGCGGTGCCGTCGTCAAATGCAAACACCCAGTGGGCAACCGGGAAATACACGACACTTACCCAGAGTGCCGAGAACAACAGCCAACTGCCGAACTTCATCCGATCGGCCACCGCTCCGGAGATCAACGCGACCGTGATGATCGCGAACATCATCTGGAATCCCACGAAAACGGTCGCCGGCACCGTACCGACCAACGGTATCTCGACCGCAGGCGTACCGCTGGCCGGATCGGCCGCGACCGCGTTGACTCCGATCAGACCCTTCAATCCCCAATAATCAGTTGGGTTTCCCGCGACGTTGCCGACGTCATCACCGAACGCGAGCGAGAAACCGTAGAGCACCCAGAGCACGGTCACCACACCCATGGCACTGATGCTCATCATGATCATGTTCAAGACACTCTTGACCCGAACCATCCCGCCGTAGAAAAACGCCAAGCCTGGTGTCATCAAAAGCACCAGGGCCGCGCTGATCAGCATCCAAGCAGTGTCGCCGGTGTCGGGCACCCCCATCGTCGGGAATTGATCCATGCACCAAACCTCCTCCGCAGCGACCGGTTGCCATATGAACCAGGCTGGTCATAACCATGCGCAACAGTTGTTTCGGCAGAAGCGCCGCTCCGTTGCAGATGTGTGTCCAGCTGCTCACAGCGGTGAGCCAGGAAAAGGGCAGGAAGGGGCCCGTCTGCGTCTTCGGACGCAGAGAATTGCGCCGTGACTGACTTTCGCAGCCCGGCTACCCGCCTGGGCTAGGGACGTGCGCCGGGCGTGCCCCCGGCGCCCCCGGCACCACCGGTGCCGCCGACGTTGGACTCGCCGGGCTTACCCACGCCACCGGCAATACCTCCGGTGGAGCCACCGTCACCGCCGTCGCCGCCGTCGCCGCCGACGCCCAAGGAACCGTTGCCGCCGGCGCCGCCGTTACCGCCGCGGCCCCCGGAGCTACCGGTCTGATCGGCTGCGGCGCCGCCGTTTCCGCCGTCACCACCGTTAGCGCCGACCCGGCCGCTGCCACCGGCACCACCGACTCCCCCGGCACCGCCGTTCCCACCGGTCGTCCCGACGCCACCGGCCCCGCCCGCGCCGCCGTTGCCACCGTGCCCGCCGGTACCGAACGGGTTGGTCAGGCCTGCGCCGCCCGCACCACCGGCGCCACCGTCACCGTCGTCGCCGGCCTGCCCGACCGCGCCTATCCATCCGACGCCGGTTCCTGCAGCACCGCCTCGCCCGCCGTCGCCGCCATCACCGCCGTTACCACCGTTGGGCTGGCTTGCGGTGCCGACTCCGCCGGCCGCCCCCACGCCGCCGACGCCACCTGCGCCGCCGTTGCCGCTGAAGCCCAAGAGCCACCCGGCGTTACCGCCCATGCCGCCGTTACCGCCGGCACCACCGTTCAATGCGGTCACATCGGGGCCGTTGACGCCGGCCCAGCCGGAGCCACCGCGCCCACCGGTTCCGCCGAATCCCCAACCGGCCAGTGAGTCGCCACCTGCACCGCCGGTCCCCCCCGCATGCGTCACCAACGACGTGCCGTCGAAGGTGTCGTGGAAGCCCGTGCCGCCCTGGCCGCCGACACCACCGTCGCCGAACCACATTCCGCCCGTGCCGCCCTGACCACCCGCGCCGGCCTCGATCACCACGCCACCGGCGCCGAGGTAGGCGGCAGCGCCCTGACCGCCCGCACCACCGTTGCCGAACAATCCGGCGTCGCCGCCGTCACCGCCCACGCCGCCGTTGACTCCGGCCACGCCCGCCGCGCCGTCGCCACCGTCGCCGAACAGGAACCCGCCGTCGCCGAGGTCTCCCAGACCGAGCCAGCCGAACAACGAATTGTTGACACCCTTGAAGCCATCGATGCCGTCGCCGATCAGGTCCCGGCCGAACATCAACACCACGGGCGTGTTGATCAGGTCGATCAGCAGCTGGTTTCCGGCGTTGTGCAGGAAGCTTTCCAGGGCGTCGTGGATCGGAAGATAGAAGCCGTCGTGATACAGCTGAGCCCAATCAGCCGGAGCCAACAGGTCGAAGTCGGCGCCGCCCAGATCGCCCGGGTCAGAGCTGGCGATGCCGATGTCGGTCAGGTCGAAGCCGGCCGGGCTGAGGTCGGCCGTGTCGAACCAGGTTCCAGGGTCGAGGAAATCGAAATCCGCCTGGGCGGACGGCGGGGTCACCATCGGCGCCAGGGCGAGCGCCAGCGCCGCCGCCGCACCGCCCATCACACGACTCATCCGTGCGCTACGACCCCGGTGCCCGGCACTACGGCGAAGACGACGATTCATTACGATTGACCTTTCTACGACTAACCCGTGTTGACGGGCCAAAGCTGACTTAAGCGGCGGAAATCGTGTCGAGGCCGAGGAATTCGCCGATCCAGGACAGATCGGGATTCTCGTCAACAAGAGTCCCGAGAGAGTTCAGGAAATCCGGCGAGCCCCCTGGGTCGGTCGCCATCGCTGAACCACCGAACAGGCCACCGAACAGCGGGGTGGGGTTCTGGATATCGAAAAAGACACGCTGGGCTGCGTTCCACAGCGTCGAGAAGGGTTCCTGCTCCATAAACGAGCCCCACACGTAGTTCGCCGGGTCCTGCAGGTCCCTAAATGCCGCCTGGACACCTTCCGACCAGGCGGCATTCAGAGCGGTGTTGACCTCGGCCCAGCTGATGTTGCTCGGCAACAAGTCGAAACTGAAGGTCGTGAGCTCGTTGGCGGGCCCCTGGTTCCAGCCTTCGGTCAAGCTGCCGTAGCCAAGGTTCACCAGGATGCGCATGCTGGGTTCCAAAAGGTCCGCCAGCGGGTTTCCCCAGACGGGATTCACCCGTAGCAGATCCAGGAGCGGAAGCGAGTCAGAGGGGATCACATAGTAATTGGTGAGACCGTCCCCGGTGGTTTCCAACTGAATTGCGTTGGCAATGTCGTCAGCACTGACACCGAAATATCCGTCATGCAGCAAGAACATGCCGACGACGGCATTAAGCGACGATATCAGGTTCAGCGGATAACGGGGAAAGTCGGCGTAACCGTCATATTCCATCGTATAGACGTCGGTGGTGAAGTAGTCCGGCGTCGGATGCCCGAGGGTCATCCCGTTCCAGAAAGTAAGGTCCCCGCCCCAGAAGTTCAGCAGCTGGAGCAGTCCGCCGTTCGGGTTCGCGGAATTCCCAACAAGCACGAAATGAACATCCTCGGGCGCGACACCCTGATGCTCGAGTTGTTCCATCGTCATCGACGACATTGCCGAACTCTGCGAGTAGCCGAACACATACACCGGATTGTCGGCGTTCACCTCCCCGGTGGCGATCTCCTTGTTGATTGCCTCAGCGAGGATCTGGGCGCCCTGGACCATCGAGATGTTGCCCGGAAAGTACAGCTGCGGGGTGAAGAGCGATTGCGCGGTTCCGGTAAAGCCATGCGACTGCAGGTACAGCAGGTTGGCGGCGTTGACGTAGCCATCCGACGGCAGAGGAATACCGCTGCCCCCCATGACGAACGCGATGTCACCCCCAGTCAGCGCGACGTCCTGCGACACCGCAGCCGACGACCTGGCAGACAGCGGGGGCGCGACAAGCCCCGCCATACCCGCGAAGACGACGAGAACGCCTACGACAGCGAGAACTACGCGACCACGGCGGAGCGAGCGCCCCCCCAGCGGACCGGTCATCGCGACGACACCAGCCATGGAAACCCCTTGAAATGCCCTTCAACGCACCGCAGAACGCGGAACCCCACCCGAACTTAGATCACCTGCAACAGTTTTAGTCAGTAGTTCTGTGGAAAACCAGCCAGATTGACATAACTGTCGTTATTGGGACGTGATAAAAAATCGGCCTTTAGGCTTCCCCGAATCGCAGGGCGGAACACCGTCCAAGTAAAGTGTCCTTCGTGGATATTAATGGAGCAAGCGCGATCGTCACCGGTGGCGCATCAGGAATCGGCGCGGCCACTGCCCGCCAGTTGGCGGACCGGGGCGCGCGGGTGGTCGTCGCCGACCTGCAGGCGGACAAGGGTGAGGCGCTGGCCCACGAGATCGGCGGCGTGTTCGTGTCCGTCGACGTGACCAGCACCGAGCAGATCATCGACGCGGTCAACACCGCCGCAGACCTGGGCCCGCTGCGGGCGCTGGTGAACTCGGCCGGTATCGGCTGGGCTCAGCGAACCATCGGCAAGGACGGCGAGTTCGAGTCGGCGCACAACCTCGACGCCTACAAGAAGGTTCTCGCCATCAACCTGGTCGGCACCTTCGACTGCATCCGGATCGCGGCCACCGCGATGAGTCGCAATGAGTTCACCGACACCGGCGAGCGTGGCGCAATCGTGAACATGACCAGCGTGGCCGCCTTCGACGGCCAGATCGGGCAGGCCGCCTACTCGTCGTCCAAGGGCGGCGTGGTGGGCCTGACCCTGCCGGTGGCCCGCGACCTGTCGGCCGCGGGCATCCGCGTCAACACAGTGGCCCCCGGCCTCATCGACACCCCGATCTACGGCGAGGGTGAGGCCTCGGAGGCCTTCAAAGCCAAGCTCGGTCAGTCCGTGCTGTTCCCGCACCGGCTCGGCAAGCCCGAAGAGCTGGCCTCGATGGTGGTGGAGCTGCTTACCAACTCCTACATGAATGCCGAAGTCGTCCGCGTGGACGGTGGCATCCGGATGCCACCGAAGTAGTTCTCGCACCCGAGGTTGAGATTGCGTCCAGGGTCGCGGGTATCGCGAGATACACCGCCCTGGGCGCAATCTCAGCGTCTAGGGGCCTGCCGTAACGCGCCGGCGGGTGGCACCCCAGAGCCCAACCCCGATGCCGAGGACCGCTCCACCGAGACCGACGAGCTGCTGTCCACGCTTGAGATCGGCGTGCACGCTGATCCCGCCCAGTAGGTCGGCCGCGTCGGCACCACCGGACGCGAGGAACCAGCCGCGCGTGTCGCGACCGCGCAACGCCCCGTTCACGAGCAGACCGCCGATCAGGGCGTCGCGGTAACCCATCGAACGCAGCAGCAGGCGTGCGGAAGGCCCAGGATCGTCCGGCTCTCCCCACAACCGATTCGCTCGAAGCGGATCGACCAGAAACGAGATACCGGACGCCAGCCGGATACAGCCCGCGACCAGTGCGGCACGGTCTTTGATCATGGAGCGCAGCCTAGGGCCCGACGCCGGCGACCGAACCTATTTCCAGGCGAATACCGGTTGCTCCAGCTCGTCGACCCGGTCCCCCCGGCCCTCCAGGCACAGCCACCGCAGTTGCAGCAGCACCGCCCCGGTCGGCGCGTGGATGAGGTCATTGCCCAACGGGATCTGCACAACCGGCCGTGGGCTCTGGGGAATGCTGACAAAGCGCGGCGAATCATCGCGTTGCAGCTGATGTAGCCCAACGCGGTAGACCGCCACCACCTCGGCCGGGGCGGGACGGAGATCGAGCCGGCCCCCTCCCCAGATCACCACCGGCGTGATGACGTATCCGGAGCGAGTCGGATAGTCGTCGAGTACGCCGAGCACGGCCGAGTCGGACAATCGGACGCCGACCTCCTCGTCCAGCTCACGCAGGGCCGCGTCGACCGCGGTTTCGCCGGGATCCAGGCGGCCACCGGGCAGCGCCCACTGAGCGGCATGCGAGGTGAGCCGAGAGGCCCTGCGGCACAAGAGGAAGGCAGCTCCCCCGGATACATCGACCATGCGGCCGTCAAGACCGGCCTCCGGCATGGGCCGACCGGCGATCCAGTCGTCCACGGGCGCGGGATCGACCCGGTCCTCGGCGACTTCGGAGTCCACGATCACCACCGCGACGGCCGCGTGCCGCTTCGACGGGTCGGTCACGGCGCGCCGGTCGTGCCCCGCCAGATGTGCCCGGATCCGTTCCCGCAGCGTCTCGTCATAGCCGATCGTCACCGTTTGACCATAGGCGGCTCGGCGGGAACGATCTCGACACCCGACTCCCGGGTCGGTCAGCCGGCGGCCCACTCCTTGGCGCGTTCGACGTCATCGAGGCCGAACACCGCGAGCTCGCCGGGAATCATCCATTCCAGCGCGTGCAGAACATGGGCAACCCAGTCCTTGTCCGACACCACCGCGATGCGCTTGAACGCCGAGTGATGCGGCAGTACGGCGCCCAGGCCGAGCTTGATGTCCTCCGCCAGCCCGCCCGGCCCGAAGCCCTCATAGTCGGAGTCGATGACCTCGACGATGCGGACGTCGCCGCCCTGCAGAAGCTCGTGCAGCGACGGCTTGATCTCCCGGAGTTCGTCACCGCGAAGTCGCCCCGACACACGAATTCCGGTCACTCCCCGCGGCATGTCCGGCAGTAGCTCGATCACGCGAATGCTCCCTTCCGGCCAATGCCGCCGCTGTAACCCCGCCAGGGGCGACTATTCGAGGTCGTTGCCGTGCGACTGGTGTTCGCGAAGCCGGGTTGAGAAGGCCGTCCAATCTCCGGCCTCGGCATCCTTGAGCAGACTCCGATGTTCGGCCAGCACCAGGTCTGGCTGCCCGCGGACCGTCGAGTTGCGCACGATCGAGAGGTGCTGTCGATCTTGCAGTCGGTCGTAGAACGCCAGCATCGTGACGTTGTCGGCGAGCTCAACAAATGCGCGATGAAACTGCATGGCCAGTGCGGCAAAACCGGGATAGTCGCGCCGGTGTAGCGCCTGCTCCTGCCCGTCGAGGTTCTCCTGCAGACGCGCACGCAGAAGCTGGCGAGCCTCAGGGTTGCCCAGTTGCACCCCGGCGCATTCGAAGGCATGCCGCACCTCGTCGGACTCGCGGATCTCATCGACGGTCAATTCGCGTACCAGCGCACCGCGTTTGGGGTAGATCCGCACCAGCCCTTCATCTTGCAGACGCCCCAGCGCGGCGCGCACCGGCGTACGGCTCATCGACATCGACGCCGCCAGCGCTGACTCGCTGAGCATGGCCCCGGCGGGGAACTCACCGCTGAGGATGCCCGCACGAATCAGGGCGTGAGCACGTTGCGCCGAGTTGACCGTCGCGTCGCCCATGGGTTCCTCCTGATCGGCGGGAAGCCTCTAGGATACCGCTAGTATCCTAGTTGATGACATCTGGCGCAGCGGATTCAAGGAGTGTCGTGACAACACCAGCGAACGAGCATCAGCCGACGGAATCGAGTGCGCAAGCAATGGCATTCGCTGAGCGTGTCACCGAGGCGCTGGACGGCGCCAGC
This sequence comes from Mycolicibacter heraklionensis, assembly GCA_001673575.1. GTDB lineage: Bacteria > Actinomycetota > Actinomycetes > Mycobacteriales > Mycobacteriaceae > Mycobacterium > Mycobacterium heraklionense_A. The sequence continues at coordinate 70,355 of LZME01000063.1, read as the reverse complement.
CTCGCACTGCTCCTGAGCCTCGGACATCAAAGCGGCCTTTTCGATGCCCTGGCCACCCTGCCGGAACCGGCAACCAGCACCGAGATCGCCAGCCGCACCGGCCTCAACGAGCGCTACGTTCGCGAGTGGTTGGGGGGCACGACCGTGGCCGGCGTTGTGGATTATGACCCCACCAACCAGACATATCGCTTGCCGCAGCACCATGCCGCGGTGCTGACCCGCGCTGCCGGGGCCGCCAACCTGGCGCGCGTCGCGCAGTACATCGCGCTGATGGGCGAGGTCGAGCAGAAGGTGCTGGGCTGCTTCCAGCGTGGCGGCGGGCTTCCCTACAGCGACTATCCCCGCTTCCACGCGGTGATGGCGGAGCGAAGCGGCGAAGTCTTCGACACGGCGCTAGTCGATGTCGTCGTCCCCCTCGTCGAGGGATTGTCGCAACGACTCCATGACGGTGCGGAGGTGGCCGATTTCGGCTGCGGCAGTGGCCACGCCGTCAACGTGATGGCCCAGGCGTTCCACAACAGCCGGTTCACCGGCATTGACTTCTCGTCCGAGGGCATCGAACGAGCGACTCGCGAGGCAGCTCAGCGGGGACTGGCGAACGCCACCTTCGAGAGCCACGATCTGACGACGTTCGACCGAGCTTCGGCCTACGACCTTGTCACCGCATTCGACGCCATTCACGATCAGGCGCAGCCGGCACGGGTGTTGGAGAACATCTATCGATCCCTGCGGCCGGGGGGCGTCTTCTTGATGGCGGATTCGAAGTCGTCAAGCAGGCTGGAAGACAACGTCGGCGTTCCCATGAACACTTACCGCTACACGGTCTCCCTGATGCACTGCATGCCCGTGTCGTTGGCCCTCGACGGCGCCGGCCTGGGCACCATGTGGGGCCGCCAACTCGCGATATCGATGCTGGCCGACGCCGGTTTCACCGACGTGGAGTGCGCCGAGATCGACGAGGATCCATCGAACTACTACTACATCGCGACCAAACGCTGAAGCGTGAAGGAGACCAACCATGCTGCCGGTGGTGAACTTCGCGCTTCTCGACAGTGCCGACGAGCGCATCCGGCTCCGTGAAGTCACCCACACCACTGGATTCTTCTACCTGGTCGAACATGGTGTGCCGGCGGAGCTGGTCAGTGAACTGCACGCCGTGGCGCGCGAATTCTTCGCCCTGCCCAGCCAAGAAAAACTGGCGATCGAACTCGCGGGCAGCCCACACTTTCGCGGTTACTCGAGAATCGGCGGTGAGTTGACCAATGGCGAAGTCGACTGGCGTGAGCAGATCGACTTCGGGCCCGAGGCCGACGCCACCGACGGCGCCGCCGGCCCGCAGTGGCTGCGCGGGCCCAATCAATGGCCGCCGGCGATCCCCGCGATGCCGAACCTGGTGGGGCGCTACCAGCAGGAAATGAACAGAGTGGCACGGGAGCTATTGCGGCGCTGGGCACAATCGCTGGGCTCGCCGTCACAGATATTCGATTCCGCCTTCGGCACCGAGCCCGCGTCGTTGATGAAGCTGATCCACTACCCGCCACGGCCGGCCACCTCCCATGGCGACCAGGGAGTCGGCGCGCATAAGGATCCGGGCGTCATGACGCTGCTGCACCTGCAGCGCGACTCGACGGGACTGCAGGTGCAATCGCTCGACGGCGAATGGCTGGACGCCCCACCGCTAGACGGCGCATTCATCGTCAATATCGGTGAGCTGCTCGAAGTTTCGAGTCAGGGCTACCTTCGTGCCACACCCCATCGGGTGCTGACACCCGCGGGTGCCCCGGCACGCATCTCGATCCCGTACTTTTTCGGCCCAGCACTCGACGGCGTCGTTCCCACCCTTGACCTACCGCCGGAACTTGCCGCCATGACCCGACCGATCAGCCATGACGCAAACAACCAGCTCCACAGCACCTACGGCGAGAACATGTGGAAGGCCAAGAGACGCGCCCACCCCGACGTGTTCGCCCGGTGGCATGGCGGTGAGGCCAGCTAGGCCTACCGATCAGCCCGCGTTGCGCGCCAGGTTGATGGCGTACTCGCTGACGAAGTGCCCGGCGGCGGGTTCACCCGAGCCGCAGCTGCCGTCGGACTCCCCGACCCGCTTGACCCACAGGTAGGCGTCGGCGTGTTGGCCGGCGGTGTTGGCGGTCGGCGGCGTGCCCAGGGCCCGCCCGCTGGGGTTGCACCAGCCGTAAGGGTCACCCTCCGCGGGACCGGCGCCGTTGCGCGACGTGTCGATCACATAGTGCGCCCCGCCGGTCATGCCCGAGATCTCTTCGCCGTAGCCGATTTCCTCTTCGGTGGTGAAGTAGTTCGTGCTGTTGAGGGCGAAGCCCCGCGCCCGCCCGACGCCGGCCTGGTTGAGCCGGTTGGCCATCTCTCCGGCGCTGACCCAACGCGAGTGCCCGGCATCGACGTAGACCGCCGTGGCCGGGTTGCGGCCCAACGTGTCGACGGCGTAGCTGATCAGGTCGAAGCGCTCCTGACGTTGGTCACCGGAGAGGCAGTCGGCCATCGCGAGCGCGTCGGGCTCGAGGACGATCGCGGCCGGATTGCCGCCGATCCCGTCGGCGACGCTGTCGATCCAGGCCCGGTAGGACGCGCCGGAGGAGAATCCGCCGGCGGCGTAGCTGCCGCAGTCACGGTGCGGGATGGCGTAGAGCACCAGCACCGGCATGGCACCGGCCGCGGCGGCCGCGCCGGTGTGCCGGGCCACCGTCGAGCCGACAGATCCCACTCCGAACGCCTGGTCCAGCCAGTACGCCTGCGGGGTGTTGGCCACCCGAGCCAGCTCGGCGCTGTCCGGCTGCGCGTTGGAGGCGTGCATCGCCTTGGAGATGGGATCGACATAGAAGGGCATGCCGCCCAGCGGGTTGTCGCCGTCGGCCTGGGCGGGGACCGCGCCGGCCAGGGCCGCAACGGCAAGGAGGGGGGTGAGACAGCGCGCGACCGCGCCAAACGCTGAGGGGATCACAGGCAAAAATTACCTTATGGCCGACCCGAGGTCACAAGACGGTCTCGGTCGAGGCCGGAACACTCAGCCGAGCAGCGCGTCGACGAAGGCGCCCGGCTCGAACGGTGCCAGATCGTCGGGCCCCTCCCCCAACCCCACCAGCTTGACCGGCACCCCCAGCTCCTGCTGCACCCGGAACACGATCCCGCCCTTGGCGGTTCCATCCAGCTTGGTCAGCACCACCCCGGTGATGTCGACGACGTCGGCGAACACCCGGGCCTGGGCCAGGCCGTTCTGCCCGATGGTGGCGTCGAGGACCAGCAGCACCTCATCAACGGCGGCACGGCGCTCCACCACCCGCTTGACCTTGCCGAGCTCGTCCATCAGACCGGTCTTGGTGTGCAGCCGTCCCGCGGTGTCGATGACCACGACGTCGACACCGTCGGCCACGCCCTTGTCGACGGCGTCGAACGCCACCGAGGCGGGATCGGCGCCCTCGGCGCCGCGCACCACTTCGGCGCCCACCCGCGCCGCCCAGGTCTGCAGCTGGTCGGCCGCGGCCGCCCGGAACGTGTCGGCCGCCCCCAGCACCACACGGCGGCCGTCAGCCACCAGCACTCGGGCCAGTTTGCCGACAGTGGTGGTCTTGCCGGTGCCGTTGACGCCGACCACCAGCAGCACCGACGGGTGATCGTCGTGCGGCAGGGCCCGAATGGAACGCTCCAGACCGGGCTGCAGCTCGCCGATGAGCACGTCGCGCAGCACCGCGCGAGCCTCGGCCTCGGTGCGCACCTGACCGCCGGCCAGCCGTCCGCGCAGCTGATTCACCACCGATTCGGTGACCACCGGCCCCAGATCGGCCACCAGCAGGGTGTCCTCGACGTCCTGCCAGGAGTCGTCGTCGAGGTCTCCGCCGCCCAGTAGCCCGAGCATGCCGCGGCCCAACGCGTTCTGCGACTTGGCCAACCGACCGCGCAGCCGCTCCATCCGGCCTTCAACCGGCTCAATGCCCGGCTCGACGGCCTCTGGCGCCGGCGCTGCCTGGGGCTCGGAAGGGACTTCGGGCGGCGCTTCGGGCAGTTCTACGTCGGTGATGGTGCGCCGGGGCGCGTCACGCGGAACGGTTGCGTCGTCGCCGACGACGGGGGTCCCGGGCTCATGCGGCTCCGCGGTGTCGGTCCGACTGAAGGTGATACCCGAAGAGGCGGTGTAGCCGCCGGAGCGGTCCAGACTCTCGCGTTGCGGCGCAGACAGGCTGATACGGCCTCGCCGATGCCGCACCAGGCCCCAGACCAGGGCACCGACCAGGATTAGCGCGACAACGACCGCCGCGGCGATCACGAGAGTTTGAGACGACACGACCGTCATTGTGGCAGCAGGGACTTAGGCGGGAGTCAACGCCGGGCCAGTGCGAGTTCACGCCGGGCTGGAAACGAGCTCTTCACCCCGGATGCGTTGGGAGATCACCGCGGTGATCCCGTCGCCCTGCATGGTCACCCCGTACAGCGCGTCGGCGACTTCCATCGTCGGCTTCTGGTGGGTGATGACGATGAGCTGCGAGCGGGCCCGCAGCATCTCGAACAGCGCCAGCAACCGGCGCAGGTTGGTGTCGTCGAGCGCGGCCTCGACCTCGTCCATGATGTAGAACGGCGACGGGCGGGCCCGGAAGATCGCGACCAGCATGGCGATCGCCGTCAGCGACTTCTCCCCGCCGGACAGCAGCGACAGCCGCTTGACCTTCTTGCCGGGTGGGCGGGCTTCGACGTCGACGCCGGTGGTCAGCATGTCGCTGGGGTCGGTCAGCAGCAGGCGGCCTTCCCCGCCGGGGAACAGCGCCGCGAACACCTCGGTGAACTCGCGCTCCACGTCGGCGTAGGCGTCGGTGAAGACCTGCAGGATGCGCGCGTCGACTTCGGCGACCACGTCGAGGAGGTCTTTACGGGCCGCCTTGACGTCTTCGAGCTGGGTGGACAAGAAGTTGTAGCGCTCCTCGAGCGCCGCGAACTCCTCAAGCGCCAACGGGTTGACCCGACCCAGTTCGGCCAGCTCGCGTTCGGCGCGTTTGGCCCGGCGCTCCTGGGTGGCGCGGTCGAAGGGCATCGGTGCGGGAGCCATCACCAGTTCGCCGCGGTCTCTGGCCTGCTCGTATTCGGCCATCTCCAGTTCGGTCGGTGGCAGCGCGACGTCCGGGCCATACTCGGCGATCAGGTCGGCCGAGCTCATGCCGAACTGTTCGAGCACGGTCTGCTCGAGTTGTTCGATGCGCAACGCGGCCTGCGCCTTGGCCACTTCATCGCGGTGCAGTGATTCGGTGAGCGCGGTGAGCCGGGTGCTCAGGGAGTTCACCTCGTCCCGAACGGCGACCAACGCGGCAGCCCGCTGCTGACGTTCACTGGCCAGCCCGTCACGGATCCGTGCCGCCGCGATCACCACATGTTGCAGGCGCTCGGCCAGCGCGCTGCCGGCATCGGCCACCGCGGCCGCCGTCGTCGCCGCGCGTGCGCGTGCGGCGCGGGCCTGCTCAGCGCGGACCCGCGCCTCGCGTTCGGCCGCGGCCGCCCGGCGCAGCGAGTCCGCCTTGCCGCGTACCGCATTCGCACGCTCCTCGGCGGTACGCACCGCCAGCCTGGCCTCCACCTCGACGCTGCGCGCCGCCTCGGCAGCGGCCGCGATCTGCTGGCGATCCACCGGTTCGACGGCGGCGGTCGGCTGATCCTCTTCGGCGTTGCGCAGCCGGGCTTCCAGCTCGCCCAGCTCGGTGACGGTCTGCGCCCGGCCGGCCTCAAGCTCCTCACGCTCACGCAGCCGCCGGCGCCACTCGGTCTCTGCGGCGCGCGCCTCTTGCCCCAGTCGGCCCAGCTGCTCGTGGGTCGCGGCGATGGCGGCGTCGGACTCGTTGAGCGCGGCCAGTGCCTGCTCGGTGGCGTCCCGGCGCGCGGACTGCTCGGCAAGCGCTCCGGCGAGGGCCGCACCGAGTTCGCCGGCCTGTGTCTCCGCGGCGGCCAGCTCGGCGCGGGCCCTGTCGATCTCGCTGTTGATCTCGAGGGTGGACGGCTTGCGATCCGATCCACCGCTGACCCAGCCCGCACCGACCAGGTCACCATCTAACGTCACCGCGCGCACACCGGGGCGTGCCACCACCAGGTCCAGTGCCTTGGGCAGGTCGTCGACCACCACCACCGCCGACAGCATGGCCGTCATCGCGCCGCGCAACTTCTCGGGGGCCTCGATCAGCTCCACTGCCCACAGCGCTCCGTCCGGCAGCGCCGCACGCTGTTCGGCGGCGGGCAGCGGCCAGTCCCCCAGCACAATCGCGGCCCGCCCACCGTCGGCGGTCTTGAGCGCGTGCAGCGCCGAGCGGGCCGCGCCGGCGTTCTCGGCGGCCAGCGCATCGGCTGCGGACCCGAGCACCGCGGCCAGCGCCGCCTCGTACCCCGAGCGCACCTTGACCAGCTTTGCGATCGACCCGAACAGCCCGGAGTCACCGTGGTTCGCCGCGAGCCAGGCGGCGCCGTCGCGGCGTTCCAGCCCCATCGACAACGCCTCGATACGAGCGTGCAACGAAGCGACCTGGCGCTCGGCGGCGCGCTCGGCGGCCTGCAGTTCGGCAACGCGCTCATCTGCCACCTGCAAGGTGGCCACAGTCCGCTCGTGGTGCTCGTCAAGACCGACTTCGCCCTGATCGAGCTCGGAAACCCGGCCCTGAACCGTCTCGAACTCCGCCTGCGCGGCCTGGGCCCGCCCGGCGGCTTCCTCGATACGCGTCGACAGCTGCCCGACGTGAGTGTCGATCGACTCGACCCGCGCCCGAATCGTCTCCACCTGACCGGTCAGCCGGGCCAAGCCCTCGCGCCGGTCGGCTTCGGCACGGACCGCAGCCAGATGCGCCTTCTCCGCCTCGGCGCTGCGGCGCTCCCGTTCGGCCAGCTCGGCTCGAGCCGCCTCCAGCCGGATGCCGGCCTCGGCCAGTTCGGCCAGCAGTTGTTGCTCGGCCGCGGCCACCTGCTCAGCCTCGGCTTCCAGCGCGTCCGGGTCGACGCCGGCGGTGGTGATCGGCTCGTCGTCGAGATGGTGTGCGCGTTCGCTGGCGATACGCACCGTGGCGCTGACCCGCTCGGCCAGCGCGGACAACGAGAACCAGGTCTGCTGGGCGCCCTCGGCGCGCTGGGTCAAGCTGGCGACCGCGGACTCGTGGGCGGTCAGTTCATCGGCGGCCAACGCCAGACGCTCGGTGATCTGGTCGTGTTCACGGCGCAAGGTCGCCTCGGCGTCGGTGGTTCCGGCGAACTCGGCTTGCCGCGAAACCAGGTCGTCGGCGGTCAGCCGCAGTTTGGCGTCGCGCAGGTCGGCTTGGATGGTGGCCGCTCGCCGGGCGACTTCGGCCTGACGGCCCAGTGGTTTGAGCTGGCGGCGCAGTTCGGTGGTCAGGTCGGTCAGGCGGGCCAGGTTGGCCGCCATCGCGTCCAGTTTGCGGACCGCCTTTTCTTTGCGCTTGCGGTGCTTGAGCACCCCGGCGGCCTCTTCGATGAAGGCCCGGCGGTCCTCGGGCCGTGACTCCAGGATCTGCGCCAGCCGGCCCTGGCCGACGATGACGTGCATCTCACGACCGATGCCGGAGTCGCTGAGCAGCTCCTGGACGTCCATCAACCGGCAGCTGGCGCCGTTGATCTCATACTCGCTGGCTCCGTCGCGGAACATCCGCCGGGTGATCGAGACCTCGGCGTACTCGATCGGCAGGGCGTTGTCGGAGTTGTCGATGGTGACGGTGACCTCGGCGCGACCGAGAGGGGCGCGCGAGGAGGTGCCGGCGAAGATGACGTCTTCCATCTTCCCGCCGCGCAGGGTCTTGGCGCTGTGCTCCCCCATCACCCAGGCCAGCGCGTCGACCACGTTGGATTTTCCCGAGCCATTCGGCCCGACCACCGCGGTGATGCCCGGCTCGAAGCGCAGAGTCGTCGGCGCGGCGAAGGACTTGAAGCCCTTCAGCGTCAAACTCTTGAGATGCACGGGAGGTGAGACTACCGGGCTAGCGTTCGGCGAATCCGTCGATCGGGTCCCCAACGTCCGTCCAGTCGGCGACGATGGTGTCGACCCGGCCCGGCGTGGACCCACCCTGCAGCAGCTCCAGCAGGCGCTGACAGTTCGCCCGGGACCCCTGGGCGACGACGTGCACGCGGCCATCTGGGCGATTGGCGGCGTAGCCCGTCAGGCCCAGTTCCAGTGCCCGCGAACGCGTCCACCACCGAAATCCCACCCCCTGGACGTGCCCGTGCACCCAGGCGGACAGGCGGACGTCAGGACCGGTCACCGGAGTCGACCTCGAAGCGCACCTCAGTGCCGGATTTCAGTGTGCGGCCCACCGTGCAGACCTGGTCGACGGCGCGGTGTACGACGGTCAGAAGCCGCTGCTTGTCCGCGTCATCCAGCGCCGACAGGTCCAGCTTCAGGACCTCTTCCAACAGCGGATAGCGCTCCTGTTCCCGATCGGCCGGGCCGGAGACCTCGATAGTGGCCTGGTAGTCGTCGCCGAGCCGGCGGGCCAGCGGGGCGTCACTGGACATTCCGCTGCACGCGGCCAACGCGATCTTCAGCAGTTCCCCGGGGGTGAAGACACCGGCGACGTCCTCACTGCCGATCAGCACCTGCGCGCCCCGCGAACTGCGTCCGGTGTAGCGCCGAGTCCCCGTGCGTTCCACCCATAATTCCGTCATGGGGACATCTTGACAGCCCCGGCCGTGACGGCACCGAACCTGCGCTCGGCGTGCGCAGCTAGGCCGATGGTCAGTCGGCGACCGCCGCTGCAGGCTTTCTGCCGTACTGACGCTCCATCATGGCCGTGTCGCCGTATACCTGCACCCGCACTGTCTTGCCGTTGCGCAGGGTGTACACCTCGGCACTGTGCCCGCGCTCGCCTCCGATAGCCGCCTCGCTGAGTACGACGACGGTCTCACCGTCGGCCAGGAAGCTCTTCGGCGTGATCGTCGGTGACTTCTGCCCCAGCTGCATCAGGAATTCCATGAGCTCCGCTTTGCCGCGGTAGGTTCCGCTGATCGCACTGTCACCGGGCTGCACCCATTCGATGTCGTCATCGAAGAGAGCCATCAGGGATTCGGTGTCGCCGGAGGCGAACGCCTGGTAGCCGTTTCGCACCAGCGTGATGTTCTGCTCAGACATCTGTCGGGTCCTTTCGGTAGGTATCCTCTTGTGCCCGGCCCGCTTTCACGCTTCCGAGCCGGAACATGATTGCGACATGACCGTCACTTCCTCACGACTGCGGCCGTTCGAACGTTAGCGACCGGCAGGGCCCCTTAAGGCAAGCACCGACGCCGCAAAATTGCCTCATCCCAATGGACGAGATCCGCGTAAACTTTTGCGACGAGAAGACAGGTGTCTTCGCATCATTTTGCACGGGGGGGCGAGCCGAATGTTCAGGCCTATAAGTGGATTCAGGGCCGGCGATGAGCGCCACCGATGAATTCTCACAACTGATCTCTCGTATTTACTCCGCGGTTCTGGTGCCCGAGGAATGGGATTCCGCCATGGCCGCCATCGCCGACGCCTTCACGGCGCATACCGCATCGTTGGTGCTCTCCGACAGTGTCTCGCGCACGATCATGCACGCGCAGATGCCGATGTCAGCGGCTCAGGCCTACGCAGCGCATTACGAACGGCTGGATCACGTCCTCTACGCCGTGGAGAACGGACCGGAGGGCGTGGTTCGGACCGGCGCTGAACTCATGTGGCCCTTTCAGAATTGTGAATTTCAGACCGACTGGGCTCGCCCGAACGGGCTACACGACGGACTATTCGTCCGGCTCACTTCCGGAACGGCGATGACGAGCCTGGCCATCGCGAATGTGAGGCAATCGGAGCGGTTCGACACTCCCGAACATCTTGCATTGATGGACCGTCTCGTTCCGCACCTGCAGCAAGCGTTGCGCATCCAGGACCGCCTCGAAGAACTGGATCGCCGCAATGGTGACCTCGCGGCGGCCAGCGAGGCCGTCAACCACGGAATCGTCATCGTCGAAGGACGGCGGTTCGTCTACGCCAATGGTGCCGCCGAACGAATTCTGGCCGCCGACGACGGCTTGCGAATCGAAAGAGGCTGTATCACAGCGGAGTCGTCGCACGCCGACACCGAGTTGGGGCACAGCATCGCCCGACTGTCCAAGTCCGAGGGGCAGGACATCTGGGGCGGATCATTCCTGTGCGCACGCCCCTCGGGGCGACGTCCCTACATCATTCACGTTCTGCCGGTCGAAGCGAATTCTTTTGCGGCGCAGCACCGTGGACGGGCCATGGTGATCATCGTCGACCCCGAACGACAGCCGGAACCACCGGCGATATTGCTGCGACGCCTGTACGGGCTGACGAAGGCCGAGGCACAGGTCGCGCTCTTGGTGATGCGAGGCGAGGGGTTGACTCCGATCGCCCAGGAACTGTCGGTGTCACTGACCACCGTGAAGACTCACCTCCGGCACATTTTCGACAAGACCGGCATCCATCGCCAGGCCGAACTCGTTCGGCTGCTGATTCTGCTCGATCCCATGCGCGGTTGAGGTGATGGTATCTGCGCGTTCGGCGCCGGAGGACTATTGTCGGGCTTGCCCCGCAACACCATTCGCCGGCCAGCCGAGGGGACATCCGTGCAAGTAGCGATCCCGATCTTCCCGCGGTTCACCGCCTTGGACGCCATCGGGCCATACGAGGTGCTGCAGCGTATCCCGGACGTCGAGGTGATTTTCGTCGGCCACCGCCGCGGTGAGGTGCGCGCCGACAACGGGATGCTGGGCCTCCTCTGCGATGTCCGATTCGACGAACTGACCGCACCGGATGCCCTCGTCGTCCCCGGCGGCGTCGGGACACGAACATTGCTCGACGACGCGGAGTTGCTCGACTGGGTGCGCACCGTCCACACCCACACCAGGTTCACCTCCTCGGTGTGTACCGGCTCCCTGCTGTTAGCCGCTGCGGGGCTCTTGGACGGGCTGACCGCGACCACCCATTGGAGCGCCGTCGAGCTGCTAGAACACTTGGGCGCTCGCTACGTGGAACAACGGGTCGTCGAGCACCTGTCGCAGCGGATAGTCACTTCGGCGGGGGTCTCCAGCGGCATCGACATGGCGCTGCGTCTGGTTGAACTGCTGGCGGACACCGACACGGCCTGCGCCATTCAGTTGCTGATCGAGTACGACCCACAGCCGCCGTTCGATTGTGGATCGCTGACCAAGGCCGGCGAGGATGTTCGACGGCGCGCCGCGCAGCTGCGGCGCTGACACAGCCGATCACCACGGGCATACTGGGTTTTTATGGCGACGGTAGTCGCATTCCACGCCCACCCCGATGACGAGGCGATTCTGACCGGGGGAACTCTGGCGCGGGCGGCCGCCGAGGGGCATCGTGTCGTCGTGGTGGTGGCAACCGATGGACGCGTCAATGACAGCGACGGCGATCGGCTGGCCGAATTGCGCGCCAGCGCAACGGCCCTCCGCGCCCACCGGGTCGAATGCCTGGGCTACGCCGACAGCGGCTTCGGGGCCGAGTTCTATCCGGATCCGCCGGGGCGAGTCAGGTTCGCCCGCGCTGACCTCGAGGAGGCGGCACAGCGACTGGCCGCCATTCTGCGTGATGAAGACGCGGATCTGCTCCTGAGCTACCAGCCCAACGGCGGCTACGGCCATCGTGATCACGTGCGGGTTCATCATGTCGGTAAGCGGGCCGCACAGATCGCCGCGACGCCGCGCGTGCTCGAGGCGACAATGCCCCGGGAGATGCTGACCCGGGTCGAGCATGGCGCTCGTTTACTGCATTTGCCGGCCCCATACGGCCGTGAGGTGGTGCGCAACGCCTATGCGCCGGCATCGAGCATCACCCACCGGATCAACGTGTTTCGATTTGCCCGGCAGAAGCGAGATGCCTTCGCCGCGCATCGTTCACAGATCGGTGCCAGCGCCGCCGCGGCACGTCTGTTCGCGGTGCTGACGCGGCTTCCCCCACAAGTAGCCGGCCTGATGTTCGGCCGGGAGTGGTTCGTCGACCCGAATCTGCCGCCGGGCCGGGTGCACCGCGACATCTTCGACTGACCCCGATCCGATTCCCCGCGTCAGCGTTGGCAATTCGGGCAGAAGTACGACGACCGGTTCATGAACTTCGCCCGGCGGATCGCCGTCCCGCAACGCCGGCACGGCTCGTCTTCACGACCGTAGGCGTCCAGTGACCGGCTGAAGTAACCGGATTCACCGTTGACGTTGACGTACAGCGAGTCGAACGAAGTGCCCCCGGCGGCCAGCGCGTCGTTCATCACCTCGGCCGCGGCAGCCAGCAGTGCCCGCAACCGCGGCCGCGATAGTCGATCGGACGTTCTGGTGCCGCGAATCCCGGCCCGCCACAGCGCTTCGTCGGCGTAGATGTTGCCGATACCCGACACCACCGTCTGGTCAAGAAGTTGGCGTTTGATCTCGGAGTGCTTGCGCCGCAGCACTTCCACCACCGACTCGGCATCAAAGCGCGGGTCCAGCGGATCGCGGGCGAGGTGGGCGACCGGCACCGGCAGCACACTGCCGTCCACGGTGACCAAATCGGTGAGCTGCCACCCGCCGAAGGTGCGCTGGTCGACGAAGCTGACCTTCGTCCCGTCATCGAGCACGGCGGCGATCCGCAGGTGCCTGGTGTCGGGCAACTCCCCCAGCAGCATCTGACCGCTCATGCCCAAGTGCACCACCAGGGCCTCGTCGGCCGCGGCCCCACTCAGCAGCAGCCACAGGTATTTACCCCGCCGGTCGGTGCCGGTGATTCGGGAGCCCAGCAGCCGGCCGGTCAGATCGGCGGGGCCGGCGTCGTGGCGGCGCACCGCCCGCGGATGGTGCACCCGCACCGCGGTGATCGTGCGCCCGACCAGGTGCTCGTTCAGGCCACGCCGAACCACCTCGACCTCGGGAAGTTCGGGCATTCTCAGGCCTGCGGTGCGTCGTTGACCGCAGCCGGGGCGTCTGGGGCGTCCAACGCCTGCCACGCCGCGGCCGCGGCCTTCTGCTCGGCTTCTTTCTTGGTCCGGCCGACGCCGGTGCCGTACGCGGTGTCCGATATGACGGCGGTCGCGGTGAACTCGCGGTCATGGTCGGGTCCGGTGGAGGTGACCTGATAGGACGGCACACCCAGACCGCGGGCGGCCGTCAGTTCCTGCAGACTGGTCTTCCAGTCCAATCCGGCACCCAGCGTTGCCGCGGTGTCGAGCAGCGGACCGAACAGGCGCAGGATCACCTCCCGGGCGGTGTCGATGCCGTGCTGGAGATAGACCGCTCCCAGCAGGGACTCCATCCCGTCGGCCAAGATGCTGGATTTGTCGGCGCCGCCGGTGTTTTCCTCGCCGCGGCCGAGCAGCAGATGAGCTCCCAGGCCATCCTCGGTCAAGCCCCGCGCCACATCGGCCAAGGCAGAGGTGTTGACCACGCTGGAGCGCAGCTTGGCCAGATCACCCTCGGGCCTGTCCGGGTGCCGGTGGAACAGCTCGTCGGTAATGGTCAGTCCCAGCACGGCATCGCCCAGAAATTCCAGACGCTCATTGGTGGGCAGGCCGCCGTGCTCGTAGGCGTAACTGCGATGCGTGACGGCCAGCGTGAGCAGGTCGTCGGGGAGATCCACGCCGAGGGCATCCAGCACGGCTTGCCGGGGACGGCTCACCGCTCACCGTCGCCGCTCGGCCCGGCGTCGTCTTGCGGTTCCAGCATTCCCGCCAATTTCGCCCAGCGCGGATCGATCTTGTCGTGGTGATGGCCGGGCTCGGCGGTGGACAGCACCACCCCGCAGTCCGGGCACAGTCCCGGGCAGTCCGGGTCACACAACGGGGACAGCGGCAGAGCCAGGCCGACCGCGTCGACGATGGCCTGCTCGAGGTCCACCGCATCGTCGACGACCCGGCCCACCTCGTCTTCGTCGGTGGTGGCATCGGTGGTGCTGTCGGGATAGGCGAACAGCTCCGTCAACTCCACCTCGATCTCGCCGGTCAACGGTTGTAGGCACCGCGCGCATTCGCCAGCGGTGCGCGCTGAGACCACGCCGCTGACCAGAACGCCCTCGGAGACCGACTCCACCCGCAGATCCAGATCGACTGCGCCATCCGCCGGAATCGCCACCAGATCCAACCCGATGCGGGTGGGGCTGATCCGCTGCTCATGCAGCGGCATCAACGCACCAGGGCGCCGCCCCAACCGGGCGACATTGACCACGAACGGCGCGGGCAGCTGTCGTCGCGCTGCCTTCATACCTGCGCCGGGGTGTCTCGCCATGCCGCGATTCTACGCAGCGGGTTACTCGGCGTTCTCGGGTCAGCGAGTCGCGTAGTCGTGAGTGCCCGCCGCGGTACGCAGTTGGTGCCGACCGCGGTTGATCGAACGCAGCGTGCCGTTGAGGAAGTCCTCGAATTCGGCCAGCTTGGCGTCGACGTAGATGTCGCATTCGCCGCGCATCCGGTCGGCCTCGGCGTGAGCCGAATCGATCAGCCGGGTGGATTCGGCACGGGCCGAGGTCACCACCTCGTTCTGCGAAACCAGCCGCTGCTGCTCCTTGATGCCCTCCTGCACGGCCTTCTCGTAGGCGGCGTTGCCGTTCTCGACCAGCCGGTCGCATTCCGCCTGGGCGCGGCTGGTGGCGGTCTCGAACTCACGCTTGGCGGTTGCGCTGAGCCGGGCCGCTTCCTCGCGGGCTTCGCCGAGCATCCGCTCGCTGTGTCCGCGGGCCTCGGCCACCATCCGGTCAGCCTGCCCCTTGGCGTCGGCCAGCAACCGATCGGCCTCCGCGCGCGCATGGGCGACCAGCGAGTCGGCTTCGGCGGTGGCCGAGCTGACCATCGATTCCGCGTGCTCCTTGGCCTCGTTGAGAACCGAGTCGCGGGCGTCAAGGACGTCTTGAGCGTCGTCCAGCTCACCGGGGATGGCGTCACGGATGTCGTCGATCAGTTCCAGGACGTCACCGCGGGGTACCACGCAGCCTGCCGTCATCGGCACGCCACGGGCCTCTTCGACAATGGAGCCCAGTTCGTCAAGGGCTTCGAACACTCGGTACACGGCAGCACCCTCCAGGCATAGTTGTTGTTACTAGTGTGCCCTGTGTTACGCGTGTGACTGTGTTAGTCGCCCGGTGTGTCGGATTCTGACTCGCTCCCCCGGTAGCCTGACCCGTTGAAAGTCGGAGATCGGCGAAGGGCGGCCATGACGAACGGTTCTGGGGGCCACGGGGGCACCGCGACACCAGGGCAGGCTCAACAGGGCTATCCGCAACAGTCCGGCGCCCAGGCGACCACCGACATCGGCCGACTGCTGCTGAGCTGCCGAGACAGCCACGGGATCATCGCCGCGGTCAGCGCCTTTCTGGCCGAGGCCGGCGCGAACATCATCTCGCTGGATCAGCACTCGACCGCTCCCGAAGACGGGACCTTTGTGCAGCGGGCGATCTTTCACCTGCCCGGTTTGCCGGCGGCCCTCGACGGGCTCCAGGAGCGCTTCGGCGCCACGGTGGCCCAGCGGTTCTCGATGAACTACCGGTTCACCGAGGCCGCCAAGCCCAAGCGGGTGGCGATCATGGCGTCCAAGACCGACCATTGCCTGCTAGACCTGTTGTGGCGCAACCGCCGCGGCGAGCTGGAGATGAACGTGGCGATGGTGATCTCCAACCACCCGGAGCTCGCCGAACAGGTACGCCCGTTCGGGGTGCCGTTCTTCCACATCCCCGCCACCCGCGACATTCGCGCCGAGGCCGAACAGCGTCAACTGCAATTGCTCTGCGGCAACGTGGACCTGGTGGTGCTGGCCCGCTACATGCAGATCATCACCGGCGACTTCATCGAAGCGGTGGGCTGTCCACTGATCAACATCCACCATTCCTTCCTGCCGGCATTCATCGGTGCGGCGCCCTATCAGCGGGCGCGGGAACGCGGCGTGAAACTGATCGGCGCCACCGCGCACTACGTCACCGAGGTGCTCGACGAGGGGCCGATCATCGAGCAGGACGTCGTGCGGGTGGACCACACCCACAGCGTCACCGACCTGGTGCGGTTGGGCGCCGACGTGGAGCGGGCGGTGTTGTCGCGGGCGGTGCAATGGCACTGCCAGGACCGGGTGATCCGGGTGGGCAACGAGACGGTGGTGCTCTAAGCGGATCCGCAGTTGACGGCTGTCAAGTACGGTGTTGCTCATGGCTGTCCAGGACTTGTTCGCGAACGTGCCAACGACCACCGCCGAGGCCTGTGAGATCTTCGACGCCGCCGAGGCAGTCGACCCCGATTTCATGGTCGGCACCTGGCATGGTTCCGAGCTGCCGACCGGCCACCCGCTCGACGGGCTGTTGGGGGCCACCGGCTGGTGGGGCAAACAGTTCGTCGATGCCGAGACGGTTCACCCGCTGTTGTTTCCCACCCGTGACGGGGCCGCGCTGTGGGCGTTCAACCCGGTGCTGGCGTTCAGTGTTCTGGGACTCGCCGCGAAGCTGCCGGCGCTGAAGAACCGCTCATTCCTCGGGCAGATCAACGCGTTGCAGCCGCTGCTGCGGACCCGTTCGCCCCGGGCCCGGCTGCGCACTACGAGATACCGCGGAGTCGACAGCGCCACGATGGTCTATGACCAGGCACCGGTCAACGATGTCTTCCGCCGGCTCTCTGATGACGCAGTGATCGGCGCGATGGATCTGCGAGGCTCGTCCCGGCCTTACTTCTTCGTGTTGTGCCGCGACGATTCGCTGAAATTGGCCTAAGCACGGGCGATTTCGCCGGCATCGTGCCACGCATTGCGCTCCGCGGTGAACGCGGCGACCTGTTGGTCGCGGAATCCTGCGATGCTCTCGGCGTGGTCGGCCAGGAATCGGCGGTAGGCCGGCAGTGAGAACTCACCGTCGGTGATCTCCACCCGACCACGCCCGGCCGCCATGTCGGCACGCAGCTCCAGGAGCTCCTCGGCCTGCACCGGATAGAAGCTGATGCGGTCGAAGTAGCGCAGCAGCCACGGGGTTTCGGGATCGAACAGGCCGGCGGCGGCGTGCCGGTGGTTCCACACTTGGGTGGTGCGTCCGACGAACTGGTAGCCGCCGGGTCCCTCGATGCCGTAGATGCACAGGTAGGCGCCGCCGATCCCGACGGCGTTCTCCGGGGTCCAGGTGCGGGCCGGGTTGTATTTGGTGGTCACCAGCCGGTGTCTGGGATCCAGCGGGGTGGCCACCGGCGCGCCGAGGTAGATGTCGCCCAGGCCCAGCACCAGGTAGTGCGCGTCGAACACGATGTCGTACACCTGCGTGATGTCGTCGAGTCCGTTGATACGCCGGATGAACTCGATGTTGGACGGGCACCACGGCGCGTCGGGCCGCACCCCGTACATGTAGCGGCGAATGGCCTCGTGGGTGCCGGGGTCGTCCCAGCTGAGCGGCAGCCGCACCGCTCGGCTCGGCACGACCAGTTCATCGCAGGGCGGCAGCGCATCGTCGATGGCGGCCACCTCGTCGATCACCTCGGCGCACGAGAACTGCTCGGGGTCGAACTGGATCTGCAGCGATCGCACCCCGGGAGTCAGTTCGGTCAGGCCGGGCAGCCCCCGTTCACGGAGCTGGTCGTAGAGCACCTGTACCCGTGCCCGCAGCGCCAAATCCAGTGTCATCGGCCCGTATTCGAGCAGAACGCCATTGTCACCGGCGCGCCGGAGGGTAACGGCCGTCCCGTCGCGGCCGGTGTAGCGCTGCAGCACTCCGTCGTCGCCGTCGCCGGAGCGGGAGACCACGACCGGCAACGCCGCGCGCCGTCGCACACCCAGCGCCGCCGGCGGTGGGGCGTGGTCGGCGCGGATCGGCACCAGCCGCACGGTGTCGCCGGGCGACAACTGGCCCAGTTTCCATCGGTCGCCGCGTACCACCGTCACCGGGCAGACGAATCCGCCGAGGCTGGGCCCGTCGGGACCGAGCAGGATCGGGGTGTCACCGGTGAAGTCCAGCGCACCGATGCTGTACGCGGTGTCATGGATGTTGGACGGGTGTAGGCCGGCATCTCCGCCGTCGGGGCGGGCCCATCGTGGTTTCGGCCCGACGAGCCGCACGCCGGTGCGGTCGGAATTGAAGTGCACGGTGTAGTCGGTGGTGGTCAGGGTGGTCATGTCGGCGCGAGTCATGAACTCCGGCGCCGCATGCGGGCCTTCGGTCACCGCGAGTTCCCAGTGCCGCCCGATGCTGGGCTGGATCTGGCTGGGGGCGCGGGTGAGGGTCGGTGGGGCACCGCCGCGGCCGACGGCGCTGAGGCGATCGGATTCGCGCAGCGCCCGGCCGTGGTGACCACCGAACACACCTTGAGTGAAGGTTGCTGCGCTGCCCAGGAATTGCGGCGCGGCGATGCCGCCCTCGATCAGGACGTAGCAGCGCATTCCCGGACCTGTAATGACGCCGATCTCAAGCAGTCCACCGGCGGGTATCCGAACCGACTGCCACAGTGGAACTAAGGCACCGTCCAGCCTGACCGGCACCGCGGCACCAGTGACGCACACCCACGCCGGGTCCGAAAAGCGCAGGGCGGGTCCACCTTTGGTGCATTCCAGACCGGCCGCACTCTCGGGATTGCCCAGCACCTGATTGCCGATCCGAAACGACAGGTCGTCCATCGGCCCGGAAGGCGGCACCCCGACATGCCAGTAGCCGACGCGCCCGGGCCAGTCCTGCACCGTGGTGAACATGCCCGGCGAGACCACCTCGATGCCGATCATGTTCGGCTGATCACCATCCGCACCGGCGTCGGGTCAAAGCCGTTGCACGGGTTGTTGATCTGCGGGCAGTTCGACACCAGTACCAGGGTGTCGATCTCCGCGCGCAGGGTCAGGCTCTTGCCCGGGGCCGAGAGACCGTCGACGATGCCCAGCGTGCCGTCGGCTTCGACGGGGACGTTCATGAACCAGTTGATGTTGGAGACGATGTCGCGTTTGCCCAGGCCCCACCGGGCACCCTCGGCGAGGAAGTTCTCCACGCAGGCATGCTGGTGGGCGGTGTGGTGCCCGTAGCGCAGGGTGTTCGATTCCTGCGAGCAGGCTCCGGCGATGGTGTCGTGATTGCCGACGTCGTCGGCGACGACGGTCATGAGGGCGGTGCCGTCGGCGCTGCGCAGCACCGAACCGGTGCTCAAGAAGATGTTGCGCGCGGCAGCGACGGTGGCCTGTGCGCTGTAGCGGCGGGTGTGGTCGGCGGCGTCGTAGAGCAGGCAGTCCACCGCCTGGTTTCCGTGCAGATCGATGATCTGCAGCAGATCTCCGGCGCGCACCACTGCCGACCAGGGCGCCCGGGCCGCCACCACTTCGTCGGAGACGATGTGCGAGGGCTGAGAGGGGCGGGTCATGAGCACTCCCCCGTTCCGGCGGCCCAGGCCGCCTCGGTGTTCTGCACCGCGCGTAGGTATTCCGGGTCCTGGCTGATCGGGTCGGCCAACTGCTCGCCGGCCCGCCAGGCAACCACGTCCAATGCCGTTGCGGGCGGGTCGGGATCCAGCGGGTGCGCGGCATTGGCGACCACCAGCATCACCGGAAGGTGGATCAGCAGGTCGATCGCCGCGCCGGGTCCCGCGGATCCGGTGAATTCCAGCGCGCCGCTGACCGGATCGACCCGAACACCGCGGAACAGCGACACCGACGGTGCCACGTCTCGAATGCCCATACCGTGCTTGATCGCACCCAACAGCAGCAGTTGTCGGCCGGTGGCGTCCGGGCCGCAGAGCATGTCGTGGTGTCCCGAGGAGTCGGCGACGACGGTGGCCAGCACGCGGCCCTGATCGGACAGCAGCGGATGGCCGGCACCGAGGTAGGCCTGCCACGGGACCTTCATGGTGTCGGCGACGTTGAGCCGTTCCCAGGGCGCTTCGGCGCGATACAGCAACAGATTCGCACACGCGCCGCCCTCGACATCGATCAGTCGGAGCCGGCTGCCGCGGGCCAGCACCTTGGTGGCGTAGGCGTTCGCCGGGATCGACTCGGCCCAGATCATCGTCGCCGCGTCGACGTCGTCCGGGGCCGCCGGGACGCGCATCGACGCGTGCTGCGCCTGAGCCCGCGCATGCAGGCGTGCGCCGTCGGTGGAATCGGTGCGTGGGTTGTCCATGATCAGGAAGCTAGCACATTTTCTATCAACTGATAGTTTTTAGCGCGCCGGGCCTCAGCGCGTGATAGGCAGTAAGGCGTGCAGACCGATCGACGAGGACGTCCCCGGCTGGTGGCTTCCAGCAGGCCGGGCAGCAGCGCGCGCGACGAGATCCTCGACGCCGCGGCGGAGCTGTTCACCACCGTCGGCTACGCCGCCACCTCGACCCGGCGCATCGCCGAGAGCGTCGGGATTCGGCAGGCCTCGCTGTATCACCACTTCGCCGCCAAGGACGACATTCTCGACGCCCTGCTGGCCGGCACCGTCGATCCCTCCGTCCAGCTGGCCGCCGAGCTGCTGGCCGAGGGAGGGCCCAGCGCCCCCCGGTTGCACGCGCTCGTCGTCGCCGATACCGCGCAATTGTGCGGCGGCGCCTGGAATCTGGGCACGCTGTATCTGCTTCCGGAGCTTCGCCTCGAGCGCTTCGCCGCCTTCCGCCGGCGCCGCAGCGAGTTGCGCAGTCACTATCAAGAGCTTTCGCGCGCGGTGATCGCCGAACATGACGGCCCCGCCGATGCCGACGACCTGTCGTTCCGACTGGTGGAGGCGGTGATCAACCGCCGCTCCGACGACGGCTCCTGCCCGCCGGATTATCCGTGGACCATTGCCGAAGCGGCGCTACGGATATTGGGCTGCACCAGGGGTTTCACCGCGATGCGCGCCTCGACCGACCACCGCTTGGGGTGGCAGCCCCAGTAAGCGGCGTCTGGTCAGCGCGCGGCCAGCTTGGCGGCCAGTCTGCGGTTCACCGGCTCGGGCAACAGGTCGGAGACATCACCGCCCATCGACGCCACTTCCTTTGCCAGCGACGACGACACGAACGAATACCGCGGTGTGGTCGCCACGAAAAACGTGTCGACACCGGCGATGTGCTTGTTCATCTGAGCCATCTGCAGCTCGTACTCGAAGTCGGTGCCGGTGCGCAGGCCCTTGACGATCGCGGTGAGCCCGCGCTGCCGGACGAAGTCGACCACCAGGCCCTGACCCGACTCCGCGCGCACATTGGGCAGATGCGCGGTGGCTTCGGCGATCATCTCGAGGCGCTCGTCCAGGGTGAACATGCCCTTTTTGGAGGGATTGACCAGTACGGCGGCCACCACTTCGTCGAACTGGGCGGCCGCGCGCTCCAGGATGTCGACATGTCCCAACGTCACCGGGTCGAAGGAACCGGGGCATACCGCACCACTCATGTGCGCTGACGCTACACGTCAGGTGCGGACAGTTCGGCCAGCTCCAGTCGGGTGTCGCCGTAACGGCGCGAGGGCCAGGCTTCCCAGCCCTGCGGCCACGCCACCGCCGGGCTGGAGGTGGCCCGTTCGATCACTACGACGGTGCCCGGGCCCGCCCAACCGCCGGCGGTCAGCAACCCCGGCAGCGCGTCGATCGCGGCGGCGTCGACCTCGTAGGGCGGATCGGCCAGCACCAGATCCACCGGTGTCTCGGTGCCCCCGGCCAGCACCGCGGCCACCGTGCCGCGGCGCAGCACCGCTCCGGCCAGCCCCAGTGCGGCAATGTTGGCGGCCAACACCTCGGCGGCGCGGCGGTCCGATTCGACGAACAGCGCCGAGGCGGCGCCGCGGGACAACGCCTCCAAGCCGAGCGCCCCCGACCCCGCGTAGAGGTCCAACACCGACATTCCGGTCAGGTCCATCCGGGAATCGAGCACATTGAACAGCGCCTCGCGCACCCGATCTGTGGTTGGCCGGGTGCCGCGCGGCGGCACGGCGAGGCGTCGCCCACCGGCTTCGCCCCCGACGATGCGCGTCAGCTCAGCACCACCAGCAGGTCTCCGCCTTCGACCTGCGCGGTCTCGGCAACGGCCACCCGCGTGACGGTGCCGTCGGCGGGCGCGGTGATGGCCGCCTCCATCTTCATTGCCTCGATGGTGGCCAGGGTTTGTCCGGCGGTGACCTTCTCTCCCTCGGCCACCCCGATGGTGACCACACCGGCAAACGGTGCGGCGACATGGCCCGGCTTGGTGCGGTCGGCCTTTTCGGCAACCGGCACTTCGCTGGCGATGCTGCGATCACGCACCTCGACCGGCCGCAGTTGACCGTTGATGATGCACATCACGGTTCGCATGCCGCGTTCATCCGGCTCGGAGATGGCCTCGAGCCCGATCAGCAGCTCCACCCCGCGCTCCAGCTTGACCCGATGCTCCTCGCCTTGACGCAGGCCGTAGAAGAACTGGTTGGCCGACAATCGCGAGATGTCCCCGTAGAGTTCGCGATGTGACTCGAATTCCTTTGTGGGACCCGGGAACAGCAGGCGGTTGAGGCGGGCCTGGCGTTGCGGTCCAGACTTTGCCAACACCGCCTCGTCATCGGCCGAGAGCTGTTGCATCTCCCGTGCCGGGCCGCGCCCCTCCAGTGCCTTGGTCCGCAACGGCTCCGGCCAGCCGCCGGCCGGGTCGCCCAGCTCGCCGCGCAGGAAGCCGATCACCGAGTCCGGGATGTCGACTCGGGACGGGTCGGCGGCGAACTCGTCGGCGCTCACGTTGGCACCGACCAGCGCCAGTGCGAGGTCACCGACCACCTTCGAGCTCGGGGTCACCTTGATCAGCCGACCGAGGACGGCATCCGCGGCGGCATAGTTGTTCTCGACGTCTTCGAACCGGTCCGCCAACCCCAGCGCCTTGGCCTGCTGGTGCAAGTTGGACAGCTGGCCACCGGGTATCTCATGGCGGTATACCCGCCCGGTCGGTGCGGCCAGCCCGGATTCGAACGGCGCGTACACCTTTCGCAGCGCCTCCCAGTACGGCTCCAGGTCGCCCACCGCGTCCAGCGAGATCCCGGTGTCGTAGTCGGTCTGCGCCGCCGCGGCGATGATCGAGCTCAGTGCCGGTTGGCTGGTGGTGCCCGCCAGGGGCGCGGCCGCGCCGTCGACGGCGTCCGCCCCCGCTTGCCAGGCGGCGACGTAGCTGGCCAGCTGACCGCCCGCGGTGTCGTGGGTGTGTACGTGGATGGGCAGGTCGAAGCGGCTGCGCAGCGCGCTTACCAATGTGGTTGCCGCGGCGGGACGCAACAGGCCCGCCATGTCTTTGATCGCCAGCACGTGCGCGCCGGCGTTCACGATCTGCTCGGCGAGCCGCAGGTAGTAGTCCAGCGTGTAGAGCGTTTCACCCGGACTGCTCAGATCGCCGGTGTAACACATGGCGACTTCGGCTACCGCACTGCCGGTTTCGCGCACCGCGTCAATGGCCGGAAGCATCGAGTCGACGTTGTTGAGCGCGTCGAATATCCGGAAAATGTCAATACCGGTCTCGGTCGCCTCTTGGACGAACGCCGAAGTCACCAGTTCCGGATACGGGGTATACCCGACCGTGTTGCGCCCGCGCAGCAGCATCTGCAGACAGATGTTGGGCAACGCCTCGCGCAGCGCGGCCAACCGCTCCCAGGGGTCTTCCTTCAGAAACCGCAGCGCCACATCGTAAGTCGCGCCGCCCCAGCACTCGACCGACAGCAGTTGCGACATGGTGTGAGCCACGTACGGCGCCACCTTGACCAACCCACTGGTGCGCACCCGGGTGGCCAACAGCGACTGGTGGGCGTCCCGGAACGTGGTGTCGGTGACCCCGACCGCCCGCGACTCCCGCAGCCAGCGGGCGAAGCCCTCCGGCCCCAGCTGGACCAGCCGTTGCTTGGAGCCCGCCGGCGGCGGCACCGACAGATCCAGCTCGGGCAGCTTGTCGCGCGGGTACACCGCCGAGGGCCTGGTGCCGTGCGGGCTGTTGACGGTGACATCCGCCAGGTAGTTCAAGATCTTGGTGCCGCGGTCGGCCGACGAGCGCGCGGTCAGCAGCTGCGGGCGCTCGTCGATGAACGAGGTGGTGATGCGCCCGGCGGAGAAGTCCGGGTCATCGAGCACGGCCTGCAAAAACGGGATGTTGGTGGCAACCCCGCGGATGCGGAATTCCGCGATCGCCCGGCGCGCCCGTTTCACCGCGGTGGGGAAATCCTTACCGCGACAGGTCAACTTGACCAGCATCGAATCGAAGTGCGCGCTGATCTCCGCACCGAGATTGGTGCCACCATCCAGCCGGATGCCCGCCCCGCCCGGGCTGCGATAGGCGCTGATCCGTCCGGTATCGGGCCGGAATCCGTTGGCCGGGTCTTCGGTGGTGATCCGGCATTGCAGCGCCGCCCCGTGCAGCGTAATCGAGTCCTGCGAGAGGCCCAGGTCCGCCAGCGACTCCCCGGCAGCGATCCGCAGCTGCGACGACACCAGGTCGACGTCGGTGATCTCCTCGGTAACGGTGTGCTCTACCTGGATGCGCGGGTTCATCTCGATGAACACGTGATGGCCGCGCTCGTCGACCAGGAACTCCACGGTGCCCGCGCAGGTGTAGCCGATGTGGCGCGCGAATGCCACGGCATCCGCGCAGATCTTCTCGCGCAGAGCCGGATCGAGATTCGGCGCCGGCGCCAATTCGACGACTTTCTGATGCCGGCGTTGCACGCTGCAGTCACGCTCGTAGAGGTGGATCACATTGCCGTGGTTATCGGCCAGGATCTGCACCTCGATGTGGCGCGGGTTCAGTACCGCCTGCTCGAGGTAAACGTGCGGGTCGCCGAACGCCGAATCCGCTTCCCGACTGGCCGCTTCGACCGCATCGGCCAGCCCGTCGATGTCGGCGACCCGGCGCATCCCGCGCCCACCGCCACCGGCGACCGCCTTGACGAACAGCGGGAACGTCATGTCTTGGGCTGCGGCGAGCAGTTCGGTGACCGAGGACGACGGCGCCGACGATGCCAGCACCGGCAGTCCCGCCTCTCGCGCGGCGGCCACCGCGCGAGACTTGTTGCCGGCCAGCGCCAGCACTGCCGCGCTGGGACCGACGAAGGTGATCCCCGCATCCGCACAGGCCTGCGCCAGTTGAGGATTCTCCGAAAGGAAACCGTAGCCGGGGTAGACGGCGTCGGCCCCGCATCGCACTGCGGTGCCGACGATCTCATCGACCGACAGGTACGCGCGTACCGGATGACCCTCTTCGCCGATCTGGTAGGACTCGTCCGCCTTGAGCCGGTGCAGCGAGTTGCGGTCCTCGTACGGGTAGACCGCCACGGTGCCGATACCGAGCTCGACGGCGGCCCGGAACGCGCGGACAGCGATCTCTCCGCGGTTGGCCACCAGCACTTTGGAGATCACAATCCACCCCTACAGCAGCGTTATCCAGTAATCCTGAAACCGAATAAATATCAACAGGAATAACGCGATAAACCATAACGCAGCGATGGTCCAACGCCATCGGTGCAAATGCTGCAAATTTTTGCGTATACCACCCTGCTCAGATGCTAGGGCTGCGAATATCACCAGCAGGCATAGCGTGACCGCCCACACCACCATGCAATACGGACACAGCGCGCCGATCCGGTACAGGCTCTGGAAGATCAGCCAGTGCACGAAGCCGGCGCCGGCCAGCGTGCCCAGCGTCAAACCGGTCCAATACCACTGCGGCAATCGCACTTTCGCGACAGCCAATACGCCAGTGACGACCACCACGGTGAAGGCGACGATCCCCATCAGCGGGTTGGGGAACCCCAACACGGACGCCTGCGGGGTGACCATCACCGATCCGCAGGACAGCACCGGGTTGAGGTTGCACGACGGCACGTAGCCGGTGTCCGTGAGCAGCTTGATCTTCTCGACGGTCAGCGTGACCGAGGCCGCCAGTCCGATGACCCCGCCGATCAGCACCGCCCAGGCCCGCGATGCCGCGACCGGCACCGCCTGGGCGGGCGCTTCGACCGCCGGAGCCGTGATGGTCACGACTCCTGAGCCGGCACGGCCATACCGGGCACGTCGCCGACGATCTCGCGGATCTTGGAGACCAGGGCTTCCGGTGTCGAGGGGCGGTAGTCCTCGCCGTTGATACGCAACGTGGGGGTGGCGTGAATGCCCCCGGCCGCGGCCATACCGCCGACCATCTTGAGGTACTTGCCGCTGTTGATGCAGGCCGGAACACCGCCGGCAGCGCCGGCTTGGCGGGCCAGCTCGATCAGGCGCTTGTTGTCGGGGAACTCCGTGCCGATCTCCGACGGTTGCAGCTGCTCGGTGTAGAGCGCGGTGTGGAACCGGCGGAACGCGTCGTTGCTCTCGTCGGCGACGCAGTAGGCCGCGGCTCCGGCACGCGAGGAGTAGTCATCATTCTGCGGCCGGTCCAGGATCGCGACCATGTGGTAGTCGGCGGCGATCGCCCCGCTGTCGATCAGCCGAGACACCGTCGGGCCGAACGCCCGCTCGAGGTTCCCGCAGGCCGGGCAGAGGAAGTCTTCGTAGAACGTCAGCACGGCCTTGGGCTCGTCGGTCCCGTCCTTGGTGACCAGCTTGCTCGAGGTCACCCGGATCGCCTCGCCGGCGCCGGCGCCCTTCTTGTGACCGTTGGACACCACGATGTAGCCGATGAGTCCCACCGCGAAGACCACCACGATGGCGACGAGGCCGATCTGCATTGCGAGGTTGCGCTTCTGGTCGCCGGCCCTCAAGCCGGAGGCGCCGGGGCGTTTGGGTTTGCTGGCCACAGTCGGTTGGTCCTCGTGTTCGGTGGTCGGTTTGCGGTTCAGCGTACCGGCGTGAGCCCCGGACCTCAGCCGCGGCTGAGGTGCGCGCGCAGCGCCGAGATCAACTCACTGGTCGCGGTCGCGCTGCCGCCCCCCAGCGGAAACAGGTTGATGAAAGCGTGCGTCAACGACGGCATCTGCCTCAGATCCACCACAACCCCGGCCTGGCGCAGTGCCGCCGCGAACGCTTCGCCCTCGTCGTGCAGCGGGTCGAAGCCGGCGACGGCCACCAGTGCCGGCGGCAGGCCGGACAGGTCGCCGGCCAGCAGTGGCGATACCAGCGGGTCGGTCGGGTCTAGCTGTGAGCGGCTCACGTATTGGTCGGTGAACCAGTCGATGTCGTGCTTGGTCAGCAGAAAACCGTCGCCGTAGAGGCTGCGCGATCGGGTCTTGGCGGTGCAGTCGGTGACCGGGTAGATCAGCCACTGCAGAACGGGTGCCGGTCCCCCTTCATCGCGCGCCCGCAGCGCGACCCCGGCGGCCAGGTTGCCGCCGGCACTGTCGCCACCGACCGCTACCCGCCCGGCAATCCCACCCAGTTCCACGGCGTGGTCATGAGCCCAGCGGAATGCCGCCAGGGCATCGTCGAGCGCGGCCGGCGCGGGGTGCTCGGGCGCCAGGCGGTAGTCGACCGATAACACCGCGATGTCACCGTCTCGACAGGTCAGCCGGCAGATCGCATCGTGGCTGTCCAGGTCGCCGATCACGAACCCGCCACCGTGGTAGAAGACCAGCAACGGCTTGGCGCCACCACCGATCGGGCGGTAGTGCCGAGCGGCGATGTCCCCGGCCGGGCCGGGCAACACAATGTCGCGCACGTCGACGTGGATATCACCGCCGCCCAGCCCGGCGGTCGTCTCGCGCAACTGGGCGCGGGAGGCGACCGCGTCGTCGCCGACGACGAGGCCGTTGACGCCCATCGCGCGCTGCGCCGCCAGCGTCAGCCGCAGGGTGGGGTCCAAGGTCTTGCCGTCGATGGTCACCGCGCGCCCGCCGGTCATGATCCGCTGGACCCCGATCGGCAGCATCGGCGTCATCTTCATACCGACCGTCATCAGGGTGCTCTGCAGCTGATCGGTCCATCGCGCGCCCCGGCCGGAACCGGAGCCGCCTGGCAGACTTCGTGTCATGGCTGCTGAAGATAACTTGCGTTCAGTCACGCTCAACGACGGTAATTCCATCCCCAGCGTCGGTTTCGGGGTTTACAAGATTTCGCCCGCCGAGACCGAGCAGGCCGTTCGCACCGCACTTGCGGCCGGATACCGCCACATCGACACCGCGGCCCTGTACGGCAACGAGCGGGAGGTCGGCCGGGCCGTCGCGGCATCCGACCTGGCGCGCGACGAGGTGTATGTGGTCACCAAGGTGTGGAACTCCGACCAGGGCTACGACTCCACGCTCGCAGCATTCGACAAGAGCATGGCGCGCCTCGGCCTGGATTTTCTGGACCTGTACCTGATCCACTGGCCGCTGCCGGCGGCCGGCAAATTCGTCGAGACTTTCCGGGCGCTGGCCCACCTGCGGGATCAGGGACGGATCCGGTCGATCGGGGTGAGCAACTTCGCACCGGAGCACCTCGAGACGCTGATCGACGGAACGGGGATCGTGCCCGTCGTCAACCAGGTCGAGTTGCACCCGCGCTTCAGCCAGCCCGAACTGCGCGAGACGCATGCCCGCCTCGGGATTGCCACCGAAGCCTGGGCACCGCTGGGGCGGGGTTCGCTGCTGGCTCATCCGGTGGTTACCGAGGTGGCGCGGCGGTGCGGAAAGACACCGGCGCAGGTGCTGATCCGGTGGCATATCCAACTGGGTAATATTGTGATTCCGAAATCGGTGCACCCGGAGCGCATCGTCGGCAACTTCGACGTCTTCGACTTCGAACTCGGCACGTCGGAGATGGCCGAGATATCCTCGCTCGACGACGGCGCCCGATTGGGACCCGATCCGCGAACATTCGATTACACAGGTAGGTGAAATGACGTCGGGCACTGCGATCCCCTCCGTCACCCTCAACGACGACCGCACGATGCCGACTCTGGGCATCGGGGTGGCCGAGTTGTCCGAAGCCGAGACCGAGCGTGCGGTCTCGACGGCGCTCGAGCTGGGCTGTCGCTTGATCGACACCGCCAAGGTGTACGGCAACGAGGCCGCGGTGGGCCGGGCTATCGCCGCGTCGGGGATCCCGCGCGAGGAGGTGTTCGTCACCACCAAGCTGGCCAACGCCGACCAGGGACTGACCGCCGCCATCGAAGCCTGCAAGGCCAGCCTTGAGCGGCTCGGAATGGACTACGTGGACCTGTACCTGGTCCACTGGCCGGCTCCGTCTCTGGGCATGTACGTCGACAGCTTCGGCGGACTCATCCAGACCCGGGAGCTGGGACTGGCCCGGTCCATCGGGGTGTGCAACTTCACCGCGGAACACCTCGACGACGTGATCGACCTGGCGTTCGAGACGCCGTCGGTCAACCAGATCGAGCTGCACCCGCTGCTCAACCAGGCTGAGCTGCGTGCCGCCAACGCCGAGCGCGGCATCATCACACAGGCTTACAGCCCGCTGGCGGTGGGCCGGTTGCTTGACCACCCGACCGTGACGGCTATCGCCGGCGAATACGGCAAGACCCCGGCACAGGTGCTGATCCGATGGAGCCTGCAACTGGGCAACGTGGTGATCCCCCGATCGGCCCAGCCCGAGCGCATCGCGGCCAACCTCGACGTGTTCGGCTTCGAGCTGGCCGACGAGCACATGGAGAGCCTGGGCGGTCTCAACGACGGCACCCGGGTGCGGGAAGACCCGCTCACCTACAGCGGTATCTGATCCCCGCCGGTCCGCTCACTCGCCTCAGCTCGCCAACACCCGGCGGTTGATCCGCTCCACCAGCCGGGCTCGCAGTTGCGGCCACTCCTGCTCGATCACCGAGAAGACGATCGTGTTGCGAAAAGAGCCGTCGCGGCGGCGGGCGTGGTTGCGCAGTACACCTTCCCGGGTGGCGCCGATGGCACCCACCGCGCGCTGCGAACGCTCGTTGAGGTTGTCGACGTTGAACTGCACGCGGCCCGCGCCCAAGGCGCCGAAGCAGTGGTCGAGCAGCAGCAGTTTCGACTCGGAGTTGACCGCCGACCCGCGGACCCGCTGCGCCAGCCAGGTGCTGCCGACCGTCACCCGTCGGTCCACCTCGCTCATGTCGTAGAGGGATGTCGTCCCGACTATCTCGCCGGTGCTGACCTCGACCTGAGTCAGCACCTGGTGATCTGACGCGAGCGCCGCGGAAACCGAGGCTTCAGTGGGCGGCTCGGAGTGCTGGCCGTAGAGGAAGTAGCGGGTGCACTCGGTGTCGAAGGCCCGGGCCAGTCCACCGACGTCGGCCAGCACCGTCGGCCGCAACAGCACATGCTCGCCGGGCAACGTCGGCGTGGTACGCCAGTGGTCGATTGGCATCGGCTCCCCTATCCGGTCGGGCAGGTGGCCGCTGCCGCACGCAGCACGTCGGCTGACGGCTGGTCCAGGCGCAGCGCATAGCCCCGCAGAACCGCAATGTAGGCGACGGCGTACTGGCACGCGAACGATTTATTCGGCGGCATCCACTGCCCAGGACCCGCATCGCCCTTGTCCTGGTTGCCCTTCCCCGCGACCGCCAGCAGATTGGCCGGGTCGTTGGCGAAGCGCAATCGCTGCCGATACGGCCAGGCCGACGCGCCCATGTCCCAGGCATAGGCCAGCGGCACGATGTGGTCGATCTGCACGGCCTCGCCGATCTTGGCGCCGCGGGTGAACGCGACGGTGGCGTTCGTGTACGGGTCGTGCAGGATGCCGCTGGCCACCGCCTCGGCGCAGCGTTTGGTCGACACGTGGGTGATGTCGACGAGGTCGCGGTTGAGGATGTCGTTGCGGGTGTCGCAGCCGTTGTGACCGCCAGGTGCGTCGTTGTCGTCGTCCCAGGCGTCGCCGAACACCGAGCGCCGGTAGTCGTGGCGGTGGGCGCGCGCCGGAACCACCGTGATTCCGGCCAGCACGTCGGTGCCGGCCGCCACCGTGGGCATCCCGGATTGCGCCCCCAGGGCACGGCTGCTCCTGCTCGCCGCGGACACCGTCTGATAGGCGACGATTACGGCCAGCACCGCAGCCATGGCCAGCCACAACAGGGTTTTACGACTGGTCATGATTTGTCCAGGTAGTCGATATCGGCGAAATGCGCGGCGAGCGAGGCCAATCCGGGATCATCCGGATTGGCTTCCCAGGCCTGCATGCAGTACGTGCGGGCCGCCTCGATCACTTCGCCGTGGTCGGTCAGCGACAACAGCTTCAAGCCCCCTCGCCAGCCGGACTGGTTGCGGCCCAACACATCTCCTTCGCCACGCTCGGCCAGGTCCAGGTCGGCCAAGGCGAATCCGTCCAAGGTGCCTGCGACGGCCTTCAGGCGCTGCCCCGCCTTGGTTCCAGCGCCGCTGGAGGTCACCAGCAGGCAGAGGCTGGCATGCGCGCCGCGGCCGATTCGGCCGCGAAGCTGGTGCAGCTGACTGATACCGAACCAGTCGGCGTCGGCGATCAGCATGACGGTGGCATTGGGTACGTCGACACCGACCTCGATGACCGTGGTGCAGACCAGCACGTCGACCGCACCGCTGCGGAACGCCGTCATCACCGCGTCTTTCTCGTCCCCGGTCAGCCGCCCGTGCATCAAGCCCAGCCGCAACCCCGACAGCGGCCCGGCTCGCAGCTGGTCGAACAACCCCACCGCGGTGGCCGAGGTTCGGCCGCCCTCATCGGCTGAACCGGGTTTGCTCGGCTCGTCGGTCTCGTCGATGCGGGGTGCCACCACGTAGGCCTGCCGTCCGGCCGTCACCTCCTCGCGGATCCGCGCCCAAGCCCGATCCAGCCAGGTCGGCTTCTCCTTGACGAAGATCACCGAGCTCGCGATCGGCTGGCGGCCGCGGGGCAGCTCGCGCAACGTGGAGGTCTCCAGATCACCGTAAACGGTGAGCGCCACCGTGCGCGGAATCGGAGTGGCGGTCATCACCAGCAGATGCGGAGTGATGGCGTCACGAGCTTTGGCGCGCAACCGATCTCGCTGCTCGACACCGAATCGATGTTGTTCGTCGACGACCACCATGCCCAGGTTGTGGAATTCGACCGCGTCGACCAGCAGGGCGTGAGTGCCAACGACGATGCCGGCCCGGCCGCTGGCGATCTCGGCGCGAGCCTGCTTCTTAGCGGCCGCGGACATCGAGCCGGTGAGCAGCGCCACCGCGGTGGCATTGTCGGCCTCGCCCAGCTGACCGCCGAGCGCCAGTGGCCCGAGCATGTCGCGTATCGATCGGGCGTGTTGGGCAGCAAGGACTTCGGTGGGTGCCAATAGGGCGCACTGATAGCCGGCATCAACCAGCTGCAGCATCGCCAGCAGCGCGACGATCGTCTTGCCCGAGCCGACCTCGCCCTGCAGCAGCCGATTCATCGGACGGCTGGCGGCCAGTTCGCCTTCGAGTACGCCGAGCACCTCGCGTTGTCCGGTGGTCAGCTCGAACGGCAGCCGCCGCAACAGTTCTGCGACCATCCCGTCGTCGCGGCGCGGTGCCGGTGGACCGGATTCAGACAGTTCACCGTTTCTGCGCATCGCCAGCGCCCACTGCAGACCGAACGCTTCGTCAACGGCCAGCCGAGCCCGGGCGCGGTCGCGTTCGGCGGCGTTCTCCGACAGGTGGATTGCACGCAGCGCTTCGTCTTCGCCGAGCAGATCCCGTTCGGTGCGCACCGCAGCCGGCAGCGGGTCCGGAACCGGATCGAGGACGTCGAGCACCTGCCGCACACAGTTGAAGATGTCCCAGCTCTGCAGTTTCGCGGTCGCCGGGTAGATCGGGTAGCAGCTGCGCTCGAAGTCCGCCTGGTTGATCTGCCCGCTGACCTTCTGCGATGCATCGGCGATGTTGCGCAGCGAACTGCTGCCGAAGTTGCGATCGTGGGCGCCGCCGTCGGCTTCCTTGAGTACCAGGAAGTCCGGATGGGTGAGCTGGATCGCACCCCGAAACAGCTTGACCTCACCCGACAACATCACCCGGGTGCCGGGGGTCAACCGCCAGCGCAGGCCCTTGGGGTTGAAGAACGTCGCACTGACCTTGTTGCGGCCGCTACCGACGGTGACAGCGAGGTACTTTCCGTTGCGCCGCTGCATGTCTTTGAGCACCGCCGAGCCAATGGTGTCGACGATGGTGATGTGGTCGCCTTCTTCCGGGCGGCTGTCCGCCGCGCTGCGCACCCCGGTGCCTTCGACATAGCTGCGCGGGTAGTGGCGCAACAGGTCTCCGACGGTGCGGATGCCGAAGCATTCGTCGAGCTTGCCGGCGGCATCGGAGCCGACGATGAAATCCAGCCGATCGGCCGAGGTGACCATCGCTACTCGACCCCGATCAGCAGCGCGTCCCCCCGGTGCCCGGTGAAGTAGGTCGCCAGTTCGGTTCCCGGGTGCTGGTCATGCACGTGCCGGGCCAAGACCTCCAGGACATCTTCTTCTAACCCATCAATGCCCGCCCCGAGCAACACCGTCACCAGTTCACCCCCGGCCGCCAGCAGCAGGTCGATCAGGCCGATCGCCGCGGCGCCGACATTGCGGGCCACGATCAGCACTTCGTCACCGGCGATGCCCAGGCCGTCACCGGGCCGGCAGGAACCGGCCCAGGTCAGCGCCTGTTCGGTGGCGACCCGCACCGATCCGAGCCGGGTGCTGCCGGCAGCCCGGGCCATGGTGTAACCGTCATCGACCACCGGCCGGCCCGGATCGTGGACCGCCAACGCCGACAGCCCCTGCACCATCGAACCGGTCGGCACCGGCACCACGTCGATGCCCCAACCGATGGCCGCGGTACAACCCGCCACCAGCTCTTCGGCGGCGACATAGCCGTTGGGCAGCA
Source organism: Mycolicibacter heraklionensis (assembly GCA_001673575.1). Taxonomy (GTDB): domain Bacteria; phylum Actinomycetota; class Actinomycetes; order Mycobacteriales; family Mycobacteriaceae; genus Mycobacterium; species Mycobacterium heraklionense_A. The sequence goes on along the minus strand of LZME01000063.1, from coordinate 36,794 downwards.
GCATCACCTGCGCTGCGCCGGTGTCGACCACCGCCCGCAGCAACTGCTGGGCGGTGACCATCATGACCGGCTCGGCACTGTGCGGGTCGGGCCGCAGTACGCAGGCACCTTCGGAGTCGAACAGCGCTCCGGCGCCGTCGCCGTCGACCACGGCCAGCACCGCACGCTCCCGAGCCCAGCTGCCGGGGGACGGGCCGGCGGCACCGGCCAGGGCCGAGATCTGGATACGCCGCGGCCGGCCGAAGGCCAGGCCCGCCTCGACGGCGGCACCGGCGTCATCGGTGTGCACGTGCACCGAATATCCGCCGACCACCCCCGAAGTGGCGATGGCCACAGATTCTCCGAGCTGATTCAGCCGCTCTCGCAGGGCATCGGTGTCTTCGGGACTGCACTCGCCAAGCAGGTACATGACCTCGAACTGCGGCGCCGGAGCCTCGGTGCCGGCCTCCGGCGGCCGCGGGCACGGCGCGGGCTGGTAGGCCGCCCGCACGGGAGCCTGCCCGGTGATCGTGGAGCGCAGCGCATCGAGCAGCACCAACAGGCCGCGGCCGCCCGCGTCGACCACCCCGGCCTCGGCGAGCACGTCGAGCTGCTCCGTGGTCGCCTCCAGTGCCTGAGCAGCCGCGTCGGTGCCGGCCACCAGCGCCGGGCCCAACTCCGCTCCACCGGCCGCGCACCGTTCGACGGCCGCAGCGGCAGCCTGCAACACCGACACGATGGTGCCCGGAACCTCCCGGCCACCCATCGAGGTGACCACCAGCTCGACCCCGTGCCGCAGACCGGCGCCGAGCAAGGTGGAGTCGATGACGCTGACGCCGGTGTCGGCTGCGGTCACATCGGCCAGGCCGCGCAGGATCTGCGACAGGATCACCCCGGAGTTGCCGCGCGCACCGTGCAGCGCCCCGGATGACAGGGCGGCCGCGACCCGGCCCACCTCGCCCGAGGCGGCCTCGGTATTGGCTTCGGCCAGGGCCGAACGCATGGTGAACAGCATGTTTGTTCCGGTGTCGGAATCGGCGACCGGGAAGACGTTGAGCTGGTTGATCTCGTCGGTGTGGGTGATCAGGTCACCGACGGCGGTGTGCGCCCAGTCCCGCAAGGTCGCCGCATCCAGCCGACGATCGGGGTTGCCCACCTGCGCCCACCTTCCTGCCGCCACCTCCGGTGGCCGCAAGCCTAATCACTCCGGGCGACAGCACAGGTCACGTCCGTCCAGCCGCGATGGGGCGTTTTGGTGGTTGCCCCGCCGGGCGGGTATCCTGATCAGGTTGTCGGGCCACCCGCTGAGGTCGTTGGCCCTCAAGCAGACGTTTTGAGGAGTGTCACATATGGCTGCCGTGTGCGATATCTGCGGAAAGGGCCCCGGCTTCGGTAAGTCGGTATCCCACTCGCACCGTCGGACCAGCCGTCGGTGGGACCCGAACATTCAGGTTGTGCACGCCGCGCGTCCCGGCGGCAACAAGCAGCGCCTGAACGCCTGCACCTCGTGCATCAAGGCCGGCAAGGTCGTCCGCGGCTAAGTCCGCTCTCGTCTCGCCGAGCACAGGGATCATCCGTCCCCTGCTCGGCGATGTGCGCGACCCGCTGAACCGCGCTACTCCAGTCGCCAGTCGATCGGCTCGGCTCCCATCTGCGCCAGCAACTCGTTGGCGCGGCTGAACGGCCGCGATCCGAAGAACCCGCGTGACGCCGACAGTGGCGACGGGTGCGGTGATTCGATCGCGACGCAGCGATCCGACAGCATCGGCTTGAGCGTCCCCGCGTCGCGTCCCCACAGGATCGCCACCATCGGCTGACTGCGGGCCACCAACGCGCGGATCGCGCATTCGGTGACGGCCTCCCAGCCCTTGCCGCGATGTGACGCCGGCGTGCCCGGTCGCACGGTGAGCACCCTGTTGAGCAGCAGCACACCCCGCTGCGCCCACGCGGACAGATCGCCGTTGGACGGCTTGGGATAGCCCAGATCCGCGGTGTACTCGGTGAAGATGTTCTCCAGACTGCGCGGCAGCGGCCGAACATCCGGCGCGACCGAGAAGCTCAGGCCTACCGCGTGGCCGGGCGTTGGGTACGGGTCCTGCCCGACGATCAATACCCTGACGTTGTCGAACGGAAACGTGAAGGCACGCAAGATGTTCTGCCCTTCGGGCAGATAGCCGTGACCGGCCGTTGTCTCCTCGCGCAGAAACTGCCCCAGCGCGGCAACGTGATCGGTCACCGGTGCCAGCGCCGTGGCCCAACCGCTTTCGACAAGTTCAGGAAGTGGACGAGCAGTCATGGTGTCTCAACGTAATGGGGCGTTGGAATCGAACGACTGCCAGCCCGCCTCCCCGTCCCACACCGCTCCGTCGACCAGCACGCGTGCCGGCCCGGGCAGCACCTGTCCGATGGCCCGCCAATCGGGCGGCAGCTCTCCGGGAAACGCGGCGACCAGAGCGTGGTCTTCTCCCCCGCCCAGAACCCACGACCACGCATCGGCGCGCACCGCAGCGGCCGCGGGAGCCAAGGCTCGATAATCGACCGCCAGCGCCGCTGTGGACACCTCCAAGGTCACCTGCGACGCGGCCGCCAGGTGCCCCAGATCGGCGATCAGGCCGTCGGAGACATCGGTCATCGCCTGCGCGCCGGCGTCGGCGGCCGCCGCGCCCTGCCCGTACGGCGGCTCCGGGACCAGGTGGCGACGCCTGAGTTCGGCGAATTCTGCTGAGTCCACGCCGTCGGCCCACAACCGCAGCCCGGCCGCCGAGCGGCCCAGCTCGCCAGCCACCGCCAGGGTCGCCCCGGGCCGCGCCCCCGACCGCAGCACCGCGGCCCGGCCGGCCAGATCCCCCAGCACCGTAACCGACACCACCCAACAGTCGGCCTGGACCAGATCGCCGCCGACCACACCGGCACCCAGACGCTCCGCCTCGGCCCACATCCCGTCGGCCAGGGCGGCGGCATCGGCGGCGACGGTGTGCGCCGGGGCACCGAAGCCGACGACGAACGCGGTGGGCCGCGCGCCCATCGCCTCGATATCGGCGGCGTTCTGCGCGATCGCCTTGCGCCCGACCTGCTGCGGGGTCGACCAATCCAGCCGGAAATGGCGGCCTTCGACCAGCATGTCGGTGGATACCGCAACTCGGCCGTCGGCGCAGCGCACCACCGCCGCATCGTCCCCGGGACCCAGCTGGGTGGTGCCGGGCTGACGGCGCCCGGCCACCAGCCGGTCGATCATGGGAAACTCTCCAAGCTGACCCAGCGTGGGCTCGTTACCGCGCACAGCCTGGAGTGTAGGTGTGATCAGAACGGTAGGCGGGCCTTGACCACGGACAACGACGCGGACGGACCGCCGCGGCTTGCGCTGATCATCGCGTTGGTGGTCGCCGTCGCCGCGGTGGGCGCTGCGCTGACGGTCGCCGCGCGCCACCACCCGGGCAAGCGGCCGGCCGGACCGGTCCCGGTCGTTACCGTGCCTGCTCCGCACGCCGACAGCGCAGACTGCCGTGCCCTCCTCGAGGCGCTACCGGCTCAGCTGGGCGACTATCGGCGTGCCGAGCTTGCCGCACCCGCACCGCAGGGCGCGGCGGCCTGGACTGCCGACGACGGCGAGGCCGTGGTGCTGCGCTGTGGGCTGGACCGGCCGGCCGACTTCGTCGTGGGCTCCCCCATCCAGGTGGTCAATCACGTGCAGTGGTTCGAAGTCCGCGAAGGCGACCGCGCCACCTGGTATGTGGTGGACCGGAGGGTCTATCTGGCGCTGACGCTGCCGCCGGGATCGGGCCCCACGCCGATCCAGGAGGTGTCGGATCTGATCGCCGACACCGTCGCTGCCGTCCCGATCCGGCCGGGCCCGCCGCGGTGACCCTCACACCGGGCGTGTAACCACCGCGACATTCGGGCAGATTTTTCGCGCTGAGTGCACGCTCGGCGCGCTACCCGAGGCAGCTCAGCGCAAGCCCACGCCGCGAGCCAGGGCGGTGTCGACCATCGTCGCCAGCAGCGTCGGGTAGTCCATGCCGCTGGCCGACCACATCCGCGGGTACATCGAGATCGTGGTGAACCCGGGCATGGTGTTGATCTCGTTGATCACCGGACCGGCGTCGGTCAGGAAGAAGTCCACCCGGGCCAATCCCTGGCAGTCCAGCGCGGCGAACGCGCGAATCGCCAACTGCCGCACGGCTTCGGCGATGTCGTCGTCGATCTTGGCGGGCACGTCGAGTTCGGCTGCGTCGTCGAGGTACTTGGTGGCGAAGTCGTAGAACGAGTCGTCGCGGTCGGCCACGCCGGCCACCCGGATCTCCCCCACCGTGCTGGCGCCCAACGTGCCGTCGGGGAATTCGAGCACCCCGCATTCGATTTCCCGGCCGACGATCGCGGCCTCGACGATGACCTTCGGGTCGTGCCGGCGCGCCTCGGCGATCGCCACAGGAAGCTCGTCGTACGAGGTCACCCGGCTGACCCCGATCGAGGATCCGCCGCGCGCGGGTTTGACGAACAGCGGCAGCCCCAGCCGCTCCCGATCGTCGATCGACAGCGTCTCCTGGGCGGGCCGCAGTACCGCGTACGGGCCGATCGGCAGGCCGTCGGCGGCCAGCAGCTTCTTGGTGAACTCCTTGTCCATGCCCGCCGCGCTGGCCAGCACGCCGGCACCGACATAGGGCACCCCGGCCAACTCCAGCAGGCCCTGCACGGTGCCGTCTTCGCCGTAGGGTCCGTGCAGCACCGGAAACACCACGTCGACCGACTCCAGCACCTCCGCGGGCCCGGCGGCGGAGAACGCGACCAGTTGACCGGCTCGCTGCGGGTCGGCCGCCAGCGCCAGTTCGGCGCCGGAGTCCGTGCTGACCGCCGGTAGTTGGCGGTCGGTGATCGCCAGCGTGTCGGGGTTGCCGTCGGTGAGCACCCACGCCCCCTCCGGGGTGATGCCTACTGCGACGACCTCGAAGCGTTGCGGATCCAGGTTGCGCAGGATGCTGCCCGCCGAGACGCAGGAGATGGCGTGCTCGCTGCTGCGGCCACCGAAGACGACGGCCACGCGGGTGCGTTCGTGGGAATTCACACGCCAGAGGCTACCGGGCGGTTAGCGAGCCTCGACGGAGGAGAGGCGAAGCTGGACCGCCCCATCAAGTCCAGCGGTTAGCGAAGCTGGACCGCCCCGTAAACCGGGGGCGGCCTACTCCGGTTTGGTGCGACGTCCCAGCAGCAACGCCACCGCCTCGTTGACCGAGGACCCCTTATGGCAGACCCGGTGCACGGCATCGGTCAGCGGCATCTCCACGTCGTAGCTCAACGCCAGCGCCAGCACCGACTGACACGACGTCACGCCTTCGACGACGTGGCCGTCGGAGGTGCTCAACAGCCCCGCCGACCCGGGCACCGGCGGCATCGCCTCCCCCCGGCCGAGCCGTTCGCCGAACGTGCGGTTGCGCGAATGCGGGGATGTGCAGGTGGCCACCAGATCGCCCACTCCCGCCAGGCCGGCCAAAGTGGCTCCCTTAGCCCCCAGCGCGACTCCCAGTCGAATGATCTCGGCTAGGCCCCGGGTGATGATCGCGGCCGCTGTGTTCTCGCCCAGCCCCACTCCGGCCGCCATCCCGCAGGCCAGCGCGATGACGTTCTTGCAGGCGCCGCCGATCTCGGTGCCGACGACGTCGGAGTTGGTGTAGGGCCGGAAGTAGCCCGTGTTGAGCATCCGCTGCAGCGCCACCGCACGGCCGGAGTCTGTGCAGGCGACCACGGTGGCCGCGGGCTGTTCGGCGGCGATCTCCGCCGCCAGGTTGGGACCGGACACCACCGCGACCTGACCGGGATCGAACCCGGTTACCGCCGCGACCACCTGACTCATCCGCATCAGCGTGCCCAGCTCGATGCCCTTGGCGACGCTGACCAGGGTGGCGCTGTCGGTCAGATGCGGCGTCCACGCTTGGAGATTGGCCCGCATCGTCTGCGCCGGCACGGCCAGCACCACGGTGGTCAAGCCGTCCAGCGCCTCGGCCGGATCGCTAGTGGCGCGCACCGCGCCGGGAATCTCGAAGCCCGGCAGATAGTCGGGGTTGCGCCGGGTCTCGTTGATCTGCGCGGCGATGTCGGGCCGGCGTGCCCAGAGCCTGACGTCACTGCCGGCGTCGGCGAGCACCTTGGCCAGAGCCGTGCCCCACGCGCCCGCGCCCATTACCGCGACCGTTCCCTCGGTGCCGCCCATCGCACACCACCTCCCTATAGGCGCCTCACCTTAGCGGTGATCGCGAGCGCGGCGGAGCCGGGCGAAGCGGGTCACCGCCACCAACCCAGCGGTGATCGCGAGCGCGGCGGAGCCGGGCGAAGCGGGTCACCGCTAGAACCCAGCCCGCGGAACGCCGAGCCCGGCGCTGGCAGGATGTGATGTGTGAACTCCACACCGGCTGAGGTATCCGGCATCGGCCTGATCATTGCCGTTAAGCGGCTCAGCGTGGCCAAGACCAGGCTGGCGCCGGCGTTTCCCGCACCACTGCGCGAAGCCGTGGTGCTGGCCATGCTGGTGGACACCATCAGCGCGGCGTCGGCCGCCCGCGGACTGGAACACATCACGGTGGTCACCCCTGATGAGGCTGCCGCTGCGGCCGCCGCCGAGCTGGGGGCCGAGGTGTTGGCGGATCCGACACCGGACGGTCACGCCGACCCGCTGAACAACGCGCTCGCGGCAGCCGAAGCCTCGGTTACCGAATCCATACCGAACATCGTTGTGCTGCAAGGCGATTTGCCCGCTTTGCAATCCTACGAACTCGACGAGGCGATCGCGGCGGCACGGGTCCACCAGCGCAGCTTCGTCGCTGACCGGCACGGGATGGGGACCGCGGCGCTCTTCGCGTTCGGCACCGCCTTGGAACCCCGATTCGGCCGGGATTCCTCGAAGCGGCACCGGCAATCAGGAGCACTGGAACTGACCGGCGCCTGGCCCGGCCTGCGTTGTGACATCGACACACCGGAAGATCTGGCGGTGGCGCGACGGCTCGGTGTCGGCACCGCCACGGCCCGTGCGCTTGCACATGCCAAGTCCGGTGGCAGCAGCACGCGGGATGAGCAATGATTTCGGAGTGGACGAAATCGAGGGCAGCGAACTCACTGAGACGCGTACCGACACGACTGACTGGCGTGCACACGACGCCGCTCCGACCGCCCCTCCCGCTGCCACCGAGACCCTTGCGGCCGGCGATGACGACGAACTGCCCGCGGACCGCTACCTCAACCGCGAACTGAGCTGGCTGGATTTCAACGCGCGAGTGCTGGCGCTGGCCGCCGACATCTCGTTGCCGCTGTTGGAGCGGGCCAAGTTCCTGGCGATCTTCGCCTCCAATCTGGACGAGTTCTACATGGTCCGAGTCGCCGGCCTCAAACGCCGCGATGAGATGGGCCTGTCGGTGCGCTCGGCCGACGGCCTGACCCCACGTGAGCAACTGCGCCGCATCGGCGAACGGACCCAGCAGATCGCCACCAGCCATGCGCGGGTGTTCCTCGACTCCGTCCGCCCGGCGCTTGCCGCCGAAGGCATCCACATCGTCACGTGGGCCGATCTCCTGCCGGCCGAGCGCGACCAGCTGTCGGTGTACTTCCACGAGCAGGTGTTCCCGGTGCTGACACCGCTGGCGGTGGACCCGGCACACCCGTTCCCGTTTGTCAGCGGGCTCAGCTTGAACCTGGCCGTGACGGTCAAGCGGCCCGAGGACGGCGGCAGTCATTTCGCGCGGGTCAAGGTTCCCGACAACGTCGACCGTTTCGTCGAACTAGACGCCCGTGCCAGCGGCGACGGCCGTGGCGAAGTCCGGTTCCTGCCGATGGAGGAACTGATCGCGGCGTTCTTGCCGGTGTTGTTCCCCGGCATGGAGATCGTCGAACATCACGCGTTCCGCATCACCCGCAACGCCGATTTCGAGGTCGAAGAGGACCGCGACGAAGACCTGTTGCAGGCCTTGGAGCGGGAGCTGGCGCGGCGCCGCTTCGGGTCGCCGGTGCGCCTCGAGGTCGCCGACGACATGACCGAGCACATGCTGGAGCTGTTGTTGCGGGAGCTCGACGTGGACCCCGGTGACGTCATCGAGGTGCCCGGCCTACTGGACCTGTCATCGCTGTGGCAGGTCTACGGCCAGGACCGGCCCGACCTCAAGGACCGCACCTTTGTCCCGGCCACCCACCCGGCGTTCGCCGAACGGGAAACCCCTAAAAGCATTTTCGCCACCCTGCGGGAAGGCGATGTGCTGGTACATCACCCCTACGACTCATTCGCCACCAGCGTGCAACGGTTCATCGAACAGGCGGCCGCCGACCCGGGTGTGCTGGCGATCAAGCAGACGCTCTACCGGACCTCCGGCGATTCGCCGATCGTCACCGCGCTGATCGACGCCGCCGAGGCCGGCAAGCAGGTGGTCGCACTCGTCGAGATCAAGGCCCGTTTCGACGAGCAGGCCAATATCAAGTGGGCCCGCAAGCTGGAGCAGGCCGGCGTGCACGTGGTGTACGGATTGATCGGACTGAAAACCCACTGCAAGGTCTGCCTCGTCGTGCGCCGCGAAGGCTCCACCATTCGGCGGTACTGCCATATCGGCACCGGCAACTACAACTCCAAGACCGCGCGCCTCTACGAAGATGTGGGATTGCTCACCGCCGACCCGGATATCGGGGCCGACCTGACCGACCTGTTCAATTCGTTGACCGGCTATTCGCGGAAAGTCGCCTACCGCAACCTGTTGGTGGCCCCGCACGGTGTCCGGACCGGGATCATCGAACGCATCGAACGTGAGGTCTTGGCGCACCGCCGCTCCGGCAACGGGCGGATCCGGCTCAAGCTCAACTCACTGGTGGACGAGCAGGTGATCGACGCGCTCTACCGCGCCTCTCGCGCCGGTGTGCAAGTTGAGTTGTTCGTTCGCGGTATCTGCGCACTGCGGCCCGGGGTCGAGGGATTCTCCGAAAACATCCTCGTCCGATCGATTCTCGGCCGATTCCTGGAGCACTCGCGCATCATCCACTTCCGCGCCATCGACGAATTCTGGATCGGCAGCGCCGACATGATGCACCGCAATCTGGACCGCCGGGTCGAAGTGATGGTTCAGGTGAAAAACCCGCGGCTGACCACACAACTGGGCGATGTGTTCGACTCCGCAATGGATCCGGCCACCCGCTGCTGGGAGCTCGGGCCCGACGGCCAGTGGACAGCGGAACCGCAAGCCGGCGCCACCGTGCGCGATCACCAGGCGTCGTTGATGGACCGGCACCGCAATCCCTGACCCCCGGCCCACCGCCCAAGAAGCCCGAATTGACCTGCAGGAGTGCAAGGTGCTCGAAACGACAGTGTCGAATGGCTCCGGGACGGTAGACAAGGTCGTCCACGCCGCCGGCGCGGTGCTGTGGCGGACGCGGCGCAATGCCGTTGAGGTGGCGCTCATCCACCGGCCGCGCTACGACGACTGGTCATTGCCCAAGGGCAAGGTCGATCCCGGTGAGACCGAACCGGTGACAGCCGTACGGGAGATCCTGGAGGAGACCGGCCAGCACGCACAGCTGGGCCGCCGGCTGGGTGCGGTCCGCTATCCGGTCACCCAGGGCGTCAAGAAGGTCCGGTACTGGGCTGCGCAGGCGCTGGGCGGAGACTTCGTGCCCAACCACGAGGTCGACGATCTGGTCTGGCTACCGGTCGATGCCGCGATGAAGGAACTGCAGTACGCCTATGACCGGAAGATACTGCGGCGGTTCGCCAAGCAGCCCCCCGACACCCAAACGGTGTTGATCGTGCGGCACGGTACCGCCGGACGTCGGTCCCGATTCTCCGGCGATGACCGCCTGCGGCCGCTGGACAAGAAGGGACGTGCCCAGGCCGAGGCCCTCACCGATCAGCTGCTGGCCTTCGGCGCTAGCGCGGTGTACGCGGCCGACCGGGTGCGCTGCGAGCAGACGGTCGAGCCACTGGCCGCCGAACTCGGGGTGGCTGTGCACAACGAGCCGACGCTGACCGAGGAGTCCTACGCCGAGAACCCGAAGCAGGGACGTCACCGGGTGGTGGAGATCGCGAAATCGGGCGGGACACCAGTTATCTGTACCCAAGGCAAGGTGATTCCAGACCTGATCGCTTGGTGGTGTGACCGCGACGGCGTCAGCCCCGACAAGTCCCGCAATCGCAAGGGCAGCACGTGGGTGCTGTCACTGTCGGGTGGGCGACTGATCGCCGCCGACCATATCGGTAGCCCGCTGGCTACCCAAGCACTGGTATGAACGACCGAGCGCCGCGGGGTTATCCCCGCGGCGCTCGGCCATTCGTTGCTACTTGCGACCCTTGCGGGCCGGAGCCTTGGTGGCTTTCTTGGCCGGAGCCTTCTTCGCCACGGCCTTGGTCGCTGCCTTCTTGGCGACAACCTTCTTGGCCGGAGCCTTGGTCGCTGCCTTCTTCGCGGCAACCTTCTTCGCCGGAGCCTTGGTCACGGCCTTCTTGGCCGGAGCCTTGGTCGCTGCCTTCTTCGCGGCAACCTTCTTCGCCGGAGCCTTGGCCGCAGTCTTCTTGGCGGCGGCCTTGGTGGCCTTCTTGGCCGGAGCCTTCTTGGCCGGCGCCGCAGTGGCGCCAGCGCCGCGCTTGACGGCGAGACCCTCGGACGGGACCTTCTGCGCGCCAGAAACAATCGCCTTGAACTGCGCACCGGGGCGGAATGCGGGGACGGACGTCGGCTTCACCTTGACCGTTTCACCGGTGCGGGGATTGCGGGCAACGCGCGCGGCGCGACGACGACGCTCGAAAACGCCGAACCCGGTGATGGTGACGCTCTCACCCTTGTGGACGGCGCGCACAATGGCATTGACGAAATGCTCGACGGCCTCGGTCGCCGACCGGCGGTCGGTGTCCAATTCCTTTGTGAGCACCTCGATGAGCTCTGCTTTGTTCATCCAATCCCTCCGAAACCAGTGGCCCTACTTGAGCCGACTAGAGCACACGGTAAACCCTGATACCACTGATATCCAAGAGCCACGCGCAATTTCAGACGAGATTATGGGCGAATTTCGGCAATCCGGTTACCGCCCTTGGACGCTGACGAGAGCGTCGAATCACCGGAATTAAGCTCCGGTGCGGGCCCTCAAGAAGCCGGCAGAGTGCGCGGTTTCCAGCTCGGGCGAGCGGCCTCGAATGAGTCGATCTCTTCGAGTTTCCGCAGCGTAAGGCCTATATCGTCGAGCCCTTCCGACAACCGCCACGCGGTGTAGTCGTCAATCGTGAACGCCACCACCACCGTTCCGGCGGTGATATTCCGATCTTGAAGATTGACAGTGATTTCCAGCCCCGGGCTCTGCTCGATGACTTTCCACAGCAGTTCCACATCATCTTGAGCCACCTGGGCCGCCAGCAGGCCGGCCTTGCCGGCATTGCCGCGGAAGATGTCGGCGAATCTGGAGGAGATCACCACCCGGAACCCGTAGTCGAGCAGCGCCCACACCGCGTGTTCCCGCGACGACCCGGTCCCGAAGTCCGGTCCGGCCACCAGGACCGAACCTTGGTTGAAAGGGCTGAGATTCAGCACGAAGGACGGATCGGTGCGCCACGTGGCGAACAGGCCGTCCTCGAATCCCGTCCGGGTGATGCGCTTCAAATAGACCGCGGGAATGATTTGGTCGGTGTCGACATTGGACCGCCGCAGCGGCACTCCGATTCCGGTATGAGTGTGGAAAGCTTCCATGACTAGGCTCCTTTTAATACCGTGGCGGTCAGTTCAAGTCCTGGGGGGCCGACAGCGTCCCACGAACAGCGGTGGCGGCGGCGACGACCGGAGACACCAGGTGAGTGCGTCCGCCCTTGCCCTGCCGGCCCTCGAAATTGCGGTTGGACGTCGACGCGGACCGCTGCCCCGGCTCCAGCTGATCGGGGTTCATCCCCAGGCACATTGAGCAGCCTGGCTGGCGCCATTCAGCACCTGCGGCGGTGAAAACCTCCGCGAGGCCTTCGGCTTCGGCCTGATTGCGCACCCGCATAGAACCCGGAACCACCAGCATCCGCACACCGTCGGCGACCTGACGCCCGCGCAGCACATCAGCCACCGCACGCAGATCCTCGATGCGGCCGTTGGTGCACGACCCGACGAACACCGTGTCGACCGCGATCTCGCGCATCGGCGTGCCCGGCTGAAGGTCCATGTACGCCAACGCCTTCTCCGCGGCCCGCCGCTCGGCCTCGTCGTTGATCGCCTCCGGATCGGGCACATCGGCGCCCAGCGGTACGCCCTGTCCAGGGTTCGTGCCCCAGGTCACGAACGGGGTCAGTGCATCCGCGTCCAAATGGACCTCGGCGTCGAACACCGCACCGGGGTCTGTTCGCAGACTGCTCCAATAGGCCACCGCAGCATCCCAGTCCGCGCCGCTCGGCGCGTGCGGCCGGCCCCGCAGGTACTCGTAGGTGGTCTCGTCGGGGGCAACCATGCCGGCCCGGGCGCCGGCCTCAATGCTCATGTTGCAGATCGTCATCCGCGCCTCCATCGACAGCGCCTCAATGGCACTGCCCCGGTATTCGATGACGTAGCCCTGGCCGCCGCCGGTGCCGATCTGAGCGATCACCGCCAAGATGATGTCCTTGGCCGTCACGCCGTCGGCGAGTTTCCCGTCGACATTGACCGCCATTGTCTTGAACGGCTTCAGCGGAAGCGTCTGAGTGGCCAGCACGTGTTCGACCTCGGAGGTGCCGATACCCATCGCCAGCGCACCGAACGCGCCGTGGGTGGAGGTGTGACTGTCGCCGCAGACCACCGTCGTGCCGGGCTGGGTAAGCCCCAGCTGCGGCCCGATGATGTGCACGATCCCCTGATCGATGTCGCCCATCGGGTGCAACCGGATACCGAACTCGGCGCAGTTGTGCCGCAGCGTCTCAACCTGAGTACGCGACACCGGGTCGGCGATCGGTTTGTCGATGTCGACCGTCGGCACGTTGTGGTCCTCGGTGGCGATGGTCAGATCCGGGCGCCGCACTCCACGACCGGCCAGCCGCAGCCCCTCGAAGGCCTGCGGGCTGGTGACTTCATGAACCAGGTGCAGGTCGATGTAGATGAGGTCGGGTTCGGTCCCGCCGCCGGATACCACGACGTGGTCTGCCCAGACCTTCTCGGCCAGGGTGCGAGGCTGCTCGGTCATGCCATCCCCAAATCTGCACGGTCTCATATTTTGAGACGCTAGTATCTGTATATGGGACAGCATAGCGGCATCGGCGTTCTGGACAAAGCGCTGACGGTGCTCCACTCAATCGCCGAATCGCCGTGCGGGCTGGCTGAACTGTGCGACCGCACCGGCCTGCCCCGCGCCACCGCGCACCGGCTGGCCGCAGGCCTGGAGACCCACCGTCTGCTTGGGCGCGACGACGAGGGCCGCTGGCAGATCGGCCCCGCGGTCAGCGAACTGGCTGCCCGCGCCGACGATCCGCTTCGGGCGGCCGGCGCGACGGTGCTGCCACGGCTGCGAGAGATCACCGGAGAGAGCGTGCAGCTGTATCGCCGCGAAGGCACCGAAAGAGTCTGCGTTGCGGCGCTGGAACCGCCTGCGGGGCTGCGAGACACGGTTCCGGTCGGCGCCCGGCTGCCGATGACCGCCGGGTCGGGCGCCAAGGTCTTGCTGGCCTACGCCGATGCAGGCGTTCAAGAGGAAGTGCTGGCGGCGGCCAAGTTCACCAGCCGCACCCTTTCGGAGATGCGCCGCCGGGGCTGGGCACAAAGCGTCGCCGAGCGCGAGCCCGGGGTGGCCAGCGTGTCAGCGCCGGTGCGCGATCACCGCGGCACGGTGGTGGCAGCGATCTCGGTGTCGGGCCCGATAGATCGGATGGGGCGTCGCCCGGGTGCGCGCTGGGCCGCCGACCTGCTCGCGGCGGCCGGCGACCTGACGGCCCGGCTGTAACCCGGGCGCGGGGGTCCTGGTCCGCCTGTCAGACTGCAGAGATGGGAACCAAACAGCGCGCACAGATCGTCATGACCGATGCCGAGGTCGCTGACTTCGTCAACACTCACCGCACCGGAACACTGGCCACCATCGGGCCCGACGGCCAGCCCCACCTGACCGCGATGTGGTACGCGGTGCTTGATGGCGAGATCTGGCTCGAGACCAAGGCCAAGTCCCAGAAGGCGGTCAACCTGCGCCGCGATCCGCGGGTCACCTTCCTTCTGGAAGCCGGCCAGACGTACGACACGCTGCGCGGGGCCGCCTTCGAGGGCGTCGCCGAGATCGTCGACGACCCCGAGACCATCTTCCGGGTGGGCGTCAGCGTCTGGGAGCGCTACACCGGTCCCTACACCGACGAGATGAAGCCCGGCGTCGACGCGATGATGAACAACCGGGTGGCTGTGCGCATCGTCACACGGCGCACCCGCTCCTGGGACCACCGCAAGCTCGGGTTGCCGGCCATGCCGTTGGCCGGCTCCACCGCCCCGAAGGGCGACTGAGCCCACTCGGTCGATACGAAAAGGCCCGCACCTTGACGGTGCGGGCCTTTTGCGATGTACCCCCGATGGGATTCGAACCCACGCTACCGCCGTGAGAGGGCGGCGTCCTAGGCCGCTAGACGACGGGGGCTAGAACATTTCCGGGTTGCCAGCATAGCTCAACCCGTACGGCCCGCCTAATCGCTTGCAGCGGACCGCTTTTGCTGGGGTACCAGGACTCGAACCTAGAATGGCTGAACCAGAATCAGCTGTGTTGCCAATTACACCATACCCCATTGGCCGGACATTACCGCTGGTCAGAGTGCCGGTGGGGCACTACTGGCCAGCCGTTCTTGGGCCGACGAGCAGACTACCAAACTTCTAGCGCGAAGTTGTCATCGCGCTTCCCCAACGCCGTCTCGGGCGCTCCGCAACCGGTCCAAGCTGCGGTTTGAGCCCAACAGTTCCAGCGACTCGAACAGCGGCGGGCTGACCAATCCGCCGGAGACCCCGACTCGGATCGGGCCGAACGCCTTGCGCGGTTTGAGCCCCAGGTCGTCCAGCAGCGCGGCCTTGAGCGCAGCCTCGATGTTGGCGGTGGTCCACTCCCCCACGCCCTCCAGCGCCGCGATGGCCGCATCCAACACGGGCGCTGCGTCGGGGCCCAGCTCCTTGGCGGCGGCCCGCGGGTCCAGCGAGTAGTGCGCATCGTTGAAGAACTTCAGCAGCGGCCAGGCGTCACCGAGCACCACGATGCGGGTCTGCACCAGCGCAGCGGCCGCCGCGAAGCCGGCGTCGTCGAGGCCGGTGTCATGTCCGTGGGTGTCGAGGAAACTGCGCAGCCGTGCGGTGAAGTCGTCCAGCTCGAGCAGCCGGATGTGCTCGGCGTTGAGCGCATCGGCCTTCTTCTGGTCGAATCGCGCCGGATTGGAGTTGACGTTGACCACATCGAACGCGGCGACCATCTCGTCGAGACTGAACACGTCGCGGTCATCAGCGATAGACCAGCCCAGCAGCGCCAGATAGTTCAACAGCCCCTCGGGGATGAAACCTCGGTCGCGATGCGCGAAAAGATTCGACTGCGGGTCGCGCTTGGACAGCTTCTTGGTGCCCTCACCCAGAACGGTTGGCAGATGGCCGAATTCCGGGATGCGATCGGCCACGCCGATGCGAATCAGCGCCTGATACAGCGCGATCTGGCGCGGCGTGGACGGCAACAGGTCCTCACCACGCAGCACGTGAGTGATCTTCATCATGGCGTCGTCGACCGGGTTGACCAACGTATACAGCGGGTCGCCGTTGGCACGTGTCAGCGCGAAATCGGGAACGGTGCCCGCCGGAAAGGATGTCTGCCCGCGCACCAGGTCCGCCCAACCGAGCTCGGTATCGGGCATCCGCAGCCGCACGACGGGTTTGCGGCCCTCGGCCAGAAAACCGGCCCGCTGCTCCGCGGTCAGCTCACGGTCGAAGTTGTCGTAACCCAGCTTGGGGTTGCGGCCGGCGGCAAGGTGACGAGCCTCGACCTCCTCCGGGGTGGAGAACGCTTCGTAAGCCTCTCCCGCCGCCAGCAGCTGCGCCACCACATCACGGTGGATGTCGGCGCGCTGCGACTGCCGGTACGGACCGTAGGGGCCGCCCACCTCGGGGCCCTCATCCCAGTCCAGATGCAGCCAGCGCAGCGCGTCCAGCAGCGCCAAGTAGCTTTCCTCGCTGTCGCGTTCGGCGTCAGTGTCCTCCACCCGGAAGACCATGGTTCCGCCGGTGTGGCGGGCGTAGGCCCAGTTGAACAGGGCGGTGCGGATCAGCCCGACGTGCGGCGTGCCGGTCGGCGACGGGCAGAACCGGACACGAACACCAGATGTGGTCACGAGTTTCCTTTGCGGATAACCGGATTGGACAGAGTGCCAATGCCTTCGATGGAGACGGCCACGGTGTCACCGTGCTCGATGGGGCCGACACCCTCGGGGGTGCCGGTCAGGAGGATGTCGCCGGGCAGCAGCGTCATCACCGCGGAGATCCACTCCACGATGGCGCCGACGTCGTGCATCATCAGCGAAGTCCTGCTGTCCTGCTTCACCACCCCGTTGACCTCGGTGCGAATCGCCAGGTCAGACGGGTCGACGTCGGTGACAATCCAAGGTCCGATCGGGCAGAAGGTGTCATGGCCTTTCGCCCGGGTCCACTGACCGTCGGACTGTTGCTGGTCGCGGGCCGACACGTCGTTGCCGATGGTGTAGCCGAGGATATTGTCCTTGGCCCGCGCGGCCGGAACGTCCTTGCACGGACGCGAGATGACCACGGCCAGCTCGCCTTCGAAATGCACCGGGGAAGCATTGGCGGGCAGCTGAATCGGCACATTGGGCCCGATGATGGCGGTGTTGGGCTTGAGGAACATCGTCGGGTTGGCCGGTGGGGCGCCGCCCATTTCGGCGATGTGGGCCGCGTAGTTCTTGCCGATGCAGACCACCTTGCTGGCCAGGATGGGTGCCAGCAGGCGCACGTCGGCCAGCGGCCAGGACCGGCCGGTGAACTCTGGTGTGCCGAAGGGGTGCTCGGCGATCTCGCGGGCGGTCATCTCGTGTGGCCGGTCCGGGTCTCCTTCAATACTGACGAAGGCGACCCCGTCCGGGCTGGCAATTCGGCCTAGTCGCATTCGAGCAAGCCTAATGGCGATCACAAGCGCGGCGGAGCCGGGCGCAGTGGGTCGCCATCAATCGGCTCAGGTCGATCACAAGCGCGGCGGAGCCGGGCGCAGTGGGTCGCCATCAACCGACACAGGCCG
The DNA here is from genome assembly GCA_001673575.1 of Mycolicibacter heraklionensis. Lineage (GTDB taxonomy): Bacteria > Actinomycetota > Actinomycetes > Mycobacteriales > Mycobacteriaceae > Mycobacterium > Mycobacterium heraklionense_A. The sequence continues at coordinate 19,628 of LZME01000063.1, read as the reverse complement.
ATCACAAGCGCGGCGGAGCCGGGCGCAGTGGGTCGCCATCAATCGGCTCAGGTCGCGTACCTGTCAGGTGGGCCTGTGGAAGCATGGTCGGATGTCCACCGAGCCGATCGGGAAAGCCGCTCGCTGGTCGGTCGTGGTCGTCGCCCTGATGGCCACGCTGTGTTCATTCGTCTTCATCAACGGGATCGCCTTCGTCATCCCCATGTTGGAGACCAAGCGGGAAACCAACCTGGCGATGGCCGGCCTGCTGGCCGCCATGCCCAGCTTCGGAATGGTGCTGACCCTGTTCGCCTGGGGAGCGCTGTTGGACCGCATCGGCGAGCGGATCGTGTTGAGCGTGGGTTCTGCGTTGACCGCGCTGGCCACATTCGCGGCGGCATCGATGCAGTCGCTGGTCGGGGTCGGCGCATTCCTGTTTGTCGGAGGTATGGCCGCCGCCAGTGCCAACAGCGCCAGCGGGCGGTTGGTGACCGGCTGGTTCCCGCCTCACCAGCGCGGACTGGTGATGGGTATCCGCCAGACCGCCCAACCGTTGGGCATCGCGTTGGGGGCCGAGGTGATTCCCGAGCTGGCTGAGCACGGGCTGGCGCGGGCCCTGATGTTCCCGGCAACGCTGTGCGCCGTTGCGGCGGTGGCGTGTGCGATCGGTGTCGTCGATCCACCGCGCCGGCCACGGTCGGCGGCCTCCGGCACCGAACTCGCCAGCCCCTACAGCGATTCAAAGGTGCTGTGGCGCATTCACTTGTCTTCGGCTCTATTGATGGTTCCGCAGTGCGTGCTCGCCACATTCATGCTGGTGTGGCTGATCGTGGACACCGACTGGTCGATCGCCGCCGCAGGCGGCCTGGTGACGGTGTCGCAGTTGCTCGGCGCCGCCGGGCGAGTGGCGGCCGGTCGGTGGTCGGACCGCGTTCGATCGCGGCTGCGGCCGATTCGCAGCCTCGCCGTAGCCGGGGCGCTGGCGATGCTGGCGCTGGGGACCGCTGATCATCTGCACTCCCGTCTTGCCGAATCAGCGATGGTCATCGCGGCGGTTATCACCGTGCTGGACAACGGATTGGCCTCGACAGCAGTCGCCGAAATCGCCGGCCCGTATTGGAGCGGTCGCGCGCTGGGCATCCAGAACACCACCCAGCGACTGACCGCCGGCATCGCTCCCCCGCTCTTCGGTGCGCTGATCGGCGCCGCCGGCTACCCCGTGGCCTTCGCGCTGTGCGGACTGTTTCCCCTGGCCGCCGTGCGTTTGGTACCGGTGAGAGCCGAGCCAGAAGGCCGTTCGGTGCTCGAAGCGCTGCGTACCCTCCGAGTGCCGCCCGGGCCGCCGCCCGACACACCAGTACAACCCTGAGCCCGCGGGCAAGTACCGTCGAAACGATGACGGATACGGATCATGTCCGGCTTCGGACACCAACTGTGGCGGACGGCCAGGCCCTGTGGCAGATGGCGGTCGACAGCGCCACCCTCGACGTCAATTCGCCTTACGCCTACCTGCTTTGGTGCCGCGATTTCGCCTCTACCTCGGTAGTTGCCGAGGTCGACGGGGCGCCGGCCGGCTATGTCACCGGCTATCGGCGTCCCGAACAGCCCCAGACCCTGATGGTCTGGCAAGTGGCAGTCAACGCCGCTCACCGGGGAGTCGGCCTGGCCGGCCGGATGCTCGATCACCTGGCGACCACGCAGGTCACGCAAGGCGTCACTCATCTTGAGACCTCGATCACACCGGACAACGACGCCAGCCGACGGCTCTTCAGCGCCTTCGCCCGCCGATGGGACGCACCACTGGAATGTTCCGTGCTGTTCGGAGCGGATTTGTTCGCCGAATCTCATCTGGCAGAAGAACTGTTTCGCATCGGACCGCTTCGGGTACACCCACGTCGCCAGTGAGGGCGTGGCAAGGTTGAGATCACAAAATGGTCTCGGTAAGGTCACGAACGCGCAAACGTGAGCCCCGACAGACCTAGGCCGGGGGCATACGAGCGGGGTGGTGGGTCGAGCCGAGATCACCCGCGGCACGAGTTTGATGTCGACCTGTCGTTCCGTTCCGTTGTATGTGACCGACGGACGGAGGAACTATGACGATTTTCGAAACCCTGGAATCCGAAGTACGAAGTTATTGCCGGTCGTGGCCGGTGACGTTCGACCGGGCCAGCGGCTCCCGGATGTGGGATGTCAACGGCAAGGAGTATCTGGACTTCTTTGCCGGCGCCGGAGCGCTCAACTACGGCCACAACCACCCCGATCTGAGGGCGCCGCTGCTGGAATACCTGAGCTCGGATCGAGTGGTGCACAGCCTCGACATGAACACCGTCGCGAAGGCCGAGTTCCTGGAGCGCTTCAACGACGTGATCCTCAAGCCGCGCGAGCTCGACTACAAGGTGCAGTTTCCCGGCCCCACCGGGACCAACGCTGTGGAATCGGCGCTGAAACTGGTACGCAAGGTCACTGGCCGCGAGAGCATCATCAGCTTTACCAACGCTTTTCACGGCATGACGCTGGGTTCGCTGAGCGTCACCGGCAACTCGATGAAGCGCGGCGGCGCCGGCATCCCGCTGGTGCACGCCACGCCGATGCCCTATGACAACTACCTCGATGGCGTGGTGCCCGACTTCATCTGGTTCGAGCGCCTGCTCGATGACAGCGGCAGCGGCCTGAATGAGCCGGCGGGGGTGATCGTCGAGACCGTTCAGGGTGAAGGCGGAATCAATGTGGCGCGCCTGGAATGGTTGCGCGGCCTGTCCGATCTGTGCCAGCGCCACAACCTGCTGCTGATCGTCGATGACGTACAGATGGGCTGCGGGCGTACCGGGCCGTTCTTCAGCTTCGAGGCGGCCGGCATCGTTCCCGACATCGTCTGCTTGTCCAAGTCGATCAGCGGGTACGGGCTCCCGATGGCATTGACGCTGCTCAAGCCCGAACTGGACGTGTGGGAACCGGGCGAGCACAACGGCACATTCCGCGGCCAGAACCCGTCGTTCGTGACCGCCGCGGCCGCGCTGAACTTCTGGACCGACAACCGCTTGGAGAAGTCCGTCCTGCGCAAGGGCGAACTGATCGAACAGGCGCTGACCGAAGTGGTGGACCCGATCCCCGGCGTCACCACCCGGGGCCGCGGCCTGATCCGCGGCGTGGCCTTCGAACGCCCCGAGCTCGCCGGCGCGGTTTGCCGCGAGGCTTTCGAGCGCGGCCTGCTGTTGGAGACCTCCGGCCCTGAAAGCGAAGTCGTAAAACTGATGCCGCCGTTGGTCATTGACGATGACGACCTGGCCGAAGGTCTGATGATCGCCGCCAAGTCGATCGAAGCCGTCGCCGCCCGCGAACTCACCGCAACCACCTCAGGAGTCAGCCGATGATTGTCCGTACCCTCGCCGAGATCAAGGGCACCGACCGCGACGTCCAGTCCAAGACGTGGAACAGCCAGCGGCTGTTGCTGGCCCGCGACGGACAGCGGTTCTCGATGCACGAGACGTGCCTGTACGCCGGAACTGAAACGTCGATGTGGTACGCCAACCACGTTGAGGCGGTTTACTGTGTCGGCGGCGAAGGCGAGCTGATCAACGACGAGACCGGCGAGGTGCACCCGCTGCATGACGGCACGCTGTACCTGCTCGATGGTCATGAGCACCACCGGGTCATCGCCCACACCGACTTGCGCATGGTGTGCGTATTCGACCCGCCGGTCACTGGGCAGGAGGTGCACGACGAAACCGGCGCGTACCCCCTGCTCACTGAACAACCACAGGAGACGGCATCGTGACTCCTCCTCTGGCCGAAACCCTCACCGACCGCTACCCCACGCGTAACAACGTCACGATCGGTATCGAACCGCGGCACGACCCGGTGGTCTGGACGACAGAGGTCAACGGCGGCCCGTTGAGTCCGGACCGGGTCGCGCAGTTCGACGCCGACGGATTTCTGGCCGTCGACACCCTGGTCGACACCGACGTGGTGGCGGATCTGCGTAACGAACTGGACCGCCTGCGGGCCGACGCCGCGCTGGCCGCCGACGAGCGTTCGATCTGCGAGCGCGACAGCGGCCAGATCCGGTCCATCTTCGAGGTGCACCGGATCAGCCCGGCGTTCGCCGCGCTGGTCGCCGACCCGCGTCTGGTGGGACCGGCCCGTCAACTGCTCGGCTCCGATGTCTATGTGCACCAGAGCCGAGTCAACTTCAAGCCCGGGTTCAATGGCCGAGAATTCTACTGGCACTCCGATTTTGAGACCTGGCACGCCGAAGACGGCATGCCCGCCCCGCGCGCGGTCAGCGTCTCGGTGGCCCTCACTGAGAACCTGGACAGCAACGGATCGCTGATGATCATGCCCGGCTCGCACCGTTGGTTCGTGTCGTGCCCGGGCCAGACGCCGCCGGATCACTACCGCTCGTCGCTCAAGCAGCAGGAGATCGGCACGCCCGACGATGCGAGCCTGACCTGGTTGGCCGATCAGCACGGGATTCGTCAGATCACCGGCCCGGCCGGGTCCGCGGTGTTCTTCGACAGCAACTGCATGCACGGCTCAAGCAGCAACATCACGCCGTATGCGCGCTCGAACGTTTTCATTGTCTACAACAGCGTGGACAACGCCCTGGTGGAGCCGTTCGGCGCTGCCGTTCCGCGCCCGACATTCATCGCCAGCCGCGTCTTCGACCCGGTCTAGACCCGGCCGGGGAGGAAAGGGACTGCTGTGGCACGTTTCCTGTCCATCACGTTGACCGGGCGGGGGGTGTCTTGCCGGGCGCGACTGCTCGACGAGCAGGCGCCCCTGACCTGCGCCGTGGTCTGGGAAGCGTTACCCGTTGCCGGCCAGGCCTTTCACGGCAAGTACGCCCGCAACGAGGTCTACACGTTGTTGCCGCCGTTGGGCACACCGGGCCGGGAGAACACCACGGTCACGCCGATCCCCGGCGACGTCTGCTTCTTCGACTTCGATGCCGGTGACATCGGCAATCCCGCCTACGGTTATGACAAGGACGGCCAAGCGAATTCACCGCTGGGCGCTACCGATTTGGCGATCTTCTACGGCCGCAACAACCTGCTGATCAACGGCGATGTCGGGTGGGTGCCCGGCAATGTCTTCGCCACGATCGAGGACGGCCTGACCGAGATGGCCGCCGCATGCAACGACTTGTGGATGGCCGGCGCGGTCGGCGAACAGTTGGCCTTCACCAGGGCCTAGCAACGGCTAGCAATGGCGTGACCGACCGGTCAGGCCAAGACCCGCTCGGCGAACAGACCGGCCGCCAACACCAGATCGTCGCTGTGCCGGGGCCCGATGATCTGCATCCCGATCGGCAACCCCTCCGATGTGGTCCCGATCGGAATGCTCAGCGCCGGCTGTTGAGTCATGTTGAACGGGTAGGTGAAAGGCGTCCACTGCGCCCACCACCGCATATCGGAGTCGACCGGTACGTCGTGGCCGGCGGTGAACGCCGCAATCGGAAGGGTCGGCGTGATCAGCAGGTTGTGCCGTTCGTGGAAGCGCCCCATGGCCACTCCCAGATCCACACTGACCTGGCGGGCGGCCAGATAGTCGACGCCGGACACCGCCGCCCCTCGATCCCACATGTCGGCCAGCCCGGGGTCGACGAGCCCGCGGTCGCGTTCCCGGCCGCGCAGGCTGCCCGCCGCCCCGGTTGCCCACAACACCTCGAACGCGTCGATGGGATCGGCGAAGCCGGGATCGGCCGCCAGGACGTTCAATCCCGCGTCAGCCAGCGTGTGAACCGCCTCTGCCACCGCGGACTCGATCTGCGGGTCGACGTCGACGTATCCCAGAGTCGGCGAATAAGCGACGTCGAGCCCGATCACGTCGCGCCGGACTTCGCCGCGGTAGGTCGTCAAAGTCGCCGGCAACGATGTGGGGTCGCGAAAGTCCGGCAGCGCGATGATGTCCATCAGCACCGCGGCGTCTTCGACGGTCCGGGTTATCGGGCCGGCGTGGGCCAGCGGCCCGAACGGGCTGATCGGATACATCGGTACTCGTCCATGAGTGGGTTTGAAGCCGACCACGCCGCAGAAGCTCGCCGGAATCCGGATACTTCCGCCACCGTCGGTGCCGATGGCCAACGGCGCCATTCCGGCGGCGACCGCGGCGGCGCTGCCGCCCGAGGAGCCACCCGCGGTGCGACTGGTGTCGGCGGGGTTGCGGGTGATGCCGGTGCGCGGGCTGTCGGTGACCCCTTTCCACGCCAGTTCCGGGGTGGTCGTCTTACCGAGCAGCACCATGCCGTCGTTGCGGATCTTGTCCACCGCCGGGCTGTCATCGGGCCATGGCCCCGCCGCGTCGGCCAGCAGCGATCCCCGCAGAGTCGGCCAGCCGGCCGTGTGAAAGACGTCCTTGATCGCGATCGGCACCCCGTCGAGCAGGCCCTTGGTGTAGTTGCCGCCCCAGCGGACCTCGGACTTGCGGGCCTCCGACAGCGCAGTCTCTTCGTCGACCAGGCAGAAGGCGTTGATCTCGCCGTCGCGTTCATTGATCGCGGCGATCGCCGCCGCGGTGGCTTCCACCGGGGAGAGCTCGCCGGAGGTATAGGCGGCGACCAGTTGCAGGGCGGTCAGTTCGGTCGGCTCGGTCATCTGCGCCCCCTCAGCCGGTTCCACGGGATACGTACCGGGTCATCTGCTTGTCGACGACGTTGTGCAGTGGCTGCCCAGCGACATATCGCCGGAAGTTGGCGATGAACTGCTGCTGCAACAGATCCCGCCAACCGCGGATGTCACCGCTGTTATGCGGCGTCAGACTGACGTTGGGCGCACTCCACAGCGGATGATCGGCCGGGAGCGGCTCTGGGTCGACGACATCGAGGGCCGCGCCGGCAATGACGCCGGCCTGCAGCGCCGCCACCAGAGCGCCGGTGTCCACCAGCTCCCCGCGCCCCACGTTGATCAGTCGCGCCGTCGGCCGCATCGCGTCAAGAACGCCGGCATCGACCATGCCCCGGGTCTGCGGTGTCAATGGCGCGGCCAGCACCACATAGTCGGCGTCGGCGACTGCGCCGCGCACGTCGCTGGTGATCGAGCCGAAGTCGGGATCCTCGCGGGCGCGGCGGCCGACGCCGCGGACCGACATGCCCACGGCCCCCAGCAACCGGGAGATGGCCCGGCCCACAGGCCCGGGCCCGACGATCGTGACCGAGGCACCGGCGATCGGCTCACTGTCGAAGTGCTCCCACCGGTGGAGACGCTGAGCGTCGCCGGAGCGCCGGAAGTCCTTGGCGAAGGCCAGGATCTGTCCCAGCACATACTCGGCAATGGGTTCCTCGAAGATCCCGCGCGAATTGGTGACCACGACATCGCTGTCGATCAGCCCGTCGAACAGCACGGCGTCCACGCCGATCGCGGCGACTTGTACCCAGCGCAACGCCGCAGCGGAAGACCACACCGATTCCAGTGCAGGAGAAGAGAAGTCATACAAAAACAGCACGTCGGCGCCGACAATCCCGTCGGCCAGCCGCGACGACGGAACCATGCGCAGATCCGCGTCTGCGCTGATCGAATCGAGTTGGGCGGGAACCGACTCACCGTGCTGGACGGTCACCACCGGCCGCGCGTCCACATTGACACCGTAAAAACAGATCGTATGATTGTCAACAATCCAGGGCTGGCCTGGGGGTGGAACGTCGGTATGGGGAAACCCATGGATCTGTCCCAGTTTCCGGAGTTGCCGGACTTCGACGGGCCGGTCGATCAGCGCGGTGTGGGCATCATCGCGCCGTTCGATCTGGCTATCGAACGTGAACTGTGGCGCTGGATCCCTGCCGAGGTGACGCTGCACCTAGCCCGTACTCACTACGAACCGGTTCCGGTCAGCCGGGCCATGGCCGAGCTGGTGTCTGACACCAACCACCTCCAGGCGGCGACCCGAGACGTGCTGCACGTGGAACCGGAAGTGGTTGCCTATCTCTGTTCGTCGGGCAGCTTCATCCACGGCGTCGAATATGAGAAGACGCTGGTCTCGGCGATCGAAGCCGCCGGCGCCAAGACGGCGGTCACCACATCGGGAGCGCTGGCCGAAGCGATTATCGCGCTGGATATCTCGCGGATCAGCGTGCTGACTCCCTACGACGAGGAGCTGACCGACCTGCTGCGCGTGTTCTTGAATCAGCTCGGGGTGTCCGTGCTGCACTCGGATCACCTGGGGCTGGGCGGGGGAATCTGGAAAGTCAACTACCGCACCGTGGCCGAACGGATCCTGGCGGCGGATCGTCCAGAGTCGCAGGCCATCTTCGTCAGCTGCACCAACCTGCGTACCTACGACATCGTCGCCCCACTGGAGCAGATGCTGGGCAAACCGATCCTCACGGCCAACCAACTCACGATGTGGGCGTGCCTGGGCCGGATGGAGCTGCCGATGATGGGCCCCGGCCGGTGGCTCCGCGACGTCTTCACCGGAGCCCCGCGATGACGGCCGCGCAACCCACCGTCGGGTTCATCTATCCCGACCACGCCGCCGAGTCCGACTACCCGCGCGCCGCCCGTCTGCTGGACCTGCACCTGCCCGTGGCGCACATCTACGGCACCGACCTGCATGCCGTACCAGAGCTGATGGACCTCGGCAGCCCAGACAAACTCGCCCGGGGGGCAGCGTTGCTGGCGCCGCAGCGGCCCGCCGCGGTGGTCTGGGCGTGCACATCGGGCAGCTTCGTGTTCGGGCCCACGGGCGCGGCCGAGCAGGTCGAGCGGCTGGCAGCGGAAGCGGGCGTGCCCGCCTCGAGCACCTCGTTCGCGTTCGTGCATGCGTTGGCCGCGCTCGCCTGCCGCCGCGTTGCGGTCGCGGCCAGCTACCCGCGCGATATCGCTGAGCTGTTCGTGAACTTCGTTGCCGCCCATGGCGTCACCGTCGAAGCCATGGGCGACGCGGGCATCCCCACCGCCGCACAGGTGGGCCGGCTGACGCCGAGTCAGGTCCGGGAGTTGGCGCTGCGCAATGATTCTCCTCGGGCAGACGCACTGTTGATTCCCGACACCGCCATGCACACCGTCGATCTGGTCGACGAACTCGAGCAACTGCTCGGCAAGCCGGTACTGACAGCCAATGCGGTGACGGTGTGGGAAGGTTTGCGCATCGCCGGGATAACCCGGCGGACTAACGGGCTGGGCGCATTGTTCGAGGATGGGCGATGACAATCTCACACGATGCCGGGTTCGAGCCGCTGAGCCGGGCCTCGACGGCCGAACTGATCGCCGAACGACTGCGAGAGGCGATCACCCGCGGCCGGCTGTCGCCGGGTCAGCAGCTCGGCGAGGCGAGTCTGGCCGCGCAGTTTGCGGTGTCGCGTGGGCCGGTACGTGAGGCGATGCAGCGGTTGGTGGCCGAAGGGTTGCTGCGCAGCGAACGAAACCGGGGCATCTTCGTCGTCGAACTCACCGATGACGACGTCCGCGACGTATATCAGGCACGCAAGGCCATCGAACGCGCCGCGGTGATCGAAGTGCTCCGCGGTGACCCGCGCGGCGCGGCAGCGCGATTGCGCGGCCCGGTAGAGGCCCTGCGGGAGGCCGCCGCCCAAGGCGACGGCACCGCGGCGGCCGACGCCGACCAGGCGTTCCACGAGGTGCTGGTCGAGTGCGCCGGCAGTCCACGACTGCATCGCGCGATGCGGACCCTGCTTTCGGAAACGCGCATCCTGCTCGGCGAACTCGAAGAGGCCTACCCCGACCTGCGCGAGCAAGTCACCGAACATGTCGTACTGCGCAAGGCGATCGGTGCCGGAGACGAAGATCTGGCGATCCGACTGATCGACGAGCACATGGACGATGCGGTACGGCGCCTGTTGGCGCGGCGGGCGCAGCTGCTCGTGGCCCCGTCATAGCACCTAGCCGATCTGCGCGCCTATCTCGTTGGCCGCCTCGACCAGCACGGCTGCCACCCCTCGGTACTGCGAACTGCTCAGCCGGTGAACGGGCGCTGCGGCATTGAGCGCCAGCAGCACACCTGGTGCACGCGTGGGAATCGGCACCGCGACCGAGGCGACGCCGTCCTCACTGCCCTCCCGGTTCACCGCGTAGCCCTGTTGCCGTATCCGACCGAGCTCGCGTTGCAGCTCCGTCCTGGTGGCAACCGAATGTGCCGTCACCCGCTGTAACTCCTCGTCGGGATACAGGCGGGCGATGTCGGCATCAGACAGGCGCGCCAGTAGCGCCTTGCCGGTCGAGGTGCAGTGCGCAGGCATGGTGCGTCCCAACCGTGAGGCGACCCGCACCGCCGCCTGCCCCTCGGCGGCGGCGATGAAACGAACGTTGGCGCCCTCAAGTACGCCCAGATGCACCGACTCGTTGAGGCGGTCGCTGAGGCGCAGCAGTACCGGCTTTGCCGCACCCTCGATATCGATGCGGTTGAACACCGAAAACGCCACGCTCATCAGCGCCGGCCCGGGGTGATACGCCTTGGACGCCGGATCCTGGCGTACGAAGCCGCGATACTGCAGCATCGCCAACAGGCGGTGAGCGGTAGAGGATGCGACGCCCAGGTGATTGGCCGCGTCGGTCAACCGGACCTGCGGCCGCTCCCCCAGCAACAGCAGAAGCTTCAACGCCCTATCCACCGATCCGATCGGATACTGCGGCACGCCCCGATCCAGGGCCGCGTCGCCGGGCGGCCAAACAGGCTCGTCATTCTGCATACCAGAGACACTACTCAGCGTTGTTGACCTTCAAACCCTGATCCTGGCAGAGTTTTCTGCACGCCCCAGAGATTTTCTCTGCATACCAGACATTGCGGGCCTTCAAGACTGGAGACGCATCGATGAGTGATCACCGGCATGTCCTCGATGAGGTCAGGCGGGGAATGATCCCAGCGCACATCTACAACGACGCCGAGATCTTCGAACTCGAGAAGCAGCGACTCTTCCGTCGCGCCTGGATGTTCGTGGCGCATGAGTCGGAGATCCCGCAAGACGGCGACTACGTCGTGCGACGCCTGCTCAACGACTCCTTCATAATCGCGCGCGACTCCAAGGGCGACGTGCGCGCCATGTTCAACATGTGCCTGCATCGCGGGATGCAGATCTGCCGCGCCGAGATGGGCAATGCCTCCAATTTCCGCTGCCCCTACCACGGCTGGTCGTATCGCAACGACGGGCGCATCACCGGCCTGCCCTTTCACCAAGAGGCCTATGGCGGCGAGGCCGGCTTCTCCAAGCGCGGCCAGACGCTGTTGCCGGCACCGAGCCTGGCCAGTTACAACGGTCTGATCTTCATCAGCCTTGACCCGCAAGCTCCTCCACTCGAAGAGTTTCTCGGCGACTTCAAGTTCTATCTGGACTTCTACACCAAGCAGAGCCGCAGCGGTCTTGAGGTGCGCGGCCCGCAACGATGGCGCATCAAAGCGAACTGGAAGATCGGCGTCGAGAACTTCGCCGGGGACATGTATCACACCCCGCATACCCACGCCTCAGTCGTCGACATCGGGCTGTTTCGAGAACCGAAGGCGCAGAAGCGCAAAGACGGTGCGACGTACTGGGCGACCTGCGGCGGCGGGACTACCTACAAGCTGCCGCCGGGCAACTTTGAGGAACGGATGCGCTACGTCGGCTACCCCGACGAGATGGTGGGGCGCATCAAGGACGTGTGGTCCGCCGATCACCAGCGCATGGTCGCCGACGACGGCTTCATGATCTCGGCGGCATCATGCTTTCCCAACATGAGCCTGGTGCACAACTGGCCAAAGATCCAAGACAGCGAAGATGTGTTGCCGTTCATATCGATTCGTACCTGGCAGCCGATCAGTGAGAACGAGACCGAGGTGTACTCGTGGTTCGCGGTCGACGCGGCCGCCCCCGAGCAGTTCAAGAAGGACTCCTACAAGGCCTACCTGATGTGCTTTGGCTCCACGGGCATGTTCGAACAGGATGACGTGGAGAACTGGGTGTCGCTGACCAACACCGCTGCCGGCTCCATGGCCCGTCAACTGTTGCTCAACGGACGGATGGGCCTGCTCGCCGACGACACCCCGGTGGTCAACGCGTTACCGCCAGAACTGTTCCATGGCCCAGGCACCGCTCAGGTCGGCTACAACGAGAACAACCAGCGGGCGATCCTTCGGATGTGGGCCGATCACCTCCAGATGGCTCCGGTAGCGACGGACACCGCAGCGATGGGCACGCAGCGCGACGGAATCACCCCCCTGGTGCAGACCAACGGCACGTCGGCATGCGAGACAGCCTGCGAGGAGGCCCGGGTATGACATCCGCCGAGAAAAGCCAGCGCCCCGGGTTTGCCCGACCGAAAGATGCCGGTGGCCCATGGGAGCTGGCAGTTCTGGGTGATCATGCATCCAAGAAGGACCGCATCGGTAAGCCCTTGCCGTTCAACGACACCCGACACCTGCAGGCACATCAGTTCTTGGTCGACGAGGCGTATCTGCTCGACGCACAGCAGTACACCGACTGGCTCGACACCCTCACCGACGACATCCATTACTTCATGCCCGTCCGAGTGACCACCGCCTCGGGCGCTGGATTCGACACGTCGCCCGGCATGGCCCACTTCGACGAGAACAAATACTCGTTGAACCGGCGCGTCGCGCGCTTCGCGACCGAGCACGCCTGGACCGAAGATCCTCCGTCACGGCTGCGCCATCACATCACCAACGTCCGCACCTTTGCCTGCGATGATGACCAGCACCTGATCGTCGAGTCAGCCGAGCTGCTCTTCCGCAGCCGTGGCGACGTGAACGAGGCGGCGTTCGTCTCCTGCGGCCGTGAAGACCTGTTGCGGCGCACGGATGACCAGTGGAAGTTGGCGCGGCGCACCATCTATGTCGATGAGTCGGTCCTGCGCATGCAGAACCTGGCGGTCTTCCTGTGAGCGCACTCGACGACCTCATGGCCAATGCGGTCGGTGACGCGATAACCATCGCCAACGAATTCACCGAAGTGACGCTGCACCGGGTCGACACCCGCAACGGTTCCCGGCTGCTGATCACGTCGCCGAAGTCGGGGCAATGGATCAGTCTCGACGCCCTGGAACTGGAAGCATTGACCTGGCAGAACGCCTACACTCTGGCGGCGATGGTCGGCAACATGCATCAACCGCTCCTCACAGACGACAGTGACCTACCGTGACGCGATGGCTGGACGGTAAGCGGGCGCTAGTCGTCGGCGCCGGCTCGGGCATCGGCCGAGCAGTCGTCGACGCCTATCTCGACGAGGGAGCCCAGGTCGCGGTGTTGGAACGCGATCGGTCGAAATGCGATGCGCTGGCAGGTGAGTTGCCGGGAGTTCCGGTGACACAGGGCGATGCGACGACTTTTGAGGCAAACGAACGTGCTGTCGCCGCCGCCGTCGCGGCTTTCGGTGGCCTGGACACGCTGGTCAACTGCGTTGGGATCTTCGACTTCTACAAGGGAATCACCGATATCTCGACCGCAGAGCTGGAGCCGGCGTTCGACGAGATGTTCAAGACGAACGTGCTGAGTCAGCTGCAGTCGGTGAAAGCCGCGCTTCCCGCGCTTCAAGCCCAGGAGAGGTCGTCGATCGTCCTCACCGAGTCCGCGTCCTCGTTCTACCCGGGACGCGGCGGCGTACTTTACGTCGCATCGAAGTTCGCCGTGCGCGGCCTGGTCAGCACTCTCGCCTACGAACTCGCCCCGCGCATCCGGGTCAACGGCGTTGCGCCGGGCGGAACATTGAACACCGACCTGCGCGGATTGCAGAACCTGTCACTCGACCATATCCGGCTGGACGACACCCCCGACCGGGCCCGCGATCTCGCGGCACGCACCCCGCTCAACGTGGCGCTCACCCCGCAGGACCACGCGTGGAGCTACGTATTCCTGGCATCAGACCGGTCCCGCGGAATCACGGCCGGGACCACACATCCCGACGGCGGATTCGGAATGACCACCGGGGGCACCGCGTGACCGCCGACGATCTGGCGCCGCTACGACTCGAGGTTGCGCAGGCCTGCCGCGTCGCCGCCGCCCGGGGCCTGGTGGACGGCATTCTCGGGCACATCAGTGCCCGAGTCGACGAACACCACCTACTCGTGCGGTGCCGCAGCGACTCCGACGACGGCGTGGCATTCACCCGTCCCGACGACATTCGGCTCATCCGCTTTGACGGAACACCGGGCATGCCAGGGGAACTGGACGGATATCGCGTGCCCAACGAGCTGCCGATCCACGTCGAAACCCTGCTGGCTCATCCCGAACACCGGGCAGTGGCACACCTGCATCCCCCGGCCGTCGTCGCCGCCGACCTGGCGGGCATCACGATCGAACCCGCCTACGGGGCCTTCGACATCCCTGGTGCATGGTTGGCGCGCCGAGGCGTCCCGGTGTACCCGAGGGCCGTGCTGATCCGCACCACGGAACTCGGCAAAGAGATGGTTTCCGCCATGGCGGGCAAGCCGGTGGTGATCTGTCGCGGCCATGGAATCACCAGTGCCGCTGCCACGGTTCGCCAGGCTGTGCTGCAGGCGATCAGCCTGGACCAATTGGCTTCGATGTCGCTGCGGATCCGCTGCGCAGGCGGCACCTGCAAGCCGATCGACGAGGCAGATTGGGCAGATCTGCCCGACCTCGGCCCCGCGTTCACCGCGGACGCGGCCTGGCGCCATGAACTTGCCCGGCTGGAGCAGCGATGACTGGCCAGGGGAAGATCAGCGCCGAAATCGAGGCGATCCGGGACGATTACCAGCGTACGGGTCTCAAGGAAAGCCAACCCAGGCTCGACTATCCGCCCTACCGCAGCAGCGTGCTTCGGCATCCCAAAAACACCCTACTCCTGGCAGACCCAGAGGCCGCGGAACTGCAGGGGCCCTGTTTCGGCCGAGACGACGTCGCCTTGCTCGACGCCGATCTGACGACCCAGCACGCGGGCACGCCGATCGGTGAGCGCACCGTGGTGACCGGGCGGGTCGTCGACGGCAAGGGCAGACCGGTGCGCCGCCAACTCGTCGAGATCTGGCAAGCCAACGCCAGCGGGCGCTACATCCATCAGGGGGATCAGCATCCCGCACCGTTGGACCCCAATTTCACCGGAGCGGGGCGATGCCTGACCGACGAGGACGGGTTCTACCGGTTCACGACGATCAAGCCCGGCCCGTACCCGTGGCGCAACCACCACAACGCCTGGCGGCCGGCGCACATCCATTTCTCCTTGTTCGGAACTGATTTCACCCAACGGATGATCACTCAGATGTATTTTCCGGGCGACCCGCTGTGCCCGTTGGATCCGATCTATCAGTCGATCACCGACCAGAAGGCTCGTGATCGGCTCGTGGCGGTCTACGACCACGACACCACCAGCCACGAATGGGCCACCGGCTACCGGTGGGACATCGTGCTCACCGGCCCTGCCGCAACGCCGTTCGAGGATCACGATGACTGAACTGGCGGCCACTCCCGGCCAGACCATCGGCCCGTTCTTCGGCTACGCGTTGCCGTTCGAACGCGGCAACGAGCTCGTATCCCCCGGATCGGCCGATGCCATCGGGCTACACGGCACCGTCACCGACGGCGCCGGGGCGCCCGTTCCCGACGCACTGCTGGAGATCTGGCAGGCCGATGCGGGCGGCGCCGTGCCAACGTCCAGTTCGCTTCGCCGCGACGGCGACACCTTCAGCGGGTGGGGACGCGCCGCAACGGACGCAGGCGGCCACTACAGCTTCACGACGGTGAAACCTGGTGCGCTCCATCAGTCTGCACCGTTCATCACCGTCGCCGTGTTTGCGCGGGGCCTGCTGAACCGATTGTTCACCCGGGCCTATCTGCCCGGCGAGCACCTCGATGCAGATCGCTTGCTCAATTCCGTGCCGGCTGAGCGTCGACATACCCTCATCGCGGTGCCCGACGAGGGTGGCTTTCGGTTCGACATCAGGCTGCAAGGCGCCGACGAGACGGTATTCCTGCGCTATCGGGGGCAACCATGACCGACCTGTTGTGGCCCGGCGACCACCGGGCCGGGCTGATCTTCAGCGACGCGGCGTACCTGGCTGCGATGGTGCGGGTCGAAAGCGCCTGGCTCGATGTGCTTGTCGACGCCGAGATCGCGCCGGCGGCGGCACGGGCCGACCTGAACGCGGCGGTCTCGGCAGCGGACGTCGAAGCGGTGGCTCTGACTGCCGAGACGACCGGCAACCCCGTGCCGGGCCTGCTCGCAATACTCCGCGAACGCACCGGAGGCGAACCGGCACGCTGGCTGCACCGCGGCCTGACCAGCCAAGACGTCGTCGACACCGCGCTGATGCTCTGCCTGCGAGACACATTGGATCGAGTTCGCCACGAACTCAGCACCCACGTACGCACCCTGGCCGCGCTGACCGCGACCTACCGTGACAGCCCCATGCTTGCCCGCACCTTGACGCAGCCCGCGTTGCCCACCACAGTCGGCATGAAGTTCGCCAACTGGCTGACCGGAGTTTTGGACGGCGCCGACTGTATCGCCGCACTGCCGCAGCTTCCGGTGCAGGCCGGGGGCGCCGCCGGAACTATGGCCGCTGCCAGCGAATTAGCCGGGTCGCCTGCCGATGCCATGAGCCTGTCCGGAAGGTTGGCCGCAGCCCTTGGCTTTGCCGACAGCCCGCCGTGGCACACCACTCGCTCGGTCATCACCCGCTCCGGCGACGCGTTGGTGACATGCAGCGACGCCTGGTCACACATCGCCAATGACGTTGTGACGAGCAGCAGACCCGAGATCGGTGAACTGGCTGAGGGCCGCGGCGGCGGTTCGTCGACGATGCCGCACAAGAACAATCCGGTGTTATCCGTACTGATCCGCCGTACTGCCTTGGTGGTACCGCCGCTGGCCGCCAGCTTGCACGCCGCGTCGGCAGGCAGCATCGATGAGCGTTCCGACGGCGGTTGGCACGCCGAATGGGCGGCCCTGCGAACCTTGTCGCGCTACACCGTCGTAGCTGCCACGCAGACAACAGATCTGCTCACCGGACTGGTCATCGACACCGATCGCGCCGCGACGAATCTCGCCGCCGCCGGCGATTTGCTCGGCGAGCAGCGGGCGATGGCCGAACTGGCCGGGAAAACGACTCGAGGCCACTACACCGGGGCCGCAAGCCAACTCATCGATGCCGTCCTGCAACGCGCGCACCACCACTGTGAGGCAACATGAGCTTGCCGCGACTGGTCGGCACCGACTTCGGCGGCCCGCCGAACGCGGACCTGATCCTGCTCGGGCCATCGCTCGGGACTTCGGCAACCGCCCTGTGGGGCTTAGCCGCTGAACAACTCGCCGAGCGTCTGCGCGTCGTCGCGTGGGATCTTCCCGGCCACGGTCGTAGTCCGGCAGCTGGATTCCGGATGCCAGACCTGGCGGCTGGCGTGCTGGCCTTGGTGGACGAGATCGCGCCGCGCGCGGCGTTCCATTACGCCGGCAATTCGATCGGTGGAGCGGTCGGCTTGCAGTTGCTGCTCGATGCCCCCGAGCGGGTGTCGAGTGCCACGCTGCAATGCACTGGCGCCGCCATCGGAAGAGCCGAGGACTGGGTTACACGTGCGGACACCGTGCGCACATCGGGCACCGGCGCGGTCGTCGAGGCTTCCCTGCAGCGCTGGTTCGCACCCGGTTTCATCGAACGAGCGCCGGGGCTGGTCGCGGCACTGGTGGATGCGCTGCGCGGGACCGACGATGAATCGTATGCCCAGGCCTGCGAGGCACTGGCCGACTTCGATGTCACCGCACAACTCGGTCAAATCGCTGCACCGGTGTTGGCCATTGCCGGTTCCCATGATGGCGCTACTCCCCCGGAGTTGCTGGGGCGCATCGCTTCCGGTGTCCAACACGGCCGTCTGGTGGTGCTCGACGATGTCGGCCACCTGGCACCGATCGAGGCCCCCAAGGCGACGGTCAACCTTATTCTCGCCCACCTGATGGTGCGCGATCCGGTCTACACCGCGGGCATGTCGGTGCGCCGACAGGTCCTGGGCAACGAACACGTCGACCGCACGATCGCACGCACCACCGAGTTCACCGCCGACTTTCAAGACCTGATCACCCGCTACGCGTGGGGGAACATCTGGACCCGAGACGGCCTCGACCGACGCAGTCGCTCGATCGTCACCCTGACCGCCCTGGTGGCTCGCGGCCACCATGAGGAGCTGGCCATGCATCTGCGCGCGGCGCGCCGCAACGGCCTGTCCAACGACGAGATCAAAGAGGTGCTGTTGCAGACCGCAATCTATTGCGGTGTACCCGATGCCAATACCGCGTTCCGCATTGCCGCGCAGGTGCTGGCCGACCACGACAGCCCAGAGGGCGAACGGTGAGCCGCGCCGTAGTCTGTGACACCGCCGCCGAAGCGGTATCCGGAGTGGCCGACGGCGCAACGGTTTTGGTTGGCGGGTTCGGCTTGGCCGGCCTGCCCACCGTGCTGATCGATGCACTGATCGCCCAAGGCGCTCACGATCTGACCATCGTCAGCAACAATGCGGGCACTGCGGACACCGGGCTGGCAGCACTGTTGGCCGCCGGGCGGGTCCGCAAACTGATCTGTTCGTTTCCCCGCCAGTCCGATTCCTATGTGTTCGACGGCCTGTATCGCGCCGGCAAGATCGAGCTGGAACTCGTGCCGCAGGGCAACCTCGCCGAACGCATCCGCGCCGCCGGCGCTGGTATCGGAGCGTTCTACTGCCCCACCGGAGTCGGCACGCTGCTCACCGAGGGCAAGGAGATTCGGACCATCAACGGCCGGGACTACGCGCTGGAGTACCCCATCCACGCCGACGTCGCATTGATCCGCGCCCACATCGGGGATCGCTCGGGAAATCTGGTGTATCGCAAGACCGCCCGGAACTTCGGTCCGGTGATGGCTACCGCCGCCGAGCTGACGGTCGCTGAAGTGTCCCGTGTCGTCGACACCGGCCAGCTCGATCCCGAAGCGATTGTCACCCCGGGTATCTACGTCGACCGGATCCTGGAGACGAGCTCGTGACGCGGACGCCAGCCGGCACAGTCGAGCATGTTGATCGCGGTCCCCTGACCCGCGACGAACTCGCCGCCGTCATCGCCCGGGATATCCCGGCGGGTTCCTACGTCAATCTCGGCATCGGTCAGCCCACGCTGGTCGCCGATCATCTGTCACCCGACGACGCGGTGGTACTGCACACCGAAAACGGCATGCTGGGCATGGGGCCCGCCGCACGGGGCGACGACATCGATCCCGACCTCACCAACGCCGGCAAGATTGCGGTGACCGAGATGCCCGGAGCCTCCTACTTCCATCACGCCGACTCCTTCGCGATGATGCGCGGCGGGCACCTCGACGTGTGCGTGCTGGGAGCCCTGCAGGTCAGCCGGTACGGAGACCTGGCCAACTGGCATACCGGGGAACCGGGCGCGATCCCCGCCGTCGGAGGAGCAATGGACTTGGCAATCGGAGCCAAGAAGGTGTTCGTGATGATGGATCTGTTCACCAAAGACGGTGCCGCCAAACTGGTTCCGTCATGCACCTATCCGCTGACCGGTCTGCGTTGCGTCAGCAGGGTCTATACCGAGCACGCCATCTTCGATATCGACACGGCCACCGGAACGATCCGGACATCCGAAACCTTCGGCACCACCGCCGCTGACCTCGCGGCGAGATTGCCCGTCCGTTTCAGCTAGTGTCCTGAGTCATTAATTCGGGTGCAGTAGTTCCCGATGCTGGCCAGGATTTGGTCGGCGGTCTTGGTCCAGA